>JAUNLF010000032.1 GCA_030532405.1 Actinomycetaceae bacterium | reverse complement strand
CATACTACGAAGAACTACGCTCAGGCTACGCAAAATGGGCCGTAAAGATCAGAGCGGGTGACGGGAATCGGACCCGCGTTCTCAGCTTGGGAAGCTGATGTTCTACCATTGAACTACACCCGCAGACGCTCAGTTTGCCCTGAAACATAGGGAAAACCAGCTGTCACGACAACCGGCGATCCGGATGGCGTGAGTGAACACCAGTATAACGGGCACCCCGCACCCGTCCAAAACGGCGGCCAGCAGCAAGCCTAAAGCCCGCGGCCAGCAGCAACCAGGCGCACTGCCAACTGGCCGGCTGATAACGGCGGACGGCTAGTTTTGGTACAGCAGGTCGAAGGCTGCTTTGACGATTGGGATGTCGGGTTTTAGCCAGTCAAGGTTCCGCGCCTCGCGGCGGGTTACCCAGCGTAGTTCCAAGTGGTCTTTGCTCGGTTCGGGTGTCTCAATGGCTTCCGCTAGCCACACGTACATTTTGCGGTCGTCCAGGATCGGCCACGCGCCGTCCTCACTGTCGGAAAGCACGGGTCGATCCGGCTGGATCGTGCACCCGAGTTCCTCGCGGATCTCGCGCAAGAGTGCCTCGTAGGGCTGTTCGTCGGGTTCGATCTTGCCGCCCGGAAGTTCGAATCGCCCTCGTAAATCTTCTGGATACGCGCGCGAAGCCGCCAAAATGCGGGGCTCGTCGGCCGAAAAGTCGAATATTGCGGCCGCTACTACTGGTTTTTTAGACATCGCGGCCAGTCTATCGATCATTTAGTTTTTGAGGGCGAGCACGGCCACATTCAACCCAGCAGGTGTAAAAGCACGGCGTAGGTGGCGACGCCGGAGACGATGGAGAACATGGCGCTGCTCCATTTGAGGTGGACCAGGAAGGTGACGGCCATGCCGGCAAACGCGGGAATCCAGCCGACCGTCGCGGTGAATGACACGTCCAGTAGCGTGTACATCACGAGGATCACCATGACGCCTATCGGCATGGCGCGACCAACTTGAAGGACGACCGGGTGGTCTTCCACTTTTGATAGGGCAAAAAATGGGGCGGCACGCAGCAGGTAGGTGACGACCGCGATGATCGCCATGGCGATGATTACGTACGTGGTGTTCATGGCCCGAAGTCGATCCTCTCTAAGCCGGCTTTCAACTGTGCGGCGGGTTTATCGGACCGGGCGGTTCGCACAATGACGAACACGGTGAACAGGCTGAGCGCAACTATCAGCATGAAGTCTTTGCCTGTCAGCATGCCGATCGCCCCCGCGATGGCCGCGCCGACCACGCCGAGCGGATCCGGATTCGCCCGGTACGCATCCATCGCCAACACGATGAACAACGCGGTTAACGCAAACGACATGAACGTCGCGTCAAAGTCCGCCAAATGCACTATCAGCGCGCCCACTGTCGTGCCGACGATCCAATACAGGTGGTCAATAATTTCGGTGTAAAACACGCGCCTGCCCGTCAGCGTTTTCGGGTCGCGTGTTGCCAGGAGGGCGTACGTTTCATCTGTCAATGCGTGAATGCCGTATGCGCGGGCGAGTTTCGACTTCATCTTTCGCAGCGGAAACGAGATTCCGTAAAAGATGTGTCTAAAGTTTACGAATAGCGTTGTGAGGGCGATGGACGCAAACCCTGCTCCTCCTACCACTAGTTCGACGGCAACGAACTGCATCGAGCCCGCGTACAGGAAGACCGAGATGATAGGCACCCACCACCAGGTGATGCCGAGGGAGACCGCGAACATCCCAAAAGCCAGGCCCAGGGGAATGTACCCTGCGCCCACAATCCACGTGTCTTTCAACGCGTCTTTGAGATCCTTCGAAGCCATACCGATAACCTATGCCCCCGCGCGGGCCGGTTGCGTTGGCGTCTCACAACGCCGCCACCCTTGCACCCCCGCCGCGCGTGGCAACGCCCTCGGACCAAAATAAACCTACGCAAGATCACGGCCGACGCGATATGAGACAAAACGGCTTGAAATGTCATAAAATCGCTGTATGCCTAAGATTATTGGCGCCACTGTGAGCGAACATCGAGAGAAGACGCGCCAAGCCCTCTTCGGCGCATTGTCTTCCCTCTTGCACGAGTATCCCTTCGACCAGATCACTATGGCGCAAATCGCCCGCCGTGCCGGTATAGGCCGAACCGCGATTTACAATCATTTTGAGGATAAAGAGACGCTGTTGCTTGAGCTGATGAGCTCCGCGACGGAAGCTTTTGCGCGTATCCTCCTTGAAGCACTGCAGGTTGTTGACGATCCGCTTCAAAAGTTGCGGATTTATGTGCGCGCGCGGTTGGAGTTGAAGAAGCAGTTCCACCTTGCTGTGGAAGTCAATATCCGCAACGTGTCGCAGCCGCCCGCGAAACTGCGCGAGCACGGCAAAATCGTCCGTGATGTCATGTTCAACCTGTTACGAGAGGCCTACGAGTCCGGCCAAATTAGCCAGCCTCCCACCCCGCAAACGATCGGGCTGGTGCAGGCGTGCCTTGCGGGTCAGGACCTGCCGGACTCACCTTTGGAGCGCGAGCACGTCAAGATCAACACTGAAAAGTTCATCCTCCGCGCCCTTGGCGCATCCGAGGAGTCCGTCGACTGGATCGATCCTCGCGTTAGCGAACTAAATTTCGTTTTCGAAGAAAATAGTTCTTCTACGATTCACGAGGGCGAGCCTGGCTGCCCGATCTAGGTGTTCGCCGGCTCTACAGCGGCGACGCTCTAAACGGCAGGCCACTACCCGAACAGTACACTGCGATGCTTTCCGCGCCCTCTGATACGAATATGTGAGGACGAAAAAGGGCCGCACCCGAAAAACTCGGATGCGGCCCTGAAGCTTTGCTAGTAG
>JAUNLF010000031.1 GCA_030532405.1 Actinomycetaceae bacterium | reverse complement strand
CTCGAGGCTAACGGCGGTATCTTCGGCCCGCAGGGTAAGGCAATCAACGACAACGCGGCTGACGACATTCGCGTCCTCGTTGTTGGCAACCCGGCGAACACGAACGCTCTGATCGCATCCGCTGCGGCTCCGGACGTACCGGCATCCCGCTTCACCGCAATGATGCGCCTGGATCACAACCGCGCTATCTCGCAGCTTGCTCACAAGCTCGACGTGTTCAGCCCGTCGATCAAGGACATGGTTGTTTGGGGTAACCACTCCGCAGACCAGTTCCCGGACATCACCTACGCAACCGTCGACGGCAAGCCGGCCACCGAGCTTGTTGATGAGGCTTGGCTGGACGACTACTTCGTTCCGACCGTTGCAAAGCGCGGCGCCGCGATCATCGAGGCGCGCGGTGCCTCCTCCGCAGCATCGGCAGCATCTGCCGCAATCGACCACATGCACGACTGGGTACAGGGCACGCCGGAAGGCGACTGGGTAACCTCCGGTTTCGCTTCGGACGGTTCCTACGGTGTTCCCGAGGGCCTCATCTTCGGTTTCCCGGCTACCTCCAACGGTGGCGAGTGGGAGATCGTCAAGGGTCTCGAGCTGAACGATCGTCAGAAGGCTGGCATCGCCCGCAACGTGAAGGCTCTCGAAGAGGAGCGCGACGCTGTTCGCGCACTCGGCTTCGTTAAGTAGTCTGCACTAACTAAACCAAAATAAATCGGCGCGGCCCTTCGGGGTCGCGCCGATTTTCGTACCCACACGATTCGCGTGTCTATCTGTTCTCGTACCCAACTGATTTTCGGGTCCGTCCGTTTCCCGTCCAGCCGATTCTCACTCACGGAACCACCGCTATTGCTCATAAGTGCAATGATCTTCCAGCGTCTTTACATATGCGCGTGATGTGAGAGAGTGAAGGTGATAGCAAAAGGGGGCTAAGGTCATGAGTCAAAGTCGCGATGATCTGATGCTGGAAGCCGCGCAGATGTACTACTTTGAGGGGCTCACGCAGTCTCAAATAGGTGAGCGCCTCAGCATAACCCGCTGGACCGTTGGCAGGTTGCTCGAGGATGCCCGCAAGACCGGCATCGTCACGATCACGATCAACCATCCGCGCGCTCGCGCTCGAACCCTGGAGGTCGAACTGCTCGGCAAGCTGAGCATTGACAAGGCCATCGTTATTTCCGGGGACGATGAATCCCCGATGGCGGTCGCGCAGGCGGCAGCGAAGTTCCTTGCGGATATGCGTCCGCATCCGCGCTCCCTTGCAGTGTCGTGGGGTCGCACGATGGCGGCAGTAGCCGATGCGATGAGGAAAAACTGGGCGCCCGGCGTTCAGGTATTCCAAACCAATGGTGGCCCAACAACGGTTGGGGTTGATGCGGTGACCGCTTCGATCGGAACTATCGCGGAGAAGGGACCCGGTGTTGGCCACGTGCTTCCCGTGCCGACGATCGTGGGAGGTGCCGAAATTGCCTCTCACCTCATGCAAGAGCCGGCGATTGCTGGAATCTTGGAGGGGGCTGCGAGCGCGGACGCAACGATTTTTTCACCCGGTCCGATCACGAAAGATTCGGTGCTCGTGCAGTCGCGCTACCTTCGCCCGGACCACATTGAGACGTTCGAAAAGCACGGAGCCGTTGGCGACGTGATGTCGCACTTCATTACAGCCGACGGGCACCTCGTGTCCGCGGATCTCGACTCCAGAACGATCTCGCTTCCCCTTGAAACTTTGAAGAACAGCAAGCTTTCGATTGCTGTTGCCGACGATATTGATAAGGCGCCCGCGCTCCTTGGAGCGAGCCGAGCCGGCCTCATCGACGTCCTTATCACCAACCCAGAAACCGCTTCGGCGCTACTCGACCTCGCCGGGTAACGCCTCCTCAATCTTTCTAAACAACCGAACCCACGCAGCTTCTTCGTCTGAACACTCGAAAGGAAAAATCATGGCTGAAATCGCAATCCTTGGCGCTGGCATTATGGCCACCGCGCTTACCTACCCGCTCACCGAGAACGGTCACAAGGTTCGCCTCGTCGGTACGCACCTAGACCGCGAGATCATCGAGTCGATCCAGAAGACGGGCGTACACCCGAACCTTGATTTGAAGGTCAATGAGGGCGTTACCGCCTACCAGCTTGAAGAGGCTGAGGAGGCGTTTGCAGGCGCTGACGTGGCGATGTCTGGCGTGAACTCATTTGGCGTGCACTTCGCGGGTGAGCACCTGGCTCGCCTCGTGAAGCCGGGCATGAAGGTCCTGTCGATCACGAAGGGCATGGAGGCCGAGGAGGATGGTACGCTGCACATGCTTCCGGAGGTGCTGAAGTCGTTCTTTGATCCGGAGCTTGCAAAGCAGGTGTCTTGGTCGGCGATTGTTGGCCCGTCGATTGCAGGTGAGGTTGCCGTCCACCACGACACGGCTGTCGTGTTCGCTGGTGACGACCAGGAGTCGCTGGACTACTTGGCTGACCTGTTCCGCACCGACTACTACCACGTGTGGACTTCCACGGACTTCCTCGGCCACGAGATTGGTGCCGCAACGAAGAACATTTACGCTTTCGCGGCCGGCCTTGGCGAGGGCCTCCTCATTAAGGAGGGCAAGCAGGACGACCGCTACGTGCGCTTCAACTACAACGCGGCAGTGTTCGCGCAGGGCCAGGTGGAGCTTCGCCAGTTCATGATCCTGCTCGGCGGCATTCCGGAAACCGCGGATGGTCTTGCGGGCGTGGGCGACATGTTCGTGACCTCTATGGGGGGCCGCAACGTTCGCGCGGGCACGTACGTTGGCCAGGGCGTGCCGTTCTCCGAGGTTCGTGACAACCTCATGAAGGGCGTAACCCTCGAGGGCGTTCGCGCGATCAGCGTTATCGGAGGAGCACTGCAGCCTCTCACCGAGCGCGGCATCATCAAGCCGGAGGATTTCCCGCTTTGCCGCTACCTGTACGAAGTCATTGAGCACGATGCTCCGCTCGACATGCCGTGGCACAAGTTCTTCGGCGGCGAAAAGTAA
>JAUNLF010000001.1 GCA_030532405.1 Actinomycetaceae bacterium | reverse complement strand
CCAGCCACACTCACCGCGTTATCAAACTTTGAAAGGTCCACGACCGCTCCGTTCCAGTACTGAATTTCACTACTTAAAAGATACTGCCCGGATACAAAAAATCGCCCTCTTTTCGAGGGCGATTGGTGTCTGAGTCTACTCAGATAGCGCGAGTTACTCGCTCGCTCTTGATGCATGTGGTGCACACGTTAAGGCGCTTAGGGGTGCCATCAACGATTGCACGAACACGCTGGATGTTGGGGTTCCAACGACGGTTGGTTCGCTTGTGGGAGTGCGAAACGCTCTTCCCGAAGCCGGGTCCCTTACCACAGACGTCGCACTTAGAAGCCACGGTCGTATCTCCGATTCCTAGTCAAGTCTTACTATTATTGTGCCCAGATGAGCACTGCGAGGCAGACTGGCTACCTCAGACAACCTGTATAGCGTATCGGAATGTCCTGCCGTTTTCCAACCATCTAAGGGCATTGTTGGTGTCTAGTGGAACACAATCGGGAGCGTGGTGCGTCCTCCCGCGTTTGGGAAGACCTTTTGTCCGCTCCTCATGAGACAATTTGCCTATGAGTGACACGTACCGATCCGACCTTGATGGCCCCGCCCTCGTCGAGTTTATCGAGCGTGCCTCGAAAACCCTAGACGCCCTCGCACCATTTTTAGATGACTTGAACGCGTTGCGCGGTTCGGACTTCGATACGGGGTCAAATGCGGCCAGGTCAATGGCTGCAATCATGGCGATGGTGGAGCGCTCCGGTGGCGCCCCCGCTTCGGCGGCCGCAACGGCGGAAGCGTTGACGGTTTACTCCCGATCTTCGGCGCAGGGCCACGTTGGACTGCTTATAACGAACGTGTTGGCGGCACTTTCAAACGTCGCGAAGCACGACACGATCCGACCGATCGACCTGCGCGCATTTTTAGCGTCCCTACCAAAGACAATTGAGGGCGCGTTCTCTCAGCCCGCGTCTGAACTTAAGGACATGGCCCACGCCGCAGCCGAAGTGGCGGCCGAAACTCCCGACCCAATCAACGCGGTGCACATCATGATCGGTAACGCGTCGATGGTTAGCCAAGACGCCCTAATCGAGGCGACCAGCGGGTGGATTAACCCCGGCGCGTGCGTGCTTTCCGTGATGATTTCGGCGCTGCACTCGGTTTATGAGCGCTCGGGCAACCCGCTTTCCGTTGTGCAAGAAATGATGAAGAGCCTGGCCGAAACTGCGGCCGGCGCACGTGGGGATAGTAATGAACCGCACAAGGGCGCGCAGTTCTCGGTGGACTTTCACGTGGACTTCATGGAAGAAGACTTCGAGCAGTTCCGCGCGGTACTTGACGACCGCGACCTGCGCTACTCACTGCAGGGCAGTGCGGGCGTGCTTGGAATGGGGACGTGGCGTTTCCACATTGACACGGCTACGCCGTCCTCGGTCATTCCGCGAACGGGCTGGGTCAGGCACATTGTCGTAAAAGACGCGCGCTACGGGGAACTGATTGGTTACGACGAGCTGGAGGTCCAGCAGGAAGCCTCCGGCGTGCTATACCTGTCGCGCCCCACGTGGCAACGCCCCGAAACCGTGCGGGTTATTGCACTGCTTCGCCACGAGCATTTCCTAGAAGAGGTCGCTTCCACCGGCGCTCACGTCGTGCTGAATCCGATCGAGCAGGACGCCGTGGTGATCTCCGAGCTCATGCTGTCCGCCCCGGCCGGCGTGTCCCTCGTGTTGGCGGGCGACGATGCGGCGCAGCAAATCGCGCGGCGCGCCGAGAAACTTGCGAAACGCTCGCGCGACGTGGTCGTGGTTAAAGATAGCGAGCCGCTGTCCGACGTTGCCGTCAGCGTGTTGGCGGCGCAGTCCGCGCCGATCTTCATGCCGCAAGTGGGGGAGCGGACCGCGTCCGTTACGACCTCACTGTTGGAATCATCGGCGAGCCGAGCGAAATCGCGGGTTGTAATCATCGAAGAGCTGGATCCGGAAACGGTTAACAACCAGCTCGTGCAGTTGATCGGCTACGGTCTGGATCGCGTCATCATGATGACGCCCCGGCCGGATGCGCTACTTCGCCACGCGATAGAGATGGCCCTGGAGGAGCGGGGCGCTACCGCATTCGTTGAATACGTGCGCGCCGAACCGTCGCAGGTGGTGTTGGTAAACGGATGAGCACACGCAAAACCGCGGCAGTTCCTGAAAAACCGGACCTGCTCGACTCCGACTTGGAGCGCATTGTTGGTGCCCGAAGCGCCAAAAAGCTCGCGTCCCTCGGCCTGGAAACCGCGCGCGACCTACTGTTCTTCTTCCCCCGCAGATACGCGCACTGGGGCAAGTTGACGCCGCTTTCATCCGTTTTTGAGGGCGAGGACGTGACCCTGCTAGCCCAGGTGGTCTCCGCGGACTTGATTCATAACCGCAGTCGGGGCGTCCGACTCTCCGTCCAGCTAACCGACGGTGCGGGCACGATCAACGCCACGTTCTTTGCCCGCCACCCCGGTGCGCTATCGGTGCATCAAAGGCTACTCACCCCCGGGTCGCAGCACCTGTTTGCAGGCAAGATCTCCAGTTACCGCGGACGCCTGCAACTGACCCACCCTGATTTTGAACGGTTTGACAGCGGGGACGCCGAGTCTCGCGTGGAGCGCCCAATCCCGATCTACCCGGCGAGCGCGAAGTGCCCGTCATGGCTCACTTCGCGCAGCGTGCAAATCGTAGTGGGCATGGTGAGCGACCGGGACATTAACGATCCGCTCGACGACAAGGTGCGCTCCGAGCACGCCCTCATGAACCTGATTGATGCATTGCGCACCCTGCACGACCCCGAATCTGACGAGGCCGTTGCCAGGGCGAAGAAGACGGTGAGGTGGGCCGAAGCGCTCGTACTGCAGGCGAGTCTGCTGCAACGCCGCGCGATAAGCGCCCAGGATGCGGCGCACGTGATTGAGGGCGGCGCGCTCGTGGAGCAGACGCGGGCGGGCCTGCCGTTTGAGCTCACCGCCGGGCAGGACGGTGCGCTTCAAGAAATCTTGACGGACATGGCTAAACCGCATCCGATGCAACGCCTGCTCCAGGCCGATGTTGGTGCCGGAAAAACAGTGGTTGCAGGGCTTGCCATGACGGCGGCTGTGGAGGCCGGCTACCAGGCCGCACTGCTCGCGCCCACCGAAGTTTTGGCCCAGCAACACGCCGCGTCACTGTCAAAGTCACTCATGGTGCCCGTCGAGCTACTAACGGGGTCGTCGAAGGCAGCCAAACGGAAGACGGTTTCGCAGTTGGCCGCCAGTGCGCAGCCCGCAGTTTTCGTGGGCACGCACGCCCTCATTCAAGATTCGCTACAGTTTGCAAACCTTGGCCTAGTAGTTGTGGATGAGCAGCACCGCTTCGGCGTTGCCCAGCGTGAAAAGTTGCGCGAGGGCCGCGACGTGGCGCCGCACATGCTGACGATGACGGCAACACCGATTCCGCGCACAATCGCGATGACCGTGTTTGGAGACTTGGACGTAACGTCGATTCGGGAGCTCCCCAAGGGACGCGTTCCCGTGCAGACCTACCTTGTGAACTCCGCGAACCCCGCGTGGATCAACCGCATGTGGGAGCGCGCCCGCGAAGAAATCGAATCCGGTGGCCGCGTGTTCGTAGTCGCCCCGCGCATCGACTCCACAGAAGGGGAGGACTCCGAGCTGGCAAACGTCGAAGACGTTTACCAAATGCTCAGCCAGTTGCCCGCCCTCAGCGGCATAAATATTGCGACGCTACACGGACGCATGACCCCCGAAGACAAAGCGCGAATCATTGACGACTTCAACACCGGCAAAACTCCGCTGCTGGTTACGACCACAGTTATCGAAGTTGGCGTTGATATTCGCGATGCTTCCATGATGGTCATCCTCGATTCGCAACAGTTTGGCCTGTCCCAACTTCACCAGTTACGAGGCCGAGTTGGACGCGGCGGGCAAAAAGCCATCTGCATGGCCGTGCACCGCGACCAGCTACCACCCGAATCTATGAAGCGCCTGCAAGCATTCGCCACCGTCATCGACGGCTTCGAACTTGCCGAAGCCGACCTCAAACTGCGCCACGAAGGCAACGTGCTTGGCGGTGCGCAATCCGGCGGTAAGACGTCGCTCAAAGCCCTGCGAGTCATGCGCGACACCGCGATCATTGAGGGCGCCCGCCGCCACGCCGCCGCCCTCGTAGAATCAGACGCAACACTGCTTAAGTACCCCGCGCTGAAGGCGGCGATCGCCCAGCTCGACGAACAGGCCGAATGGATGGAGAGGTCTTAAATGACGCGAATAGTTTCCGGCACGCACGGCGGGCGAACCCTTCAGGTGCCCGAGCGCGGCACTCGCCCCACCTCCGAGCGCGTACGCGAAGCACTATTTTCCCGGCTGGAAAGCTGGGATGAAATCCAGGGCGCACGCGTTATTGACCTATTCGCGGGGTCCGGCGCACTGGGGTTGGAAGCCATGTCCAGGGGAGCGAGCCGCTGCGTCCTCGTCGACTCTGCCCCGGCCGCAATCAAAGTACTAAAACAAAATGTTTCAAAAAATAAGTTCGAAAACGTTGACGTTCTGCGCGCCGATGCGGCAAAGTTTTCCTCCATTCACGACTTCACGCTCGCGTTTCTAGACCCGCCCTACGACATTGATCCGGCGCAACTTATCCAAGTGCTGGAACACCTGGCCAACTTCCTTGCCGACGATGCGCTAGTCGTCCTCGAACTGTCATCGCGAACCGCCCAGCCGCAGTGGCCGGCCGGGTACATCCTCGAATCGGACCGCAAATGGGGAGAGACCAGGGTGTGGTTCCTAACTTTTGCACCGGAAACCGGTAGCGTTAAACCATGACCCGTGCCGTAGTACCAGGTTCTTTCGACCCCATCACAAAGGGGCACATCGACATTATCCAGCGATGCGCATCCCTGTTCGATGAGGTCATCGTCGGAGTCGCAGAAAACACGTCCAAAAACTACATGTTTTCGCGCGAAGAACGCGTCGACCTTGCCCGTAAAAGCATTGGCAACATTGAGGGCGTAACTGTCGAAAATGTTGACGGACTGCTCGCGCAGTGGTGCAAGGACAGAAACGTAGACGCGATTGTTAAAGGCTTGCGTTCCGCCGTGGACGCGAACTTTGAACTTCCACAGGCAACTGTGAACAGGCAACTGGCAGATATTGAAACCATTCTCCTCGCCACCCACCCGGCGCTTGCCCACATCTCTTCTACAATCGTTAAAGAAGTGGCGATTAACCGAGGTGACGTGTCGAGCATGGTGAGCGAACACGTGCGCGAAGCACTGGATGAAAAGATCCTCGGCACTCGAGGTGGAGGGAAAACATCATGAGCGACGAACTACGCGGTGACAACAGCGCAGAATTTAACGACATCCTCGACGAGTCGGATGTTCCAACGCGAAGCGAACCCATCGACGACGTGTACGGGCCATCAACCGTGATTGCAGCACTGGATCAGATCGAAGACCTGGTTGAGATCGCCCGCGCACTCCCCATGAGCGCGTCCGTCCTGGTCAACAAGGCCGAAATTCTTGACCTTTTGGAACAGGCGCGCCAAGCCCTCCCCGACGACCTCGTTGCCGCCGACGCTGTAGTAGCTGACGCCGACGCCGTGATGGGACGGGCCGACACCGCCGCCGAGACAACAATCCAGGAAGCTAACGCCCGCGCGCAAGACATCGTCGAACAGGCCCGCGCGAACGCGGACGAGTTAGCGCAACGCTCCCGCGAGGACGCGGAAGTTGTACGCGAACGCGCATCCGCTGAGGCCGAGCACATGGTGTCCTCCGCCCGCGCGCAAGCCGAAGAAATCGTTGAAGCTGCACGCGCGCAAGCTGAAGAAATGATCGAGCAGGAAAACGTGTCGATCCAGGCGCGTCAGCGCGCCGAAGAGATCGTCCGTAGCGCTCACGAGAAGGCCGTGGAACTCGCGGACGGTGCGGACCGCTACTGCGCGGAGTCCCTGGAGACCCTCGCGATCGCCCTTGACCGAATTGCGCATCAGACTCACGCGGGCCAAGATGCTATCGAGGCGCGGCAAGAAGCGCGCCGCGAAGGTCGATAACCCGGGAGGGATCCGCAGTGTCTGAACGCAAGCTACTGGGCCAGCGCGAGTTTAACGGCTCGAAGCTGTCAATCCGAGAGCTTCCAACCGAAGCGAACCACGAGCGCACCTACCACGTCGACCTCATTGCACCCGAAGACCTGGCAACCACGGTTGTCACGGTTCCGGCGGGCACGACGATTCCGGTCGACATTTCCGTGCGTTCACTAACCGATGGCGTCCTGTTCGAAGCGGATGCTACCGTGCAGATCGAAAGCGAATGCGTTCGCTGCCTGGACCCCATTTCCACGCGGAAGTCGGTCAAAATATCGGAAATGTTCTTCACCCCCGAAGCCATTGAACGCATGCGTGATGAACACGGGGACGAGGGCGTAGAAGACCTGCGCGTACTTGAGGGCGACGAGATCGAACTGGAAACTCTGCTTCGCGACAACATTGTCTCGGGGTTCCCGTTCCAGCCGCTGTGCCAGCCCGACTGCGATGGCCTGTGCGATGTTTGCGGTGAAAAGTGGAAGGACCTGCCGGAGGATCACGCGCACGAAATGCTCGATCCGCGTTTTGCTAAGCTCTCCCAGCTGCTACAAGATGGAAAGCTTGAAGACGAATCTAAATAAGAAGAAAGAGGGCGAAGCTGAGTGAGCCGGAGTAAATCCTCTCACATCCCCGCACCGCCACCGGCGATCAACGCAAACGTTGCTGACCTGCTTGGCGCTTGGCGGATACGCCTGGACCCCGACCTGGTGGTAACCGCTGTTACTCACCGTTCGTTCGCCTACGAAACGGGCGGTATTGAACACAACGAGCGCCTGGAGTTCCTGGGCGACTCGGTGCTGTCTATTATCGTTACCGAATACTTGTACCGAAAGTACGACACGTTCACGGAGGCTCAACTGTCGCGCATGAGGGGCGCGATAGTTTCCCAGCAGACGCTTTCAGAAGTCGCCCGCAAGATGGGTTTGGGTGACTTTATTTTGCTTGGAAAAGGCGAGAACCTGACCGGTGGGCGCGACCGCGACTCGATTCTGTGCGACACGTTTGAAGCCATGATCGGTGCGACCTACATTTCGCACGGACTGGAGCCAACTCGCTCTGTTGTCGAATCGCATCTGCGCCCATACCTGCAAAACGCGGTTGAGCTTGGTAAGTCTTCGGACTACAAGACGACCCTGCAGGAGTACTGTTCGCAGGCCGGCCTTGGCGAGCCCATTTACGAGTCTGACAGTACCGGGCCCGACCATGCGCGCGTGTTTTCAGCAACCGTGTCTGTGGGTGGCGTAGTGATCGGCCGCGGAGAGTCCACCTCGAAGAAGGCAGCCAAATCGGAGGCCGCCAAAGAGGGCTATTTCGCCTTAACGAACCAAGACTAAATATGCCCGAGTTACCCGAAGTTGAAACAATCCGCATGGGGCTTCTTAGCCGCATAGTTGGCCGGCGCATCATAGACGCCCACGTGTGGGGAGCGCGCATCGCACGCGCGCAAACCGGCGGAGCGTCCGCCCTCGAAAATCAAATGATTGGACGCCGTATCGACGCGCTGGCTAGGCGTGGAAAGTTCTTGTGGGCTGAACTCGATTCCGGTCAGGCGCTGGTTTTTCACCTGGGAATGTCGGGGCAGCTTCGCATTTTTGAGGGCGAGCCAATGCCGCGCTCCACGCACGAGCACGCGCGCATGGATTTTGAAGGCGGAGGGTCGCTGTCGTTCTTTGATCAGCGCACGTTTGGTCGGCTCGAGGTCGCGTCGTTTGTGGACACAGCGGACGGCGAAATCGCGGGGTGGGGTAGTGAGCGCAGAGCGATCCCCGCGTCCGCGGCTCACATTGCGCGAGACCCGCTCGACCCGGCCTTTGACGCGGCCATCGTGGTGAAGCGGATTCGCGCGTCGCAAAGCCCGATCAAGAACCTACTTTTAAACCAGTCCCTCGTGTCCGGAATCGGAAACATATACGCCGACGAAGCCTTATTCACCGCGGGCGTTCACGGGCGACGCATGGGCAAAAATTTGCGCGTATACGAGGTCGAAAACCTGCTGGCAGCCGCGGCGCAAATCATGAGGTCCGCAATCGAGGTAGGGGGAACCTCATTCGACGCGCTCTACGTCAACGCGGAGGGCGATCCGGGTTACTTCTCGCGATCTCTACGGGTCTACGGGCGCGACGGTGAGGCTTGCGTGCGGTGCGGAACCACGATTCGGCGTGTCGCAATACAGGGACGTTCGCACCACTTTTGCCCGCTGTGCCAGCCGCGTTCTAAACCGGGCGTGACTGATTATTAACATTCTTAGGAATTACGTCCTAGATGCCGGTAGAACCAATTGGAATCGGTTAGGATAACCGTGTGCTTGATAATCAATCGAACAATGTAACGCGAGTAATGGTCATTGACGATCATGAGATCGTTCGGCGCGGTATCGCTGAGATCGTTGACCGAGCAGAAGGCCTAGAAGTCGTTGCGGAAGCTGGAACAGTAGAAGACGGAATTCGACGTGCAGAACTAGTCGGCCCAGACGTGATGCTGGTAGACCTGCAACTCCCCGACGGCACCGGTATTGACATCATGACGTGGGTCAAAGAAACCATGCCCGAGATCCGCACGATTGTTCTGACCTCGTTCGACGACGATTCGGCACTTTCTGAAGCACTTGAAGCAGGGGCCGTCGCCTACATTTTGAAGACCGTACACGGCGCGGAAATCACCGAGGTTATTCGCGCCGTCGCCCAAGGCCGCGTGCTACTCGACGAACGCACCGTAACGCGTCGCCGCTCCGACCACGGGGACCCCACCGCGGACCTCACGCCCTCCGAACGTAAAGTACTGAACCTAATCGGCGAAGGCCTATCCAACCGCGAAATCGGTGACGAACTTGGAGTTGCCGAAAAGACCGTGAAGAACCACATCACGTCCGTACTGTCCAAGATGGGGCTAAAGCGACGCACGCAGGTGGCCGCGTGGGTTGCAAGCCAGCGTGCAGCGTCGTGGCGTCAACAACCCCCCATGTAAAGTTGTGGCTTCAATAGCCACCCATGAAAACAAGTATTTCTAGACGGGTGCGGTCCACACCATGCGTGTGCCGCACCCCGTTTCACATCTGCTGATACTCATCGACCCGCCGTGGCGCCTCGCGCGCGTCGCCAAGTTTCCAATACCGGACGTGCGTTCGCGATCCGGCGCAATACCAACACCGTCGTCCTCCACGATGATCTGCACCTGCGGCACTTCAAGGTCGGGCTGATATGTGATCTTCACCAGTGCTGCCGTGGCGTGAGCGTGGCGAGCAACGTTTGACAAGCCTTCTCGGATGACAGCGGTGATATCGTCCGCCAAGTCCGGGTCGATACGACCGCCGATTTCGCGCAGTTCGTCCGTCTCGTCTTCACCTTCGCAGTTGCCTTCGATTTCAACGACCAATGAGGGCGCAAAACCGAGTGCCTCACGCGCGATCGAGGTCTCTCGTCGAACTCGCTCGACAATGTCGACATCGCGGTCCGGTTCTCTGAGGTTATGGACGATAGCGCGGATCTGACTCACCGACTCATCCACTGCACTCAACGCGCCATCAAGGATTTCTTGAATCCGCTCAACGTCGGGTTCAGTCTGGCTGATGCTAGCTTTCGCGTTCTCAATTTGCATGCCGGTGGCAAACAGTTGCTGGATCGCGAAGTCATGCAAATCGCGGCTAATGCGATCCCGCTCGTCCAATAGAGCGTTCATATCCTCCATCAGGCGCGCTTCCGCAATCTCAAGCGCGAACGCCGCCTGCGTTGCCAGGCCCTCCGCAAGTGGCAGGTCGCTAGGCTCATACGGCATTCGCCCCGGAACTCGAAGCAGAATGAGGACGCCGCTTGCAACCCGGTGGTTTACAAGCGGAGCGTACAGCGCGGGGCCGAACCTGCGCAGCTCGGGGACGCGTACAGTTGATGCCCGCGCAAACGAATTCACCAGCATGCCGGCGCCAGCGTGCAACACGGCCATTGCACGCCCTCGATCCGAAAATTCTGAACCAATCAACTGATCGGCCCTGTACCCATCCGCGATCTCGCACACCCAAGTATCACCAACGGAAGGCAACACAATGAGCGCGGTGTCAGAATCAGAGACCTCGCGCACCGTCTTCGCGATCAGCGCCAAAGCATCTTCCTCATCCGTACCCTCCAGCAGGGCGGACGTGATCTCCTGCGTCGCAGTCATCCAACGCTCCCTAGCATTGGCTTCCTGGTACAGGCGCGCGTTCTCGACCGCGACACCAGCCGCGTCACTCAAAAACTGCAACAGCTTCACATCGGTTTCGGTAAAACCACCCGGCTTATCAGCCAGGAAAAGGCGACCAAACAGCTGATCCTTTACGCGAATGGGAACGCCAACAAAGTTGGAAATCGCAATCGTCTCGGTCACGATCGGAGCGTAATGAGGGTTATCTTCCAAATCGTTGATCATCAGATAACCGGACGGCGGAATCGCACCAACCAACCCGCGAAGAATAGGCGCCACACTCATCGCCTGAGCTTCTTGCGGGCTAAACCCATGCATCAAAAACATGATCGTATCGCCCCACGCATTTAGGACGATGAGGGCGCCAAACGGCGCGCCCGTCAAGGATGCCGCCTTGTCTACATACTCTTGGAGGACCTGCTCAATATCGAGCTGCTTGGTGATCCCCAGAGCAGCTTCTAGGAGCATTTCGGGCTCGCTTTGCGCGAAGTCCTCAAACTCAAACACAGCAGATTCCTAGTTTTCCAATTGTTTTTGCGAGCCCTCTCGTTCAAGAGCCCAACGGTAGCTATCGTTTTCGCGGATCAACTGATCATGCTTTCCGCGTGCAACAATTGTAGCCGGTCCGTCGCCATCAGAAGATAAGACCAAAACTTCATCGGCATTCCCCAGGGGTGTGAGCCTGTGCGTAACAACCAGCACAGCTCGGTCATCACTACCGCTTTCGGGAACACCCAGCAGGTCTTCGATTAGGAGATCCGCCGTTTCGTTGTCCACGTGTTCGCCCGGCTCGTCGATTAGGAGCAGGGGAGCTGGAGCTCCGAGCGCCCTCGCAAGTAACAGGCGACGTCGCTCACCGCCCGACACGGTCGTTCCACCCGAGCCGAGCATTGTGGAAAGCCCCTCGGGCAAGCTGTTAGCCCACTGCGCTAGTCCCGCGCGATCCAAGAGGGCGCGAGCCTCGTCCTCAGAAATCGAAGGTTGCGCGGCCCGAATATTTTCTAGCACGGTCGTTGCAAAGATGTGGGCATCTTCGGGCGTGAGGGACAGGCGCGCCCCCACGTCTTCACGAGCCGCGCCGTACACGTCGGTGCCGTCTAGGGTGACGCGGCCGGCGCGAGGCTCCAGCATGCCCGCAAGTGTGAACAGGATCGTGGACTTTCCGATGCCCGAAGGGCCGACGATAGCTAGGTGGCTACCTGGTTTAAGTTCAAGATTGATTCCCGTGGCAACGACCGGTCCGCCGGGCCAGCCCACGGACAGGTTTTCGGCGCGCAACACGGGTCCGGTTTCAACGCCTGTAATCGGCGTGGATTGGGGAGCCTCATCACTCGATAGGATCTCGTCGATCCGCACTGCCGCGCGCGCTGAACGAATCAACTGGACGGCTGCTGGCCCCAGGTCTGCGGTTCCTTCGAAAGCTGACAGGGGCACAAGTACCAGCACGGCCAGCGCGACTGCCGCAAGGCTTCCCGCGTGCATCTGAGGGATACCAACCAAGATCGCGCCGATCACGGCAAGACCCATCGCCAAGTGGTCGATCGCCGCAGCTACCGCAGCGGGACGGGCGGCCTGATCTTTAACCTTTGTTAGTTCCAGCTCCGTCGTGTGAATGGCGCTTCGCACTTCGGACATTTGCCCTGAAACGGCAAGTTCGGCGTAGTTGTCCACCAGCGTCAGGGTCTGGCTGGCAAGTTCGGTGCGCGCTTTTTCGTCCGCGAGCTCCGCAAGCCTTGCGTAGCGTGCCGTCAACAGCGGGCCGACTACACCCGACAGGATTAACGCTCCTCCCAAAATCAAAGCGGCAGCGGGGGAGAGTAGCGCGATACCCAGGACGGTTCCAACACCCGCGACGCCGGCCACCCACGCGGGCAGAACCGACTTCACCAGCAGGTCGCCGAGCGCGTCAACATCCGAACCGGTGCGCTCCAGCAGGTCGCCGCGCTTGAGCCGCGCAATCGCATCTGTCTTGCGCGATGCGAGCTTGCGGTACACGTTTTCACGCAGGTCCGCGATGCCGTTGATCGCGACGTGGTGGGATGCTAGGCGTTGCACATACCGCAGTACGGCCTTTGAGACGCCAAAGAACCGCACGCCGACAGTCGCAACCGTCAAGTACAGCACGGGAGGCATCTGGGATGCCCGCGCAATCAACCATGCTGCCGTTGCGCCAAGGCCAATAGAGGCTCCCAAACCAAGCGCGCCGAGCATCACGGCCGCCGCGAAGTGGAGCTTATTCAACTCCAGCAAAGGCATGAGACGCTTCAGGGCCGCCCGCTCTTTTGCAGTTACAAAGAACCTCACAGCGCCTCCTCATCCAGTAGTTTCGGCTGACTTACCAGTGTGAATTCTTCGATGGTTGTCTGTGCCAGTTCGGGGTATTTTTCGATTTCCGAGGGCGTTGCCGGTGCTGTTTCTACGTTGATGACGTGGTCGGCGGCGTCTACAACCGGTTTCCTGTGGGCGATCACCAGCACGGTTCGGCCCATGTCCCGAAGTTTTACCATGGTGTCGATGACTTGCTGTTCGTTCATTGCGTCCAGGTGCGCGGTGGGCTCGTCTAGAATCACCCAGGGCGTGTCTTTCAGTAGGGCCTTCGTGAGCGCTAGGCGTTGACGTTGGCCTACGGACAGGCCGATACCTCCGTGGCCAACCATCGTGTCCCAACCGTTCAAGAGCTTATCTACGACCTCTTGGAACCCTGTTGCTACCGCAGCTTCGCGTAGTTTATCGCCGGGGATGTCACGGCCTTCGAGGACGTTCTCACGAACTGTACCGGGCAAGATTGCCGGTGCTTGCGGCACCCACGTGTGTTGCTGCCACCACTGGTCAAGGTCGACGTCCTCCAGGTTGATACCAGATTCGCCGATCAGGACGCGCCCGCGGGTGGGCTGCAACAGGCCGAGCAAAACCATGACGGTCGTGGTCTTACCGGCTCCGGAAGGACCAACAAGCGCCGTGATTTTTCCACGGGGAATTTCGGCTGACAAGTTCGCTGGAGCCCAGGATCCGCGTGCCGCCACAGACAGGTCGTCGATCAGCACGGTTTCGCGCGCAAGTTCAGGAGCGGGCTGGTCGCCCTCGAGTGGGACGGGTTCTTCTAAGATTTCAAAGACCGCCTCGGCAGCTGCCACGCCGTCCGCGGAGGCGTGGAACTGTTTACCGACCTCTCGAAGCGGCAGGTAAACCTCGGGCGCCAGCATGATGACGATTAGGCCGGCGTACAGGCCAATATTGCCGTGAACCAGTCGCATACCAACCTCAACGGCTACCAAAGCAACCGACAGTGTCGCGATGAACTCCAGGATTGCGCCGGACAAAAACGCGACGCGCAAAGTCTGCATAGTCGTATTGGCATGCATCTTCCCAAGGCGCTGCACGTGTTTAGTTGGTGCGCCCTCACGCCCCAATGCCTTGAGCGTTGACAACCCGGCGATAAGGTCCAACAGCTGGCTTCCCAGCTTTTCCATGGTCTTCAACTTTTGCGCGGAATAATCCGACGTCAACTTGCCAACCAGGATCATGAAAATAGGGATTAACGGAATAGTCAGCACCGCGATGATCGCAGACAGAAAGTCGTAGTAGAGCATTACGGCCAGCGCTATCGGCGTGACCGTCATCGTCATTAGCAACTGCGGCAGATACGCCACAAAGTAGGGGCCCAAATCGTCAAGCCCCCGCGTGATTAGTGTGATCGTGTCCGTACCATTTCGCGCCAGCCAGCGCGGCCCCAGTTTTGCCACGTGGTCTAATACTTTTTCACGAAGCTGAATTATCGCCGCGTTTGCCGCCCGGTGGGCTCTGGATTGAAGCAGATACGTGAGGGCGACCCGCGCCAAAACGATAGCGACGAGGCCGAACACCCAGGGCATAGAATCGGCCAACTGCTGGCCGTCTGTAATGACGGGAGAGATCGCGGAAGAGATTGATATTGCCTGCGCAAGCACCAGCACCGCCGACAGTGTGCCGACAACCGTGATAAAGACAATGTAGCCTTTGGCGGCTTTCGCGTATTTAAGAAGTCGTGTATCCAGTGGCTTCACGAAGATCCCATTCTGCGTCTCTTAAAGTCCATTAATCTACCCCATCATAGAACTGAGGGGCCAACCTTGCTCGGTTGACCCCTCAGCCTGTGAACGGTGTGTTCTAGCCGCGTAGGAAGTTTGCTCCTACACGGATCTGCTTCGGTAGCAGACCTTGATTTTCTGAAATGTCATCTGCCGAAACGCGGCGACGGAATACCCAGTAAGAGTACGCCGTGTAAGCCAGGACGATCGGAACCATGATCACAGCGACGATCAGCATTACGACCAGCGTCGAGTGCGACGAGGACGCCTGCGCGATCGTGAGCGAGAACTCCGGATCAATGCTGGACTTCATTACGTTCGGTGCCATTGCGGTGAAGATGAAGGCAACTGCACCCGCAATACCAACCGAGGACGCAATGAACGAACCTACGGAGTTGTTCATCGCCTTCTGCGATAGTGCCGCGGACACGATTAGTGCGAGGGCGGCGATCACCAGCGGAATCCAAGCCCATACCGACGATGCGTAGGCGAGTACTGCCCACAGTGCCCAAACGGCAGTGAGCACTACAGCTGCGATCGACAGGGTAGAGGATAGCTTCTCCGCGCGAGTGTGAACCTCACCCGTGGTCTTGAGCGACAGGAACTGTGCGCCCTGCGACAGGGAGAGAGTCAGAACTACCAGGCCACCGAGAATGGTGAACACGGTTAGTAGCGAGAAGAAGCCGCCGGTTAGGTTGTGTACCGAGTTGGCAAGAACCTCTTCGGTGATCGGGCCTGCGACAGGCTCGAGGGTCAGCGGGTCGACGATCTCGATCTTCATGCCCTGAACGAGGTTCGCAAATGCGACGCCGAACAGTAGCGGAACACCGAACCCAACCACGGTGTGAATGGCGTCCCACGTGCTCCTCCACTTGACCGTGTCGATGGTCTTGCGCCACTCGATTGCTGCAATACGCAGAATGAGCAGTACAAGAATCAGGAACAGGGCCAGGTACATGCCGGAGAACATGGTTGCGTACCATTCGGGGAATGCTGCGAAGGTTGCGCCACCTGCGGTGAGTAGCCAAACTTCGTTACCGTCCCAGTGGGGGCCGATCGTCTTGATGGCCTGCGAGCGCTCTTCGTCGTTCTTAGCAACGAAGGGAAGCAGTGCTCCAACACCGAGGTCGAAGCCTTCGAGGATCAGGTAACCGGTCCAGAGGACAGCGATCAGGATGAACCATACGATACTGAGCCAATCCATTGTTTATCTCAACCTTCCTCAGTATCCGAACGACAGGTGTGTGTCGGGGTGTACTTCATCGCTGTCTTCGTAAGGCACGTTCATGCCTTCGCGAGCCCAACGGCGAAGTAGTAGGAACCAGACGACGCCAAGCGCACCGTATAGGACGGTGAACAGAAGCATCGTGAATAGAACCTGACCGCCTGGAACAGCGCCGGATGCGGCGTAGTTCGTCAGCTGGAGGACGCCACCTACGGGGTCACCGTTCATTGCACCTGCAATGTTCGGGTATACAACCCACGGTTGACGGCCCATTTCGGTGAAGATCCAGCCCGCGGAGGCTCCGATGAACGGCCACGGTAGCGAGAATAGGGCGAAGCCACCGATCCACTTGGCTGTGGGTATCTCGTCCTTACGCATCCAGTACAAAATGCCGATGCCGAGCAGCAACGAAATCAAGCCGAGTGAGACCATCACGCGGAATGAGTAGAACGTTGGCATCGACGGCGGGCGGAAGTCGTACTGTGCGGCGTCACCGTAGCGAGAGGTGAACGACTCGTTCTGGTTCAGCATGTCAACCATGCGGTCCTGAATGTCGCGGACACCTTCAACTTCAGCGGTAAAGGAGTTGTGGGACAGGAACGAGGCCAAGCCCGGAACCGTGATGAAACGAGTCATGTCGCCGGAATCATCCAGAGGACATTCGCCAAAGCCAGCCACGGTGAAGGCAGCACCTTCGGTGTCCATACAGATACCTTCTGCTACCGCCATCTTCATGGGCTGGAGTTTCACCATCTCAACGCCCTGGAAGTGGCCGGTCGTGATCGTGCCTAGGCCGGCGATGATCAGTGCCCAAGCACCGAACTTAGCGATCGGCTTCCAAACCTCGCGAGCTTCACGCTCTCCTGCTTCGCCGGCGTTTGCCGCGCGTACTACCCACCAGGTTGCAATGCCGGCTACGAACGTGCCCGCTACGAACAAGGAGGTGAAGAACACGTGGGAGAAACCGAGGAATAGGACCGGGTTCGTGATTACCTGCAGGAACCCGCCGGTGCCGTCTAGCTCAGCGCGGCCAGTTTCGGGGTTGAAGTATGCGCCCACGGGGTGCTGCATCCACGAGTTAGCACCCAGAATCCAAATGGCTGATAGGGCCGAGCCGACTGCCACTAGCCAAATGGAGACCAAGTGGAAGGTCTTCGAGATACGGCCCCAGCCGAAAATCCAGATTCCAAGGAATGTGGACTCCATGAAGAAGGCTAGAAGGGCCTCGACCGCTAGCGGAGCACCAAAGATGTCGCCTACAAAGCGGGAATATTCTGACCAGTTCATACCGAACTGGAATTCCTGCACGATACCGGTTGCGACACCGAGCGCGAAGTTAATAAGGAACAGCTTTCCAAAGAATCGTGTTGCCTGGAGCCAGACCTCCTGACCACTGCGATGCCACTTGGTTTGCATGATTGCAACCAAAAGGCCAAGACCAATGGTCAGCGGGACCTGTATGAAGTGGTAGACGGTAGTAATACCGAACTGCCACCGCGCCAGTAACACTGCATCCAGTGCTGCTGGGAGGACGGTCATGTTGTCCGCCTTTCCGAGTTGATAGGGGGTTTTAGTCGCCGTTTTGGCAACCGCTCACAACCTCAACAATAAGCGTTAATTTTCGCCATTGGTGATGTTGCTTCCAAAGCTAGCGTGTTTTTTATGGCAACGTGTGCTAAACCGCCGATGGAATTAGGTTCTTTAGTCCTAGATTTCGGTAACGAAAAGATAACGATGGGGACTAATTAAGTCACAGTAGTGTGCTTTAAATATTTCTTGGTTTTTTATTTTCCATTTCTTTTCCTTTTTAAATTTCCTGATTCTGCAGGCGTAACTACGTGGGAAAAGTCTCAAGTGGGACCAGCGATAAAACCTGTGCCATAATTCAGACCAGATGGACTTTCGGCATACCCCGAAAGTGGCGTTGCCGGGTTGACGTTTTCTCCCCGGTACAACGTCTGTGCCGCGCGCGTATGAAGGCGTAGCACCGCAAAGGTTTCCGTCTGCGAAAGACGGCTTGTCGGCCACTCGGTATGGAGTAGCCGCATTAACTGGAGAAAGCTTGTGTCAACAGAACTAAATGAAGACTCCGCTCAAGGCGGGGAACAAAACCCTGCTCAACAGCAGAAGGTGGGCTTCGGCGTACCCTTTTTTTCGGGTGCAAACGAATCTAACTCAAACGAAGAAGAATCGGGTAAGAAGGCGCCCGTGGCTGCGGCGGCAACGCTTTTGTTTCAAGCTCCTGAAATAGAACGTCCAATCCCTTCAAGATCCGATAATTCCGATGACTCGCGTGAAGACCGGCAGTCGAAGTCCCGCGAGTCGGATAGGCGCCGCAGACGCGCAAACGCGGAGCGTGAATCTGATTATGACGAGTCGGATGAGTCCTCTCGGTCCGCGCAAAGTGCAGAAAGTGGCGAGGAACCTGATGAAGAGATTCAGACTTCTCGCAGGCGTCGCCGTCGTCGCTCCCGGTCCGAACAGTCCGAACCGGTAGAGGACTACGCGGATGAAGTAACGGGCGTAAAAGGCTCAACCAGGCTCGAAGCGAAGCGTCAACGTCGGCGTGAGGGCAGGCGTGAGAATCGTCGCCGTCAGGTAGTAACCGAATCGGAGTTCTTAGCTCGCCGCGAGTCGGTTAAGCGCGAGATGATCGTGCGTGAAAAGAACGGCCTCAACCAGATCGCAGTTTTGGAAGACGGCCTGCTGGTTGAACACTACGTGGCTCGCCGCACCCAGCAAACAATGGTCGGCAACATTTACCTTGGCCGAGTCCAAAACGTTTTGCCTTCTATGGAGGCCGCGTTCGTCGACCTGGGTAAAGGGCGCAACGCGGTGCTGTACGCGGGTGAAGTGAACTGGGAGGCAGTAGGGCTCTCGGGACGCCCTCGGCGCATCGAACAGGCGCTGAAATCCGGGGATACGGTTTTGGTTCAGGTAACCAAAGACCCGATCGGACATAAGGGTGCGCGACTCACGTCGCAGATTACGCTTGCCGGCCGGTTCTTGGTGCTCGTTCCCGACGGGCAAATGACGGGTATTTCTAGAAAGCTTCCTGAAAAGGAACGCAACCGTTTAAAGAAATTGCTTTCGAAGATTGTTCCAAAGGATTCGGGCGTTATTGTTCGCACCGCCGCAGAGGGCGCAACCGAAAAACAATTGCGTGACGATGTCAAGAGACTTCAGGCCCAGTGGGATGAAGTGGTGGCTAAGCAGAAGAAGTCACAGAAGGCTCCCGTCATGCTGCGATCCGAACCCGAGTTGGCCGTGCGCGTCGTACGCGACGTGTTCAATGAGGACTTCAGCTCGCTAACCGTTCAAGGTAACGGCACTTGGGACACGATCCACGACTACGTCTCGAAACTGTCGCCCGACTTGAAGGATCGCCTGCACCACTGGACCAAGAAGGAAGACGTCTTCAAGGCAAACCGCATCGATGAACAGCTCACGAAGGGCATGGATAACAAGGTGTGGCTGCCCTCGGGCGGTTCGCTGATCATCGATCGCACCGAAGCCATGACCGTCGTTGACGTTAACACCGGCAAATTCGTAGGCTCCGGCGGAACCCTTGAAGAGACCGTCACGAAGAACAACCTGGAAGCCGCGGAGGAAATCGTCCGCCAGCTCCGCCTTCGAGACATCGGTGGCATCATCGTCATCGACTTCGTCGACATGGTGCTCGAGTCCAACCGCGACCTGGTGCTACGCCGCCTAGTCGAATGCTTGGGACGCGACCGCACGCGTCACCAAGTCACCGAGATCACCGCCCTCGGACTGGTTCAAATGACACGCAAACGCGTAGGGGAGGGCCTTGTAGAAGCGTTCTCCACGCCGTGTGAATGCTGTGAGGGACGCGGCTTCATCGTGCACTCCGAGCCCGTCGAAAAAGACAAGTCCGGACGCGCCATCAACACGAAGAAGCACAGTCAGGAACACCAAGAATCCAAGAACGAGGACGAATCCAAGCCCGATCCGCAGCGCGAAGAGGTAAAGGCAGCGCTGTCTGCCATCGCGGCTTCGGCGGCGTCAAAGCATCAGGAATCCGCCGAGGAATCCGATGACAAGCCCGCGCAGGAAAAGCGCGGGTCCAGAAGGGGCAGGAAGTCTGGCGGCAGGTCTTCATCAAAGAAGGACGAGCCGCAAAAACAAGAGCCCCAAAAACAGGACGCGCAAGAGCAGGAACCGCAAAAACAGGACGCGCAAGAACAGGAACCGCAAAAGCGGGATCCTCAAAAGCACGAAGAGCAAGAGTCGAAGAGCGAAAAACAACGCGAAAGCGCCTCTCAACAATCCGCAGACAAAGCTACCGAAAGCCGACCTGTTACCCGCAGGCGAGGCCGCCGGACAGCGACAATGGACGCCGGAAAACCGCAGGTAAAGATCGAACTGCCCGAAGTTGCAAACACGGGCAAGATCACGCGCCCGGCAGCCATGAGTTTGGACGACATCGAGCTTCCCAACCCGGAAGATCGACCCGCCAAAAAGAGCCGGCGAGTAGTCATGACAGATCCGGGCGCGCCCTCATCAGACAAATAACGTTTGCGGTGGTGAATCCCACACGCAAACGGGCCCCGAAAGGGCCGTAGAAGTTTGATTGAGATGCCCAGATCAAGTATTCTTGATCGTCGGTGCGCTTCCAAGCGCATTAATAATTCGTAATCTATCGAGAGATGAGCAGCAACGTGGTCTACGCGATCGTCAAGGCCGGCGGCCGACAGGAAAAGGTGACCGTCGGTGATGTCGTCGTCGTCGACAAGCTGGCAGGAGAGCCCGGCGATACCGTCGAACTCCAGCCCCTAATGGTGGTCGACGGTGACAAGGTCACCTCTGATGTGTCCGAGCTCGGTAACGTCAAGGTAACTGCCGAAATCGTCGCTCCTGCAAAGGGACCGAAGATTTCGATGATTAAGTACAAGAACAAGACTGGCTACCGTAAGCGCCTAGGTCACCGTCAGAAGTTGACGCAGATCAAGGTAACGGAAATCAAGTAGTTCTCCTAAAGGTTTTTAGGACTGAGAGAAAGAAGCTGAACAATGGCAAGTAAGAAGGGACTTGGTTCTTCTAAGAACGGTCGCGACTCTAATGCCCAGCGTCTCGGCGTGAAGCGCTTTGGAGGCCAGTTCGTAAAGGCCGGCGAAATCCTAGTTCGCCAGCGCGGCACCCGCTACCACGCAGGTGAGAATGTGGGTCGTGGCAAGGACGATACGCTCTTTGCCCTAGTTTCCGGCGATGTCGAGTTCGCAAACAAGCGCAACCGTCGCGTCGTGAACGTGGTTGAGGCAGTATCTGCCTAACTATTCTTAAAGCTGTTGAGGGTGAGCGGGTTTCCCGTTCGCCCTCAAAGTTTTATATGCCAAGTTTGAATACAATGGCAGTTTGTAAGGGAGGCTCCAATGGCGTCGTTTGTTGACAGAGTTACGCTACACGTGACCGGTGGTAATGGTGGCCACGGATGCGTGTCTGTACACCGTGAAAAGTTTAAGCCGCTAGGCGGCCCCGACGGGGGGAACGGCGGTAACGGTGGAGACGTTATTTTGGAGGTCTCCGACCAAACCACGACGCTGTTGACCTACCACCACTCGCCGCACCAGAAGGCCGAGAACGGCACGCCGGGGCTTGGGGATAACGGTGAAGGTAAGAACGGGGAAGACATCGTCCTGCCAGTTCCTGCCGGTACCGTCGTAAAGGACGCCGCGGGAAACGTCCTCGCAGATTTAACGGAGGTCGGAACCCGGCTAACGATTGCGCAGGGCGGCAAGGGCGGTCTGGGTAACGCTGCGCTCGCGTCACGCAAGCGCAAGGCACCCGGGTTCGCTTTGAAGGGCGAGCCGGGGGAGGAACGCAGCGTCGTCCTCGAACTTAAAACCGTGGCTGACGTGGCGCTGGTTGGGTACCCGTCTGCTGGGAAGTCTTCCCTGATTGCGGCGATGTCGGCTGCGCGCCCAAAGATTGCGGACTATCCGTTTACGACCCTCGTGCCGAACCTGGGTGTCGTGCAGGCGGGCGATACGCGCTACACGATTGCCGACGTGCCCGGGCTGATTCCCGGTGCCGCGCAGGGTAAGGGCCTCGGACTCGAGTTCTTGCGCCACATTGAGCGTTGCGCCGTGATCGTGCACGTGCTTGATGCCGCCACGTTTGAAAACGACCGCGACCCGGTTTCGGATCTGCGCGTTATTGAGCAGGAGCTCGCCCAGTACAAGTCAGACCTTGGCGAACTGGAAGGCTACGTGCCGCTAGGAAAACGTCCTCGGGCCATCGTGGTCAATAAGGTGGACATTCCCGACGGGCAGGAAATGGCGGACTTGCAGCTGGAGGAACTAAAGAGTTTCGGCTGGCCCGTATTCCAAACATCGGCGGTCACGCACGCGGGGTTGAAACAGCTGTCGTTCGCCCTTGCTGAAATGGTGCAAGAACACCGCGAAAACCTGCCCGAGCCGGAGCCGGCGCCAGCAATCGTGCGCCCCACCCCGATCGGCGGCAGTGATCGCGACAATGAGATCACCGTACGCAAGGTTTCATACAACGGCGAAGACCTGTACCAGGTGCGCGGACGCAAACCCGAACGCTGGGTGGTCCAAACAGACTTCACCAACGATGAGGCCGTGGGCTACCTCGCCGACCGCCTAAACCGCGCCGGCGTGGAAGACCTTTTGATGAAGGAGGGCGCCCTGCCTGGCGACCCCGTTGTCATCGGAGAAATCGAAGGCGGCGTCATCTTCGACTGGGAGCCCATGATGGAAACCGGTGCGGAACACCTGGGGCCGCGCGGCTCCGATGATCGTCTGCACGAAAACTTGAGAGCGAGTCGCAAGGAGCGCAAGGCTCGATACCATGAACGAATGGACGCGAAGCAAGCCGCGCGCGAAGAGCTTTGGACCGACCGAGAAAGCGGACACTGGACCGACCCGGGAACCGCGTAGGACGCGACTGCTGACAAAGACGTTAGCAGTGGTAAAACACCGTAGATTGTGAGGAAAAGTGGAAAACCTTTCGGGTGAAGTGCCGCATCGCCCGTCAATCGGGATTATGGGTGGCACGTTTGACCCTATCCACCACGGACACTTGGTGGCCGCATCAGAAGTCATGGACGTGTTCAACCTGGACCAGGTTGTGTTCGTCCCCACCCAGATGCAGCCGTTTAAGGCGGGCCGGCGGGTAACCTCGGCGGAGCACCGCTATTTGATGACGGTGATCGCGACGGCCTCCAATAATCGATTCACGGTATCGCGCGTCGATATTGATCGCGGCGGGACGACGTACACTATCGACACGTTGAAGGACATTCACAAGCAACGCCCGGATGCGGACCTGTACTTTATTACGGGTGCGGACGCGTTGGAGCAGATTCTGACGTGGAAGGACTCCGATCAGCTGTTCGAGATGGCTCATTTTATTGGCGTAACAAGGCCGGGCCACGAGTTGGACGCGACGGGCCTGCCGCCATCTGCCGTGTCGCTGCTGGAGGTGCCCGCGATGGCGATATCGTCCACGGACTGCCGGGATCGTGTGCGGGGCGGAAAACCGGTGTGGTACTTGGTGCCCGACGGTGTTGTCCAGTACATCGATAAGTACGGTTTGTATCGCGACTAGCGGTTCTAAGTCGCAGTGTCTGTGACTAGTGGCACAATGGAATTACCTGACCGTCGAGTTAAGTAGGTTGATGTTTTGGAGTTGAACGAGTCGACTCGTCATTTGATTAACGTCGCGGCCGCTGCCGCCGCGGACAAGCTGGGGATTAACCCGGTTGCGATCTTAGTGGGGGAGCGTCTCGTTTATTCGGACGCGTTCCTTATCGTTTCGGCAGAAAGTTCACGCCAGGTGCAGGCGATCGTCAAGGCAATTATTGACGAGGTCGAGGCCGCGGGAGGTCCGCGCCCACGCATTGAAGGGCGCGAGGAGCTCGCTTGGGTGCTCATGGACTTTGGTGACTTCGTAGTTCACGTTCAGCTGGATGAGCAGCGTGAGTTCTACGCTCTGGAGCGCCTGTGGGCGGACTGTCCGCGCCTGGAGCTTGCGGAGGTTGAACTGGCCCGATGAGTGCTTCTGTGGACGCTACTTCGCGTATCGTGTTTGTTCGCCACGGGCAGACTGACTACAACAGTGGTGGTCGGGTGCAGGGGCAGATTGATATTGCGCTCAACGAGACGGGCCGCCAGCAGGCGAGCGCGATGGGGCCTGTGGTTGCAAAGTTCGAGCCGGTTAAGATTGTGTCTTCCGATTTGTCGAGGGCGCACGATACCGCGCGTGAGATTGCTCGACACACCGATGCTGAGATTGTGCTTGACGAGCGGGTTCGTGAGCGCGCGTTTGGTGTGTTTGAGGGTTTGAATCGCGACGAGTTGTTGGAGCGATATCCGCAGTGGTATCGCCAGTGGCGTGATACCGGTGAGTGCACTGTGGCGGGCGTTGAGGCGCGCGCGGCTGTGGGGGAGAGGCTTGTGGCGGCTGTGCGTGAGTTCGTGGCACGTGAGCCCGGCACGTATGTGTTCGTCTCCCACGGGTCCGCGATTACGCAGGCGATGGTGAACCTGATGGGCCTGAGCCCGTCGGAGTGGATGGGCCTGCGAGGGCCGGACAACTGCCACTGGTCCATCATGGATCAAAGCAGTAGGACGCCCTCGTGGAAGATCATCGCGCACAATGTGGGTGTACTGCTCTGACGTGAGTCTTTGCACAGCCACTCATTTTGTTGAATGGCGCCTGGTTCGGTATAGTTAATGACTGTTCAACTGAACAGTTCAGGGGCTATGGCGCAGTTGGTAGCGCGCTTCCATGGCATGGAAGAGGTCAGGGGTTCGAATCCCCTTAGCTCCACAATCTCCCCGACATTTCCGCGAAATGTCGGGGTTTTTCTTATCTGGAATCGCCCGGTTTTGAGGTTTGGGAAAAAGTTAGGTCCTACGCGGGTGCGTAGGACCTAGATAGGTGTTTGGAAGCTTGCTATTTCACCAGTAGGCGGTCTGAGATTCGTCCCTTCGGGTTTAGCCACTGGTCAAAGTCCACAACGCGTTCACCAATCGTGAAGGTGTAGCGTCCGGTTTGCGTGATTGCCAGCTCGCCCTCGGCCTCCTTCTTGGCATCCGAAATTGCGTCCATGAGGACGGATCGTTCTGTATCGGTCAGCCACTGCCCAGGATCGGAACACCCGAAGGTGCCGCACGCGATGGCGGCATCCAGGGTTAGGCGGTTAACTTCGGGTGACAGTAGCGAGCCGCGGGTGCGCACCAGCGCGACGTCAGGGTCAGTGTCGATCCATGGCTTCCACCAAAAACGGCTCAAAGAGTTACGAAGCGCGTTCGCAACGGCGGGGCCGGACGGGTCGCGGTACCGGTCCATATTGTCCCAGTAGGGCGCTGTGTCCGGGCCCATGCGCATGCCGTCAAGAATGCCTAAGGACGCGGCGGGCAGTCCTCCCGAGCCCAGCAGGTACGCGTCTTCGCCAACCGCGTCGCGGATCGCTTGAATGCCCCGCATGTAGGCCTCCTCGCGGGGAACGTCCGCGTAGCGACGCCCCGGCATGGCGGCAGCGTAAATAAAGTCTGTCTTGAAGTAATCAAAACCCCATGAGCGTAGCTCAGTGAAGATGTCCTTAACCCACTCCAGGGCCTGCGGGTGGGTTGTATCCAACGCGTACAGGCGCGTACCCCAGTTAAAGCCCGCGTCTATAGGCTCATCAGAGTCCGGCTCCTTAACCAGCCAATCGGGGTGGTTTCGAACCAGGTAGGAATCCGCCTTAGCGATGAACGGCGACACCCAGATGCCCGGGCGCAAACCAGCCTCGCGAATCTGACGGGCCAAACCGGGCAGATCCGGGAAGTCAGCATTCGGCTCCCAGGTTCCAACCGATTCCTCCCAGCCATCATCAATCTCCAAAACGGAGTAACCCGCCTTGGCGGCATGGCTAATCTCGGCACTAATAATTTCCTGCGTGATTTCCTCAAACCACGAGTACCAGCTCGACCACACGGGAGCAGCACCGCGCTGCGCAATCTTCTGCGACGCTCTCGGCGCCACATCCAATGCGTCAGCGAGCAACTTACCGTACGCCTCAAACGCCCTCAGTTCATCGCCCAAAATCAGCACCCAAGGTTCCCCCTCAGCGCTACTGCCGCCCTCGATATTGAAAGGACCGGCAGACGTTGGAACAATGCCCCGCATCGCTCGCGAATCGGCTTCCACAAGCGCGCCGCCACGCGAAAGACTGCCCAGGAGCATCACCTTCGAATCCGCAAAACTTAGCGCCCCAACCTGGTAGCCGCGATGCGTGTCCACAGCATCCGTAATCGGATCCTCAGCGGTGCGCGAACGGCCCGGATTATTCCAAACCCTCCACGGGTAGTCACTAAGCTTTCGCCACGCGGTGGGGCTCCAAGAGTTCCATCCGTGCCGATAAAACTCCGGATCTTCGAGGGCGTGCTTGACCCTCGTATCACCCGCTGGCAGGCGGTAGATAGCGAGGTCCTCATATCCCGGAATCGCAAGTTCCTCAGGAGTTGCTGCTGCGTTTGAAGACACTTCAAAAGTTCGATTGTCAAAAACTATTGAGAGGGACATGACTGGCTTTCTAAAACTGGTGGTGCGAGGAAGTAGATCGAACCCTGTCTGATACCTGAAATCGCGCCCAGCGAAGTCGCCTCACGCCAGGCGCGATTTCAGGAAGGGAAGCTAACGAAGCAGGCGGTCTTACTTAGCTAGCAGTGCGTTGATTTCGTCGTTGAGCTGCGGCAGAGCGTCAGCCGGCTCAACCTTCAACTGCTCGATGTCGTCGACAACAGCCTGTGCAAGGGAGCCGATCTCCGAAGCGGCATCGGTGATCGGGTAGTAGCTGAGGTTTGCAGGGTCGCCCGCAATGTCAACGAACGCGGATACATCCACGCCGTTCTCCTCGTGCTTCGCGGCAGCGGCTTCAGCCTTTGCGGGGATGGACGGGAAGACTACTGCGCTTTCCGCGACAATCGTCTGGCAATCTTCAGAGGTCAAGAACTTGACCCATTCCCAAGCGGCGTCTGCATTCTTGGTGCTCTTAACGATGGACGGTGCAAGACCGTTAATGATCGTCTTCTGACCCTCGGGGCCGGTGGGGAGCGGTGCGAACTTGAAGTCCTGGTTCTCAGAGTTCGCCCAGGTGCCGATGCGCCATGAGCCATCGGTGATGAGGGCGGCTTGGCCCTGTTCCATCATGGGCTCGAGGCCGAGCTGGCCAGCCTTCTCGAACGGTAGGACGTAACCCGCCTCAATCTGGTCTTGGTACCAGTCCAATACCTCGATTAGCTTCGGGTCGCTCAGCTGGTACTCGGTACCAAACGGGTTGGTGTCCAGGTAGTTGAAGCCGTTTGCCAGAGCCATCCACGACCACTGGGTTTGTCCGACGACACCGCCGCCGGTCTCAAGACCCCAGCCGTAAGTTTCAACGTTTGCGGAGTCAAAGCCGTCCTCGTCACCACGAACGCCGTTCTTGTCGACGGTGAGCTTCTTGATGAGTTCACCGAAGGTTCCGCCATCTTGCGGGTTCCACGTTAGGTTCTGAACGTCCGCCTCGGTTAGGCCGGCTTCTTCAAGCATGCCCGCGTTGTAAACGATCGCGATGGTGTCCCAGTCCTGCGGAATGCCGTACTGTTCGCCATCCTTGTTCCATAGTGAAGCGAGTTCGCCAGTGTATTGGCCGAGGTCTACGCCGTCCTCTTCGATCATGGGAGCAAGGTCCATAAGCTGACCGTTGCCCGCAAGCTCGGGGTAGTACGCGACATGGTTGGTGATCACGTCAGGAGCGGTGCCCGACACAATGTCGGTCGTAAGCGAAGTCCAGTAGTCATCCCAACCCTGCTGGTTGATCTTGACGGTAATACCGGATTCTTCGGTGAACTTCGCGGCGCACTGCTCGTATGCCGGAAGCTGGTTGGAGTCCCACAGGCTGTAGGTAATCTCCGACGCGCCGCCCTCGGAATCGCCGCCCTCGGTCTGGCTACCGCCAACCGAATCGCCGCCACCGCACGCGGTGAGCATAAGCATCGCCGCAGCGCTCACGGCCGCTAGCTTCATGTACTTCATTGTTATTCTCTCCTTTGAAAATGATCAGTTCCACAGGGCGCTGCGTCTGCAGCGCTGGAAGGAGCGTGAATCTGATTCGGTTTGTTACTTGGCCGATGTGAGGCCTAGCGAGCTTACGAGTTTGCGTCCAAAGATGAGTAGCAAGATGAACATCGGAATCACTTGGAGTGATGCGGCTGCCATCAAGCCCGCCCAGTCCGGACTTGTGGATGGGGACGACTGTGCGAACACAGCCAGTGCCACGTTGAGCAGGCGGACGTCGTCTGCCTTTGCGATCAACTGCGGCCATAGGTATTCGTTCCAAGCGAAAACGGCCTGGATAATACCAAGTGTTGTGATTGGGCCGGATGCCATGGGCACGATTACTTGTAGGAACGTGCGCCAGCGGCCCGCACCGTCGAGCATTGCGGCTTCTTCAACTTCGCGCGGAAGTGACAAGAAGAACTGTCGTAGGAAGAAGATGCCGAACGGGCTGATTAGTACGTAGGGTGCCAGCAAACCTTGCCAAGTATTAATCCAAGACAGTGAATTCATGAGGACGAAGTTCGGCAAGACGATGAATACCGGTGGGATCATCATCGAGGTGAGCAACACGATGAACAGTACGTTGCGGCCGCGGAAGTGCAGGCGGGCGAACGCGTATGCGGCCATTGTGGAGGTCGCGACCTGAGTTAAGGCGACCACGGCGGTGAAGATCAGCGAGTTGATCAAGTATTGCCAGAAGTTCATGGACTGGCCGGAGCCACCGGCAGCCATTGACTCTTCGGGCGTGGTCATTCCGAGTACGCGTTCGAAGTTGATTGTCGTCGGATCTGAGGGAATCAGTGAGTAGTTGCCGTCAAAAATCGCCGCGTTAGGTGTGAACGCTGTGCGGATAGCCCAAATGAAGGGCAGTAGCGTGACGATTAGAAGCAGGATCATTAGGCCCCAACCGACGATTTTGCCGGTGCGGGTGGTTTTGTATACGGATTGGTTTTCCATGGTGCTTCCTTCCTGCCTAGTCCAAGTCGCTCGAGTCGGCGCGTAGTAGGCGCATCTGCAGTACGGACAAGACGAGCAGGATCAGTAGTAGGACAACGGCCATCGCCGCGGCGTAGCCCATGTCGAACTGCTGGAAGGCCTTTTCGTAAATGTAGAAGTAGATAACGCGAGTGGAGTGTCCCGGGCCGCCCTTGGTTGCAACGGAAACCGTGTCGAAGATCTGGAATGACCCGATCATTGATACGACGACGACCATTACTAGGATCGGGCGGAGCAGCGGCAAAGTGATTGAGCGGAACTGCCTCCACGCGCTCGCCCCGTCCATGATGGCGGCCTCTGTGACCATGGTCGGGATGGTTTGCATGCCGGCAAAGAGTAGTAGTGCCGTGTAGCCCATGTTTCGCCAAGAGTTCACAAGCGCGATCGTGTAGATCGCGATATCACCGTTGCCGTAGAACGAGATCGGGTCCACCGCCATGAAAGACAGCAAGTGGTTCATCAGTCCGACGTTCGGGTCGAGGATGAACAGGGTGATGACAGCGATGGTTACGTTTGGAACCAACCAGGGGACCAGTAGTAAAGATCGAATGAATACCGACTGGCTGATTCTTTGCATCAAGACGGCGATTCCAAGGCCGAGTAGTGTTTGCGTCACAATGTTTACGATTACGTAAGTGAATGTGACTACGAGGGCGTTGCCAAACACTTTGTCTGACATTAGCCTTCGGTAGTTCTCGAACCCGACCCACTGCGCGTCTGATAAGAGGTTCCAGTCGGTGAACGAAATCTGGACGCCTCTGATCATCGGCCAGAAGTAGAAGATGGCGTAACCGAGTAGCACGGGAAGCAAGAAAACGAGGGCGATTAGGCCGTCGCCATGCTTGCGCTGAGTGCGGGGAGTTCTTGCCTTTTTTGGTCCTGTAATTAAGGGCCTAGGTTTGATTGTTTGTTGCGTCATATTCCATCGCCAATGATGTAAAGTAACTTATATAGATAATACTTACGCTAGTTACTTATGAAAGTCAATGACGTAAGGTAACGAAACCTTAACGATGCTTTTTGGAGGTGCCTTCGATGAAGGGGGCAGAACGTCGGATTCAGCGCAGAATCAACATGTTGGCGACCATTCGAGCTCTGTCACAGGAGTCTTTATCGATCACGCAGCTCTCCAAAAAAATCTCGGTTTCACGTCCCGCAACCGAACAGGTGGTAGCGGATTTGGCTCAGCTGGGATGGCTTCAAGAGTTAGAGCCGCAGACCGCCGGAGGGCGTCCCGCAATTAGGTGGGAACTGTCTGCAGATGCGCTCCTGGTCCTATCCATTGATATTGGTGCCCACCACGCGACGGTCAACTTTGCGGGGCATCGCGGCAACATTATCGGTACTGCAACTGTTGAGATCGAAGAGGACGCTTTCGCGACCGACCGTATCGACATCGCGTGCGACTGCGCGAAGCGGGTTGTGGATGATAGTGAGTTCTCGCTCGATCAGATCGCTCTAATATGCGTGGGTTCGCCGGGCGCGGTCAGTGATGGACGCGTGCATTATTTTGGTGGTCACGGAATGCCCGGCTGGCAGGGTATAGATTTGGCGTCCGAGATTGAGGCGCGCCTGCACAGGCCGGTTGTGACTGCGGGGGACTGTTCGCTTGGCGCTCTTGGCGAAGCGTGGAAGGGTGGCGCGCAGGGCCACCAGGACGTTGTGTACATCCTGTCCGGTATGCGCACGGGTGCCGCGGCAATTCGCGACGGCAAGGTGCAAGCCGGATTTAAGGGAACGGCCGGCCTGATCGGTGAGCTCGACGCCCTCCGATGGCGTGAAATCGAGGCCGAGACATTCATTCGTAAAGCCTACGGCGTATCGGAAGTATCCAATGTGTCCGAGGGCGATTCGGGCCAGGCGCGCGAGCTGCCCGGCCGCAAGCAGGTCTTCCCCCTTGCAGAACAGGGCGACGAAAAGGCTGTCGGTGCTGTAAAGGAATTCTCAGAAATCCTAGCCCTTGGCGCGTCCGCTATGGTTCTGGCGTTTGGTCCAACCCACGTGGTTGTGGGTGGAGAGTTCTCGGCGTGGTCAGACCTTTTCCTAGAAGACTTCAAGTCTGAACTTGGACGCTACTGCCCAATTGTGCCCACCGTGTCTGCGTCCACGCTTAAGGAGCAGGCTGTCTGTATCGGCGGCGTTAAGTTCGCCCTCGATTATGCACTTGAAAAACTACGAACGGAAGTTTTGACTACAGACCTATTTCCTTCGGCGCAGCATTTTGACTGCTCCGCCAAGTAGGGTATCGGCCTTAAGTCACAGGTTTTGAGATATTTTGTCCGTTTGCTGACGGGCACGGCGTAAATCTTGCCTGAGTTTGAGTGAAAACGGTTGTTTCCCCTTCGTTACATATGTATCTTATCTAAGTATTACGACGACGCCGTCGGAAGATAAGAGGTATATAAATGCGAAGTCGCAAGGTTGCATTAGTCTCTGCGCCAGTGTTGGCACTCGGACTATTGCTACAAGCCGGGGCACCATTGGCGGTGGCAGAAGAACTACCAGGCAACCAAGAGCAAATGGTTGCCGCAGAACAAGCGAATACTGAACCAGGGTCAAGCGCAGAGCAGACTCCAAAAACCTGGATACAGAAAATTGAAGCTGAATCCGGTGAATTTGCCGGAACTGGCAAATTCGAAACGCCCACTATCCTCGGAGGGCACATTACCGTCGCAGGTTTCCTGGATCAAGGTGAAGCGAACTCGGTGACCCTTTTTGTCGAAGCGAAAAAGGAGACAACCGCTGAACTGAGCGTGCACTACCGTGCAGGCGACCCTCGCAAGCTAAATGTAAGGAACGCAGACGCGGTTTACGACGTCCCCGTCCCGATGATCGGTGAGGGCAACTGGACTACATTCAAGGATTCTGCCCCAATCAAGATCACTCTTAATGCGGGTGTAAACGCGTTGAAGTTCTTTGCGCCCGAAGGCTGGAACGGACCGAGCATCGACTACATAACCCTGTTGCGTACAGACGCCCAGGGTGCTCAGCCGGAGCCAACCTCTGATATCACGGTGAAGTTTGAGGCGAATGGAGCAGTTGTCAAAGAACTCACCAAGAAGGTTGGACAAGAAATCACGGTTGGCGAACTGCCGCAACTAAGCGAAGAGATTCTGGGCGAAAAAGACCTACTCGGTTGGTTCTACGGAGCAAACTCGCAGTACGAAGCGATCTTCCCTATGGAGATGATTAGCCGCGATAATCTTGCTTCCATCTTCCCAAGCCAGGATCACCCCAGCATTTCTGCCACGGACAGGAACCACGTCAATGCGAAGCTTGCAGCGTTCAAAAATGAGTGGGCGGGGCAGAACGAACTGGTGCTCAAGGCGAAATTAGGTAACCATACTCCTGCTAACCCCATCGAAAAGCCCGGCTACAGGCTGATCTTTAACGACGAGTTCAACGACACGGAGCTAGACGAGACCAAGTGGGTTAAGCGCTACCTGTCATCATGGAGCCAAGATTGGAAGCAAACCAATAACTACGTTGAAGATCACGGTCACATGACCGTCAAGATCGATCGTGAAACCGAGCCGTGGGCTCGAGAGTTCGACGGTCAAACTGTCGTATCGGGATTCACCACGGGCCAGCGAAATGGACTACACAACTGGAACCGTAGTAACCAGGTTAGAAATCCTGAAGACACGCAGCTGACCCACATCAACCAGTACGGTTACTACGAGATGAGGGCGAAGGGGCAGTCTGGATCGTCTCGCCACATCGCGTGGTGGCTGACAGGCTTCGAAGATGTTGCGCAAGAGAGCGCGGAGATCGATATCTTTGAGGTTCTTGGCAACAACCCTCACGTCGTGCCTTCTGCTTTCCATAAGTGGAACGACCCTGACGCGGCCGATAACAATAGGGCAATCGCGTCCCACCAGAGGAGTGACAAGGATTTCCATAACGAATGGCACGTCTATGGCTTCGACTGGGAGCAGGGCGCGGGTTCGGGTGCTTACCCCGACCGCATCACCATGTACGTTGACGGTGAAGTAGCCGGTTCTAAGAATGTAAACATCGACTACCCGATGATCCAGCTTATTTCCCTTTACGAAAAGAGGATGATGAACAACTGGACAGGCCCGTGGGAGTGGCGTCCGTATCCAAATACGTTCGAGATTGACTACGTTCGCGTGTACAAGAAGCTCCCCGAGGCTGCTCCCGCGTTGCTTGAAAATCAGTTGCAGGTAGAAAAGGTGACCGCCGAAGATCTTCGGGTGACGCCTGGCCAAGTTGCTCTACGCAGCTACGATAAGGCCCACGGGGGGCCGTTCACCGAGAAGACTCTGCCGGGGACTAAATCTTACGTCCGAGTCCTTTGGAACGACGGTGTTGAAACGCAAGAACCCGTGGTGTGGGATGCAATTACAACAGCAGATCTTGACCTTTTGAATGCAGGTACTTCCGTAAATAAGACCGGTGTGATCCCGACGTTAGACAACCGCAAAGTCGCAATGCGGATCAACGCCGGTGACTCCACTCCGCCATCTACCGAAGAAACCGAGAACCCCTCGCCAGGGCAAACGGAAACTTCAACCAACACCACTGAGACTTCAACGTCGCCCTCTACCGAAGCAACAAACCAGAGTTCTACGCAGGGAGAGACAGAGTCCTCAACGGATGGCACGCAGGCTCCCAGCCAGTCAGGTACGCAAGCTCCGGGCGTAAGCGAGTCGATGGTGGAAACCGAGGGAACGCAGGGGCAGTCGGAGGAGTCATCCGTTTCGACAGACACGCCATCGCCTACGGGTAATCCGGAGGTAGCGGCAACCAAGCCGACCACGCCCTCAAAACCGGGCAAATCAACGCTTGCTAAGACCGGTGTTGAGATCGTTGCATTGGCTCTGGCGGCCGTTGGTTTGGCAACGCTAGGTGCATCCGCCGTGGTTCTAAGACGTAGGCGCGGCGTATAAGGGGGGGCGGCTGCTGATCGCAATATGGCGACATAGTCTGCCGACTGCAAACGAAAACTCCCCGTTGGATAGACCGTACAAAATGGTCTCTCCAACGGGGAGTGTCGTATGTGTGGCTCTGGTGGGCTAGCTACTAAGCGTTAACGGGATTCTTTTTCTTGGCCGGCAGGAAGCCCCAAATTGTCAGCGCAAGGCCAACAATAACGGCGCCAATACCAGCAAAGAATGCGATCTGGCCGATGAGTCCCCAACCGTAAACGTTGAGGAGCATGCCGCGAAGGGTGTTACCCGTCAGCATGATGTCGGTGCGCAAATCCTGGAGCTCCTTGGCCCTGGCGGCCTCGGGGTACTCGGTAAGCGGATTGGCGATCTCGGCTGCAACCATCTTGGCGATGGTCTCTTCGGACTCGCCCGGGTTGTCAGCGGTCAGCTTCTCGGTTAGGGCCGCAGTCTCTTGGCCGACGAGGCCGCCGAGCGTCGCGTAGGTCTCGCCCTCAACGCCCGCCTGCCTTGCTGCGAAGGCCATGTGCGAGTGAATGTAGTTGTCCGCGTAGACTTGGGCGCCCGCGCCGTCAGCTAGTTGCTGTCCGGCATACGGACGCAGGGCTGCTGCGTCCTCTTCGGTAATACGTCCAATTTCAACTTGAGACTGGATGGCTTCTTCTTCGGGGAAGATGATCGCTTGCTCTTCCATTTGCGAAGAAATGAAGCTAGATGCGAACATTGCGCCAACTAGGGCGCCAACTCCAATGAGGACCAAAATGATGCCAAAAATCTTGGCAAAAGTCTTGTAAACCTTGGTTTCCACGGTTCGAACCTTTCTAGGGCCACACATGTTGTACAAATCCAAACTAGTTTGTTTGAAGAAAATTACCAGAGACCGTGAAGGGGTGCGCGACGAGGCGGGTGAGTTATCTCATCCGTGTTGGTTGTGTGGTCTGTACAAACAGTCGTGTATGCGGTTGGAGTTTCCAATGATGCTTAAGTCACATTGCGATTCAATAATGGAAAGGTAGTAATAAGTAATTGGTCAAGGAGGATCAATGCAACGCCGTGAAGATTTTTTGCGTGAACAAATAGACCAACTTGAGAAGCAAGGCGACTTTGTCGGTATGGTCCAACCCCTAACAGACCTTGTGGACGTGCTTTCACGCAAGTGTAACGGGCCTGCTTGTGCGGTTAGTACAGAAACCGCTGACTATGCGGCAACCCTTGACCGCCTTGGCGGCCTCCATCGTAACCTCGGTAACCTCGACACCGCGGAGGAAATCTACTCTGAGGCCGTTGGCGTTTCCGCAGCTGTTTTCGGAACTAATGATCCAAACTATGCGACCACGCTTAACAACTACGCGGGCCTGCAGCGCCTGCGCCGCAACTTTGACGGCTCCGAAGAGGCCTACTCGAAGGCGGAGAAGATTTACAACGAAACCCTGGGCGCCGACCACGTCCTCACGGTCTCCTGCCTAAATAACAGGGGCTTGCTACGTCAAGACCAGGCCCGCTGGGAAGATGCGCTCGAGCTACACGAAGAAGCTCTGCGTCGCCTGCGTTCACGCCCCGGTGATGAAGTCGCCGAGGCCACCACTTTGAACAACATGGCCACCGCCCTCTACAACCAGGGAAATGTTGACGACGCGCTCGCCAAAATGGAGGAAGCCTCCGCAATCTACCTAGAGCGCGTAGGTGAGGCATCGGACCTGTACCTCGGTCAGGTAAATAACCTCGCCAGCTTGAACCTTGCGGCAGGAAACTTTGAAGAAGCCGCCGAGAAGTTGGAATGGGTTGTAAAGAGGGCGCGCGAATCGTTTGGTCCGAACTCCGAACCCGCGAAGATCTCTGCACGTAACCTTGCGCACGCGTACAAGCAACTAGGTCGAGAAGACGACGCGGCGCGTGTTCTATCCGAGTAGGACACTAAATGAGTGAATACCTACAAGGATTAGACAGGGCGCGCCTGTGGTGGATGTTGAGTATAGAGCCGATAGTTAAGCAAGAACTGCCGGACCTATACCCGTACATGACCGCCGGGCTAGTCGGTGACGGCTCTGACTGTTTCGGGTTCGACGATGAGATTTCGATGGACCACGACAACGACACCAGGGTCAAGATTTGGCTACCCGTCGGCGCTTATTCGGATATTGCCGCCGGGCGTATCCAGGCGGCTACGTCCCACCTGAGCGAAGGCAGAATCACCACTGAATCCGTCACTGACTTTTACCGTCGCTACACGGGACTGGAGTGGACGCCGCGGTCGTCAAGCGAATGGCTGGCCATTCCGGAGACGAACCTGGCGGCTGCAACAAATGGTGACGTTTTTTATGACGGGGGAGGGCGTTTCACCTCCATCCGCAACACGCTAAAGGACTTTTATCCGAAGGATGTTCGCCTGAAACTTCTGGAGGGGCGAATCCTGACGATGGGGCAGGCTGGCCAGTACAACTATCCGCGTTGTTTGGAACGCGGCGAGACCATCGGTGCTGCGCTTGCGAAAGCGCGGTTCATGGAGGCCGCAATCTCAGCGGTGTTCCTGCTTAACTACAGGTACACGCCCTTCTATAAGTGGGCGGGGCGGGCACTGAAAGATTTGCCGTTGCTGAGTCAAGTGGCAGACGATCTCGAGATACTCTCCACCGAAACTAGTGTCTACGCGGTCGAATCGATATGCCAAGCCGTCCTAACGGAGTTACGTAGCCAAGAGCTTACAGATTTGTCGACAGATTTTCTGGTTCCCCACTCAGCAGCAATCAGGGAGCGGATTTCTGACAGTGAACTAAGAGAGGTAAACCCATGGAAGCAGTGAAGATTGAGACCAACGAGGCCAGAGCCGGCCTCATTGATGCAATTGTTGAGGGCGAATGGGACATGTTCCGGTCCGTCAACAACGTTGGTGGGCCCGCGGAATGCCAGTCTCAGCAGGGCACGTTTGAGATTATGCGCCGAGCGCAGTTCAAGACCTGGGGTGAGAAGACTCTCGGATGCTATTTGGAAGATGTGAAGAGGGCGCAGATCCAAGGTCGCAACCTGATGACTGAAAAGTATGCGCGCATGATGGCTGTGACTCACCCCGATGAGTTCGCCAAGATTGCCAGCATGCTCCCTCCGGTTGATGCGCAGGTCGTCGAACTTGGTGTGCGGATTGCCGCTTACCACGAGAACTGGGATCGCGAAGCTGCGGAGAAGTACCCGTTTATTCGCGCTAATGGGCGCCCGTTTGACGGCCAGTCCACGGCCGACCAGACGTCGGCGGACACGTACATGCGCGCGGAGCTCCTAACCTATTCTCCCGACACGTTGCTCTACTTGCTGAAAGACGTTGAAACTGCGGCAACGGAGCGTCGAAACCTGGTTATCGAACAGCTTGAGGCCACCATGAAGCAGTACGGTTGGTCCAGCATTGACGAGGCCGAAGCTTACCTTTCAAAGAAGGCGGCAACGGTTTAGTCAAACTCGTAGCTAATCCCCTGAAGATCTGGTTTCAACCCGGATCTTCAGGGGATTTTTTAGGCTCTAGGCGGGGCGTTTGTATGAAAATCCCCGGAAGCTAACTGAACCAGTTGAACTTCCGGGGAGGGGAGAGGGGACACGCCGCGGTTTAGAACGGTGTCTTGGAACCGATGTAGCACTCCATGCCCTGCTTACGCATGCGGTCTGCGATGTACTGCATGTGCTCGTCGGTAGGTGGAATCATGTCCTTGGCGTCGTAGATCAAGTCGAGCTGCTCGTACTTCGATTCACCCAGTCTGTGGAACGGCAGAATATTGATTTCGTACGTGCCGATGTCCTTGCAGAAAGCGACCGTTTCGTCGATGTTCTCGTCATCGTCGTTAAACCCAACGATTACGGGGAAGCGGATGATCTGACGCAGCTTGCCATCGTGAGCCATGTCCGCGATGTGTCGTAGGTTTTCCAAAATCTTCTTATTCGACTTGGTGGTGCCCACCTTGTGTTTTTCAGGGTTCATGTGTTTGAGGTCGTTAAACGCCCAATCCACGTGCTCGTAAATGTGGCGCAGGTGCTCCCAGTTACCCATTGAGGAGGATTCTACGGCCGTGTGAATGTAGCGGTCTTGCAGCTCCTTTAGGAACCTTGAAACAAACCGCCACTGCATTGCGATTTCGCCGCCACCGACCGTGACTCCGCCCTCGCCACCCCAATAACGGGCGTCGCGTTCAACCCTGCGAAGTAGTTCGTCAAGCGTGTATACCTTGCCAGCGAGGGCGAGAGCATCGTGGTAGCAGCCCTCTACGCAGTCGAAGGTCGTACACTTGGCGCACTTGGTGCGGTCGATCGTGATGTACTCGTCCGGGCCTGACGCGCTGATTGCGTCGTGCGGGCAGATTTGCCTGTCGATACACCCGTGGCACTTGTCGCACTTGGAGCGCCGGTACATTATTTCTTGTTTGATCGTGAGCGATTCGGGGTTACAGCACCAGTAACAGCCGAGCGGGCATCCTTTGAAAAACACAAGGGTCCGTGCTCCCGGACCGTCGTGTACGGAGAATCCTTGGATGTCGAAGATCATTGCTTCGTTGTCTGGATCAAGCATCGTTGCTGGTTCCTTTCCGTGATCTTTATTGGTGGAGGTACTGGTACATGCGCAAAGCGAGCCAGGCAGCTCCGCGCCCATCTAGGGTTTCGATGGGTATTGGTAAAAGTTCGTTAATTTTTTCTACGCGGTAACGCATAGTGTTTACGTGCATATGTAGTTCTCGGGCGGCGGCGGTGTATGAGCCGCCCTCGGCAAGAAATGCCTGTAGGGTTTCGAGAAGTCCGGGGTAGGACTCTTCCTTCTCGATTAGTGAACCGAACATGTAGTTGATGTAGTCCTGAGCCCTTGAAGGATCGTCCAGGAACGATGCGAGCATCAGGTAGTGGCCTAAAGTCTCGTAGGCTTCTACCGGTCCGAGGTTAAAGCTTTCGACGATTTTTAGTGCTTCTCGGGACTTCCTCGCGGAGTCAACTATGTCTTCGATTCCGCTTGCCACGGTTCCGATACCGCACGCGGAATCTACCGAGTGGCGCTCATTCAATGTGGAGACGAGTCGGGTCATAATGTGTTTTGCCCGACCGACCGGGTCGTCGCCAAAGAGTAGGATCGCAACACCGCGTTGCCACGATGCCAGCAAGAAGTCTCGGTTCGAACCGAGGATCTCTCTCATTGCTTGGAAGGACGCTTGGTCCGCCCACTGGGCGAACTCCAGCTGCGCCATTTCCGCCTGTGTTTTAGAAACACCGCTCACGGACAAAAGGATCATGCGCATTGGTTGCGAGGCGCGAAGCCCGGTCAAAACTGCGCGGTGTGCGATCAGTTTCTTGTCCGGCTGCTCGGCGAGGATGGCGGCAAAAAGCTCTTGGCGAGCCCTGTTCGCCGCCATCTTCGCGCGATACCTGTCGGACAAGTCGGTTACGAGGACATCAGCTAACGTGACGAACAAACTGATCTGCGTGGCCTCAAGGCGATCGCGCTCCAAGATTGCGCAAAAGCCTATGATCCTCTCGGAAGTGGTGATGGGTCGGACTAGTAGCCGGCCCCCATTTCCGCGTTTTTCTTCCCCGTAAAGCGGCTGCATTTTTCGACACACATTGGGGTCAAGTGTGGCGTTTGGGGGAATAGTGGCCGATTCGCCCAGTATTTTGACTCGACGTGGAACGTCGAGCATGCGGTAATCCTTTTCGCTGAGCGCGCGAGAAAACTCTATTAAGTTGTAGTTCTCGTCGAACAGCAGCACCGGTGCATCTACATATTCGCTAATCCGGTTCACACCAAAATGCGTGGAGTGTGCTTCTGCCATCTCGTTGATGAAAGAAGCGAGGATGCTTTGCCGCCGCTCGATGTCCTTCAGCTTGATCTCGGTGAGTAGCTGGTAGATGACATCGGAGACCATCTTCTGAGTAGTTGACTCGCCTAACTCGATGATGGGGAAGTCGTGCTCTTCTCCGAGCGCGATAATGCTTTTAGGAATTTCCCCAATGAATCGGTGGGTTTTAATCGCGAGGCAAGAACTCTGGGCAGCTATGATTCCGAGAACCCATTCTTGGAACTGGTCTTCATCGACCCCTCCTTGCTCGTTTGCAAAGAATCGTCCCGTGGTGTGTACGAACTCGTGTCCGGACAGCCACATTGAGATGTCCGGGATTTCAGCGACCGCGACTGAACGCACTCGATTTGTTAGCCCCGCTGCTCCTCCGAGTAGCTTTGCGTCTGCAAATTCGGGCGCGTCCAGTACATCTTTCACGGTCACGAAATCTGTCATAGTTGTTGCCTCTAACCTCATGAATTAAGCGTAAGTTACTTAGCTCACAAGATGGTCTTTTCCGAGCCTCCTACTTCGTTTTCTGCGGACGTGCCAGCATGATGAAGAATGCTGACAGCAAGCAGAACACGCCAAGATAGCTGAATACTGCGGTGTAAGATCCGGTCGCTTCAAGGACCCAGTCGGACAGTAGCGGGCCGATTAGGCCGCCAACGAAACCGTAGGCCGTGAAGATGTACCCGAAGATGATCGGGAAGTACTTAAGACCGAATAGATCAGTGCCAAGCGGAGCGGTGATCGCGAAGAGCGTACCGAATGCGAAGCCGACGAGGGCGGTTAGGATACACAGCACGACCGTGTTCGTCTGGCTGGGCAGGAGGAAGTATCCAACTGCTGCTAGGACGAAGGAGATTGCGCCGAGTAGGTTACGTCCGATTACGTCGGAGAGTACGCCCGCGAGGATACGCGAGAATCCGTTGGTTAGGTTGAACGCTGTGAGCATTGCGACGCCGGATACGATGAAGCCGATGTCGTTCAGGTGGCCACCGTAGGAGGTGGATAGCGTAACCATTGAGATACCCGCGGCACCCATGAACGACCACGTGAGCCAAATGAACCAGAACTGCCTCGTGCGTAGAGCCTGCTTCGGCTCGACGTCATCTGCCGGAGCGTTGTTGCCACCCTTCTTCGTGTCTGCAAGCACCTGCGCCTGTGCAGCTTGCTGTGCAGGAGTTAGGGGAGTGCGATCCGGCATCTCGGAGATGAGGGATGCGAAGATGTTGGTGACAACGATGAGTACAAGGAGTACCCAGCCCATCATTTGGTAGCCCATGGAGTCGAACATGATCTTGAAGATCGGCGACATGATTGCTGCGGAAAGGCCGAATACGAGGTTCACGAGGCCGGTCACTAGTCCACGACGGTGTGGGTACCAGTGCTGCACTGTGGTGAGTGATGGTGAATAGAAGAATGAGGATGCGAAGCCATTTAGGAAGCCCCATAGGTATAGGACGTAAATGGAGTTCGCGTAGATTACGAGGACCATGCAGACGACCAGCATCACGGTACCTACCATGTAGGCTTTGCGGGTGCCTAGGGCCATGTGCATTTTGCCAGCTACGAAGGTTGAGATGCCGAGTGAGAGAACAACGAACGTCATGATCCAAGACAATTCACCCGGGGTCGCGTCGAAGCGCTCAGCCCACACCGGACGCATTAGTCCCGGGTAACCGAATAGCAAGGCTCCTGTCCAGAACGTGGAGAGTGCTGCACCGATTACGGCTCTTCGCGCGTATTTTTCGCGCCCTTGCACGTCTGGAGCTGTGTCTCCAGGCGCTGGGTTGCTTGTTGAAACTGACATGGGAACCTCCCGGTTCAAGTTATGTTGAGAGTTTTAAAAGGGGGAGGATGAGTGGTTGATACCACCCATCCTCCCCATGACTTCCGGGGATTAGACTTCCTCGTACTCAGTACGTGCGATCAGCTCGTCCTGAATCGGCTTGGAAACCTCAACCCAGTACTGCGTGAAGCCTGCTACGCGGACCAGCAGGTTGCGGTACTGCTCGGGCTTCTTCTGTGCATCCTTCAGCATGCGGGAGTCAACCACGTTGAACTGAATGTGGAAGCCGCCCTGGTCCATGAAGGACTTGATCATCTGGAGCATCTTGCGCGAGCCCTGGTTGCCCTTAATGGAGGCCGGGTGGACCTTCATGTTGAGCTGCGTGTTCTTGAAGTCGGAGTGGTCGATGACCGCTGCCGAGTTCAGTACTGCGTAGGGGCCGTTCAAGTCGGTGCCCGGGTAAGGCGACTGGCCACCGTCGGCGAGCGTAACGCCTGCGAGGCGTCCGTCCGGCGAAGCGATGTCTGCCTGGCCGAGCGGGCCGTGCGTTGAGGTCGAGAGCATGGAGCCTACCCAGGTGTTGCCCCAAACGTCGGTTACTGCTTCTGCAGCTTCCTTGAACGTCTTTGCAACCTCGGTGTAGATCTCGTCGACGTACGGGTTGTCGTTGCCGAACTTCGGTGCGCGGAGGCAGAGTGCCTGGATGCGCTCCCACTCGGGGTTCGTAACCGTCTTGGACTGCTCCATCATCGAGAAGTTGCCGGTCTTGAGTGCCGACTCGTAGCCGAAGTTGTTGAGCATTGCTTCCTTGAGTTCTTCAAGGGTGAATGCCTTGTCTTCGAATACGTTCTTCTTGAGCGATGCGAGCGAGTTGGAGGCGTTGACCTGGCCGGTGATCCAGGTGGTGAAGCACCTGTTGTAACGCGAGCCCTGGTGGTCGATGTCCTTACCGCGCTCGAGGCAGTCGGAGGTTAGAGCCGAGAGAAGCATCGGCTGGTCGATTTCGAAGGCTGAAGAGGTCTTGAAGTTGTACAGCTCTTCGAATACGCGGACGATTTCCGTGAACTTCTCGGTGAAGTCTTCGAAGACGTCTTCGTAGGTGTTGAGTTCGCGGCCGGTTGCAGGTAGTACCTGAATGCCGGTGCGCGGATCCTTACCGTCGAACAGCGTCAGTTCGAGGATCTTCGGTACGTTAATGAAGTTAATACCGGAGGACGAGTAGGAGCCTGCGCCGACCTTGCCCATTTCCATAGCGCCCGGCTGGATCTCGAGGCAACCACCGATCGACCATGCGCGAGCATCTTCGATGGTGATGTTCTCGTTGCCGAAGTACTTCATGCAGTACTCAATGCCAACGCGGTTGGATACCCAAGCCGGCATACCAGCACCGGTCTTGTTACATTCGATGGCCTTCATGAGGAACTTGTCCGAAAGCTTGCCATCGTAGAGTACCGACAGCGTCGGGGAGACGGTCGGCATGTTGATGCAGGCCTGGAGGAACAGCATCTCGAGCTCGTTGTCGCCAGCGGAACCATCCGGGTTCTGGCCGCCGAGGCAGATGTTGTTGAACGTGTTACCAGCGAGAATACCGGTCGTTGCGGTCGAGGTTGCGATCTCAAGCTCGGTGTACTTGACGCGCATGCACTCGAGTACTTCGAGGGTGAATTCGCGGGTAATCTTGCCCTCTTCGATGTCCTTCTTCCAGTAGGGGTAGAGGACGGCGCCGAGGCGGCCCGGGGAGAAGCCGGAGCCCTGCATTTCGTTGTAAACCTCAAGCTGTGCGGTCCAGTGGAGCTGTACAGCCTCCATGAAGTCGCGCGGCGGGTTCTTGGTTACCCACTCGAGACGGTCAGCAATGTCTTCGAATTCCTTCTTTTGCTGAGCGTCGGTTTCCTTAGCGGCAAGCTCGCGAGCCTGCTGTACGTACTTGGTCATCCACTCCTGGACGCCCTCAATGGTGGCAATAATGCCGTGCCAGAAAGCGACCTCGTCGACGTAGCGGCCGTCACCAGCGTGCTTGTTGATGAGCTCGCGGCAGCGATCCTTCATGCCTTCGAAGCCAACCGTGAATACGATTGCGTAGGAGTTGACCGAGCGGCCGTGGCGGTTGCCGTACTCCATGTCGGAGGACATAAGGACGGCGTCCTTGAAGCGAACAAGCTTGTCGTACTCGGGGTGCATCTGGCCCCACATCCAAGAGGTCTCCTCAACGGAGGTCTTGTTCCAGTACTCACAGGTCTTGAGCATGTCTTCGTACTCTTCGCGCGGCAGGCCGTAGCGCTTGGAGATGGAGATCAGGTCTTCGGTGTCCTGAGCAACAACGCCACCGCCGGTTGCGAGAATGGTTACGTCTTCAAGAGCCTTGTTCGATGCGCGGCCGGACAGACGCTGGTTGCGCTCCTCATCGGCGAGGATTGCTGAGTTAGCGGTCCAGGGCACGAGCGAAGCACCACGAATGTAGCGGTTACGCGACATGACGATGAGCTCGCCAGGGCGAATGGCCGGCTGGAGAGCGGAGAATGCAGCCTTGAATGCGAGGCCACGACGGAGGAACGGGTGACGACCCTTGTTTTCTTCCCAAGCCTTGGTGTACTCGATCGGGAAGGTGCAGTCCAGCATCAACTTCGCGTCGTAGTAATCTTGGACGAGTTTCTCGGCGCGAGCACTCGCCTTACCCTTAATTTCGCGATCACCGACTTCATCGGGTTGCTCGCCGTACGTGTACATAAGTTCTGAACTATCTGTCTTCGTTGACATTTTCACTCCTTGATGGTGTTCAGTTCGGTTACACCCAGGGGGCGGATCACATTTGTGACGCGGGCCCGAGCTATGAGCGTGCTTTTAACCTACGTTGTGTGATAGCTAACATCATTAGCTGTACCTGACAAGCCTTGTTTGCCCGCGTTGTTGTATCCGTACAACGGGGGTTTGAACCTGGATATTTGCTTGAAAAATCAAGGAATTAAGCGGGACTAACGTCCTTATTGTGGGAGGGTCAAACGTCCTTAGAGCGCACCGCGGCCCATCGCGTTATAGTGATCCCATGAATACTTCACTACCTTCAATGCCTTATAACCGTCTCGGGTCTGCAGGGTTGCAGGTCTCGCAGTTTAGCTTTGGATCTTGGGTAACTTTCGGAGACCAAGTTGACACTGGAATCGCAAAAGAGCAGCTCCAGGTGGCCGCGGATGCCGGCGTGAATTTCTTTGATAATGCCGAGGTTTACGCGGGTGGCCGTTCCGAGGAGATCATGGGGGAGGCCATCCGAGAACTCGGCTGGAAGCGTCACGAGTACGTAATCTCCACCAAGTTGTTCTGGGGTATTAACGGCGACATGGTGAACATGAAGGACACCTTGAACCGTAAGTACCTGATGCAAGCTATCGACGGTTCGTTGGAGCGCCTCGGTCTTGACTTTGTAGACCTTGTATATGCTCACCGCCCCGATCCCAATACTCCTATTGAAGAGACCGTGTACGCGTTCTCCGACATGATTGAGCAGGGGAAAGCACTGTACTGGGGTACGTCCGAGTGGTCCGCTGACGAAATCCGCGCCGCGTGGGAAATCGCAGACCGCCGCAATCTTCGCAAGCCCGTAATGGAACAGCCGCAGTACAACTTGCTTCATCGCGGCAAGGTTGAGGACGAGTTCGCGCGCCTATACGGGGATATCGGTCTTGGCCTCACGGTTTGGAGTCCGCTTGCTTCTGGTATTTTGACCGGTAAGTACCTGGAGGACGTTCCGCAGGGGTCGCGCGCTACTCGCGCCGGCCACGGGGAGATCCTCACCCAGGCAAAGGAAAATGAGGACAAGATTCGAGCCCTGGTAAAGATGGCGCAGGACCTTGATGTCTCACCCGCGCAGCTTGCCCTTGCGTGGGCGGGCGCGAACCCGAATGTTTCAACAGTTATCCTCGGTGCGTCTTCTGTGGCGCAGCTTGAGGAGAACTTGGGCGCCCTCGTTGCACTTGAGCGCCTAACACCGGAGCTTAAGCAAGAGCTCGACGACCTGTTTGCATAAGTTTTTAGGTAAGGAAGTGCCGTGTCTGACCTGTCGATTGATCCGCAAGAGCGCGAACTAACTCCGCAACCTCCCGAGTGCGAGGGCGGGGCGAAGGTAGAGATCATTACGTCCCGCGATGTTCCGCTGGGCGGTCTGCGTTCAATGAAGGTTAAGCGAACGCTACCGCAGCGTCAGCGTTCGATGATTGGTGCATGGTGCTTCTGCGACCACTATGGTCCAGACGATGTGTCGGTGACGGGTGGCATGGATGTGGCACCCCACCCGCACACCGGCTTGCAAACCGTGTCCTGGCTGTTCCAGGGCAAGATTATGCATCATGATTCGGCCGGTACCCACGCGGTTGTGCGTCCGGGGGAGGCGAACTTCATGACCGCGGGGTCGGGTATTTCGCACTCGGAGACTTCCACGCAGGACACGAAGGTGCTGCACGGAGTCCAACTGTGGGTGGCGCTGCCCGAGAAGGATCGGAACATGTTGCGTCGTTTCGATCACTACGCCCCCGAGAAAGTGGAGTTCGACGGTGGGGAAGCACTGGTGTTTGTGGGTAGCCTGCTGGGGCAAACATCTCCGATAGCAATGTTTACGCCGCTAGTGGGCGCCGAGATCAGCCTGAATCCGGGTGCCGAGTTCACCCTCGACGTTGACCCCGCATTCGAGCATGGCCTGCTACTTGACTCCAGCTCCATCGAACTTGAGGGCGTACCCGTTGCGCGCGCAGAACTTGCGTACACCGGTGTCGGCGAAGAAACGTTGACCATTAAGAATACCGGTGAGGACGTTGCTCGCATGCTCCTGTTCGGAGGCGAGCCGTTTGGTGAGTCCATCGTCATGTGGTGGAACTTCATTGGACGAAGCCACGAGGAAGTCGCTAAGGCTCGAGAGGAGTGGCAGGAACGCGCTGAGCGCTTCGGTTATGTCGAGGGATATATCAGCCACGATCCGAAGGCTTTGGACTGGATTCCGGCCCCCACGCTTCCGAATGTAAAGATCACAGCGCGCAAGAACCCGGGTCCGGTGGCACGACCGGACGTGCGAATTGGCTGAAATACGCAACTTTCTTCAATAAGTTGCGTGTTTCGCAACGTTTTGAGCTGAAAGTGCTTGAAAACGTCACTTGTACGCATTAGTATGGTTCTACCTTGACAGTCTGGGTGTTACTGATAAAGCAGGCATGACCGGAAAGAAGGGCCTTTGGCCCGCTCAATGAGGAGCCATCTTTCGTGGACGGTAAGACCCCGACAATTGTGCGCGTGTTTAGTAACAACGCGGTGCTCGCTACCCTAGACGGGACCGAACAGGTCATCGTTGGGCGTGGCGTCGGGTTCGGGCGTACCGCTGGTGACCAGATCGAAGACGGATCGCACCGTCACTATGTTGAAGCAAGAGCTGATCGTCTCGGCTTTTTGCAGACCCTGAAAGATATCCCTGTCCAAACGCTAGACGTACTCGCTAAGGCGCTTGATCTAGCTACGGATATGCTGGGCGACCTCCATCCGTCGGTTTACATTGTGCTGACCGATCACTTGGTGTTCGCAATCCAGCGCCTCGAAGAGGGCCAGGTAATCCATAACACGCTCAAGAACGAGATTGAAGCTGTTTTCCCCAGCGAATATGTAGCGGCAGAAACAGTGCTGAACTACATAAACACCAATCTCGGTATTGAGCTTCCAGAGGATGAGGCCGCATTTATTGCGCTTCATCTAAATGCTGCTCGAACCGGTGTCACGGTTAAGCAGCCCCTCGAGCGGGCAAATGCACTCGCCGAGGTTGTAGGAAAAATTGGCGCTGACTTTGGTATTCCTAACGCTCCAGCTGGCGGCCTGCTACGGGTCCTAGCTGACACGAGACAGCGGATGCAAGAGGCGAACTACCGTAAGAATGACGCAACAGGGGCTATCTATCGGTCTTTGCCGCGTGAAGTTACGGTCGCGACTCAGGTCATCCGCAACATGCTTGGAACACTTGAAATCCCACACGAAGTCAAGGGCGAAGTCGCCTATTTAGCTGTCTTTCTACACGGCTGGCGCCAAGATCACTGAAAGGATCCTCTCTTGAAAGACAAGATAATGGGGGCTTTGCAGAACTTTGGCAAGGCTCTAATGGGTGCAGTGGCAGTAATGCCGCTGGCGGCCATCCTGATGGGTGTCGGCTACTGGATCGACCCTGAAGGTTGGGGCGCGAACTCGGTAGTTGCCGCAGTTTTGATCAAGGCCGGCGGTGCCGTCCTCGATAACCTCGGTTGGATTTTTGCGGTCGCGATCGCATTTGGTCTAGCTAAAGACAAGAACGGTGCGGCTGCACTTTCGGGCTTCATTGGCTACGCAACCGTCACGCTGATCCTCGCTCCGGGAACGGTAGCTGGCTTCAAGGGCGTCGACCTCGAAGCGCTTGAGGGTCAGGCCGCAATTGATTGGGCCGCCCAGGGTTGGGATGCTGTTAACGACAAGAACGTTCTGTTCGGTATTTTGGTCGGTATCCTCGCAGCTTGGACGTACAACCGTTTCCACAGCACGCGTCTGCCTGACTTCCTAGCGTTCTTCTCGGGCCGCCGCCTGGTTCCGATCATGACGGCTCTGCTCGCAATCGTCCTGTCCGCGGTTCTGTACTTCCTGTGGCCGCTTCTTTACAACTTGCTGTTCAACCTCGGCCAGTCCATCGTTAACCTGGGTGCAGTCGGTGCGGGCCTCTACGGCTTCGTTAACCGTCTCTTGATCCCGACCGGTCTACACCACGCTTTGAACTCGATCTTCTGGTTCGACGTTATCGGTATTAACGACATTGGTAACTTCCTCTCCGGTGGTGCCACCATTGAGGCCGCGAAGGCTGCAACCGACGCCGCTTCCTGCCCGGGCGCAGGCGTTTGGGATGGCTCGACCTGTACTGTTGTCGGTGAGATCGGCCGCTACCAGGGTGGCTTCTTCCCGATCATGATGTTCGGCCTGCCCGGTGCTGCTCTTGCTATGTACCTGCGTGCTGACAAGTCTCGCCGTAAGGTCATCGGCTCGCTGATGCTTGCTGGTGCTCTTGCTTCCTTCTTCACCGGCGTTACCGAGCCGCTCGAGTTCTCCTTCATGTTCGTTGCTCCGCTTCTGTACTTGGTACACGCTGCCCTCACCGGTATCGCTGTAGCAGTTGCCGCGGCGTTCAAGTGGACTGCAGGCTTCGGCTTCTCCGCTGGTTTTGTTGACATGGTCCTGTCCTCGCAGAACCCCATGGCTAACAAGTGGTACATGCTCCTTGTATTCGGCGTCGTAATGTTCGTCGTCTACTTCGTGATCTTCTACGCGCTGATCGGTGCTTTGAACCTGTCGACCCCGGGTCGCGGCGACGCTGCGGACGATCAGGGTGCGGCTGTCAGCACCGGTGATGCCTCTCAGGCTGAAGTTGCATCTCAGATCATCCGTGGCCTGGGTGGCGCTTCCAACATCAAGCTGGTTGACTACTGTGCAACTCGCCTTCGCGTTCAGGTCAAGGACCCGAACCCGGTTAACGAAAGCACCATTAAGGCAACCGGCGTTCCCGGTGTTATCCGTCCTTCGCAAACTGCCGTCCAGGTAGTTGTCGGACCGCAGGTGCAGTTCGTTTACGACGAGGTCGCACACCAGCTGTCCACGTCCGGGGCAACTCTCGAAGGAGAAAAGGAAGTCTAGTGTTTGGTTTTGGCAAGAAGAAGCTAAACGTAAAAGCTCCGTTTGCAGGTGAGGTCGTCGCGGTTACGGAAGTTCCGGATCCGATGTTTGCTGACCGCCTGCTAGGTGACGGGTTTGCCGTTACACCTTCGGCAGATGTTGTAGATGTCTGCGCGCCGGTTGACGGAACTATCGTTAAGGTTTTCGGCACGTTGCACGCGTTTGCGATGAAGTCGGATGATCACGACACGGAGGTCTTCGTCCACATTGGTCTAGAGACCGTGGAGCTCGAGGGCAAGCATTTCGAACGTCTAGCGGAAGAGGGCGCCAAGGTAAAAGCTGGAACCCCGGTTGTTAGGCTCGATGTAGCTGCCGTCAAGGAAGCCGGGTACAACCCGATTACTCCGGTTGTATTCACCAAGCGCGGCCAGGTGGAGTCGGTGGATGTCACCACGGGTTCTACTGATGGCTCGCAGGTTGTTTGTGTTGCCACTCTTGCCTAAGACCCGATTCGCCAGAGTCTTCTGGTTGATCTAATCCACAAAGGTGGGGGCGAGAAACTTTCGCCCCCACCTTTTTACCTAGAGGAAAGGTATTTCCATGATCTCGAAAGAAGCCACGGTAGCTGCACGTAACGGTTTGCACGCTCGTCCGGCCGCTGAGTTTTCGCAAGCCGCAGCGGATTCTGGTGTGGATGTCACTGTGGAGTTCAATGGAAACTCCGCAGATGCCGCGTCACTTTTGGAAGTGATGAGCCTTGGCGCTAAGCGCGGGGACGTAATCACTTTGAAGGCTGAGGACAGTGCTGAAAAGGTCCTAGACGAGCTGGTTGCACTGGTCGAATCTGCTGAGAATGCGTGATATTCCATGTCTGAATCCTTAAAAGGAATCGGCATTGGCTCCAAAGTGGCGGCCGGTACCACGATCGTGGTTCGGCCCGCCGCGGGAGTCGATCCCAACGAGCCGGCTTCCACGGAAGCGGACTCGCCGCGCGTAAAGCAGGCTCTTAAAGCGGTTGCGGATTCACTTACTGAACAGTCGGCTCTGGCCGACGATGATGCGGCGGGAATCCTGCTTGTGGGCGCTCAGCTTGCGGGCGACCGTTCTTTGGCTAAAAAGATTGACAAGAAACTGGCTGCGGGCGAGGGCGTCACCCACGCTGTTCATAATGCTGTAGACGAGTTCGCCCAGGGTCTTTCCGCCCTCGGTGGGTATATGGCGGAACGCGTGACGGACTTGTACGACATTCGCGATCGTGCGATTGCGCGTCTGCGGGGGTTGCCCGAGCCTGGTATTCACCTGTCTAAGCCTGCAATTTTGGTGGCCGAAGATTTGTCGCCGGCGCAAACAGCGACTTTGGATAAGTCTTTGGTTCTTGGAATCGTGACAGCCGCGGGTGGTCCGACCAGTCACACGGCGATTTTGTGTTCGCAGCGCAATATTCCCGCGGTCGTGCGCGCAAAAGGGCTTGATATTGACTCGTTTGAGGACGGTACTGAGCTCGTCATTGACGCGTCGACTGGAACTGTTCACTTTGACCTGCCGAAGGACGAACTTAACGCTTTGCAGGAGCGAGCAAAGAAACGCGAGGATCTGCTAGCGGGGTCCAGCGGGCCGGGCGCGACTGCGGATGGATGCCACATTCAGCTGTTGTCTAACGTGGCGTCTCCTGATGAGGCCGAGAGTGAGGGCGTTGAGGGGTGCGGACTGTTCCGCACAGAGTTCCTCTACCTAGACAAGGAGTCTGCGCCCACGTTTGAAGAGCAGGTTGCTAGTTACAAGACTGTTCTACAAGAGTTTTCCGGTAAGAAGGTTGTTGTTAGAACGCTCGACGCGGGTGCTGATAAGCCACTGAAGTTTGCTTCCCAAGAGGTGGAAGAAAATCCGGCTTTGGGTAAGCGCGGTTTGCGTCTTAGCCAGGCTAAGTCCGAGCTGTTGGACACTCAGCTGAAAGCGCTGGTTGCGGCAAGCGAAGAATCGGATGCCGAACTGTGGGTTATGGCTCCAATGGTGTCGACCGAGGACGAGGCCATCTGGTTTGCTGAGCGCGCCCGCGCGGCGGGGATCGAGCACGTTGGCATTATGGTTGAAGTACCGGCAGCCGCGATTCGATCCGCGAACCTGTTGAACCACGTTGATTTCGCCTCGATAGGCACGAATGACCTGACGCAATACACGATGGCTGCGGACCGCATGCAGGGAGACTTGGGGGACTTGCTGGATGCTTGGCAGCCCGCTGTCCTGGACATGATTGCGCTCTGCTGTGAGGGCGCGGATGATGCGCAGGCTCACGTGGGCGTGTGCGGCGAATCCGCTTCCGACCCGCTCATGGCACTAGTGCTGGCGGGACTTGGCGTGAAGTCGCTGTCCATGGCTCCGGCACGCGTTCCGGCAGTTCGCGAGGTACTCAAGATGCACAGCATCAAGCAGTGCCAAGAACTTGCGCGTCTAGCACGCAGTGCCAAGTCTGCGCAGGCAGCCAAGCAGGCGGTTTTGCAATACGCGGATCCGCGTGTGAAAGACATCCTGTGACGGTAGTGCTTTAATCAAGCGCTGATTTCGCCGCGGTACGTATCAACTCTTGGCGGGTGCCGAAAGGTACTCGCCAAGAGTTTTCTTATGCCCTAATGCAGCGCAGAACGGGGAGTGTTAGTGTGCGTCTAACTTAAGGCCACGAATGTTAGGCCGGGTCCGCCTCAGACTGGAGGTCGCGAATGTTAGGCCGCGTCCGCTTCGGATTTAGAGCCGCGCAAGTATCGGACTAGGTGGACGATTCCGACCAGTATGAAGCCGATAACGATGCCGAGCATCAGGGACAGTGTTGTGTTGACCGTCCACGCCAGGAAGCCGCCCATGAGTGAAATTTGGGAGACGAAGTTTTCCGCTAAGTGGATCAGGTCCGCTGGGAGCGTGAATCCTAGTTCAGCCAGCGAGGTGACGATAATGTGTCCACCCACCCACAGCATCGCGAGCGTGCCAATGACGCCGATTGCGGTTAGTACCTTGGGCATTGCCTTTACGAGGGCGGACCCGAACTTCTGTACGCCCTCCGAATCGCGCTTCATGAGGCTTAGTCCGATGTCGTCCATCTTCACGAGTAGTGCGACTACGCCGTAGACGAGGAACGTGATACCAAATCCAACGATGATGAGGATGATTGTTCGGGCCCAAATGCCTTCTTGGGCGACTTCGTTGAGGGCGATGACCATGATCTCCGCGGAGAGGATCAGGTCGGTGGTGACTGCGCTTTTTACGACTTGGTCTTCGGCGTTCGCGCCCTGCGCTAGCTTGGGTTCTTCCGATACGGGGGAGGGCGAGAACTTTTCCCACACTTTCTCCATGCCCTCAAACACGAGGTAGCTTCCGCCGAGCATGAGGATGATTGGCAGTAGCCAAGGCGCGAACTGGCTGAGTAGCAGGGCGATCGGCAAGATGATGATCAACTTGTTGCGAAGCGAGCCGAGGGTAATGCGCTTAATGATCGGCAGTTCGCGCTCCGGTTTCAGGCCGTCCAAGTACTGCGGGGTGACCGCGGTGTCGTCGACTACGACCCCGGCTGCTTTAGCGCTGGCTTTACCCGCGGCAGCCGCTACGTCGTCGACGCTAGCTGCCGCTGCGCGCGCCAGGGTAGCTATGTCATCTAGCAATGCGACAAGACCGCCGGCCATAGGACCTCCAGGTGGAGTTTGGTTTGTGGGATACCAGGCAAGACTACCAGTTGATTGACAGGTGTTGACGGATACGCTCAGGTTCGTGGAAGGTCCAGAGGTGGACAAGGATCTTGTTGGGGAGTGGAGAGCCAGAAACTAAGGTTCGTGGGGAGTGGCCACGCGTGCGATCGGGTGCTCACCTCGACCTGCGAATCTTGTTGGCGTGGCTCATACTGGGTTTATGAGTGAAACACATCTTGGGGGAGACCCCGTAGCAACTGTTGGCGAACTACCGAAGGTGGGCGACAAGGCCCCCGATTTTACACTGGTCAAGTCTGACCTTTCCGAGGTTAAGCTTTCTGATTACGCCGGTCAGCGCGTTGTTTTGAACATTTACCCGTCGATCGATACGGGCATTTGCGCGCAGAGCGTGCGTCGCTTCAACCAGGAAGCTGCAAAGCTGGATAACACTGTCGTGATTGGCGCCTCGATGGACCTGCCTTTCGCGCTTGACCGCTTCTGCTCTGTTGAAGGAATCGACGACGTCATTACCGGGTCCGCATTCCGCTCCAGTTTCGGTGAGGATTACGGCGTGACGCTGGCAGCAAGCCCGATGGCCGGCCTGCTAGCCCGCACCGTCATGATTATCGATGAGCAGGGTGTCATCCAGTACGTCGCCCTTAACGACGAGATCAAGACCGAGCCCGACTACGAAGCGGCCCTTACCGCACTTGCTAACCTGTAAGCACCAGTAGTCTTCTCGTTTTTATCCATTTTCGAGGGCGTCCATGCTAAGCGTTGAAACAGGGCTCCACCAGCGGTGGAAACCCTTTGTGGTCGGCGTTAGTGCGGGCGCCCTCGCATTGTCTTTATCGGCGTGTACGCCCGCGGTGACGGGCGAGGGCGAGGAGAGTGCCGGCTCGCCCTCGAACACGGAAATCGCTAGCGGTACAAAATTTGACGGCATTGAAAAACTTGGCTCGGGAAGCTGGGCGACGTCCCAACTTGTGCAGATCGGCGAGAGTGTAACGTTCGAGGATGGGATCACGATCTCGCTGGAAGGGCCGGTGCCCCTACAAAACGTGCAGACCGGGAACGCCCGGGAAGCTATCGAACTGGACGTTCGCATCCAAAACGAAAGCAGTGAAGTATTCTCCACCGGCGAAATCACGATTTCGATCATTTCTGAGGGCGAGCTGGGCACGATCCTGGGGTATGACACCGCGGAACCACTTACTTTGCCGGACAGTCCGGTTGGGGTCGGCCAAGATACGGGCATGAAGCTTGGGTGCGAAGTCAACAACCGAGACGACCTGAGGGTCGTGCTTGCTTTTGCCGATGGACGCGGTGATATCACCTTTGTCACGCCGCCCACTAATGGATAACCCTGAGGCGACAAACCAGGGGTGAATCAGTGATATTTCAGGGGAAAACCCGATAGTCGTGACCCGGCTGAATCTATACCTTTGAAGTGTAAATACAAGCGCTTCAAAGCGAGGAATCATGACACAGCCGCAAGTGGGAATGCCCCAGCAATACAACTCCGCACCCGTTTCTCTGCCGTCTCGAAAGCCCGCCATAACGACACTGATCATCGGATTAGTGGTGCTGTTCCTGGTGGCGCCGGTGACTTTCTTCGGCCTACTGTTTGCCAAAACAGGCGCAAGCTTTGATGACCTAGTGGAAAGTGATGGAGCGACCTACCGCGTTGAAAACGGAGACGAAATCACGGTTGGTGAACTCGGCATCGCGCACCTGGAAGTCACCCCAACCACAGATCGTGCGACGTGCGCGTTGGTAAAAGATGGCGAATCAACCGGACTCATTAAAGATGACCTAGACGAGTTCGACGAGGGCCCCGCCACGAGCACGACGTTTGCCGCGCTAGGTGTCGACCCCGGTGTCTACAAGATTGATTGCCAAGACCTGCCGGATGGAGCTCAACTCGCCGTCAGCGACTCGGCCTTCACCGAAAGCATTGTCGAAGCCGGCTTTATCGCGTTCGTTTGGGGAAGCGTCGCTGGAATCATCGGCATCGTGCTGACTATCGCGGGCACAATCTGGGTGGTTGTCGTAAACCGCCAGCGCAGCCGCCTGTACCGTTACCAAGGAGTCAGGTACTAACCCCTGCTAGATAGATAAGGCATGAAAAAAGTGCGGGCCCGCGGGCCCGCACTTTTTTGGTTTGTCTTAACGCTGCTCTAGGTAAATCTTAGAGAAGAACTCGCCGAGCTCTTCGGGCTTATCCAGAGGCAGGATGTGGCCGACGTACATGTCGGGACGAACGACAACTACGACGCCGTCTTCAGACAGCTCGCGTTCTTCCCAAATGTCCGTATCGGGCATGTCGAATCCGGTCCACAGGTCCTTCGGCAGCTTGCCGAAGATCTTTTCCTTGTTTTCGAGCTGGAACGGGCCGGTGTCCGGCTTGAAGATCTTGGGTACCTTGTTCGGGCAGATATCGCGCTGATCCTGCTGGTAGATGACCTTCACGTCGAACAGGAAGTCGCGGTCCTTATCGGCCGGGGTGAACTTGTTGACGGGGGAGTCCGGGGACTCTTCCATCCACTGCGCCCACTTTGCGACCTTCGAGTCTTCGTCGCCAGCTTTCGCCGGGTCGGCAAACACGTAAATGCGCCAGCGGCCATCGGCCTCGTGCAGGTGGCCAAGGTGTACGGGGTTCGAGTCGGAGCGACGAACTACCTGCGAAGACTTGAAGCGCTTGCCCATGGGGAAGCCCTTTGCCAGATCCTGGTAGGTCGGCTCGCCGACAAGTAGCGCCGGCGGGTACTGGGTGCGGAAGCCGTTCGAGAACTCGCCGCCCTCCACGTAGAACTCGTCGATTGGAATGTCAGCGCCCGGACCCGTGTAGGTGCCGGCAACGCGCGCGGACCATTCGGAGTCGAAGTCGATTAGGTTCTGCGCGATGACCTGGCGTTCCTGCGTGTAGGTCTGCAGAATCGAAGCGGGGGCTAGGCCGCGTAGCACGTGCGCGATCTTCCAACCCAGGTTGAACGCGTCCTGCATGGATACGTTCATGCCCTGGCCGGCCTTAGCGGAGTGCGTGTGGCAAGCGTCGCCCGAGATGAACACGTGCGGGTCGCGCGTGCCTGCTTCTTCGGAGGGGATCTCGTCAAAACGGTCGGTTACGCGGTGGCCAACTTCGTAGACGGACCACCAGGCAACGTTCTTCACGTCGATCGAGTAGGGGCTGATGATCTTGTTCATGCCCGCAATGATGTCTTCGATCGGGGTCTTGCGGATTGCGTGGTTGTCGTCCTCATCGACTACGCCGAGGTCAACGTAGGAGCGGAACAGGTAGCCACCTTCGCGCGGAATGTGCAGGATCGAACCGTGGTTGGACTGGACGATGCACTTTAGTCGAATGTCGGGGAAGTCGGAGTCAGCGAGGACATCCATTACGCCCCAGGCGTGGTACTGCGGGTTGCCTAGGTGCTGTGCGCCAATGGACTTGCGTACGCGCGAGTGTGCACCGTCAGCGCCGAGGACGTACTTGGCGGATACTACGCGTTCCACACCTTCTTGTTCGCCGGCGGTGCCTACGAGGCGGCACTTGACGGGGTACTCGTCGTCGTAGTTGACCTCGAGGTCAACGAAGTCCCATCCCCAGTTCGGCACGAGCCTTGAGGGCGAGTTGTATGCAAACTCGCGGAAGTAGTCGAGGACGCGGGCCTGGTTAACGATAAGGTGCGGGAACTCCGAAATCTTGTGCGGGTCGTCCTCTACTACCTTTTCGCGGTAAATGTGGTCGGGGTTTTCGGGGTCTTGCTTCCAAAAAGCGGTCTCGGTAATGCGGTACGCTTCGTCGGTAATGGCTGAGGCGAAGCCGAATGCCTGGAAGGTCTCGACGGAACGTGCCTGGATACCGTCAGCGTGACCGAGCGGAAGGCGATCAGCGCGACGATCGATGACTGCGGTCTTGATGTCGGGGAAGACGGACATTTGCGCAGCCATAAGCATGCCTGCGGGGCCCGCGCCGATAACCAAGACGTCTAGTTCATCTGGTAGTTCGGGTGAACGATCAACTCCGAGCCCTTCCGGCTCTTTTACACGTGGGTCTTCGGAGACGTAACCGAAATGGTGAAATTGCACGATAAATCCTCACTACTCTGTGGGCGACGGGATGATCCGCCAAACCTGTCGTACATGTATTCGTATATGATTATTACAACTCTTACCTGGTTTGGGCTTCGTTGTGAGTCATCTCACGTTTACCATACTCGGAATTGGTCTAGTTCGGCATGTTTTTGCCCGCCCATTCCCGCATCAAAATCGGCCTGGCCAAAAGGGGTCTGTAACCGGCGATTTCCTTGTCTTTATTAGCATTGGCGACGAGGCGTGTAACGGGTAAAAACTGACGCGCGTTAATTTATTTGCGGCGGGCGTGCATTAAGATTAGAAAAAATCCCTCTGAATGGAGTTTCACAGTGCGGGCTCTAGTAATAGGAATCGCCGGCGGTACCGGCAGCGGCAAGACGACCTTGACCCGGGCGCTTATAAATAAGTTTGAGTCAAAGACATCCGTTGTGTACCACGACAACTATTACAAGGAGCACAGCAGTCTGACCTACGAGGAGCGCACCAAGCTGAACTACGACTCTCCTGAAGCGTTCGACACGGACCTGATGATCGAGCAGCTGGGTGAGTTGATTAACGGCAGGGCGATTGACTGCCCGGTTTATGACTACGCCGACCATAATCGAAGCAGTGAAACAATCCGCATTGAGCCTAATCCGGTGATCATTGTCGAAGGGATTCTCCTTTTCTGCTTCCCCGAACTGTGCGACATGTTCGATATCAAGCTGTTTGTTGATACCGACGCGGACGTGCGGATTCTTCGCCGCGTTAAGCGCGATGTCATCGAGCGTGGTCGAACTATCGAGTCGGTTGAATCGCAGTACCTAAATACCGTGAAGCCGATGCACGAGCTCTACGTTGAGCCGTCCAAGCGAAAAGCCGACCTAATTATCCCCGAGGGCGGGCACAACCTGGTCGCCCTCGAAATGATAATTCATCGCATCCAAAGCTACGTGGGTGTTTGAATCGATAGCTCCTACGCTTCCGACTCGTCGAGCCAGGGAAGTGCTAACCCGAACGATTCCACTAGGGCGCGCGTGACTTTCGGTCCGGTAAAAGAGAACTTGAAGTCGTGAAAGAAGCCCAACAGAAGTTGAAGCTGTTCTTCGCCATAGATTGGCCACACGTTGGGGGATGGGCCGGCCGAGTCGGTTAAGACCTTTATGAGTGCGTCCTTGCGTTCCGGGCCGGGCAGGGTTGCAAAATAGGTCATGATTGCCTGTGCGTTTCCGATTACGGCCCGGATTTTGCGTTCGTTACGGATTGGGCAGTCGCCCTGCAGTAACCTTTGGACGTCCTCGTCGGTCATCTTGGAAACTTTTGATATCTGAAAGTTGTGGAAGGCTTTTCGAAGGCCTTCTCGTTTTGCAAGCACGGTTGCCCACGTGAGGCCCGCTTGGAAGCCCAGTAGGCTCAGCATTTCAAAGACGTGGTCGTCTGAAGTTGGGGGTTTGCCCCACTCGTTTGCGTAGTAGTTTCGGGTGGATTCGTTTACTTGCGCCCAGGTGGGAACAGTCGTTTGTAATGTGGTCATGGTGAATCTCCTTTCGGAGCTAACCTAAAGCCGACGTGCCGTGCGGGAGGCCCGTGACCATCGCGGCTGTGGAAACAACACCGCTATTTGCGCGGTGGAAAACCGGAGCGTGTTTGTACTTGTCGTGTGGGTGGTTGCCGGGCGGGTAGGCTGTTTCCGTCGGTGAATGCTGCAGAGCAAAGAGGATCAATGCGTCAAAAGGTAACCCACTTGATGGTGGATTCGATTCGCGTCACCGTCACGCGTAAACGAATCAAAAACATGTACCTGCGCGTTCGCCCGCCAAGTGGCGAGGTCACCGTTTCCGCACCGCTGCGAGCATCGGACGCCACGATCACCGGCTTTATCCGCGAGCGCGCCGCGTGGATCCGCGAACAACAACGCAAGGTCCGCCTCGACCAGTCGCGGCGCCTGATACCGGCGAGTTTTAGTGACGGCGCGAGTGTTCCCGTGCTCAATTCCACCCTTACTGTCCGCGTGGACCAGAGCGCAAGGAAGCCAAGCGTTGAAGGCGCCCTCATTGTCGTTCCTGGAAAAGATATTCACGCCGAAGTGCAGCGGGCTTTAAAAGACCATTTACGAGGGCGAGCTTGGCAGGTGATCCAACTGTGGGCTCCGACGATTGGTCGCACTCCGCAAAGTCTTGCGGTCAGGAAAATGACCACGCGCTGGGGGAGCTGTAACAAAGCGCGCCGAGCGATCAACCTGAACCTGCAGTTAGTGTATTTACCCGAGCAGTTCTTGACCTACGTCCTCGTGCACGAAATGACGCACCTGTGGGCCAGCGGTCACGGGCCGGACTTTTATGCGCGAATGGATGCGGCCTTGCCGCAGTGGAAGGTCTTGCGTCGACAACTAAACGAGCTCGGCGGGCGGGTGCTGTAACCGCTCGCGGGGGGTGCCGGTGCTTGCGGTGTTTTGGGGCGAAAAAAGGGCCGGAACCAAACCCGCCTTGCAAGGCAGTTCGAGTTCCGGCCCAATCAGGCATCCAGGCGTACAGACGTACAGGCGTCCAGGTGTCCGGGCGCCTAACCTGCGATTACTCCGCGAACGCGGCGGCTACAGCCAGCTTTAGTGCGCCTTGGAACTTGGTTTCGCGATCTTCAGCGGACATGTCCTTAGAGTGGTCCAGCAGGTGATCCGAAACGGTAAGGATCGTAAGGGCCTGCTTTCCGAACTCGGCGGCAACGCCGTACATTGCGGCAGCCTCCATGTCTACGCCCAGCACACCGTACTTGGCCAAGCGTTCGGTTTGACCATCGGGAGTTAGGTAGAAGTGGTCGCGAGAGATGATCGTACCGACGTGCACGTTGTCCTCTTCGCTCGCGGCGTCCACCGCGGCGCGGATCAGGTCGTAGGATGCGACGGCGGAAAAGTGCAGGCCGGGCAGGCGGAACGTGTTCATCGAGGAGTCCGTGTGCGCGCCGAGGGCGACAACAACGTCACCTACTGAAACGTCGCGAGAGATACCGCCGCACGTGCCCACGCGGATTACGCGTTCAACGCCGTACTCGCGGAAAAGCTCAGTCACGTAGATGGTTGCCGACGGTTGTCCCATGCCCGAGCCCATTACGGACAGGGGCTTGCCGTCAACCGTGCCGGTAAATCCGAGCATTCCGCGCACGTCGGTAACTAGGCGGGCATCGTCCATAAGGGTGTGGGCAATGCGTTCAGCGCGCTTGGGGTCGCCGGGCATCAGGACGGCGGGGGCGAAATCTCCAGGCTCTGCGCCAATGTGCGGTGTTGCCATAGGGAAATATTCCTTTCTTTGTAGAAACGCTAAAGAGCGCTTAAAAAATGGCCTGGTACTAGTGTGAACCATCACAGATTGCGCGTCCAATGTTCACACTTAGAGACGGTACGTTCGAAATTTCAAGATACAGAGTACATTTTCTTTATCTCATCTAATGCTAGGAGATCAAATGTCTACAAATTCGGCATCCGCCGGGACAAATCGCGGCACTCGCGATACCTGGACGGGTCAATATGGCTTTTTGATGGCCGCGATTGGATCGGCCATCGGCTTGGGAAACATCTGGCGTTTCCCCGGAGTCGCCTACACCAACGGTGGGGGCGCATTCATTCTGCCCTACCTAGTGGCGCTACTCTTTGTAGGCGTTCCGGTCCTATTCCTTGACTACGCGCTAGGGCACAAGTACCGCGGTTCAGCTCCGCTGACTTTCCGTCGCCTAAACGGAAAAGCAGAGAGCCTGGGCTGGTTCCAAGTAATGGTGTCGTTCATCATTACCGTGTACTACGCGGCGATCGTCGCGTGGGCGATGATGTACGCGATTTACTCGGTTAAGCTCGCGTGGGGCGACGACACGACCGACTTCTTCGTAAACAGCTTCCTGCACGCATCCGGCGATCTAATCAGCTTTGAACCGGTCTGGAACGTGCTGATCCCGCTGGTTATCCTGTGGATCTTCGTGCTCGTAGTGCTGGCCCGCGGCATTTCGCGCGGTGTTGAGAAGGCCAACAAGGTCTTCCTGCCCCTGCTTGCGATCCTGTTCGTCTTCATGGTTGTGCGCGCACTGTTCCTGCCGGGTGCTCTGGACGGCTTGAACGCGTTCTTCACCCCTGACTGGAACGCCGTGTTTGACGCGAACGTTTGGCTCGCAGCCTTCAGTCAGATCTTCTTCTCGATGTCGATCGCATTCGGCATTATGCTGACCTACGCCTCATACCTGCCGCGCAAGTCGAACCTGGCGGGCACCGGCCTGGTGGCTGGCTTCGCGAACTCCTCGTTCGAGATCCTCGCCGGCATCGGCGTGTTCGCAACCCTGGGCTTCATGGCCGGCCAGGAGGGCGTTGGCGTAAACGAGCTTGAAGGTATTACGGGCGTCGGACTGTCCTTCATGACTTTCCCGGCGATCATTAACCAGATGCCCGGCGGTCCGCTGTTCGGCGTCGTGTTCTTCGGTTCGCTCGTACTTGCAGGTATCACCTCGCTGCTGTCCCTGCTCCAGGTTGTATCCGGCGCATTCCAGGACAAGTTCGGCTACAACGCACGCAAGTCCGCTGTAGTTGTTGGTTCCGCGGCAGCCATCATCTCGGTTGTACTGTTCGCAACCACCACCGGTCTTAACACGCTTGACGTGGTCGACGCGTTCATTAACAACGTTGGTGTCGTGTTCTCCGCAATCGTGATGGCTCTGCTGTCCTACTTCTCGGTTCCGAAGATTCGTGCGCTACGCAACCACTTGAACATGTCGTCTGCGGTTAAGGTTCCGAAGGCGTGGGACTGGGTAGTTGGCCTTGTCGTACCGGCACTGCTGGCCGTCATGCTCTTCCAAGCGCTTATCGGATACCTCACCGAAGGCTACGGCGGTTGGTCGGCGGGTTCTGCGAACGTCCTCATCTTCGGTTGGGGAACTATCGCGGTCGCCGTGATCGGTTCGATAATCTTGTCAAAGATCCCGTGGAATACCGACGTTCCGAACGAAGATATTATCCGTTTCAAGGGAGAGGAGGACTACTAAAATGGGTCCTGCAGCAATCATCCTCATGGTTTTCACAATCCTCGTCGTGTGGGGTGGCCTGGTCGCTTCGATCGTTGCACTGCAACGCGCTGACATTCCTGAACCGGAAATTGAGGGCGAGCCCACCGGTGCTATGACGGACTAGTTCCTTCAGGCTTGACTTAAGATAGTGGCGGGATCCATGCGGGTCCCGCCACTATTGTTGTATCACCGGGAGTTTTCGTGTCCATTGCTCTTGTCGCATTCGATCTTGATGACACTTTGGCCCCATCAAAATCGGCGCTACCAAAGCAAGTCAATGAGGCCCTGCAGCGTCTGCTTAGGCGCGTGGACGTCCTCGTAATATCTGGCGGAACGATTGAGCAGTTTCACCGTCAGATGCTTGCAAACTTGGATGTCAATGAGGGCGAACTTAGCCGCATGCACCTTATGCCAACGTGCGGTACCAGGTACTACTTGCATGAGGGTGGGGGCTGGAAGGCGCAGTATTCGCACGACTTGGAGGACGCTACCAAGCAGCGGGTGATGCGCGTGTTGGAACAGGCCTCTCGCGACCTGGGCCTGTGGGTGGAGGACCCGGCGGGGGACATCATCGAGGACCGGGGCAGTCAGATCACGTATTCGGCGCTCGGCCAGCAGGCCGATTTGAAAGCGAAGCGCGCCTGGGATCCGACGGGGGAGAAGAAGGGCAGGCTACGTGACGCGGTGGCTCCTTTGCTACCCGACTTGGAGGTCCGCTCGGGTGGTTCGACCTCCGTTGACGTAACTATGAAGGGCGTTGACAAGGCGTACGGAATGCGCAAGATCATGGAGCAAACCGGGTACACCAAGGATCAGATTGTTTTTATTGGAGACCGCCTGGACCCCGAGGGTAACGACTACCCGGTAAAGGCAGCGGGTTTTGAAACTATTGCCGTTACAGGTTGGGAAGACACGGTGCGGGTTATCGACCAGCTAATCGAACAGAGGCTCTAACGGCTTTAGCAGGTGGTCGTGGGCCTTTTCGCGGGGCAGGTGGATGGTTCCGAGGTGCACGCAACTGTAGACGATTGTTTACTGGCGTTTGCGGCTAGCCCAAAATGCTACGGCTCCCGCTGCCGCAACGTTTAGGGAATCAACGCCGTGGCCCATCGGGATCATCACGTGGCTGTCTACGGCTTTTAGCGTCCAGGGTTTGAGGCCGTGGCCCTCCGTGCCGAGCACCCACGCGACTTTTGTGTGCGGGTTTTGATCGAGCATGTCAGAAAAGGCATCCAGTGTCACCGTGTTTTCACCCAAAGCAAGCGCTGCGACGTGGAAGCCGTGATCGTGCAGGGTCTGCACGTCAGGCCACTTTTCTAGCCGCGTCCAGGGAACCTGAAACACAGTCCCCATGGAAACCCTCACGGAGCGCCTATAAAGCGGGTCCGCGCACGACGGCGATACCAGCAGCCCGTCCACGTCTAGCGCGGCAGCGGAGCGGAAAATAGCGCCGACATTCGTGTGGTCAACAATGTCTTCGAGCACGACTATTCGCGACGCGTTTGCAAGCACGCCCTCGGGGGCGGGGAGCGGATTTCGATGCATGGCTGCCAGCGCGCCGCGATGCAGCCTGTATCCCGTGATTTGTCCGATCGTTTTTTGACTGCCCACAAAGACGGGGATATCGCCACCGTGCGCGCCGAATCGCTCCAGGATGGGGCGCATGACCTCTAGCCACTTTTGCTCCATGAGGAACGAGCGCGGCTGATATCCGGCGTTAATCGCGCGTTCGATCACGTTGAAAGATTCGGCCATGAACAGCCCGCGTTCAGGTTCCATCCGCGAGCGCAGCGCCACGTCCGTCATTGCCGTGTAGTCGTGTAGGGCAGGGTCGGATAGGTCTTCAATCTGGATAATCACGCCTCTTATTATTGCGCGTGCTTTGACGGCCGCTTGCATTGCGGTGGTGGTGCGTGCATAGCGCGAACCTATGCGTCGTTGTCGTTGGCGCATCCTTTGCGCCGCGTCGCTGTGGATTCAGCTTGTTTGCACGGCCTGTGAATCTTTGTCCCCAGGCGCTGGGAAGTCGCTATATTCACAGATTTTTGTTCCATGGACGAGGGCGAGCCGGGAAACTCGCAAGTATTTGGGTGACCGGAAAACCTTTGGAAAGGAATGGACATGACAACTACGAGTATTTCGACTGGCTACTACGGGGCTCGAGGGTGGACTACCGAAAAGCGCATTAAAAATGTGTTGCGCCCGTACTTGAACGCAAACGTGTTTGACGAAGATGAGGACAGCTCGGTTTTGGGCGGATTTGAGCCGTTCCAAGGACTGGGAGCAGTGGGAGCGCAACGTCTGCTGGCGACGCTACCCATGCGCAACTTGGCGGACCGCCAAAACTATTCACCGACCTGCGAAGCGATGCTTCGCGCCGCGGTGGACAACCCCGGACGCGTGGAGCTGGTTGGTTACGCGATTGGTCCGGAGCGCGCTGACGAGAGGGTTTCGATAGAAGGCCTGATCTACTACGCAGACTTGCATTACAACGTTACGGATTTTCACGACGAGACCTGCGAGTGTGATGACCTGTGGAGCAAGCTACGCGAATCTTTGGGCCTGACATCCGCGTTGGATCGACCGGATGAGCTGCGCAAGCTACGTCCTTCGTGGAATCCGTCCAATGAAGCCTGGTGGATCTGGTGGGACTAGAAAGCCAGCTAAACTAAGGGTGTGTACCGATGGATTTTTGATCATGTTATTAAGCACTCGAATCCCGAGCATGCCCACGAAGCTGCAGTAAAGGCGCTGGAGGTCGTGGGCAGGATCCCAATGACTCGCGACCTCATCAGCGCAACGTTTGCTCATACCGACACCAGTTCGACTACCGACCTGCTTCCGCGCCCGGTGAAAGGCAAGCTAGGTTTGGCTGCCGGCATGGACAAGGACGCTCGCGCAATCCAGGGCATGGCGGCACTGGGGTTCGGATTCCTTGAGATCGGTACGGTAACTCCGCGCCCTCAACCCGGTAACGACAGGCCCAGGCTGTGGCGGCTTTTAGAGACTCGTGAGATCCGCAACCGCATGGGCTTCAACAACGAAGGTGTCGACGCCGCTGTGGCGCGCCTGCAAAAGTTGCGCTCCACCAAAAACGGGCGCTCCATCGTAGTTGGAGCGAACATTGGCAAGAACAAGGTGACAGCGAACGAGGATGCGCCCTCGGACTATGAAATCTGCGCGCGCAAACTCGCCCCGCTTGTCGACTTCCTTGTCATTAACGTGTCCTCGCCTAACACGCCGGGCCTGCGTGACCTGCAGTCGGTTGAAACTTTGCGCCCAATCGCTGAAGTCACGAAGCGGGCCGGTAGCAAGGCAGCTGGCCGAGACATTCCCGTGCTGGTAAAAATTGCTCCGGATTTAGCGGACGAGGACGTGTCTGCGGTTGCGCAAATGGTGAAAGAGCTTGGCCTTGCCGGCGTGGTTGCCGCCAACACGACGATCAATCACACCGAAGGGCCGGGCGGAGTGTCCGGACCGAGGCTAAAACAGCGGACGTTGCAGATCGTCTCCCAGTTGCGCGCACAGCTTGGCGATGACCACACGATCATCGCTGTCGGCGGAATCTCTACGGTGAGCGACGCCCTCGAATATCTAAATGCTGGCGCGGACCTGCTGGAAGCATTCACCGCGTTCATCTACGAAGGCCCCGCGTGGCCGGGCAAGATGAACCGGGGGATCGCACAAGTAACCGGCCGGTAAGAAAAATACCGGCCGGTAGGGTCTGCCTCGCGTTTGGGAGAGCCAGAAAATCCCTGCTTAAAATCCGCTCTACTTGGGGAACTCGCCGCGTTCAACCTGCGGCTTCGGCTGGCGCCAGCGACGAGCCATGATCATACGCGAGAAAGTGTAGAACCAGTTACGGGTCCACTCTTCGTGCGGCCATTTTTCAAGCACGAGACGCTTGATTTTAAGGTTTACGTAGATCGACTCAAACAGGGAGATGAACAAAAGGCCGTAAGTGCCGAAAGTTACCGACTGAACAACCATCCCTGCGAACTGGTCGGTAGTTGCACGCGCAAGTATCACCATGCCGAGCATCGCAACGATAAGTAGCAGCATTGCGGGCAGGACGAACTCTGCTAGCGACCAGCGGGCATCAACGTAGTCCCTGGTGAAACGGCGGATGCGCCCCTTGTCTCGCGTGGGCAGGTAGCGCTCATCGCCGGTCTCCATCGCCTGTTGTTGGCGGCGCCAAGCGGCGTTTTCCCGTTCGCGGCGCAAACGCTTTGCTTCCCTACGATCCTTAGGGATCATGGGGCGCCGGTTTGCGGCTTCCGCTTCCTTGCGACTACGGGTAGGACGGCCCTTGCCTTCAGCTCGAGTTTGCTGTTCCGAAGGCTTTTTGTTCTCTTCGCTCTTTCGCTTTCCAAACACGCCTATAACTGTACCTGAACCGCTGTTAGTACTTAAAAGCCGGGCCGCGAGTGCGGCGTATTGCCGAAATGTTTTGCTTATTTTAACGTGGGATGCGTGATTGAAACTTTAAGAAACCAGCTAGAAGAACAGTTCCCCGGCTTCGTGCAGGAACTTGTTGACATCGTGGGGATTCCCTCCGTTTCCTCACCCTCATTCGACCAGGAGGTCGTTCAGCGCTCTGCCGAACACGTTCAGCAGCGTTTTGCGAGCCTCGGCCTCGAAACCAAAATCCTTCGCGCCGACCGTGACAACGGTGAGCCTGGCGCGCCCGCTGTGATCGCTAAAACGCCCCATATTGAGGGCGCCCCAACCGTGTTGCTGTACGCGCACCACGACGTGCAGCCCGGCGGTGACCCGGCAAAGTGGACAACGCCCCCGTTCGAAGCGCACATTCGAGACGGCCGGCTCTACGGGCGCGGCTCGTCTGACGATGGTGCGGGAATCGTCGTGCACATCGGATCGCTCACGCTTTTGAAAGACAAGATGGAAAACGGGCAGCTACCGCTCAACGTCATCGTGTTCATCGAGGGCGAGGAGGAAATCGGCTCGCCGTCGTTTAACAACTTCCTGACCAAGTACCACGACCAGTTGGAGGCCGACTACATCGTCGTCACTGACTCTGACAACTGGAAGCCCGGACAGCCGGCCCTGACCTCCAGCCTGCGCGGTGTCATCGACGCGAAAGTCACCGTCCGTACGGTCGACCACGCGTTGCACTCGGGCATGTGGGGCGGCCCGGTCATTGACTCGATTACCGCGGCGGCGCACCTGATCTCGACCTTCCACGACGAAAACGGCGAGGTCGCCATCGAGGGGCTCGGCGGCACCAAGACCGCGGATGTCGACTACCCCGAGGCTGATTTCCGCGCCGAAACCGGCCTCCTAGACGGCGTGCAAATTGCGGGCTCCGGCGACCTCGCGTCGCGCATGTGGACCCAACCGGCCGTATCGATCATCGGTTTTGATGCGACCTCCGTAGCGCACGCGTCAAACACGATTTGGCCCGAAACATCCTTCAAAGTTTCGTGCCGCACCGTCCCGGGAACCGACGGGGCCAAAGCCATGCAGGCACTTGTAGACCACATTGAAAAGCACCGCCCGTTCGGCGCAGTCGTTGAAATTGAAGAGGGCGAGATTGGCCCGTCTTACCAAGCGGACCTGGGCTCCGACGCGGCGCGCATCGCGCACGAAGCGCTAAGTGCCGCCTGGGGAGTCGAATCGGTAAACATTGGCGTGGGCGGATCCATTCCGTTCATCTCCGACTTCCAAGCCCAATTCCCCGGCGCCCAAGTGATTGTGACCGGCGTGGAGGACCCGCTCACCAACGCGCACTCCGAAGACGAGTCGCAAGACCTTGGCGACCTAAAGAACGCCATCTTGGCGGAGGCGCAGATGCTACTGAAGTTCTCGGAGCAGGCGTGACCTACACCTTTAACCGCGTGTTGATTGCGGGAGAATCGACCCCCGCAATCAACACGCGCGACATTCACCAGCTGATTGCCGCCGAGTTCGCGGGCGATGTGCAGGCACTCGACGTTGACCTGAGCCTAGACAAAGCCACGCAGACCCTAATCGACGCGGGACTTACCGTAATCTGCGAGCCCGACCTCACCGACCCCACCAGCTGGGGGCAGCCGGGCACGGACACGTGGCTAGTTGCAGGCCACGATAAGCCGTCGGTAAACCCGGTCGCGGCGACGCCCCAACCTGAAACCGCCGCCGGATACAACATCGGCGGAGTTGGAACCCTGCTCGCCCTCGCCGGCCTAGACCCCAAGTTGGCGTACGCGTCCTCAAAGGATGTAGAAAACCAGATCGTAGACAAATACGGTTCTTGGAGTGCAATTACGGCGCGGGAGGGCGTGTGGTATTCCAACCTTGAACTACTGCGCCACGTGCGCTCTTTGGCACTACAAAACATTGGAAACCGCAGGCTGCGCGTAGCATCCGCCACCGAGCGCCCACTTCTAGGCTTGGATTCCACGCTTGCAATGGATGAAAACGGTCATCCGGTAAACGTGATCGAACCGGCAACACTGGGCGCCCTAACCGCGTTTTACAACGTCTACACGCAGGTGGGCGAATCGGAAAAGCTCACGCAGTCGGCACAGTCAGCTGGACAAATCCCGAACTCCTACGCCCGCCAGATCGGCTCCGGCGGCGGACTCGGCATTGGCGCGCTCGCAATGGGCCTGCGCGGAAGCCTGCACCAACTGTCCGATGTGCTGATCGAAGCGACACAACTGGAGGACGAGCTTGCCAAGACCGACCTCCTCATCGAAATCATCCCCACTTTGCATCCGCAAACAATCGCTGATTCTCCACTGCAAAAACTTGGGGAACTAGCGGCCACGCACGCGGTGCCCGTGATTTTGTTTACGCACGAGTCCTCACTTTCAAACCACGAACTCGCCGAATGGGGCATTCACGCGGCCTACGTGGTCAGCGCAAACTCAAGCCTAGACAAAGTTCGCCGAGTCCTTCGTGGCACGTGGATTCGTCCCGCGTGAAACTCCTCGCTTGAAGATGCTGACTATAGGCCATTAGGGCTAGAGTATTCACTGATAGAGACGACAAAAAGGAACAATATGTCTGACGAATTTGCAACCCACGAAGTACTGCTCACCGACGAGGCCGCAAGCAAGGTCAAGAGCCTGCTAGAACAGGAAGGCCGCGACGACCTACGCCTGCGCGTGTCGGTATCTCCGGGAGGATGCTCCGGCCTCATTTACTCGCTGTACTTCGATGAGCGCATCCTGGACGGCGACGCCGTTCGCGACTTCGACGGTGTTGAGGTCGTAGTCGACCGCATGTCGGTGCCGTACCTGAACGGCGCGAAGATCGACTTCTTTGACACGATCGAACGCCAGGGCTTCACGATCGACAACCCGAACGCGCAAAGCACCTGCGCATGCGGTGAATCCTTCCACTAAACCAAACCGACAATTACGTTTTAAGAAAGCACCGTGAAGAAGAAAACTCTAAGCCTGCTGCTTGCCCCTGTCCTCGCCGCTGGATTCCTAGTTGGATGCAGTGACACCAACGATTCGGGTGACGCAGAGTCCACCGAGCCGACCCAAGCCACCACCGAAGCGCAACCGGAAGAAGTACCCGTTGAACGCAACTACGACGGAGAAATCCCCGAAGTAGGTGGCGAATGGGGCAAGTCCGTTGAGTTGAAGCCCTCCGGCGCTGTAGAACCCAACGTAGTCGTAGCCAAAACCCTGATTGAAGGAGATGGCAAAGAGGTCGGACCTGACGACGTCGTAGCCGCGCACTACCACGGCACCCTTTGGAACGGTGAGGTCTTTGACTCAACGTTCGAAAACGCTGAGGAAGGCAAGAACTCCACGCCACTACTGTTCAGCCTGAACCAGGTTATCCAGGGGTGGAAGTACGGCCTGGCCGGCCAGAATGTGGGCGACCGAGTCGAACTCGTCATTCCCTCCGAATACGGTTACGGTGAATCCGGCGCGTCAGAGCTGATCCCCGGCGGAGCCACCCTCGTATTCGTTGTTGACATCGTCGGCGCAGCAGACCTTAGCGACACGTCCGCGCTTTCCGAGGCCGAACTAACTTCCGAAAAGCCCCCCGCGGGCATGGCGGTTGAAGGCCCCCTCGGCGCAAAGCCCACCATCTCTTTTGACCACGACGCAAAGAGCCCGGAAGAACCTTCCGTAATCGTCTTGGCCGAAGGCAAGGGGGACGCGGTAGAGCCCACGGACGCCGTGGTCTACCACATCACCGGTGCAGACTGGGGCAAGGGAGATGAGGCGCAAAGCTCCTGGGACACCGAGGCCGCGCAGTACTCCTCCCAAGCAGTTGGAGACACCCCGGGATTTAAGGGAATGAAAGTTGGAAGCCGCGTACTCGTCCTCCAACCAAATCCACAAAATCCTGACAACGCAATGGCGTTCGTAGTGGACATAGTCGACTCGATCAGCCTAGCTCCCGTCGAATAACTGCAGGCGCAAAGCGACTAGCAGGGGCCGGCTTCATCAAAGTGCCATCGCACGGCGACCTTTGATCACATCGGGCCGGCCAATAGAATAGGGTTAGTACGTAACAACTACGGGCGGCATCAAACCGCGAAGAAATTAGTTTCATAGGAGAAGCACATGGCTGATTCGACCGAGAAGGCGAACGTCCTTCTTTACAGCGACAACTCAGATTTTCGTCGCACTGTCATAGAAGCTGTGGGCATCCGCCCCGGCAAGGGAATGCCGACGCTCAACTGGGTTGAAGCCGCAACCGAGGCCGGTGCTGTCATGAAGTTCGAAGAGAACGACTTCGACCTCATAATCCTTGACGGCGAAACCCAAAAGGTTGGCGCCATGGCCGTTCTTCGTCGCCTCGAGGTCGAGTTTGAAACCCTGCCCCCGTCGATCACGGTTATTGCTCGCCAGCAGGATTCCTGGCTCGCACGTTTCTCTAACACGACGAGGATCCTTAACTACCCGCTAGACGCGATGGAACTGCAAGAGACAGTCACCGAACTGCTGTCCTAAGCTACAAGCCTGTGCGCCCACCCTAACCGGTGGGCGCACAGTCAATTCCAGGCACTACCGCGCGGTGGGTATTTGCCCGGCCGGTGACGCTGTGGGGGCGCAGCGCGAACACGTATGGCTACGGGCACTGTGCTTGCGCCCGGTTAGTGCCGGCCGCGCTTCGGGCTGGGCAGGTTCGCCCAGCGCGGAAGTTCAGACAGGTCGGAGTCGATAGCCCACGCGAAAGGCTCGTCGGAGTCCCACTCGATCAGGCGTGCCCCGGCCTCATTCAAATCGCGACTGAGCACGCGCGCTTCTTCCCACGTTGCAAACGACAGGTGAACGCCAGTGTCGGGGAGGGGATCGAGGGCGGCGAGCTCCTCCATAGCCCACACCGGTGAGGTTTTAGGCGCCGTCACTCGCGTGCCGAGCAGGCGGCCTCGTGACGCCGCGTGAATGCGCCAGCCACCTTCACTCAAGTGGTGCGCCCACACAACCTTTCTCGCGCCCGCCACCAAAGCGGTGTCGCGCTGGCGTTCAATGCCGTGCAGGTAGTACGCAAAGTAATCCCGAATGCGCGCGGCGAGTTCGTACTGGGAGCGTGCGGAAAACTCCGTCATAAACTCGGTCATCCGCCCAGAAATGAGGTGGCCGCGCCCTCGCAAACATAAGTCCACAAGATCGCCGTTTGAGATTGACTGATCGGAAATGGAGGGCTCTTTAAGCGGATCAAACTCTTTGCCCAAAGCCAGCAAAATCGCTTCGCGGGCCTTCAGCGCGTGCGTTACACGGCGATACGGCCCGAGGGCGCGTAGGGCCTCAGCCGGCGAAATCGTGTGGGCAGTTGTGAGGACGTCCCCGCGTCGCACCAGCCACGCCGTGTCATCTTGGTGCCTGGAGGCCGAGTTAAACAGCGGCTTTTGATTCCGAATCGTGTTCAGTTCCAAAATCCGTGCATCCAGGGTCGAGGGCGTGGCTTCGACCTCTACACTTTCGACTTGATCTAGCATCGCGGTGATCCGACGACGCTTTTCCGCCGCTGAGAAATATCTACGCACCCGGCTACGCAAGTTCGTAGCTGAACCTACGTAAAGGGGGAGGCCGTCTGCGGACAGGAACTTGTAAATGCCGGGAGTAGTCGGCAGATCTTTGGCGAGCGACGCCTTTTTGCGGTGCCGGTAGGGGACCGTTTGCGCGGCGACGTCCAAGTCCTCGTAGCCGCGGGCTCCGGCCTTGTCCAGCCTCTCGACGAGGCCCGACAACACTTCGGCGGTTACGTAAGCATCGGCTAGCGCGCGGTGAGCGTTCGGATTCGTAACCGCGAAAAACTTCGCAAGCGTTCCTAACCTGTGATCTTTCACCAGTGGGCGCGGCAAAATAGTTCGCGCAAGCGCGAGCGTGTCGATAATCCTCGGTTTCTTCCACCCGATTCCAACTTCGTCGCACGCGCGCGACAAAAACCCCGTGTCAAACGCGGCGTTGTGCGCCACCAGGACTGACTTATCAAGATCAGCAAAGTCTAAGAACGCCCGCAACGCGTCGTCTAGCTCAGGCGCGCCCTCGACCATCGAATTTGTAATCCCGGTAATGGAAGTAATCTTTGGCGGGATATCGCGGTGCGGATTGATGAGTGTCGCGAACGTGTCGATGATCTTGTTATCGGAAACTTTCACTGCGCCAATCTCGGTGATGGCGTCGCTGGCGGACAATCCCGTGGTTTCCAAGTCGACGACAACATATGTTTTTGACCACACGGACTGTAAAAAATCGGAGCTTTGCGCCTCGTCATCTAGAGGAAGTAGCTGCGTTGCCGCAATCCCTAAGCGCCGCCCAAGTTCAGGGCTTACTACCCCTGGCGGGCGAAAATCCATCGTCAAAGCTCCTTGTGAAAGCATCCGCCGGGCATGGTCGAATGTGCGTGTGTGAGGACAATCTGTATCCTACAGATGGTGTCATTGAGTCATAAAGTTAACTGTAGGCAACTAGACTGAAAACTTAAGTGACAGTTTTTCACAAACCGTTCCCAGGAGGCCAAAGACGTGCTGTACCAAGTATTGAAAACGGGTGCCGGACCGTTCTTGAAAGCATTTTACCGACCCTGGATTCGTGGAAAAGAAAATATTCCGTCGACGGGCCCGGCGATCCTAGCCTCAAACCACTTGGCAGTTTTTGACTCGGTTTTCTTGCCTTTGATGATCGATAGGGAAGTAGTCTTCATGGGTAAATCCGACTACTTCACCGGCACTGGTTTTAAAGGCAAGTTGACGGCAAATTTTATGAGGGCGGTTGGCACTATCCCCGTGGATCGCTCATCGGGTAAGGCGGCTGAGGCTGCGCTTCGAACCGGCCTCGCGCGTTTGAATGAGGGCGAGCTGTTCGGTATTTACCCCGAGGGTACGCGTAGCCCCGATGGTCGGCTGTACCGCGGCAAGGTGGGGGTTGCGCGCCTGGCGTTGGAATCTGGTGCTCCCGTCGTTCCGGTGGCAATGATCGGCACGAATATTGCTCAACCTATTGGCCAAAAGATTCCGAGCCGCCACCGCATCGGCATTGTCATTGGTGAACCCCTGGACTTTTCTAGGTACCGCGGCCTGGCAAGGGACCGTTTCACGCTCCGCGCGGTTACTGACGAGATCATGTACAACCTGATGACCCTATCGGGCCAGGAGTACGTGGACCTGTACGCCGCTGACGTGAAGGCGCAGCTGGCGAAGGAAGGTAAGTTCTCCGGCCCGGTTCCCGGCGGCGCGAAGGCTCCCGGTGGCCGCGAGGCGCCGGACGTGAGCGTTCCTGAACCCACCGAAGACGATGAAGTGCTAGAGCTGGACGACGTCGAGGAAGAAGAAAAGTAACCAGCTGAGCTTTTGGTTATAGTTGGTGAGTTTTTGACCATCAGCGGACCGGTAGCGCACTGTTGGACTAATACCCGGTAGAATGGTGGCGTGCGTTCTGCGCGCCACCAATATCGTCAAACCGAAAGGTCCAACAGATGTCAGTCCAGCGAGTTGCTCTTTTAACGGCCGGTGGATTCGCTCCGTGCCTATCCTCTGCAGTTGGAGGACTAATTGAGCGCTACAACGAGTTAGATCCCACGATCGAGATCATTGCTTACCAGCACGGCTACCACGGTTTGCTAACTGGAAACTACATCACGATCGGAGCTGAAGCTCGCAAGAAGGCGGCATTGCTGCACGAGTTTGGTGGCTCTCCGATCGGTAACTCCCGCGTGAAGCTAACTAACGCTAAGGACCTCGTAAAGCGCGGCCTTGTTGAAGAAGGCCAGGACCCGCTGAAGGTCGCGGCTGAGCGTCTGCGTGAAGACAAGGTAGACGTCCTGCACACGATTGGTGGCGACGACACCAACACGACGGCTGCTGATCTTGCTCACTACCTTCACGAGAACAACTACGAACTAACCGTTGTCGGTCTGCCAAAGACGATCGATAACGACGTCATTCCGATCAAGCAGTCCCTCGGTGCTTGGACTGCCGCGGAAGAAGCCGCGAAGTTCGCTCGCAATATCATCGGCGAGCACCGCTCAAACCCGCGCATGCTTATCATTCACGAGGTCATGGGCCGTAACTGCGGTTACCTGACCGCCGCCGCCGCGTACAAGTACCGCGAGTGGTGGAAGAAGCAGGAATGGGCTCCCGAGCTCGGCCTCATGAAGGAACGCTGGGACATCCACGCCGTGTTCATTCCCGAAGACCACGTCGAAATTGACCGTGAAGCCGCACGTCTGAAGGCAATTATGGACAAGTACGGCAACGTCAATATTTTCCTTTCCGAGGGCGCCGGCGTTGCTGAGATCGTCCAAGAGATGGAAGACAACGGCGAAGAAGTCCAGCGCGACCCGTTCGGCCACGTCAAGCTTGACACGATCAACCCCGGTAACTGGTTTGCAAAGCAGTTCGCTGAAAAGATCGGTGCAGAAAAGGTAATGGTCCAAAAGTCCGGTTACTTCTCGCGCTCCGCAGCAGCTAACAAGGACGACCTGCGCCTGATCAAGTCGATGACCGACTACGCGGTAGAGTGCGCATTCGACGGCGTCTCCGGCGTTGTTGGCCACGACGAGGAAGACGGCGACAAGCTGAAGGCAATCGAGTTCAAGCGCATTGCAGGCGGCAAGAAGTTCGACATTGACACCCCGTGGTTCAAGGAAATGACCGCTGAGATCGGCGAGCGCGTCTCCCCGGCCCCCGAGGTCAACTAACCCGGTCTAGCCGGCAATCAAACTAGAGTGCGGGCGTGCGTTCCGAAAGACGGGACGCACGCCCGCATATTAGTACCAAAGGTACTAACCTGTAGAAATGATCATCGACGAAAGCTTTCCTTGGGATTCTTGGCGTAACCTTCCGGCAGCCCAGCAACCCGAGTATCCCGACCCCGAGCACGTTCAACGAGTAACCGAACAGTTGCGCGGACGCCCTCCGCTAGTATTTGCAGGCGAGGCTGACGATTTGCGCGACAAGATGGCAAAAGCCGGGCGCGGAGAAGCCTTCGTCCTAATGGGCGGCGACTGTGCGGAAACCTTCAAAGCTTCCACAGCCGATCAGATCCGCCTGAAGATTCAAACACTGCTGCAGATGGCTGTCGTCCTCACGTACGGTGCTTCACTGCCCGTCGTGAAGGTTGGACGCATTGCCGGACAGTACGCTAAGCCGCGTTCGTCAGCGACCGAGACGCGCGACGGCGTAACTTTGCCGTCTTACCGCGGTGATGCGGTCAACGGCTACGACTTCACCGAGGAAGCCCGCAGGCCCGACCCGCAGCGACTGCTGGACACCTACCAGCATTCGGCCGCATCCTTGAACCTGATTCGCGCGTTCACCAAGGGTGGCTACGCCGATATGCGCCGCGTGCACACGTGGAACGCTGGATTCACAAAGAACCCCGCGTACGCCAGGTACGAAGCTTTGGCTCAAGAGATTAACCGCGCGATCAAGTTCATGCAGGCGGCGGGCGCCGAGTTCGAGGGCCTGAAGGTTGTCGACCTTTACTCGGCTCACGAAGCATTGCTACTTGAATACGAGGCCGCGATGACCCGCGTGGACTCTCGAAGCGGCGACCTTTACAACACTTCCGGTCACTTCCTGTGGATTGGTGAGCGGACCAGGCAACCCGAGGGCGCGCACGTTGAGATTTTGCGTGAAGTACGCAACCCGATCGGCGTGAAGGTCGGCCCGAACGCAACCGCGGAAGATCTTTACAAGCTGATCGACCGACTAAACCCGGACGGTGAAGAAGGCCGGTTGACGTTCATTACGCGCATGGGGGCAGACAAGATTCGCGACGCGCTACCCCCGCTTGTTGAAGCTGTGGAGAAGGACGGCCGCCCGGTGGTGTGGATTACCGATCCGATGCACGGCAATACAGTAACGACCTCAACGGGCTACAAGACACGCGACTTCGAGACGATCATGGACGAAGTAAACGGCTTCTTTAGCGTACTGTCGCAGTCTAAGTCGCATCCGGCGGGACTCCACATTGAGCTAACCGGCGATGACGTGACGGAGGTTATTGGCGGCGCCGAAAACCTGGACGAGCTGCGTTTGAAGGACCGCTACGAGACCCTTGTTGACCCGCGCTTGAACCACCAGCAGTCGCTGGAAATTTCATTCCGAGTCGCGGAGCTACTACGCGAAGACCAGGCGTAACGGCCACAGGTTCAAAACAACTGCGAACAAAACTAAGCGGGCTAGAGCTTCAATCTAGAAGCTCTAGCCCGCTAAACGTTTCCTTAAAACCGCGTCTAAATGATTCGGATCGTGACCGTCGATCCGACCTTCACCATCGTGCCCGCGGGCGGGTTAGTCGTCGCCACAATGTTGACCACCTGGAACACCTGATCGACTTCTACCTTCAGGCCGGCAGCTTCGAGTGTTGCCGTGGCTTCCTCCGGGCTCATGCGAACCACGTTGGGAACCTCAACCATCTCCGGGCCCTTAGAAATGACGATCGAAACAGGGTCGGTGCGGTAGCGGGTCTCATCGCCGGCGGGATCTTGCGAGATTACGACACCCTTTTCGACGTCGTCGCTAAACTCCTCGCTAGATTGAACCTGCAACCCAACTTCGGAGATCGCCTGCTGAGCCTGCTCGGCGGTCATGCCAACAACGGAAGGCACGGTAATCGGCTCGCGTCCCTTCGACATGACGACACTGACCGTGCTGTCATGCTTGACGGTCTCTCCGGAAGCCGGTGTCTGCGAGATCAACTGACCTTGCGGAATCTGCTCGTGATACTCCTCGGTGGTGTCTCCGCGAGTCAGTTTCGCGCCCTTCAGTAGCTCGTCGATCTCTTCACTGGTCTTGTTTGAAAGGTCGGGAACTTCGACCATTTCTACGCCCTTGGAAACCAGTAGCGTGATCACGCCCGACTTATGGACCTGATCCCCGCCGGTTGGGCGAGAGTCAATAATGATGCCCTCTGGAACCACGTCGTCGAAGCGTTCCTCAACCAGGACCTGCACGTTCAGTGGTTCGAGTGCCTTTTGGCCCTCCTCCAAAGTTGCGCCGGCAATATTTGGAACAGTTATGTACGATCCCGGCCCGTATTCGAACCACCACCAGGTAAAGCTGGCTCCCGCCGCGATCAGCAAAGTGATTATGGTCGCGATGATTAGGGGCGTGCGGCGCCGCTTTTTCGGTTCGCGCGGTTTGGTTCGCACCGACTGGGTGGGCTTCGTATTTGCTACGGGCAGTGCAATAGTCTCGCCTCGCAGTTTGATGCGGTCGGTCTGTTCGGAGTTTTCCACCGGCTGCACGTCCGCGCGGCGCTCAAGTAGCGATGCGGGTAGTTGGGAACGAATGCGCACCAGTTGTTCTAATGCGTCGTGTGCGGAGGACGGGCGGTCCGAAGGCTCGCGAGACGCAAGTGCGCAGACGAACTCGTCAACTTCGGTTGGGATCCAGGATTCAAGTTTTGACGGAGCGGGAATGTCTTGCTCGGCGTGCGCTTTGACGGTTTGGTACACCGAGAGGTCTTCAAACGGTGTTTGCCCGGTCAGCATTTCGTAGAGCATGATTCCAAGCGAGAACAAATCCGAACGCGCGTCGGCCTCATTTTCGCTAACGAGTTCGGGCGCAAGGTAGGCAACCGTTCCCATGACGGATCCGGTGGTAGCCGCGGACACGTCGGATGCGGCGCCGGCTAGTCCAAAGTCAGCGACCTTCACGGTTCCTTCATTGGGGACGAGGACGTTCTCGGGCTTAATGTCGCGGTGTATAACGCCGTGGCCGTGCGCGAGGCTGAGGGCGTGAAGGACGGACTCGGTGATCGCTAAAGACTGGTCTAACGTGAGCGCACCCTCCGAGTTCAAGATTGCGCGCAGGTTATGGCCGTTCACCAACTCCATAACGAGGTATCCGGAGCCCGCGACCGTACCCTGGTCGAACACGGTTACGACCGAAGGGTGAATGAGGCGTGCGGCGGAGCGCGCCTCGCGGCGGAATCTATCCACAAAGTTGGAGTATTCCGCAAGGTGGGGGTGCATGACTTTAACGGCGACGGGGCGCTCTAGGCGCTCATCGTACGCGTAGTAAACCGTTGCCATGCCGCCGCGAGCCAGCAGGTCCTCGATCCGGTATCGATCGCCAACCTTCATGCCGATAAGCGGGTCACGCAGGGCAACCGGGTCGCCCTCATCGGAATTATCGTCGTCCACGGAGTCGTCCTCATCGGCGGACTCGGCCGAATCGTCAGTATTTTGAGGCACATCCGCACTGGCCGCGTCAGCTATTTCGCCGGCAGAGTCAGTCGAGTTAGCGATGGGATCAGCGTCGAGGTTTGGATCCTCACCGTGGGATTCTAGGTGAGAAGCATCGTCGTGGGAGTCCGACGAAACGGGGGAGCGCACGTCCTCATTTGGCGAATTGGAAGCAACCACGCCTTCGCTACCCGCCTCGGCATCACCGGAATCGGTGGGTGGAGGGGGAGGAGGCACGCCAGGCTTACCTGAGCCTTCCTGGTCTTGTGCCGCGAGTTCGCGCCAATCTTTAAAAAATCCCACGCCCAGATTGTATGCAATAGCCATGCTTATTTCGCATAGCGGCATGGTGTGGCCGTGGATTATGGCGAAAAATTAACTAAAATCGAAGCATGACTGAATTTCTTACCCAGCGTGAAGCGGCTGAAAAGCTTGGAGTTGCCCCCACTCGCATCAAGCAGTTGTGGGCTGAAAACGAGATTTTGAAGGTCGTGAAGGACGGCAAGCCGATGGTTCCGGCAAAGTGCTTGACGGACGAAAACGGCTTCTGGGAGCCACTTCCAACGATCCACGGCACGATGTTCATGCTGCTTGACGCGGGGTTCAGCCACGACGAAGCTACTGAGTGGATGCTGACCGAGCAAGAATCGCTAGGCGCGGTACCCCTCGACTGCCTTGCAGATAGTCGGGTGCGCGACGTGCGAAACGCGATCCTGCCACTCGCGTTCTAAAGCCTATCGCGGACCCGATCTAAAACTGGCTACCGGGCGCGCTAAGGACGCCCGCGGACGCCAAGCGTGCGCCTACCGCGCATACTTGTGATCCGGTAGTCCAAGTTCAAGGGCGGTCCCGGCCGGGTTTAAGCCTTGCGGTCGGTCAATAGCTTGCCGAGCAGGCGCAGGGCGGCCTCGCGGTCACTATCGACGCCCAGCTGGCCTACGAGGGCATTGCCTTCGTCAACCAGTTTGCTAATCGCCTGCTCGTGCGCGTCGAATGCGCCCGTGTCTTTGATGATTTGCTGCACGCGCGTCAGGTCCTGCTCGGAGGCGTTAGCACTGCCGAGGGTTTGCTCCAGGAATAGTCGATCGTCCTCATTCGCGGCAGACAGGGCCATAGTCAGCAAAATAGTGCGCTTGCCTTCGCGAATGTCCGAACCCGTTGGCTTGCCGGTTAGAGCCTCATCACCAAACGCACCTAGGACATCGTCACGCATTTGGAATGCAACGCCCCACGAACGTCCGATTTTTTGTAGCGTTTCGATGAACTGCGGCTCGGGATCGTTCATTAATGCCCCGAGGACGAGAGGGCGCATAACCGAGTAATGGCCCGACTTTAAAGCAATCACGTCGTAAACGTAGCGGCGCAAAGAGTCCGGGTCGGTCAACGGACGAGTCTCAGTGATCACGTCCAAGTATTGGCCCCACGAAACCTCCGCGGTAATGCGCGCCATGTAGTCCGATAGTCGAAGCTGATCGGCAGTGGGCAGCGACTTCACCGCGTGAGTTGTTGCCAGATGATTCATCGATAGCAATAGATCGCCAATCAGCACCGCGACCGGCATGGCCGACGATATTCCAAGCGCCGCCTCGGCCTGTTTGTGCACCGAGGGAATATTTCGGCGCGTATCCGCGTTATCAATTAAGTCATCATGAACCAACGCGGAGGACTGATACAGCTCTATTGCCACACCAAGATCCAACGCGACCGCCGACTTACCGACGGGGTCGCCACCTGCAACATAGTTACCCACCGAAATTGCGAGCGCCCGAAAAGCCTTGCCCGACCCGACGTAGGAGCGTGCAAATGCTAAGAACCGATGAAGCTGCTCATGAGCATCAATCGACACGGCGTACGCGTCGAAAAAGCCCAGCGTCTTACGGTGAATAGTCGCCGCGAAAACACTTCGATCGAAGGCCCGAAGAGGGTCCGGAACAGTTGCAGTCGTCATGCAACCAAACATACCCCAAGGAAAACGCCCGCACGTATCAACTTTTGCAACCGTGACATTACCGCGTCATTGCAAGGTTTTAACCGATTCAATACAATAGTTCATTACCTTAATTGGGCATAAAATACAAGACCCGATTATAATTGATAGCAACTTCGTTCTTAGCCCGATATCCCACCCAGGCATGCCCCGTAGTTTCTGTGCCCTGGGAGTGGTGTAGGACGAGTTGAAACTAGCTCCCGTGGAAAGGCATAACTTCGTGACAGCCCGACAGACCTCCAAGACGACGCCTGAGAACACTCAAGGAGGAACTAGCGAAGAGACTGCACCAAAGAAGGCACGGTCAACTCAGACTCAAAAGACCACCGCGGCTAAGAAGCCCGCGGCGAAGAAGACCACTACGCGCAAGACGACGACGCGTAAGACAACAGCGGCGAAGTCCACTGCGGCCAAGACTGCTGCCGCTAAGGCGGCGGATGCTCAGCCCGCCGAGGAAACGCCGGCAAAGACTACCGCCGCAAAGAAGGCTCCCGCGCGTAAGACCACTACGCGTAAGACGACAACTCGTAAGACGACCGCGTCCAAGGCGGCCCCTTCGAAGGCCAGTACCGCGAAGACTGCGGAGGAGTCCGAAGAGACACCGGCAAAGTCGACCTCGAAGACCACGGCTAAGAAGGCTCCGGCGCGCAAGACCACAACCCGTAAGACCACGACGCGTAAGACGACCGCTTCCAAGACTGCTGCTTCCAAGACCAGCACTGCGAAGGCTGCGGAGGAGTCCGAAGAGACACCGGCAAAGTCGACCTCGAAGACTACAGCTAAGAAGCCCGCGGCAAAGAAAACCACTACGCGCAAGACGACGACGCGTAAGACGACGGCCCGCAAGACCGCTCCTAAGAAGGAAGAGCCGACCAAGGACGTCGAAGAAGAGCAAACAGACGAGGATCTGGACGATCAGGATGTTCCTGAGGACTTCGAAGATGACGAGGAACTCGACGATCTAGACGACGACCTCGACCTCGACTCGGCCGACTCCTCCGAATCCGCCGACGAATCCGATGAGGATGAGGACGACGAGGATGAGGATGAAGAAGAGGACGAGGACAACTCTAAGTCCACGACCTCGACGGCTAAGAAGCCTCGTCGCCGCGCCAAGAAGGCCGCGGAGGACAACCAGGTTGAAAAGGCTGGCGGCTTCGTAGTTTCGGACTCTGACGATCGCGATGAGCCCGCGCAGAAGGTAACGGTGGCGGGTGCTACCGCGGACCCCGTTAAGGACTACCTGAAGCAGATCGGTAAGGTCGCGCTACTTAACGCGGCTGAAGAGGTTGACCTTGCTCGTCGTATCGAGGCGGGCCTGTTCGCAGAACAGAAGATTAAGCGGGAGGGCGACGAGCTTCCCTCGAAGCTTCGCCGCGAACTTACGATCCTCATGCACGATGGTCAGCTGGCGAAGAACCACCTGCTGGAAGCAAACCTGCGTTTAGTCGTCTCGCTAGCTAAGCGTTACACGGGTCGCGGAATGCTGTTCCTCGACCTGATTCAGGAAGGCAACCTGGGCCTCATTCGCGCTGTCGAGAAGTTCGACTACACGAAGGGCTACAAGTTCTCCACGTACGCAACCTGGTGGATCCGTCAGGCAATTACGCGTGCAATGGCGGACCAGGCTCGCACGATTCGTATTCCGGTCCACATGGTTGAAGTGATCAACAAGCTGGCTCGCGTTCAGCGTCAGATGCTTCAGGATTTGGGCCGCGAACCTACCCCGGAGGAGCTCGCTAAGGAGCTCGACATGACTCCGGAGAAGGTTGTCGAGGTTCAAAAGTACGGTCGCGAACCGATCTCGCTACACACTCCGCTGGGCGAAGACGGTGACTCTGAGTTCGGTGACTTGATCGAGGACTCCGAGGCAATCGTGCCGACCGATGCCGTGTCGTTCACGCTCCTACAAGAGCAGCTGCACCGCGTCCTCGACACGCTTTCAGAACGTGAGGCCGGCGTCGTTTCGATGCGTTTCGGCCTCGGTGACGGTCAGCCGAAGACGCTTGACGAGATCGGCAAGGTCTACGGTGTTACGCGCGAGCGTATCCGCCAGATCGAGTCGAAGACCATGTCGAAGCTTCGCCACCCGTCGCGTTCACAGGTGCTGCGAGACTACCTCGACTAGTAATCACGTTTATGAGGGCGGGCTTTGACCCCCGCCTGCACAGTTAAACGCCCAGGCGATCGCCTGGGCGTTTAACTTATCTAAAGCTGGTCAAAGTACCCGCGCGTTTGGGTGCGAGGTGCTTTAAGTTAAGAAGTTCTAGTCAGCCTGCGTGTACAGCTGATCGGTGTAGTCGCGCACTTCGATGGCCGACTTCGAGTAGGAGTCCTTCAGCTTGCGCGCGTGGTGGGCGCAAAACAGTAGGGACCCGGAGTTCATTACGACCTCCACGTACGCTTGTGCGCCGCAGGCATCGCAGCGGTCGGCAACTTTCAAACCGTTCGATTCCATTACGCTCATATTGTTTTCCATGTCTTCATTGTGGAGGATTCACCTTAAAAAGTCCTCCATAAAAGCTATCTTTCGCCACTGGCGAAAGGCGTCCAGGCGTGGGAATAAAGAAATGTCCGCGCGATCGCCTAACATGTCAGGGTGGTATCGAAAGCAGAAACTGCCAGCACGGCATCGAATGAGTACACAGCGAGACACCTGTCCGTCCTCGAAGGGTTGGAAGCGGTTCGTAAGCGTCCGGGTATGTATATCGGGTCGACGGATGCGCGCGGACTTATGCACTGCCTGTGGGAAATCATCGACAATGCGGTAGATGAGGCCCTGGAGGGCCACTGCGATCAAATCACCGTCACTATTCATCCTGACCATTCGGTTTCGATTCACGACAATGGGCGTGGAATCCCCGTAGATGAGGTTAAGGGCGCTGGATTATCCGGTGTTGAGGTCGTGTTCACCAAGCTTCACGCGGGCGGTAAGTTCGGCGGAGGATCTTACGGTTCAGCCGGCGGCCTGCACGGCGTGGGTGCGTCCGTTGTGAACGCCCTGTCTGCGCGTTTGGACGTGCAGGTGGACCGCGGTGGTAAGACCCACCAGATGTGTTTCCGCCGCGGCGAGCCCGGCAGGTTTGATGATTCGCGTACGCGCACGCCGAACTCTCCGTTCGTCCCGTTCACCAAGTCTTCCGAACTGGACGTGGTGGGCAAGACTAAGCGCGGTGTGTCGGGTACGCGCGTGCGTTTTTGGGCGGACTTCCAGATCTTCCCGCAAACGGAGGGTTTCGACTGGGAGTCACTGCTGAACCGTGCCCGTCAAACCGCTTTTCTAGTTCCGGGCCTTGCAATCACGTGCGTTGATGAACGCCCCGAGGAAACGGTTTCGGAAACGTTGCGCTACGACGGGGGAGTCGTCGACTTTGTCGACTTCCTAGCCGCGGACGGCGCCGTCACCGACACGATGCGCATTCAGGGCGAGGGCACCTATAACGAAACTGTTCAGCGCCTTAACGAAGAGGGCCACCTGCAACCTGTCGAAGTTGAACGCACGTGCGTTGTGGATATTGCTCTGCGCTGGGGCGTTGGCTACGACACCACAGAGCGCGCCTTCGTTAACATTATTGCCACGCCAAAGGGCGGAACCCACGTTCAGGGATTCGAAAACGCCCTCGTGAAAATTGTGCGCGATCAGGTGGATAAGAATCCGCGACGCTACAAGGTTTCCAAAAAGGACGGCCGCATTGAAAAAGAGGATGTCCTGGCCGGCATGACCGCGGTTGTCACCGTGAGTTTCCCCGAACCCCAGTTTGAGGGGCAAACCAAGGAGGTTCTTGGAACGCCGCAGATCCGCCAGGTTGTGAACCGGGTGGTAACCGACTACTTCACGACCCGTTTCAAGTCCACAAAGCGCGACATTAAGCAGACGAACGACCTGCTGATCGAAAAGGTTGTTGGCGAGATGAAGGCGCGCGTCTCCGCACGCGTTCACAAAGAGATTTCGCGCCGCAAGAACGCCCTCGAAACGTCGTCACTGCCCGCAAAACTTGCGGATTGCAGGTCCAACGACGTGGAGAGTTCCGAATTGTTCATTGTCGAGGGCGATTCGGCTCTGGGTACGGCAAAGTTCGCGCGAGATTCTGAGCATCAGGCGCTGTTCCCGATCCGCGGCAAGATCTTGAACGTGCAGAAGAAGTCGACTGCTGACATGCTGGCGAATGCGGAGTCCTCCGCGATTATTCAGGTGATTGGCGCGGGTTCGGGTCGCACGTTTGATATTTCGCAGGCGCGTTACGGCAAGATCATTTTGATGACTGACGCCGACGTTGATGGCGCGCACATCAGGACGTTGCTCCTCACCCTGTTCTTCCGCTACATGCGGCCCCTGGTGCAAGCGGGGCGTGTCTACGCTGCCGTCCCTCCGCTGCACCGCATTGACGTACCCAAGCACGGACGCAAACCCGCCGAAGTTATTTACACCTATTCCGAGGACCAGCTGAGCCGCGAGTTAGCGAAGCTTCAGCGTTCCGGGCGCAGCTACAAGGAGCCGATCCAGCGATACAAGGGCCTCGGCGAAATGGACGCGGACCAGTTAGCCGAAACCACCATGGACCCGGCGCACAGAACGCTGCGCCGCATCACCCTTGAGGATGAGGCCGCAGTGATGGAGGCCGAGCGCATGTTCGAGCTTCTGATGGGCTCGGAAGTGGCACCTCGCCGCGAGTTCATCGTCCTCGGCGCCGACGATTTTAACCGCGACAAGATCGACGCCTGACACCGCCGGTACGGAGTGAAGTAAGGCGGCCAGCTTCCACGAGCGGCTCGGATTTGAAACAGCTGGACAGAACATCGTTTACGCCCTCAATCTATAAACAAAACTGTTAGAAATCGCGAGGGATCCGGTAAATGTGGAAGGAATATAAGGCCCGCTGAAAACTTCGATAGACTACTAAAGATTGTGTAGAAAGGACGGCAAAATTTTTGTAGATCTGCCGAAGATTCCCTCGCAGTTGGATCCCGCGCACAAGTTCGAGTGGCGCCTACTTGGGGTTGACGACGCGGGGGCCTTAGCTGACCTTCTACATCGCATCGAAAAGTTTGACGGCCTGCCGTATCGTACGTCGCTCGATGAAGTGAAGGAATTTTTCTCAACCGCCGCAAGCTTTATTGGAATCGGCGGGTTCGTGGATGACGTGATGCGCGCTTACGGGCATATTCGCGTGTTTGATGAAGAGCCCGTCGTCGCTTCCTGCCAAGGCGGCGTGGACCCTGAATTTCGCAACCTCGGGTTTGGTGGCGCACTCGTTTCTTGGCATACCGAGAGCGCGCAAAAGCGGCTTGCCGAGATCGACGCGGAATCAAAACAGATTGCCTTCAACGTTGAAGAAGGCCACCGTAGCCTGGAGGAACACCTGCTTTCCTACGGGTACGAGTGGAGCAGATCGTACTACGACCTGCGCGCCGCCCTCGACGGTGAACTACCCGACGTGGAACTGGACCCGTTCGTAACGATCGCGCCGTGGGGGTCGGTCAATGATAAGGAAATCATTAAGGCCGTAAACCGCATTGCAATGGATGAGGACGGGCGTACCGAGACTTCTAAGTGGACGGTGGAGGACCGCGCGGGTTTCACCCCCGAGTGGTCGTTTGTCGCCCTCGACAATACTGCTGACCGCCCGCAAGTGGCGGGCTTTATTATGGCGTCGAAATACGCGCAGGACTGGTCTGTGCTGGGTTGGCGGGAAGGCACGATCGACATGCTTGCCGTCCTGCCCGACTACCGGGGCACGAACATTGCCGTGTCGTTGGTGACCGCAACCATGCGTGCTCAAGCCGATTCGGGTATGGAGGCCGTGTTGGCCGGCCTTTCGTCTTCGGCGTCAACTTCGGTTATGTCCGTGTACGACAGCCTGGGGTTCAGGACGGTTACAACCTCAAGGATGTACACGCTCCAACTGGATTAAACCGGCTGGCCTACGCGAGTGCGGCGATTTCTTGTGTGATCGGTTCACCGGATCCGTCGCGGCGGTCATCGGCTTCGGGCAGGTCGATTGGTTCGCCCGTGGAGCTGGATGCCAGCGCCTTGCCGGGGCTGACCTTAGCGAGGATAAGTCCGTCCTCGCCCTTTAGGAAGCGGTGGCAGCGAACGCCTTGCGTGGCGCGGCCCTTGAATGGGAAGACTTCACCGCGCGTGACTTTAAACGAGGTTTGCGTCGGGTACAGCATTCCGTCGTCCGCGCCCGCAACGGTTACGACTTCGGCTTCAGTCATCTTTACAAACGCAGCTTCAATGACGCGCGCGTCGTCCGCAAGTTTCATTCCCGCAACACCGCCGGCAACGCGTCCCTGCGGGCGAATCTTATCCGCGTGCGTGACCAGTAGTTGCGCGTTTGAGGAGACGAAAACGACGTCCGCATCGTCGGGGCACGGGGCTGCGTACATGACTTCATCGCCCTTGGACAGCGTCATGATCTCGAACTCGTCGGACTTGGCAAACTCCGGACGCATGCGTTTAATAACGCCCTGTTTCGTAACGAGTCCGGTGATTGCATCGGATTCGAGGTCGATGAGGCCGACCGGGTTGATCTTGTGTCCAACAAGGTGCGTCACGTCCACGGCCCCTGCAAAGGACGCGTTGGAGGCCGTGCGCGGAGTGCCGGGCAGGTCGACTACGTTCAGCCTGTAGAGCATGCCGGTAGCATCCACAACGCCGACCTCACCGCGCGTAGTGGTAGGAATCGCCACCTTGTAAGTGTCCCAAATGGAGCGGTTGCCGGTGCGTTCCAGGGGCTCGTCACCCTCAACGCGGATAAGCCCGCCCTCGTGCGTTAAAACAACTGTTGCGGGGCCGTCGGGGATCTCTAGGGGAACGGCTGACTTCGCGCTGGTCCCACCGACCTGCGACGGGTCAACCGAAAGCAGCATGGTGCGCCTCGGCGTGGACAGTCGCTCGGATACCTCCAGAAGTTCGCTGCGCACGGTGGCGCGCAGAACCTGGTCGGAGCCGAGGATCTCGTCAAGTTTCGCGATGGTTGCTTCGAGGTCGGACTTTTCGGTCTCCAGCTCGATGCGGGAAAACTTGGTCAGGCGGCGTAGGCGCAGCGACAGGATGTGGTCGGCTTGTAGTTCGCTAAGGTCGAAGGCAACCATCAGGCGCGTGCGGGCCGCGTCAACGTCGTCGGAGGAGCGGATTATCGCAATCACGTCGTCAATGTCGAGGACGGCGATCAGCAGGCCCTCAACCAGGTGCAGGCGGTCCATCGCTTTTTGGCGGCGGAACTGGGAGCGGCGGCGCACAACCGAGAACCGGTGGTCCAGGTAGACCTCCAGCATGCGCTTCAACCCCAGGGTTTCGGGCCGGCCGTCAACCAGGGCGACGGCGTTTACCGAGAACGAGTCTTCCAGCGGCGTCAGGCGGTACAGTTCGGCCATTACGGCCTCGGGATTGAACCCGTTCTTGACTTCGATAACTAGTCGCACGCCGTGGTGGCGGTCGGTTAGGTTCGTGACGTTGGAGATGCCCTTTAGACGCTTGGCGTTGACCTGGTCTTTAATGCGTTCGATTACGCGTTCTGGCCCAACCATGTAGGGCAGTTCTGTGACGACCAGGCCGCGTTTGCGCGGGGTCACGCGCTCCACGTTCATTTTTGCGCGGATCTTGAACGATCCTCGCCCGGTCTTGTAAGCCTCTTCAATACCGTCCAGTCCGACGATGATGCCGCCTTCTGGGAAGTCTGGGCCGGGAACAAAGCGCATGAGGTCGTCGACGCTCGCGTCGGGATTGTCAATCAGGTGGCAGGTGGCGGCGATGACTTCGCCGAGGTTGTGCGGTGCAATGTTGGTTGCCATGCCAACCGCGATGCCGGATGCTCCGTTGACAAGGAGGTTCGGGAAGCCGGCGGGCAGAACTTCGGGCTGGGTGAGCCGGTTGTCGTAGTTTGGAACGAAGTCGACCGTGTCTTCGTGCAGATCCGCAACGAGGTCGAGGGCGGCGGGGGCCAGGCGCGCTTCGGTGTAACGCGCGGCCGCGGGCCCGTCGTCTAGGGAGCCAAAGTTGCCGTGCCCGTCCACGAGCGGTACGCGCAGGTTGAAGTCTTGCGCAAGCCTGACCAGGGCGTCGTAGATTGCCGCGTCACCGTGCGGGTGGAGCTTGCCCATGACTTCGCCGACGACGCTTTGAGACTTGACGTGGCCCTTTTCGGGGCGCAGACCCATTTGCGACATTTGGTACAGGATGCGGCGCTGTACGGGTTTGGCTCCGTCGCGAGCATCGGGCAGGGCACGCGCGTAGATAACAGAGTACGCATATTCGAGGAATGACCCGCGCATCTCTTCGGATACGTCGATCTCGACAATATGTTCGTCTACGCTGGTATCAACGGTTTTTAGCATGGCTCCTATTGTGCCAAAAAGTTGTCCCATCCCCACTTTCCACGCCGACGAGAGGCAAACGATGACCGACGCCACGCCACTGGGCCAAGCGCTGAAGTTCCAATCTGAACACGCAAGCCTGATGGATGTGCTTCCAACGGTCGCGTCCGCGTGGGGCGTGCACAGCCCTGGTGAGGCACAGGATTCGCGTGCGGGCAGGGCCGTCCTCGCGGATTATCTGTCGTTAAGACCACGCCAGCAGGTGCTTGTAGTTCTGATTGACGGTATGGGGTACGACCTCGTTTTGGAACACCTCGCGTACGCGCGATTTTTGCGTTCGCGCCGTTTCGATATTTTGCAGGGCGCCACTATCATCCCCAGTACTACGGCGGCGGCGATCACGGCGTTCGGCACGGGTAGGCCGCCTGGACAGACTCGGATGGTGGGGTGGTCCGTGAAGGATCAAGGCCGCATTACGACGCTTTTGTCGTTTGAGGGTGCAAGCGAGGCCCCTGAGGTTTGGCAGCCACAAAGCACGTGGTTTGAGATTTTGCGGGCCGAAGGCGTTGATTCCGCGGCGGTGTCGACGGGTAAGTTTGCAAATTCGGGGCTTACGAGGGCGGCTCTGCGCGGTACGCGCCACGTGGGGGCGGAGTCGTTGGATGAGCGGATCAGTGCTGCGATGGCTGAGCTCGCGCAGGGAACGCCGGTTGTCTACCTGTATTGGTCGGAGTTGGACCACGCTGGGCACGGCGCGGGGTCGGGCTCGCAGGAGTGGATTCACGAGTTTGAGGTTGTGGACGCGGGCTTGGAGCGCATTGCGCGCGAGCTTCCCGCCGGTGTTGCGGGTATCGTAACCGCGGACCACGGGATGATTTGCACGTCTGCGGATACGCGCATTGACGTGGCAAACACGCCGGAGCTGAAGGAAGGCTTGGACACCATTGCGGGTGAGGGCCGTAACGTTCATATTCACGTCCAGCCCGGACACGACGCCGATGCCGTGTTGGATCGTTGGGAAGCGTTCTTAGGCGATCGCGCCACCATTGTGCGCGGCGGAGAAGTCGCAAACGTCCTCGGCGGCGAGGACGGCGCACGCCTGGTTGGGGATGCGATGGCTCTTATGCACGGTAACTGGGTTGTGGTTGACTCGCGCACTCAACCCGAAGGCATGATCCGGCTCAAGGGCGTTCACGGGTCGATTTCGAGGGCGGAGCTCGCAATCCCTTTCCTGCGCCTGCACTTAAGCTAGCGGTCTTTGACTAGTCGCCGCGGGTACCGAAGACGATCTCGTCCCACGAAGGAACAGAGCGGCGCTTAGACCTGCGCGGGTTTTGCTTGGGTTCCTCTTTTGCGCTGTTCTTTTCGACGTTTTCAAATCCGGGTAGTACCGGGCCGTCATCGGAGGGCTTTCCGCCTTCAGATTTCGCGGAACCAGAATCAGTGGGAGCACCGGAGTCGCCGGGTTCACCGTCGGGGCCGCCCTTTGATTCGGAAGGCGTGTGCGGCTTAGGTGGTTCAGGCACGTTCTGCTTTGACTTGCCTCGCGAAGGGAAGCGAAGCAGTGAAGGCTTAGACGCGTCTTCAGCGTCGCTGGAACTCTGCGAGTCGGCCTCGTCGGAGTAATCCACGGGAACCCGCTTGCCGCGTTGGGCAGCCAGGCCATCGAGAAGCTTTTCAATGTCTTCACCCGACGCTGGTTCGCCGGGCACGTTGGGGGAGTGCTCCGCCGCGTTCGGGAACTGTGCAACGTTAGCCGGGGCAGGCGCAGTGGTTTCCGTGAGCCAGCGGCCCTCCTCATCCAGCGCGCGAATCAGCGAACCGCGGTTGGACACCTGCCAGGACGCGTGGTGCTCCTTAGCAGCTTGAATGAATGTTAGGTGTAGCTCCCAGGGCTTTTCGTCCTCCCGCAACGCTGTCCAGGTAAGCGACTGAGCGTCAACACCGCGCGTTGCCAGCCTGTCGATCACAAGGTCGCCAAGTTGCGGCGAATCAGATTCAGTTCCAACGGGGGAGCTCAGCGCCCTCGAGACCACGAAGTTACGTTCCGCAATGACGGGAGGTTCGAACCTGTTGATTCGATCCAAATCAATATCGTAAGTGGACGCGATTTCAGCCGGAGCCATTCCAGCGCGAAGCAGTTGTTGGATTTCGCGAGGACGTAACTGGCTGCCCTGCTTCGGCATTGACTCGAGCTTAATCTCGCTTCGGCGCACCGCGGCCTTCAACGCGTCATCAACGACGATAAGGTAGCGTTCACCGTCTTTATCAGTGAAAACCAGTTGGGACCCATCCGTGTGGGGACCCAAAAGTTCTAGCTCGATCATGCGTCCTCCGTTCTAAACAAAGCATCCCAGTTATTGACCAATTTAGGTGCTACATTATCCGCGTGTCGGTGTCCAGTTGCGCAATTAGCTTAAATAGGTGTTACTATCCCTGCGCAGCAACTAAGATGCATTATCACGGCTTAATAGTCGCTACCTAGAAACCGATTGACTAGAGGTAATCATGGCTACGGATTACGACGCCCCGCGTAAGAACGATGATGACGTCGCAGAGGACTCGCTTGAAGAGCTCAAGAGCCGCCGTAACGACGCCGGTTCGAACGTTGTAGATGAGGACGAGAACGAGGTCGCGGAAGACTTCGAACTTCCCGGTGCTGACTTGTCTAACGAGGAACTAACGGTTCGTGTGGTTCCGCGTCAGCAGGACGAGTTCACTTGTTCGGAGTGCTTCTTGGTCCACCACATTTCTCAACTCGCCTACGAGCAGGATGGCCTGATGGTCTGCACTGAGTGTGCAGAGTGATCGACAGGTGAGATGATGGGGTCATTGGCTGATTTTGCAGTGACCCCAAAATAGTTTGAATAGGTGATACCGGCATGGGACTGTTCGGCAGAAAGAAGCGGCACGAGGACGAGCCTGTAACGTCGGGTGAAACTGAAGGTTCGGGCGGCACTGGCGTTCAGGATGCGGATTCTTCGCAGTCGGAGGGTTCGGCGCGGGCGGTGCCCGGTGGCCCCTACGATATTTCGGAGCGTGACGCTTCCAAGGGTTACATTGACCTTGGGCCGCTGAAGGTTCCCGCTATTGCCGGTTTGCAGCTTCAGCCTCAACTGGGGGCGGACAAGAAGAGTATTGTCCGGCTCAATATTGTTGTGGGTAACTCGGTTCTGCAGGTTTTGGTTGCCGCCGGCCCTAAGTCTGGGGGCGGTTGGAAGAAGATCTTGGAAGGCACTCGCGAGTCGTTTGAAAAGCAGGGTGCTGAGGTCGACTACAACGAAAATGGCCCGTGGGGCGAGGAGATTTTGGCGAAAGTTCCCGTCAAGACTTCCGATGGGCGCGCCGCGATAGCTCCCACCCGTATTGTCGGTATGGATGGTAAGCGCTGGGTTTTGCGCGTGGATATTATTGGCGCCGCGGTGGTGGAGCAAAAAGCGTTCCAAGCTGTTGCGAGCGTCATTTCGAACCTTGTGGTTGAAAGAGATAACGAGCCGCGCCCTCCGCTATCTGTCATTCCGATGACGATTCCGGACTCGATCGTGCAAAAACCGGGTGAACAAGACGGCACGTTGAAGCCGGTTGAGAACTAAAAGCGCGTATGCCTGAGTTTTTTCCAACGCAGCTTTCGGAGGCGACGCCCACGCCGATTTCGCAGTTGAAATCGCGTGAACGGGCGGTTGTGCGGGGGCGCCTTGTGGCAATGACGTATCCCGCGCAGGCGGCCGCCCCGAAGTTGCGTGCCCACATGAAGGATGACACGGGCACGTTGATCATCGACTGGCCGGGTAGGCGTGAAATACCGGGTCTTGGTGTGGGGGCTGAAATTGTTGTTGAGGGAACTGTTTCGTTGCAGCAGTCCGACCTCATCATGTCTAATCCCACTTATCTGATCGTGGCGGGGGATGAATAAATGTCGATTCATGAGGGCGATCGAGACTCAGCCGCGCAAGAGGGCGGACGCGACGCGCAAACCCCCGCGGTGGGCGCGGTGCCAAAGGCTGGGCGAGGTGTCGCCGGGCAGCTGAATCAAGAAAGCTTTGATGCTTTTCAAGCTGTTGGGGGCGTGCGCGGGGCGATCGAGTCGGTGGCTCCCGCACTTGTTTTTGTCGTGGTTTACGTGTTCACGCTAGACCTGAAGCCCACATTGATTGCGGCGGTCGCCGTGTCGGTGGTGCTGATGTTGGCGAGGTTGGTCGCTAGACAGCCGATCACTTACTCGCTGTCGGGATTTTTCGGTGTCGGTATCGGCGTGGTTTGGGCGCTGTTTACCGGGCGCGGGGAGGACTTTTTCGCGTTTGGAATCATCCTGGCAGCGGTGTACGGGCTGGCCGTTTTGGTATCCATTTTGGTGCGTTTCCCGGTGGTTTCAATGGCTTTGACCCCGGTGTGGCAGTTGCCGTGGAAGTGGTGGAAGAACCCCGATCCGGCACTGAAGCGATTGGCGAAAGTTGCCCGGCACCTGTCCTGGCTGTGGTTTGCCCTGTTTGCGCTGCGAGTTGGCGTTCAAGTTCCCCTGTGGCTGGGCGGCCAAGTGGCCGTGCTGGGCACGATGAAGCTACTGCTGGGCCTGCCACCGTTCCTGCTGGTCGCGTGGATTACGTGGGTTGTCTTGCGGCCGTATAAGAGTGTTGTTGACAAGTACAAGGCAGTGCTCGAGCGCGAGGAGTAAAGCTAGCTCGCCCTAAGGATTGCTGCTTGTCGGCTATTTTTGGGAGCCGAAGATTTCTTCGATGTCGTGGTGCAGGGAGTCTTTGGAAGAAGCGAGCATAAGGACGAGCTCGTCGCCCGCTTCTAGTTCAAAGTCATTTTGACTGTCCAGGGGAGCATCGTCGCGAAGCACACTGATGATGCGCGCGTCGCCGGGGAGCTTCAAACTCTTGACCGACTTGCCGGCAGCACGCGAGCCCGCGGGAAGTGTAATCGCGTAGATCGCGGTTTGTGCTTCGTGGAACTCAAACAGTCGAACTAGTGCGCCTACCGAGACGGCTTCTTCAACTAGGGCTGTCATAACTCGCGGTGTTGATACGGGAACGTCCACGCCCCACGCGGAGTCGAACATCCACTCATTCTTTGGGTTGTTAACGCGAGCAACGACTCGCGGCACGCCGAACTCTGTCTTTGCTAGAAGTGAGATAACAAGGTTTGCCTTGTCGTCTCCGGTGGCTGCAACCATGACGTCGCAGTTACCGGCATTTGCTTCGGCAAGCGCGTCGGGAGAGCATGCGTCAGCTAGAATCCAGTCGGCTTCGGCAACGCTCGCGACCCTCATTTGGTCGGGAACGCGGTCAATCAAGGTGATTTCGTGGCCCTTCAAAATGAGTTCCCTGGCGATAGAGCGGCCCACGGAGCCAGCGCCTGCAATAACGATCTGCATTATTCCTCCACCGCCGGGTCTCGGGTCAGGATTTCGCGGATCTCCATACCGCTCTTGCCCGTGATACCAAAGTAAAGCTCATCATTTTCTTGAAGCACCATGTCGGGTGCCGCGGTGTCCATGTGACCTTGGCGAGAAATGAAAGCAACGCGCCTGCCAACAAGTTTTTCAACCATGTCGATAGTGAGGCCGTACCAGCTTTCAACCGGGCGGGCTTTCACCAGGGAAACATCACCGGTGGCGTGCGTCCACACGGTGTCGGCGTCCGGAGGCATCATCCAGCTCAAAACGGCCTCGGTGGTGCGGCGCACTGTGGCCACTGTTGGGATACCGAGTTTTTCGTACACGTCGGCGCGGGAGGGGTCGTAAATGCGGGCAACCACCCGGTCGACCTTGAACGTTTCACGCACGACGCGCGCGGAGATGATGTTTGAGTTATCACCGTTAGACACCGCGGCGAACGCGTAGGCGTCCTCAATACCGGCTTGACGAAGCGTGTCGCGGTCAAAACCTAAACCGGTGACGCGCCGGCCCGAAAAGTTTGACGGCAGACGCCTAAAAGCGTCGGGATTTTGGTCGATTAAAGCTACCGAATGGCCGTTTTGATCCAAAATCGTAGCGAGTGTCGTGCCGACTCTGCCGGCTCCCATTACTACAAAATGCACCATTTAAAACTATCAAGAACGCGGGCCTTTGTGGAGCTGTAGAGTTGGATCTATGGCACTTGCATCCATCAACACGCGAAGGCGGCAGACAACCGCTTCAGCCACGCCCATTGCGCGCGCGGTGCCGTTCATCGCGTCCACGTCAATGATGGTGTTAGTGCCAATCTGGCAGCCCGACGCCCTGTTGCAAGCCCTGGCTCCGCTCGGCTATTTTGACGCCTCTATCGCGGTGTGGATAACCGTGTTCGCGTTTCCACTGATAGTACTGATCACACTGTCGGGAGTTCCGTTTTTGCGGGCGCGTAAACGCCACGTGGGAGACTTCGCGGGAATCGATGCGACACTCGGGTCCAGGCTTTCAACACTGGCCGGCAGCGCACAGGTTGTTGACTACATTGCTAGTTTCGCACTAGCGGCAACCACCGCAGCGTTCGTGCTCGTGTCAATGTGGCCGGCTTTGATGCCTATGCGAACGCCGCTCGCCGTGTGCGCGGTGCTACTGATCGCAATGTTCCAAACCTTGCGAGTCTCTCGGTTTAACCACTTGGCTTCACTGATAGTGCTGGGCAGCTTCGTCCTCATACTGTTTTTAACTGCCGGACTGATGGGGTCGTCGCAGTATTTTTCAACGACTTCGTCTTCGGATCTGGCAATAGTTTCAAGTGAGGTCACGCGCGGCACCCCATTTGCGCGCGGCATCATTCCCGGATTAATGGCCAGCCTGGCGGTCGTCCTAGCGCCCGTCCTGCTACTGCGCCACCTAACCACCGACTTATCGACGTACCACCGGCCGCGATACAAGCACGCGGGCACGGCCCAACTTGTAGTCGCGGTCGCCGGATCACTGGTGGCGATCACCGCGATGGCGAATATTGCAGACGTCGACTCGGGTACCTACATTGGCCGCAGATACACGCTCTACACCGCACTACGCGCAGTTGGCGTCCCGGAATGGCTGTTAATAGTAGCCACAATCATGCTACTCGCCGTTGCGATTACGGCCGCGAGGACGGTACTTGACGACGCCGATAAGCTCAGCGCCGAACTAACAAACTTCCACGTGCTACCCAACTATTTGACGCATGCCCCAACAAGGCGAGCGCTTACACCCATGCTGTACGCGATCACCGCCTCCGGGCTAGTCATCATCGGAGACTCCGAGTTCCGCTTCATCGTCCCCACACTCGTCATCTCCGGTTTCATCTCCCTAAGCCTGTCCAGATGGTCAACCATGCGGTACTGGAGCGCCAAACTACGGTTAGAGGGACACTCCCGAGAGAGGATCACCATGAAACGATCACGCCTAATGGCCATCATCGGGCTTGTCATCAGCGTGGTTGTGCTAGTAGCCCTATTCGCAGCGGACATGTTCCGAGGCGCCTGGATCGTGGCCGGCGCAATCCTACTTTTGTACGTCCTCCTGTATAGCGTCCGCAGACACTACCTGAACTACGGCATCGGCGCGGGCGAGACCACCACCGAAGACCCGATCGTCCCCGGCCGAGTACACTACATGATCGTTGCGCAAACCCTCGGCCCAGTCTTGAAGCGCGCAACACGCTGGATCGAATCAACCAGACCCTACTCCATCGAACTACTCCACGTGGATAGCGGGGGAGACGACGCAAACGAAGCCCTGCAAAAATGGCGTGAAGAAGGCATCGACGTAGACTTAACCATCCTGGAGGCCGGCGAAGCCCGACCCACGCAAGCCGTGATCGACCACGTGCGGCGCAACCGAAACGCTCACCCCAACCGGCTTGTCAACGTCGTACTACCGCAGGTTGTATTCAGAAGCCGGATGCAAGCACGCCTGCACAACAACGAACTACAGCACCTACAAAAAACCCTGATGAAAGAACCCGGCGTACTAGTCACGCTAGTGCCCTGGGTTGATTGAGGAACATTTAATGGCACAGAACCTGCCCGACAATACCGACATAGTTACCGGCGTGCGCATACTGCGACCCGCGCACGGAGGAACCTGCTTCGCACACGCAAACGACAAACCCATCTTCGTGTCCGGCGCAATCCCCGGTGAAGTCGTAGACGTAAGAATCGACAGCCGCCGCTCGCGGGTCAGCTACGGCACCGCCGTGAACATCGTGGAGCCTTCGCAACACCGCCAACCCCATATTTGGCCCGAGGGCGAAAAACTCGGGGTTGGTGGCGCCGACCTCGGCCACGTCACCCCCGCCTACCAGCGCCAGTGGAAGAGCGATGTAATCAAAGACCAACTCTCGCGCGTAGGCGGAGCCGACACCCTAGAACACGTGCTAGAAACCGTCGGAGAATCCGCCCTCACGGTCGCACCCGCAACCGGCGACGAAACCGGTAGCCTGCTGAACCGACGCACCCGCGTGGACTTTGAAGTATCCCCAAACGGACGCCTAGCCATGAAACGCGAAGCCTCCAACGAACTAGTTGAAATCGAGACCATGCCGCTCGCGGATGAGTCGATCCTAGAGCTTGGTTTGCTTGGGGATTCCGCGTGGAGGAAGTTCTTTAAACCGGGTAAACGCGTACGGGCAATCGCGCCGAACGCGGGTGGCCGGCGCGTCCTGATTGGTAATCAAACTTTTAATGCCAGCCAGCACCGTGTTGAAGATCAGGCGACCTGGGAGGTGGAAGCCGCTGGATACAAGGCGAAGTTCGAGGTTCACACCGCGGGCTTTTGGCAGGCGCACAGGAGTGCCCCGCAAGACTTGGTTGAACTCGTTTTAGCTGCCGCCCGAGTGCAGCCCGGCCAGTCGGTAATCGAGCTTTATTCGGGTGCCGGCCTACTCACGAAGTTCCTAGCGCACCAGTTGGGCTCCGAAGGTGCGATCATCTCGGTGGAAGGGTCGCGCCAGGCGGTTGCTGATGCCCGGCGCAACATGGAGGGCACGCACGCGGAGCGTGATATTCGAAGCGGTCGCATCGACGGGCGCCAAGTTCTGCGCGCCTGGTCAGACCTGGGGGAGAGGCCCGACGTGATCGTCCTCGATCCGCCGCGCTCCGGTGCGGGACGCGATGTAGTGAAGGCTATTGGAGCTGTGCAACCCAAGCGCGTCGTGCTGGTGTCTTGCGACCCCGCGGCGGGCGCTCGCGACATCAAGGAGCTACGCCAGGTTGGCTACTCTTTGGAGACCTTCCACCCGATCGACCTGTTCCCGCAAACCCACCACCTAGAGACGGTTGCCGTTCTATCTCGGAAATCTGCATCGAAGTCTTTCATACCGGTTTCCATCAGTCCGAAGGACATGGGGCTGTCTGAGGAGAAGGAGCAGCCGACGTACGCGAACATCCGCGATTACGTCCAGAAAACGCACGGCATGAAGGTCAGCTCCCTGTACGTCGCGCAGATGAAGGCCGAGTGCGGACTGGAAACGCAGGCCGACAGGTCAGGCGACAAGAAGCAACCGAAGTGCCCGCCTGAAAAGCGCGAGGCGATTCTGGATGCGTTCCGTCACTTCGGACTCATAGGAGAAGACGGGACGGAGGAATAGGACGCCGTAATTTGCGTTTTAAGACGTTTTAAGCCCGTTGGGGTACTCGTGTACCCCTCGGGCTTTTTTTACGCCTTAAAACGCCTCTGAAGCGGTCTGGGGACGTTCGAGCGCCCATGTGCATCTCGCATCCGCTCGATGCAAGGGTGGCCGCCCTGCGGGCGGCAGTCGGATGTGGGTGGACGTACAGAAGGGGTGCGGCATGGGCTTGGAAGGTTATGCCTATTTGTGCGTTCCGTCGCTCGTGCACCCCCCCGTTTGGCCGGCAACTACGGCGCTTCGCGCCTCCGTTGCCTCCGAGAAAGTACGCATGAGGAATGCGAAACCGTATTGGATGGTTCTCATGCTTTTCTGCGTACCCAATATGCGATGAGGCGAGCCGAGGGCGTAGCCCGAGGCGTAACTAGCCTGCATTGAGGACGCGGAGCGTCCGAAATGCGCACCTGCTTAGGACAGAAGAATCACCCGTTCCCTCGTTTATGAGCGTTTTGCCTGACCACATGCTGACCAGATGACCAGAAGAAAAAATGTCGTGGTCACCATCTGGTCAGCCAAATCACTAGGCGCCATCAGGCTTTTTGCAATTCCTGACCAGATGACCACATAATTTAGGACTTATTTTTAAAAATTGAAAAGGACTACGTAATACGCGTAAATAAATAAAGTTTGTCGGATTTTATCTGGTCATCTGGTCATGTGGTCAGAACGAAAAAAATCCCTTGATAAAAGAGGGGATTTTCATTTCAAGAGCTGACCAGATGCCATTTTGATGTGGTCACACATGTGGTCAGCCCTCACGTGTACCTCTTGTCGCAGTCGTTGCTTTCCGGGCGGTGCGGAGGGTTGCTTTTTCGAGCTTTTCCATTCGTTTATGAGCGGAAATAGGCTCTGAACTGCGGCTACGGGAAAATTGATATTGCTTCAATTGTCTCAATGGTGTACAATGGGATGCATATAGATGAATGGCTCAGCACCCGTCCCGTCCTTGATGCGGGGTTGCTATCGGGAATAGGAGCCGAGCGCTCGGTCGAATAGGCCGTGCGTCACGGGCGAAACAACGAACACGAAGCTCCCGTGGAAACCGAGATAGGCAAGGCTTTGCGCCTCTGTCCTTCTTCGGTTTCCACGGGAGCTTTTTTGTTTCGCGAAAAGGACTTTGAACATGGAGGTGGCTGGTTATGGCTAAAGGAAAGAAGCAGGTAAAAGAGGTAAAGCCCTCTTACATGACGACGCGCGAGGTGGCGGCGTTCCTCGGTTTGAGTGCGGGGACGCTCTGCACCTGGCGCTATCAGGGCAAGGGTCCGAGCTACTACAAGGTCGGAAACGCGGTTCGCTACAAGATTGACGACGTCGAGGCGTGGAAGAACGCGAACGTGAAGCACGTCGAGCTGACGAATTAAGGAGGTGGGAATATGGAGGCAAAAGAAAAGAGCAGTTCCCCCGCCGCCACAGCAAAGGGAACCGCTCCGTCTAACTATAAATATTTTAGCTCATTACCGCCCATTTTTCAAGTATCTGACCCGCAGGCAAAAGATGAGATGAAGAGGGGGCGTGCGTATGACGAGGGGAATCAGGGCGAGGCGTACAACCCTGACTATCTGTACGGCGGGGAGAACTATCACAAGGCGCTCAGCGATGTGGTGAGCTATGTGCTGCGCGACTGCGCGGGCGATGGCCTGTCCGCTCTCTCGGACAACGTGGTCAAGGTGACGAACGCCCTTGTGGCGTGGGTCAACCTGTCCGAGCCGCCATCCAATCCGGAGGCGGGCAAGATTTACGGCAGGGGCTTTCGTTGGCCGAGGCTCAAGAGCATCGACCCCGTACAGGCCGCCGAGCTGGTGTTCTCGCAGGAGGTCATCCGCATGGTCTGCGTCAAGGAGACCGTGGACAAGCCGACCTCGGAGGGCGTGTTCGCTATGTACGACCCCGACGAGGGAATTTACCGCGAGATTGGCGACGGGCAGATTGACCTGTGGTGCCAGGAGGTCGTGGGTGCCGTGAACGGCAACTGGAAGAAGAACTTCGTCCAGAAGCTGCACGACATGGCATCGCGTCGGGAGAACCGCGTGTGCGAGTGCGACAACCCGTCCCTGGTCTTCATGGCCAACGGAATCTGGGATTACGAGGAGCGCGTCCTGCGCGAGTTCTCCCCCGAGGTCGTTGCACTCAGGAAGAGCGCCACGCGCCTCCCCGACAAGGAGCCGCCCGTCCCCGAGCACACGATGCCGGATGGCTCGAAGATTGACTTCTGGCAGCTGCTGGACTCCTACGTCCCCTACGACGGCGGGCGCGACCTGCTCGTCAAGGTGGCGGGGGCGTCCCTACGCAGCTACCACAACTGGCGCGTCATGGTGACCTTCCACAACACGACGGGTCACAACGGGAAGAGCACCTTCCTCGACTGCCTCAAGTCGCTCGTCGGCTACGACGGGTGCATGACCTCAAGCCTCGCGCTGCTTGCCGGCGGCGGGGATGGCGGGCGGTTCGGCGTTTCGAACATCGTGGGGGTCTCCCTCATCACGTGCGAGGACTCCGATTCGGGTGCGTACCTGAAGGACAACTCGCGCCTGAAGTCAATCATCTCGCATGACGCGATAGGCGTGGAGCGCAAGAACAAGGGCATGTTCGACTACACGCCCCATGCGCTGATTGTCTGTGCCGCCAACGACATCCCGAAGACCCGCGACAAGGGGGACGCTTGGCTGGCCCGCAACATCTACGTCCCGTTCGCGGGGCAGTTCGTCGGCAAGGCCGACGACAAGACCATCCGTTCCGAGTGGGTCGTGTCCCCCGAGTTCTGCGAATACCTGGCCTATCAGGCGCTGGTGAAGTGGGACCGGTATTACGAGCTGCCCGAGCCTAAGGAGGCCGCGCAGCTGAAGCACGAGTGGGTTCTCGGCAATGACACGGTGGCTGAGTTCTGGGAGGACGTCAAGGATTCGATTACGGCCGACTTCGTGCCGAATGATTACCTGTCCATGCGCTACGACGAATGGCTGGACGCGGAGCACAAGGGCATGCGGATGCAGATGAGCCGCAAGGCGTTCACGGCCCGAATCGTCGAGCTTGCGTGCTCCGACGGCGAATGGACGCAGAGCAAGGACGCGAGCGGGTCCGTCCTCAAGACGAGCTGCGAGAAGTGGTGCCCCGGCTTGAAGGCCTACTGCAAGCAAGCTGCCGGTTTTGGCGGCGCGAGCGGATGGGTCCCCTTCCTGGGCAGACGTCGCGGGATTTTCCGCACGGTCGTCCTCGATTACTGCACCGCCCACGGTACGACTCCCGCAGACTACGGTGCCGGTTACGCGGCGGTGAGGGAGCAGCTTGGTCTTGCGACGGATACAGAAGACGACGATTAAGGAGGAATAGATTATGGCAAGTTTGACCAAGGATGAGTACGCGAGGCTGCACCTGAAGGCCAAGCGCGGGATGCTCACAGCGGAGGAGAGGGCTGCATTGGAAGCGTATGAGGCTGCGGCGCAGCCCGCTCCTCAGACGCCCGTTCCGGCGGACACGGAAACGCTTCTCTGCTGTCCGTATTGCGGCCATGCGACTATCACAACGCAGATTGTGAGCGACGTGACGTATCGCAAGCCGGCCACGGTGATTGCGATGATGTTCGCTCCGCTCATTGCGGTTATGCTGGCGTTCCTGTTGCGCAACATGTTCGTCACCGTACTGGCGCTGATAGTTGTCATTGTGTCCGCGCTTGTCCCGATGTGGGCGTTCTATCGCGGCAATTATTCGGTGACGCACAAGTATTACGTATGCAAGCGCTGCGGGTATGCCGAGCGGGATACGAAGTGGAAAATCGTGAACGACGGGGGCAAGGCGATTGAGGCCGTTGCTATGGGCATCGGTCTTACGCTCGTTCTGATTTTCTCGGTGTTCATGATTTCGAAGAACGTCGATTTTAGCTCTATGCCGACATGGGACATCCCGGCTGTCGAAGACACTAACGGCGGCAATGTTCAGGGCACCGATGGCGGCGGTAAGCAAACCATAGTGGACCTTGGCGACGGCACGATTTTGTTTCTGTCTGAGCATTAACAAAGAGCATCAATAAACAAGATTAGGAGGAATAAATCATGAGCACTAAGAAGAAGATTTCCGACATCGACAAGGCGATTGAGGAGATGCAGCAGCGCCGCGACGAGTGCTTCAAGCACATCGGCAAGGCGATGTACGAGAGCTGCCCCGAGCTGGGCGACATGAGCGTCGCCGACATGCGCAAGGCGGGGCGCTACCTGCACAAGATGTTGACTAAGAAGGCACCTTCGCAGGGTGCCGCACCTGTCCGAAACGGCGCGCCCGTCGCGTCCGATTCGGGTAGTACGTCCGCCCCGGACGGACGCGAGCCTATGCCCGTGGCGGGCTATGGCGAGGGCATGTAGCGAGGCAGTCGTGCCTCCTGTCCGGCACCCCGCAAGGGGTGTCCGGGTTGCCCCGTTCCGAATGGGATGCTTCACCGAGTCGTCGGCGGAAGCTGGTTGGGAATGGGGCGCATCTGGGGGTTCGAAGGGGGCAGTGAAAACTGCCCCCTCGCGAGCGGGACGTGTAACGACAAAACGAAGGAATTTTCGACGCAGTTGAAAAATCCGAAGTTTTGTAGGGACAAGTCCCATGCTCGCTCCTTTTTTAGCGTCGATTCTGTCGTAGAAAATCAACGCGCACGTTGTATTAAAAAAGGAGGTGTTTTACGTGGGTGTGAGTTCAGACATGAGGAGCAGCCGCGTGCGCCGTCAGGCGGCCAAGAAGCCGAACAAGGAGCGCACGGTCCAGGTTCGGTTTTCGGACGAGGAGCTTGCCGCGCTGGACGCGATTTGCTCCGAGAAAAAGATGACCCGCTCCGCATTTCTCCGCAGTTGCGTGGAGAAGGTACAGGGCGGGGATGTTGAGCCGACGTACGTCGTGACGAGGAACGCCGACGCGGAGCGTATGGCATCCGAGGCGAAGAGCATCGGCGTCAACGTGAACCAGATTGCGCGGGCACTGAACGCGGAGACCAAGTCGCATCCGGGTTCGCTCTCCCCGGGCGTGCTCGGCGAGTGCAAGACGGGTCTTGCGGAGGTGCGCGGCGAGCTGTCGAAGCTGACCGATGAGGTGGACGGCCTGCGCACCGATTTCGGCAAGGACGTGTTCCGCGCCATGGCCCTGCTGTGGCCGGATGTTCCCGAGCAGTTACAGGAGCTGTGCGATTACTGGTACGGCGAGCGCGGCGAGAAGATTCTTTCTAAAGGGGGTGGAAGCTGATGTCGACGACGCACATCCAGCCCCTGCCGAACGTCCGCGGGCGCATGTCGTACACGGAACTCGGCGAGGGCAAGAAGCGCACGCGCAATATCCGCGAGAAGACGAACCGCATCGCCGCCCAGATGGGCGACATGGGCACCCGCGAGGACTTCATCCGGTTCTGCTCCGCCATGCGCAGGCAGAGCCAGGGGACGAGGTTGAACGAGGGCTACGAGCTTCGCGTCTCGTGGTCCCCCGAGGAGCTTTCGAAGGACAGCCCCGAGGACATCCAGCGGGCGTGCGAGTACGGCTATGCCCTGTGCAAGGAAGTGGCCCCGAACGCCCCCTGCTGGGTCACGGTCCACACCGACGGCGAGGGCGGCTGCGTGCACGTCCATGCGACCATCGCGAACCATGACTTGGTGTCCGGCACGGCCATCGCGCACGGCACCGACCATGCGACCGTGAAGCGCAAGAACGACCGGCTGAGCCGCGAGATGGGGTTCACCGTCGTGGGTCCCGGACCCGCCAGGGAGCCGACCACATGGGCCGAGCGCAAGGGGCAGTTCGGCATCGAGTCCTTCGAGCGCGTTCTGGGCAACCGCGTGGCGGACGCCCGCGACCATGCGAGCAACATGGAGGAGTTCCTCGAGGAGCTGAAGGTTCGCGGCGTCGAGCTGACCGAGACACGCAAGCCCGACGAGAAGACCGGAGAGGAGACCGTGGGCTGGAGCTACAAGTCCCGCGACCCCTACGGCAAGAGCAGGCGCAAGAGAAGGCGCCGTGCCTCCAACCTCGCCGACGACCTGACCCGCGAGGGCATCGAGGCGTACTTCGAGGCGAAGCAGCGCGAGCTTGAGGCGCCCGAGCAGGACGCCCCGGCACCGGAAGTCCTTCCCGACGTGCCCGAGACGGCCGAACCGGCAGAGCAGCCCTCTACGGATTCCGCTCTCGACGTGTACGACCTCGACCGGGCGTACGTGTCGGAGATGGCGTCCGACCTCCAGAAGGCGCACATCCACCGCTCACGCGAGGCGGGCAAGTCCTTCGTGGACGAGCGTTACGAACGACTCGTGGAGGCGCGCAACCACCCGGACGAGCAGCTGGCGAAGCTGCGCGAGGACGTGGACGCCGCAAGGCGCGAGTTTTATGCCTCCAAGGAGGCGCGCGACACCCTGCAACGCCCATGCCCGGGGCTTCTGGCCGGCATGCACGTGTTCGCCAAGGCGGGGCGCGACGCCAAGGACCCCGTGTCCCGCATGATGGCCGACATGACCGCCCTGATGCTGCGCATGATGATTAAGCAGGCGCTCGATGAGGAGGCCCGCAGGCAGCGCGAGGAGGCGGAGAGGCGCGTCTACGAGTCCCGCAAGAGCATGTGGGATGCCGAGAAGCGCCTCAAGGCGGCGGAGAAGGCGCTGTCCGACGAGGACGAGCGCGAGCAGCGTCTGAAGAGCGAGCGCATGCAGCGCCGTGTCAAGGAGGCCGAGCAGCGTGCGCCCGTGAGGACGCCGAGGTCGGCGGACAAGGACACGCAGTTCGGTGAGTAGCCGAAAAGATGAGGGAGCAGCGTCAAGCTGCTCCCTTTCTCAATGGATTTCAGGTGCTGGCACGTAGTCCCAGCTGGTCCCGAAGTGCGTGATTCCCCACACGTACAGGTCAAGCTCCTCGTCGTGGAACACCGGCTCGTCGGTGTGCTCCATGATAAACGACGGGTCCTGCACGATGTACCACTGGAAAATCTCCTCCCACGGTGCCCAGTCCCCGCTCACGGGTTCGAGCGGGCGGTTGGCAATCTCGTTCGTGAGCACCATTCCGCCGCACGTCTCGGCAAGGTCGGCGTAGGTCTTGATGCCGTAGTCACTCATCGCCCTCCTCCTCCGCTTCCCGCTCCTCGATTCTCTTGAGGTATTCCGCCACGCAGTAGCGCATGGTGCGCAGGGTCTCGCAGTCGATGCTCTCCGCGAGGATGTCCCCGTCGAGGACGACCTCGCCCAGAGCGTTCACGAACCGCCACTCCATCACGTTGTCGATGCGCTTGAGCACGTCCTTCAGGGTGCCGCTGTCGCGCATGGGGGCGTTGCCGTCCACCTTTGACATGCGCTCTAGCTCCTTGGCCTTCGCCGAGCAGATGCGGGCGGTGCGCCTGAGCACCTGCGCCCTCCACATGGCCTCCTCCTGCGGGCTGTTGGATTCAAATCGGTCTCTGTCCATATACGGACCTCCTTTCTCTTCGGATTGGCACCCGACGCCGCAGGCGTCCTGCATGGGTGCAGTCCGCTCGCGGGCTACGAAGAGACCTTCAAAATGGCTGTTGACGGGCGTACGCGCAAGGGGCGGAAAATCGGGGTTTTCGTCGTCCGCTCGTTTATGAGCCGGATTCGGAAAACGTGGGGAACGGACGGAGCGAAGCGAGGGCGTGAAGCCCGTTTGGAGACCAGCAAAAGCCCGGATGAAGACCCGATAAAGCCCCGAAAGTGGCAGTTGAACATGTATTTACCGACACATATAATTAAATATGGAAATGCGTAATTGATTAAATATATAGCGAGGTGAAGATATGAAGACGATTCTGGTATGCAATCAGAAGGGCGGCGTTGGCAAGTCCCTGGTCGCCGACGAGATTGCCTTCTCCTTCGAGCGCTCCGGCATCCCCGTGAGCTTCTACGACTTGGACACGCAGGGCGGCACGTTGCACAAGACGCATGAGGCGGACGGTGCGCAGGTCGCCGTGGTGGACACGCCGGGGGCCTTGCAGGAGGGGTTGGCGGACTGGCTGAAGGAGGCGGACGTGGTGGTCATCCCGACCAGAACCACGTCGAGGGACATCGAGCCGCTGATGCGCATGCGCAAGGCGGTGTTCAAGAACAGTCGCGCGAAGATTGTCTACGTGATGAACGGGTGGAACCGCTTCAAGGCGTCCCGCGACTTCATGGAGTGGTTCGAGGGTCTGGCGGGCGACCAGACGGTGGCCACGCTGCCCCAGTCCGAGGCGTTCGTTCAGGCGGGAGCCGCCGGCAAGTCCGTGGTCGAGTTCGACCGACGCGGCAAGGCTGCGAAGGCGACTCTCGCTCTGGTGGGCACGGTACGCGAGGCTGCGGGGTTCCCGAAGGAATAACCGCAGGTCAGAGGCGTTGTCCATCTGGACAAATGCGCCTCAATGGTGTATAATTGTACAAATGTGTAAATGCTTAAAGGAGGTCGAGCCATGGCGAACATGTTCGAGAAATACGCTGCCGACCGCGAGGCCGAGCAGAAGAAGATAGAGAAGGCCGTTGTCGCCGACACGACGGCGAACGAGAAGCGCACGACGCTCTCGCTGTCGCTCACCGTGAGCGATAAGAAGGCGCTCAAGATGATGGCTGCGGAGCGCGAGACGACGATTGCCGCAATTATCCACGAGTGGGTGCAGGAGCATCTTGAGGAGGTGAACGAGTAATGGCGAACTTTGATACTGAGCGCGAGGGGCAGATTGAGTTTTACAAGACGTTTCTGCCGCTCATTGACCCGAACCTCACTTTGGATGACATTCTCGCAGACGATAACGATGGTGTGTTGAACGGCAATCTGCTTGAGTTCAAGCTACGCGTGAACGATTTGAATGCCGTGCTGTTTCAGTGCGTGAAATATCTTTCTTCGCTGAGGATTAAGGGAAAGCCGGTTCCCGCAAATATCATCATTGTTGATTTGAACGGTGAACAAGCATATCTCTATAAGTCGGCTGATTATCTCGATGACATCGAGAAGGTATATGTAGGCGGAGCCTCTAAGTCGAATGCTGGGTTTGTTGGTCGCGCATACGACGAGAAGTACGCGTATGGTCAGGACCAGCTTGCCGTGACACGTTTGATTAAGCGCCTGAAGGAGACGGAGTTCACCCGCATCCATATTGACGAGAACTGCATTGTCGGTTGGGCGACGGCGTTTTATAAGGCTATGCCGAATGCGCGTAAAGAGGATTTCATCGGCGACGATACGGGCAAGCACAAGACGATTGGCGAGATTCGCAACCCGTCGGTGTTTGCTGAGTACATCTACCCGTACAAGGGCACGTCGAACGTCAAGTTCCAGTATCTGATGGATAAGCTGAACGATACGCTTCAGAAGAAGAATCTGGGCGCGTTTTATACGCCCGAGCCTTACGCAGAGAAATCCCATGAGCTGTTGCGCATGGCGATTGGGCGTGTTCCTGCGGGTAACGATTATGTGATTATCGACCGCTGCGCGGGTACGGGTAATTTGGAGAAGGGGCTGACGGACGAGGAGTTGTCCCATTGCATCCTTTCCACCGTGGAATACTACGAATACAAGGTAATGCAGGAAATCCTCGGTTCGAAGGTGCGTCATATCATTCCGCCTATCGAGGCGAATGACACGTTCAACGCTGGTCTTGTTCGCGGTGCGGATGCGCTGAGCGAGGAGTACATCAACAACCCGGTTATCAAGCAGTATGTCGATGACCCGAATTGCACGATTATCATGTTTGAGAATCCGCCGTATGCAGATACAACGAGTGTAGAGCACCAACGTAAGGGTAAAGGCAAATCGAGCACGGTTTGGAAGAGGAGTTTTGCTGTTCAGGAGATGAGAGCCGGAATCAAGAAGACGACCGCGAGCGGGACATCGGTAAACGACCTCGGCAATGTGTTCATCTGGACTGCGTTCAAGTATTATCTTCGTCAGCCGACCGATAGCTACGTGGTGTACTCACCGGTGAAGTATTGGAAAGCACAGCATCTTATCAACAAGCGATTCATTGCTGGATACGCTTTTAATCGTCGTTGGTTCCATACGAATATCGACGCTTGCATTATGTGTGCGCTCTGGTCGAACGAGGATTCGAAGATTGATGAGTTCGAGCTTTCTGGGTTCGATATAGTAGACGGGAAACTCTTGCAGCATCCTGCCCCTATTCCGGTTCATCGTATTCATTCGAAGTTCAGTACCGCCTATTTCGATAAACGCACGTTCCCCGATGATGAGAACGGCGGCATCTTATGCGATGCAAACGGTCTGGAGCGCACAAAGAAGACTTCGATTAGATGTACACCCGTAGTGAACTCAAATTGCATTGGCTATATGGTCGTATACACGTCGGGATTCGACAATCCAGACCTCCATTCCTACCTTCTCGCAAGCGGGAAGTATGACGGCAACGGGTTTTATATGAGGCGTGATAACTATCTTGAGAAGCTGCCGATGTTCTGCGCCTCTCGCTATATCACGTACAACCGTGAGTGGACGGAACGTGCTCGTATCATGAAGTCGGGAGACGGCGCTGACCTGTTCAATGCTGACGTGGCATCCGGCAAGCTTGACCAGTGGCTGCGCAAGTGCCTGCTGTTCACCTGTGTGGAAATGCAAAATCACATGCGTACGTTTACGGGCAGCGACGGTCGTTTCTATCGCAATGAGTTGTGCATGGATACGACAAACGGTCCGACTGTCGCGTCCGAGGATTTGAAGAAGCTCGTTTGCGGTCCTGCTGAGCAGCGCATTATCAACCAGTGGAAGACGCTGATGGACGCAGTGAAGCAAACTGACGAATACGACCCGAGGCTGACCTACGGCGTGTATCAGATTTTTGCTGAGATAGACACATCGTATAAGGATGACGAGGGCAATACGGTTTGGAACAACGTCGAGGTGCATTCGGCGTTGCAGACACTGAAGACGCTCGTTAAGGAGTATTACAACACCGAAATCGTGCCGACGCTGTTTGAGTACGAGTTCTTGAAATAAGCGAGTAAGCCCGTCGTTCTTTTGGGCGGCGGGCTTTATAATTAAATGCGTATTTACGCAATTCATCATATAGGAGGAAACAACTATGACAGACGCTAAGAAGCGTATCGCGTACAAACCCATCATCAACTACGACGATAACGCCGGTGCCAACCCTATTTTGACTGCTTATATCATCATGCAGGAGGACGGCATTTGTCCGGTTTTTCACGGTCGTGAGGACAATATCAAGGAACTGACCGAGGGATTCGACGAGATTGGTTTGTTGCCGTTCCCTACGCCGTCGGAAGCGTGCGAAGTGCTGGATGATTTCGACCCTGATAATGACAATGTGATAGAGGACTGGGCGCTCAATATGATTTTCGACGAAGAAGGGTCTGAGGGAACTGAGGCGAGACTTGATGCCCTCGTGGAAGCAGCAGTCGCAGCTGGATTTGAAATTGTCGAGCGCGACTTCACGAAGGACGCTATCGAGCGCGACGAAAGAGACGCGCAAGCAAGGGGCACTAAGTAGGTGGCACGAAAAAATCCTAAGACGCCAGATGCCGCCCATTCACTCTCCTGCGTCCTGTACATCCGCGTCTCGACCAAGCTGCAAGTCGAGAAGGGCGAGTCGATAGACGCTCAGCGCTTCGAGCTGACAAGATACGCCGAAAATCACGACATGCGTGTGCTCGGTGAATACGTTGACGCTGGCTTTTCAGGAAAGAACGTACAGGGCAGGCCGCAGTTCCGTCAGATGATGGATGACATCATCAAGGCGCAGCCGAGCAAGCGCCCGGCCTACGTCCTCGTGTTCAAGCTGTCACGATTCGGGCGCAACGCCGCCGACACGTGGAACTCCCTTCAGACGCTCCAAGACTACGGCGTGGAACTGTGTTGCGTGAAGGACGGCATCGACTCTGGTACGTCCATGGGCAAGGCGATGCTGTCCATCGCCGCCGTGTTCGCCGAGATGGAACGCGACAACATCCGCACCCAGACCATGAGCGGACGCGAGGAGAAGGCACGCAAAGGCTACTGGAACGGAGGGCAAGCGCCCTTCGGGTATCGCCTTGTCGATAAGGGCAACAAGTTCAAAGAGCTTGAGGTCGATGAGGACGAGGCGAAGGTCGTGCGTCAAATCTTCAAGATGTACGCATACGAGAACAAAGGGTCGATGGCGATAGCCACATGGTTGAACAACCATGGAATCAAGAAGAAGCCGCGCGGCAACGCACGTATGGACACGTTCTCCAGCGGAACGGTACAGCGCATGATTACCAACCCGGTGTACATCGGAAAGATTGCCTATGGGCGCAGGCGTACCGAGACGATAGAAGGCACGCGCGGAGAGACGCACGTGGTCAAGAGCGACGGCTACGAGATGCACGACGGCCAGCACGATGCGATAATCGACGACGCCACATGGGCGGCGGCTCAGGCCCTTGTCGGTACGCGCAAGCCGAACATGAAGACGCACGACGACGGCCACGTGAACATGCTCAACGGGCTTCTCGTCTGCCCGGTCTGCGGTCGCAAGATGTCGTCCAAGCCCAACCGTGGGAAGCTCAAGAAGGACGGCACGCGGGGAAAGACGACGTGGGCATATTATTGCCCGCATACTTCAAAAGCGCGTGGTGCCAGCTGCACGTTCAAAAGTCAGTACCCGCAAGAGTGCGTGGATGCCGAGGTCGTACAGCTCGTGAGCCTTGCATCCCGTTCAGACGCGTTCGTGGATGCCCTGCGCCGTCGCATCGACGACGCGACGGACATCGAGCAGCTGAGGGACGATATTGAGCGCATAGAGGGCGAGAAGACCGCGAACGATAAGCGTATGCGCATGCTCATGACGCAGATTGACTCGCTCGACCCCGCCGACAGGAGCTACGAGCGCAAGTTCAACGACCTGCAAAGGCGTCTGGACGACCTATATGACCGCGACGCCGGATTAAGCGACGCACTGGAGGAAGCGCAAGCTAAGATGACCACTGCCGAGAAACGCATGGACGGAGAGCGCAGGCTTCTGGAAGAGCTTGACCGCATCCCCGAGCTGTTGGAAGGTGCGGACGAGCAGACGCGCTTCGACCTCATCCATGAGGCCGTGAGCGAGGTGCATATCCTGCCGGACAAGAACCCGCGCAAAGAGCGCGTGGTTGCCAACGTGACATTCAAGTGCCCGGTGCGCTTCTTCTGGGAAGAGATTCCCGGTGTAGCCGCTGGGTATACGCCGATGACGCCCGATTCTCTGGGAGAGAATAGCTTCCGAGATGACGAGGCACACGTTGAAATCGTGTCTTCGCTGACGCGGTAAACGCAATGCGTCTGAGCCGACGGATTTCGAAATCTGCCGGTCACAATATTTGTGTTATGCCCCGAGGTTGGCTCGCATTGCAAGATCCGAATCAAGCTTTATTTTTCGCGTAGTTCCTTGAAACGCAATGACACGAGCTTCAAATAACTAGAATGATATGTGAAAAGTGTTAGCATTAAGTATCTCGATATCGAGATAATCGGTGTCGAACACCTTACTCGCTTAGATTACGAGGAGAGAATGTGAGCAGCCTAGACAGCTTCAAGGCCCGCGGGGACCTTGATATTGATGGGAAGTCTTACGAAATCTACCGGCTCGATGCAGTGCCGGGGGTCGAGAAGCTTCCGTATGCGCTCAAGGTTCTAGCAGAGAACCTGCTACGTACCGAAGATGGCGCAAACACCACCAAGGAGCACATTGAGGCACTTGCCAACTGGGATCCTTCGGCGGAGCCGACTAAGGAAATCCAGTTCACGCCCGCCCGCGTGGTGCTACAGGACTTCACCGGTGTTCCGTGTGTTGTCGATCTTGCAACCATGCGTGAGGCCGTAGCTGACCTCGGTGGCGATCCGAACAAGATTAACCCGCTGAACCCGGCTGAGCTGGTCATCGACCACTCCGTTCAGATTGACGTGTTCGGCACGCAGCAGGCGTTCGAACGCAACGTCGAGATTGAGTACCAGCGTAACGGCGAGCGCTACCAGTTCCTGCGTTGGGGCCAAGACGCGTTTGAAAACTTCCGCGTTGTACCGCCGGGAACGGGTATTGTCCACCAGGTAAACATTGAGCACCTGGCTCGTACCGTCTTCACCAAGGATGAGGATGGCAAGACGGTTGCGTACCCCGACACGTGTGTTGGCACCGACTCGCACACGACCATGGTTAACGGCCTTGGCGTTTTGGGTTGGGGCGTTGGCGGTATTGAGGCCGAGGCCGCAATGCTTGGCCAGCCGATCTCGATGCTGATTCCGAAGGTTGTGGGCTTCAAGCTGAAGGGCTCGATCCCGTCGGGCGCGACCGCGACCGACGTCGTCCTCACAATCACGCAAATGCTTCGCGAACACGGTGTTGTTGGCAAGTTCGTTGAGTTCTACGGTGAGGGTGTTGCTGAGGTTCCGCTGGCTAACCGCGCAACCATCGGTAACATGTCGCCCGAGTTCGGCTCGACCGCAGCTATCTTCCCGATTGATGACGTCACGCTTGACTACCTGCGTCTAACCGGCCGCGACGAAGAGCTCGTCCGCCTCGTCGAGGTTTACGCTAAGGAGCAGGGCCTGTGGCACGATCCGTCGCGCGAGGCAGAGTACTCCGAATACATGGAGCTCGACCTGTCCACCGTTGTTCCGTCGATTGCTGGCCCGAAGCGCCCGCAGGACCGCATTAACCTGACCGAGGCTAAGGAATCGTTTGCCGGCACTCTTCCGGACTACATTTCCGGTAAGGGCCTGGAGCCCACCGAGCTAGATGCCGCCCTTGCTGGCACGATGGAAGCTTCCGACCCGATCGCAACCGACGGCCTCGACGACGAGCAGGAGCCGCGCGAGTCCAAGAAGGCTGAAGATCGTGCTCACCACCGTGTAAAGGTTACGCTGGCCGACGGCACGGAAACCGTCCTCGACCACGGTCACGTTGTAATCGCGTCGATTACTTCCTGTACGAACACGTCTAACCCGTCCGTCATGATGGCTGCGGCACTCCTTGCAAAGAATGCTGTGGAGAAGGGCTTGCAGGTTAAGCCGTGGGTTAAGACCTCGATGGCTCCCGGCTCGAAGGTAGTTACGGACTACTACGAGAAGGCGGGCCTGTGGCCGTACCTGAACGAGCTTGGATACAACCTGGTTGGCTACGGTTGTACGACGTGTATTGGTAACTCTGGTCCGCTTCCGGAGGAAATCTCGAAGGCCGTCAACGACGAAGACTTGACTGTAGTTTCGGTGCTTTCGGGTAACCGTAACTTTGAGGGTCGTATTAACCCGGACGTCAAGATGAACTACTTGGCTTCCCCGCCGCTCGTCATTGCTTACGCGCTGGCCGGCACGATGGACTTCGACTTCGAGTCCGAACCGCTGGGCCAGGATCAGGACGGTAACGACGTCTTCTTGAAGGACATTTGGCCCGACCCGCAGCTGGTTCAGGACACGATCGACTCCACGATCGACAGTGAAATGTTCAAGAAGGACTACGCCGACGTATTCGCAGGCGATGAGCGCTGGCGTTCACTGGATACCCCGGACGGCGCAACCTTCGAGTGGGACGACGCTTCGACCTACATCCGTAAGGCCCCGTTCTTTGAGGGCATGGGCCTCGAGCCCGACCCGGTGGAGGACGTGAAGGGTGCTCGCGCACTGCTGAAGCTTGGCGATTCGGTTACGACCGACCACATTTCGCCCGCGGGCTCGTTCCGCTCCGACACGCCGGCCGGTAAGTACCTGGTTGGCAACGGTGTTGAGCGTCGTGACTTCAACTCTTACGGCTCGCGCCGCGGTAACCACGAGGTCATGATTCGGGGCACGTTCGCCAACATTCGTATCAAGAACCAGCTTCTTGATGGCGTTGAGGGCGGCTACACGCGCGACTTCACCAAGGACGACGCTCCGGAAACCACGGTCTACGAGGCGGCACAAGCCTACGCGGAGGCTGGCATTCCGCTAGTCGTCCTCGGCGGTAAGGAATACGGTTCCGGTTCCTCGCGTGACTGGGCTGCGAAGGGCACGTCGCTACTGGGTATCAAGGCAGTTATCACCGAGTCGTTCGAGCGTATCCACCGCTCCAACCTGATCGGCATGGGTGTCATGCCCCTGCAGTTCCCCGAGGGCGAGTCCGCTGACTCACTGGGCCTGGACGGCACCGAAACCTTCGACATCGAGGGCATCACGGCGCTGAACGACGGCGAGATCCCGAACACCGTTAAGGTTACGGCTACCAAGGAAGGCGGCGACACCATCGAATTCGATGCAGTTGTTCGTATCGACACCCCCGGTGAAGCCGACTACTACCGCAACGGTGGCATCCTGCAGTACGTGCTTCGCGACCTCGTGAAGTAACACAGGCACACGGCCAACAGCTCTAGGTAAGAGCAAGCAAGTGGCGGTCCGACAAAAGTCGGGCCGCCACTTTGTTATAAGGAAGCGGGGGCCTCTAGTTGTCGTCGAGGATGTCTCGGTTGCGGCGGCGCTCCTGCCAGCGCGAACCCCACGAAGACTCCGAATCGCGCTTTTCCATAGCGCGACGCTGCTGGCGATAAACTCGGTGCACCAGGTCTTCGGCAGAAATCCAGCCTATAACCTCACCGTCCTCAACAACGGGTAGCCCAGCAACGTGCGAACCAAGCATTCGTTGCATAAAAACTGAAGGCATCGCGGAGGCAGGTACTGAAGTCTTCTCCAAATGCAGGTCCGCAACAGTCGGGGGAGTATCCTCCGCTAAGCGTGCCGTGGCAAGCTCTAGTGACGACACGTTCCCAACAAACTTCCCGCCCTCATCCACGACGGGTAAAACGCTAGACTCGGAAGACCGCATGATTTGCGACGCCTCCGGAATCGACTGATCAACCCTAATAATTCCGGGCACCGGGCCCATCAGGGAGCGCGCCTGATTGCGCCCCATCAGTGTCGCATTGACAGGATCATCGAGGTCGTCCCCGCGACGAATCAGCTTCTCGGTGTAAATGGTCTTGCGCGTAATAAACCGCGACACGCCCGTGGCAATCACAATCGCCAACATGAGTGGCAAAACCAGGGAATACTGGCCGGTCATCTCAATAATGATCAGCACCGCCGCCATGGGGGCGCGGGCCGCGCCCGCAAACGAAGCCCCCATCCCGATCACGCCAAACACGGCAGGGTTAGACGACGTCAAAGGATCAATAAAAATACCAATCGCGGTGCCAATAGTCGCCCCCACAAACAGGGACGGCGCGAACACTCCGCCCGTTCCGCCCATTGCGATCGTGTAGGACGTGAACAATATCTTCAATCCCGCGTACATCAACAACACGCCCGCAGTGAACTCACCCGTAAGAGCCTGGGCCTGCAAGTCCGTGGACGTGCCGTACAGTTCCGGGAAGATCCACAGGCCCACGCCCAGGACAAACCCGCCAAGGACGGGGCGGCGCCACTCCGGGCCGGAATCAATCTTGTTGAAAATATCCGTCAGCAAGTACAGCGTCTTCGAAAGTGCAACCCCGCCAAGACCTGCCACCAGGCCAACTAGCGGAACCGCCCACAAGTCCAACTGCGAGCCCATCTGATAGCTACCGGGCAAGCTAATTATGAAACGGTCACCCAGAATCGCCCTCGAAACCACGGCTGACGAAACAGACGCGATAACTGCCATACCGAAAATTTCAGCAGAAAACTTCACCAAAATAACTTCGAGAGCGAACACCGCGGCTGCTAGGGGAGCGTTAAACGTCGCGGAAACCCCCGCGGCCGCGCCGCAGGTAACCAGGATCATGACGCGCTGAGCCGGCATGTTCAGGCGCGACCCGACTAGCGACGACACGGCCGCACCCGTTTGGACTACCGGGCCTTCCTTACCGACCGAACCGCCACCACCAATCGTGAGCGCAGCCGCAATAACTTTAATGAACCAAACGTTGCGAGGAATCTTTCCACCCTTGCGACGCACCGCGAGCATGACCTCCGGAATGCCCAAGCCGCGCGTGGTTGGCGCCCACTTTTGTACGATCGGCGCGTAAATAAGCGCCGAGATGACCGGCACAAAAATCACAAACCACGGGCCCAAATCAAGCCAGCCGTGGCGGGCGTGGCCCTGCACCGCGTAGTCGGTGAAGCCCGTCATCAGGTACTCCCACCCGATGATCATGTAGTAAAACAGTACGCAAGCAAGCCCCGTCAACGTGCCGGCAGTCAGCGCCAAAACCGCCTGGCCGCTTCGCCGGTACACCAGGTCGTGCTTCAGGCGTTCAACCCACTTTCGCCCACTTGAGCTTTCCGACTCGGACCGCGGTGCCTCCATATCGATCAGATTTGCCAGGTTCGACGGTAAAAGTCGAGCTCAGTTTCAATAGAGTCCCGAATATTTTCACCCTTTACAAACCCGTGCCCCTCGCCCTCGTAAATCTTAAGTTCCACAGTCTGACCATTCTTTTCGAGGGCGGACTTGATCATCTCGGCCTGCCTTGGAGGCACAACCTTGTCGTCGGACCCCTGAAGCAACAGCAGGGGAGCCTTAATGTTCTCCACGTGGTTAATCGGCGAGTTTTGCGCCCAAATCGGATCGTTCGCATCGGCGGCGCCCAGCAGGCGTGCCATATAACGCGACTCGAACTTGTGGGTCTCGTCCGCGAGAATCTTCAAATCCGCGATGCCGTACAGCGAAGTGCCGGCCGTGAAAACATCCGATGTTGCGAGCGCCGCCAGGGTTGTGAACCCTCCGGCCGAACCGCCGCGGATTGCGACGCGCTCGGAATCGATCTTGCCCTGCTTGGCAAGGTAAGAAACACCGTCAGCCGCGTCGTTCACGTCCATAACGCCCCAGTTGCCGTTCAGGCGTTCGCGGAAGGGACGGCCCCACCCGGTGGACCCGCGGTGGTTAACATCCAAAATCGCGAAGCCCCGCGAAGTCCAGAACTGCTTGAACAGGCTAAGGCCGGGCCGAGCCGCCGAAGTCGGGCCGCCGTGAACCATGACAATCAGCGGGGGAAGCTCATCTGCGGGGCCCTCAAAGTCGGGGCTGGACGGCGGGTAGAAGAACCCGTGAGACTCTTCGCCATCGCGCGTTGGCCACGTGATCGCCTGCGCGGTCGACACGAGCTTTTCAGGCAGATGCGTCCAAGTGGAAGAACGCAGGATCTGCACCTTACCCCTTTGAACTTCAACAATCGCGGGCGTGTGCGCGGCCGCGTCGGCAAGCATAACCACGCGCCCCTCATCAGCGGCGACGTTTCCAACCGGCCACCAGTCCACGTCCCAGGCCTCCAACTGGCCGTTATCAAGTCGGATAGTTCCAATGTGCCAGTAAGCGTCCTCCGCCCACGAACACACCAGGTGGTCTTCGTCAAAGTTGTCAAAAGAGTGCAAGCCAAGCTGCCAGTGCGGGTGCGAAAACGCCTTATCCGAAGGGTGAAGCCGGCGCGTGCGCAGGCGCGTCATCCAAGCGTTGACGTCCTCGTCCTCGTGCCATTCAAACCCTTCGGTACGGTACAAATTCGCCCAACCGTTGGAGTCATCAATGTGGATTAGGTCGCCCGTTAGCGTCCAACGCGGCTCGTACACAGCCACGTCCGTCTCGTCAACGAGAGTCAGACGCTCGATAATCTCACCGTCAAAATCAACGGAACCCACGTGCAGTTGCGACTGTGTCCAAGGCATTTGGGGATGGTTCCACGTCATCCACGCAAGTTTCGTACCGTCGGGAGACAACGTGGGGGAGGAAACAAAATCAGTGCCCCCAAAAATGCGCTTAATCAAACTGGAATCGCGCGAAGCAGAACCATCCAGCGGGATCGAAACCAAATAGTTCTCAGCCTCGCCCTCACCGGAATGGTCTTCGCACACCGCGTACACAATGTCGCGCACTTCAGCGATTTCAAAATCACCGTAGCGCCTATTCGAAAGCTCCGTAAGCGGCACGATTCCATCGGATGGATTATTGAGGTCGTAGCGGTACACCCGGTCATCACCACCGTGCGAGAACACCACTACGCCCTCGTGCACGGCATACGCGCGACCACCGTACTCGTGAACGCGAGTGCGAATATCCGGCAGGATTGCGCCCTCGATCATTGGAAGAACTTCCTCCACAAGCCCGAGCGGCGTGCGACGCAACAACACGTTACGACCACCCTGGTTGGGGCGCCCCTCAACCCACATGGTTGACTGGCCATCTACGCGAAGCTGGGAAAGCGTCACAGTACGAGACGTGAGGTCTTCAGTGGTAATAGGTGATTCCCACGTGCCGTAAGGACTGATTTTCGTCATGGTTCAACTCTTCCAATTTGCGGGTGTCATTTCTATCTAATTTAGCCCTCAAAACCCCGCCGTGTCTCACTCGCCCCGCAATCGATAGCGCTTCCGCGTTGGGGTTGCGCCGACTTGCCCATTAAGATGAAGGGTATGACTAATCCAGCGACCGTTAAGCCAGGCAAACTCTTGTCGTCGATTCGGCGCCCGGCGGATATTCGGGCGCTCACTTCGGCCGAGCTCATTGATCTTGCCCAAGAGATCCGAGACTACCTCGTGCAGTCCGTATCTAGGACTGGCGGTCACTTAGGCCCCAACCTGGGGGTTGTGGAACTAACGCTGGCGATTCACAGGGTGTTTAACTCTCCGCGTGACGCGATCGTGTTCGACACCGGACACCAGGCGTACGTTCACAAACTCCTCACCGGTCGAACAGATTTTTCTAGTCTTCGCCAGCAAGGTGGCATCTCTGGATACCCGTCGAGGGCGGAGTCGAAGCACGACATCGTGGAAAACTCGCACGCATCAACCGCGCTGTCTTGGGCTGAAGGCATTATGCGCGAATACCAGCGCACCGGCCGCGAAGACCACGTGGTGGCCGTCATTGGTGACGGCGCGCTAACCGGCGGTCTTGCGTGGGAGGCGATTAACAACATTGGTGACCACGAGGACGGCAACCTGGTCATCATCGTCAACGACAACGGGCGCTCTTACGCGCCAACCATCGGCGGCCTGGCGCACCACTTGGATGCACTTCGCATGTCCGAGGGCTACGAAAAAGCCCTAGCGTGGGGCAAGAAACAGTTGCTATCGCGCGGAAAACCAGGCGAGGTCGCCTTCGACACGCTTCACGGCCTCAAAGAAGGTATGCGCGATGCGATCACCGCGGGCGTCATGTTCGCAGACCTTGGCATCAAGTATGTTGGGCCTATCGACGGTCACGACGAGGTTGCACTCGAGTTCGCCCTCACACGCGCAAAAGCAGCAAAACAGCCGATCCTCGTGCACGTTATTACACAAAAGGGGCGCGGGTATTCTCCCGCGGAAGAGGACGTGGCCGACCGCTTCCACGCGGTGGGCAAAATCCACCCCGAAACCGGCCTGCCCGTTGCGCCTTCCCGTTTTGGTTGGACAGCCGTATTTGCCGACGAGATCGTCAAGATCGCCGAAGATAACCCCAGGGTCGTGGGTATAACCGCCGCGATGATGGCACCGGTTGGCCTGCTGCCGCTTCGCGACCGCTTCCCCGAACGCGTCATCGACGTGGGCATCGCTGAACAGCACGCCGTCACGTCCGCAGCCGGCATGGCCTACGCGGGCGCACACCCCGTGGTAGCCGTGTACGCAACATTCTTAAACCGCGCGTTCGACCAGGTGCTGATGGATGTCGCCCTGCACAAGGCCGGCGTTACTTTCGTCCTCGATCGCGCTGGAATCACCGGCGACGACGGGGCATCTCACAACGGCATGTGGGATATTTCAATGCTGTCGATCGTGCCCGGCCTGCGACTAGCCGCACCGCGCGACGAAGAGACCCTGCGCCTTGCACTTCGCGAGGCCGTAAGCGTCGACGACGCGCCAACCGTAGTGCGCTACGCTAAGGGCGCCCTCCCAAAGCCCATCGTCGCGCAGTCACGCGAATCTTGGGGCGACGTTTTAATCGACGAGGACGATCCTGCAATCACGATCCTCGCAACCGGCGCACTGGTCAACAACGGCCTGGAAGTTGCGAAACGACTACAAGAATCCGGCTACAACACGCGCGTTATCGACCCGCGCTGGCTGCTACCCGTCGCTGACAAGCTGGTAGATGAGATTGCTGATTCAAAACTTGTGGTCACGTTTGAAGACGGACTAAAGACCAACGGGTACGGGGCCGCGGTTCGCGAAGCCCTGGCCCAGCGCGGCAAGTTCACACCCGTGATGTCTCGCGGAATTCCAAAGCAGTTCTTAGACCACGCCAAACGCGACCAGATCATCGAAAACGTTCACCTTGACGTGGAACATTCGGTTGCGGAGATTACCGACCTAATGCAGAGCCTCATCTAGGCCCTGAAGTACCTGTTCGATCTGCCACTGCCTGGCCCCGTGACGGGTCAGGTACTTTGCGAGGTCCGCACCAGAAAGTGCGGGATCATCCCAGGCGAGGCGGCGCTGAACGCGCGGCTCCAAAACTCGTGCCGGGTCGATTCCCAGGTCGTCTGCCCGCTTGGAAACAACTTTGCGCACAACCTGAAGGCGTTTGAACTCGTCCGGGTGAGACATCTTCCATCCCGATGGCTTCGGCAGCTCACCGGGCATGTAGGGGCGTTTTAGGGGTGGCAGATCGGCATCCGCGCGACTCTTGCCCCGCCTGATAGCGGCCACCCACTCGTCGGTGTAGGCGCGGGTGCGGGGACGGCGCATCTCCTGAATGTTTAACAGCGACCTCTTGTTTCGCGGCGGTTTAAACGCTAACGACACCAGGGTGCGGTTGCGGATCAGCCGAGTTGGCGCCAAGTCTTTTTCTTCCGCGATCCGTTCGCGCACCTTCCACAACTCTTCCAAGATTGCGAGCTGCCTGCGACCGCGAATCTTGCCGGCTCCTGGAATCGTGCGCCAGCGGTTGGGATCCTCCGGTTTGGGTTGCATGTGGCGAATGTGCTCAAACTCTTGCTGCGCCCACTCCCACCGGCCCGCGTCGTAGAGTTGCTTGCCAAGCTTTTGATACAGCGCGGTTAGCAACTCAACGTCTAGCGCGGCGTATCGCAGCCAGGCGTGGGGGAGCGGCCTCACCGACCAGTCGGAAGCCTGGTGCTCCTTGTCCAGCGTCACCCCGAGCACTTCCTCGCACACGGCCGCAAGGCCGATGCGCTCATAGCCAAGTAGTTGCGCAGCGACCTCGGTGTCGAAAACTTCCGGCGGGAAAAGGTTCGCGCCACGCAAACTGGGAATGTCTTGATCAGCGGCGTGCAGGATCCACACCGCGTTAGAAAGCGCCTCGTTTAGTATGTCCAGTTGTGGCAAAGCATCCGCGTCGATCAGGAATGTGCCCACGTCCTCACGCCGAATTTGTACAAGGTACGCGCGGTCGGAATACCTGAATCCGGAGGCGCGCTCCACGTCCACCGCGACCGGCATCTCGGACTTCGCGAGCCTTGAGGCGGCGTCTTTTAGGCCTTCTTCGGTGTCAACGGGGTCGGGTGTGCCCTCGCGGGGGTGAACGATTAGCGTCGGCTCATCTGGCTCACTTGCATCGGGTGCTTCAACCGAATCACCCGAAACGGAGGAATCAGTATCAGTTACAGAAGTAGGCTCGTCGGGGGCTTTAGGATCAGGCGCTTCAGACATGCGTCACCGGTTCAGTAGTCGAATCTAGATCTTCAAAAGTGCCGGCCGTACGCGCAATCAAGCTCATCCAAGCCTGCATGTGAGGGCCCAAATCATTAGTCGCGGGCGACCAGGACGCCCTCATTTCGATTTCAACATCGGAACGAGACAAGTGCAGTCCGCCAAAAGTTTCCGACAACTCGCGCGTTACCGTCCCGTTCATATCGCGCGCGTTTGCACCCGCGTCGTCGAGGGCGTCGTGGGCCCAACTCCAAACAACTTCACCCAGCAACGGGTCGGTACCCAGCTCCGGATCCATTTGTGAGCGCACGTGAACAATAATGCGAAAACGCGAGTTCCACCCCGGCTGTTTTTGTGGATCGTAGAGGACGACGAAACGGCCGGTTGCAATCGGAATCTCGTCGTCTTCCGCCACGGTGAAGGCCCGCAGTGCGGCCGCGTACGGGGCGATCTTGCGCGGGGCCGGAACTTCCTCGAGTTCGAGGGCGGTATTTGGGGACACGTCACGCAGGCTCAGCAGAGCGTCGATGAATTCCTGGGGTGGGCGCTGAGTGCCACCGCTGAGAGCCGTTAACACACGTTTAGGCTACGGCAACCCAAATTTTTTTCACCAAGCCACGCCCCAAAACCCGCATTTTGTGCCAACCGCTTTTACCACCGATAGAATATGAGGTGCTAATAAGGAGTTTTTACGTGGATCAAATCGTCGTTCGCCGTGTCACCCCCGAGCAGTACCTGCGCGCTGTGGAGCTAGCCGACCTGGCGCTACCTGTGGAACAAACGAGAGCGTGGGCTGCGCTCGATGACGCAACCGACGGCCGTGAAACGGGCGCATACTTTGTCGCAAGGCGCAAAGCCGATACTGTTGCCGTGCTGTACGCGGCGAAGATGAAGTCCTCTGGAATCCAATACCTGTGGGCCCGAAACGGCCCGGTGTGGGTAAACGAGCCCAGCGACGCCGAAGAAGATGAGCTACTAACCGCGTTGCGGACCGCTGTTCGCAAGGAGTTCCCCCTCGCCGCGTTCTTGCGCCTCCACGCGCGTCCGCAAGCCGAGGGGACCCGTCCTATCGTATCTACGATCACCTTCGACTCAACGGTCGTAATCGACCTCGAGGGCGATGATGATCAAGTTCTGTCAAACTTTAAGAGCCGCGGCCGCCGCGACGTTCGCAAAGCAATGCGCGAGTCGAACCTGCGGGTTAAAGACGAAACAGAACAGGCAAGCGCGGACTTTTCTGCCTACTACGAAGTCATGCAGGAAACCGCTCGCCGCGATGGCTTCTACCCGCCTTTGAAGAGCTACTTTGAAGACTTCCTATCCAAACTTGGTGCCGGCCACGCCCGGCTCCTAGCCGCGCGGGACGGGGACGAACTAGCCGCCTGGTCGCTACTCACCATGTCCGATGGAAACGCGCAGCGTTTCTACGCCGCCACAAACGACATCGGACTCGCCGGACGTGCAAACGACCTCATGGTCTATAAAGAAGCCCTATTTTTGCGCGACCTGGGATGCAAAACCTTCGACCTGATGGGCATCGGATCGGACATGTCACCCACTCTGATGTCCCTAAACGAGTTCAAAACCAAGTTTTCCGAGCACATCAAGGCGGTGCGCCCGGCACGAGACCTCGCGCTGCAACGCTCAATCACCGCACTGCTACAGTTGCGACGCGATCTGCGCGACAAGATGGCTCGCTACAAAAACCCCGAGCCGACTCGCGAGACCAAATTCGTGCCCGTCATTATCGGCGGTGGAATCGAAGCCTACGCCTTGGCTCGCCAGTTCAACGACGAGTACAACACTCGCGTTGTTTGCATCTCCAAGGCCCCCTCACAGTCGGTCGTACTATCCGACTTCATCGACGTGATTGCACCCGAAGACACATCAACCGCGCAGGGCGTGTTGGACGTCCTCAAAAATGTGGCTGAAAAACACGGTGACAAAAAACTCGTCCTAATGACAAACGCGGACGCCATGATCGACAACGTAGTTGCCATTCGCGACCAACTGCCCGAGCAATACGTGTGCGCATTCCCGTCCCGTGAAACGCTAGACGCGGTCTCCGACAAAGCCAGCTTCAAGCAGATTTGCGAAGAAGTAGGAATCGACACCGCCCGATTCGCAGAAGTAAAACCGGGCGAGCCCTTCGAAGCAGACCTAACGTTCCCCGTCGTAGCAAAACCCGCACGATCGGCAGAATTCGACAAGCTGGACATGCCCGACAAACACAAGGTCTACTACTTTGAAACCAAAGACGAGCTCGTCGAATTTCTAGGTCAGCTTGAAGCGCACGGGTACGAGGGCGCTTTCGTGGTGGAAGAATACATTCCCGGTGGCGACAGTCAGATCCACTCCGTGACCGCATACGTGGGCACAGGCGGGAAACTGTCGATGCTGTCGCACGCGCACGTGGTTTTACAAGACCACCGACCCAGCCTGGTTGGCAACCCCGTCGCAATGATCACGAGCCCTAACGAGAAGATTTTCCAAAAAGTCCAAAAGTTCTTCCAAAAGGTTGAATACCAAGGCTTCGCGAACTTTGACATCAAGGTCGACCCGCGCGACGGCACCGAATACTTCCTGGAAGTAAACCCGCGAATCGGACGCAACTCCGGATACGTATTCGCAGCCGGCATCAACCCGATGCAGATTCTGGTCAACAACGTGGTCTACGGCAACTCTTCAAAGCTAAAGAAGGCCCCGAAGGAATCCTTCTACACGCTAGTGCCAACCGAAGTTGCAAAGAAGTGGACCGACGACCCGCAGCTCGCCGAAAAGATCGAAGCGCTTGAAGCCAAGGGGAAGATCTACAACCCCTTGAAGAACGACAAAGAATCGCAGTGGAAACGCGACGTATTCCTCGCGCTTCGCGACGTGCGCTTCCACAGGATCTTCCGCCAGTACCCGCCCGCGAAACTCTAGGCGTAAGCGCGGCGGAGCCGCCCGGGAAACCGGGGCGGCGTCACAACTGCGCGCAGTGCAAACACTCCAGGCGCCGTTTAGGCGTGCCCTAAGCGCGGTTTAGAACGACGACCTCGTGCTTTGGAAGGGCACCCTCGCAGGGGGCATCACTCCAAGCTAAAACCACGGCGTCAGAATCTACAGCTACGTCCTCGTCGCCGAAATTGACGAGCACATCAAAGTCCGCCAAGTGCAAGGTTAGGACGTCGCCAACCCACTCCATGGACACCTTCGCGCCATCGCCGATGGTTCCGGTCTCGCGGCGCAGGTTAATCAGCGAGTGGTACCACCGCAGCATTCGCTGATTCTGCGCGCCGCTGGCCTCACTCCAATCGAGCTTGGAATCTTCAAAAGTTTGGCGCGCGGTCGGGTCGGGGACCTCCACGTGCTTACCGTAAATCGTGTCCCACCCGTGCGAAGCAAACTCGGCGCGGCGGCCATCGCGCATCGCGCGAGCCATCTGTTCATCGCCCTCCTGGTCGGAAAAGAACAGGAACGGGGAAGTAGACGCCCACTCTTCACCCTGGAACAGCATGGGAGTAAACGGGGACAGCAACACGAGGGCGGCGACCGCCGCCAACTGGTTCTCATCCAGTACGCGCGACGGGCGGTCACCAATCGCGCGGTTACCAACCTGGTCGTGGTTTTGCGAAAAGATCAAGAACTTGCGCCGATCCATGTCCGCATCCACGGGGGCGCCCCAGTTTTGATCGCGGAAACTAGAAAACGTTCCGTTGTGGAAAAAGACGTCCTCAAAGGCTTTAACGATTACTTCGCGGGCGTCAAAATCGGCGTAATACCCGTGATTTTCGGTGGTAAACAGTACGTGGAGTGCGTGGTGGAGGTCGTCGTCCCACTGCGCATCCATTCCACGACCACCGGCCGAAGTTGGCGTGACCATCGCCGGATCATTCAAATCCGATTCCGCGATTAGCGTGAACGTGCGCCCCGTTTGCTTTTCAAGGGCCGCGACTTTATCGGAAAGTTCCGCCAAAAAGTGGTAGTCGGAATCATCGTCGAGGGCGTGCACCGCATCCAGTCGCAGCGCATCCACCCCCATGTCGCCCAGCCAGTAAAGTGCCGCGCCCATCAGGTGCGCGCGGGTGTGCTCGGCGTTCTTGCCGTCAAGGTCAAGGGCTGGCCCCCACGGGGTTTCATGCTTGTCCGAATAATAGTTATCGAGCAGTGCAATGTAGTTTCCGACCGGGCCGAAGTGGTTCAATACCAGGTCCAAACAAACCGCGAGGCCGGCTTTGTGCGCGGCATCAATGTAGCGGCGGAACCCGTCCGGCCCCCCGTAGGACTCCTGGGTTGAGTACAAGCTGACACCGTCATAACCCCACCCGAATGTGCCGGGGAAAGACGAAACCGGCATAACCTCAATGACGTCCACGCCGAGCCGGGCCAAGTGGTCAAGCTTTTCAATAGCTGCGTCAAACGTGCCCTCACGCGTGAACGTGCCGATGTGAAGCTCGTAAAACACCTTGCCAAGTACGCTACCCGCGTCGTACTCCATCCGACTTGGGGGAGCCCACGTCATAGAAGCGCCGTGCACACCGTCGGGGCGGCGAAGCGCCCTCGGATCGGGAACGGGATCCTTTCCGTCAACGCTGTAGCGGTAGCGCACGCCGGTGGGGAGCTCCTCGGGGCTCACCCACCAGTTGCCTTCGCGTTCCATATCCAGAGTGCGAGAAACGCCCTCATCATCGATATGAAGCGTTACGGAACTGGCAATCGAAGACCAAACTGGCACGCGACCACGTCCGGGAGTGTTTTCAAAAAAGGTGTGCAAGTAACTATCCTTCGTCACCGTTGCGGAGCACCGCGACGGGGTAGGCGTCCAGGATTTCCTCCACGCGCGTGTCACCGCCATCAAAATGATTTCCAGTAAACACGTCCACCCAGTGGCCGTGGGGGAGGACGACGCTGGTGTCACCCCAGCCGCCCAGCTGCTCCAGCGAAGCCTGTCGACGCGTCGCAATCGTCAAAACCTTCGGGTCGCCCTCGAGCGTGCGGGCGAACGCCAGACAGTGGCCGGACGAGGTCGGAAGAGGCTCATAGCCGGCCTTGGCGGACACGAAAACATCCGGCAAATCACGACGCAGGCGCAGCAAGGTCGCGGTGATCAGCATCTTTTCTTCATCAAGCGTCTTCGGCTTGGACTCATCAACGTGATCCAACAGTTGCTGCAAGGCCTCGAAGTCAACCGGCCGGCGGTTATCGGGATCAACCAGTGACGTGCGCGTGACCTCGGTGCCCTGGTACACGTCCGCAACGCCGGGAAGGGTCAGTTGAATCGCCTTCATGGGTAGCACAACCGAGCGGAGCAGATCCTCGTTGGAATCGCGCCACTCATCAAGCAGCTCCACGACCTCCGGATCTTCAATAACAGCGGTCGCGAAATCCAAGAACTCGGCCTCGCGCTCGGTATCCTGGCTGGTCCAAGAGGTCCATTCCTTCTGCTCGCGCACCGCCTTCGTCAGGTAGTCGCGCAGACGCTCAGGTGTAATGCGGTCAACCTTTGCCCAAGTTCCCGCAATCGTCTGCCACATCAGGTTCTCCGCGCGGCCATCAAGATTGGACGGGCGGAAAGATGAGCTAATCGAACGCAGTTGCGTAATCAAACTGGACCAGTCGGTCGCACGCTGAGACAGCAGCGAGATTCGGGCGCGCACGTCCTCACCACGCTTCGTATCATGCGTGGTGCCAGCGGTCATGGTTGCCGGCCAACTGGACTGAAGCCTCGCCTCAAACGCGTGGAAGCGGTCAATATCCAGGCTGAAGACCTCCGGGGAGGAGCCGACCTCGTTTAGCGACGTCATGTGCGTCCACCGGTAGAACGCGGTGTCCTCCACGCCCTTAGCCTGCACTGCGCCGCAGATTTGCTGGAATCGGACAATGACTTCGCGGCGACGCTCATCGGTCGCGTCCAAGCCGGCCGAACCAACCTCGTCGCCGAGTACCAGCGCAACGATCACATCCATCGTGTCATCCAGATCGTCGTCGAGCTTTGCCCGCGCGCGATCCGCCGCGTCCTGCACAATCTGGCGCGTATGCGACGACACCGGTTGGCCTGGAATCACGTACCCGCGGTAGCGGTCAAACTCGATAACGAGCTGGCGCAAACTGTCGATAAGGCCGCGGAACGTGTGGTCTCGCAGGCGAATATCCTCTTGGCAGATCGTCCAAATCAGCGTGCCGACGCGGCGTACTTCCGCGGCGAGGGACGTATCCACGATCTGCGCCTTCGCCTCCGTAATCACTTCTGGTAGTGACGAGGGCGAATCTGACGTCAGGCTATGCATAACAGCACCCAGCGGCATCGCACCGGATGGCTCGGTTAACAAAGCGTGCAAACGCCAAGCCGTGTCGTAACCGGTGGTGCCAGAGACGGGCCACTCGCCGGGCAGCTCCTCTTCGCCCTCCAAAATCTTTTCCGCAACAATCCACGCGCCGCCCGTCGCCTCGGACAGGCGACGGAAATACTCGGTTAGGTTCACCAGGCCGTCGGGGTGGTCCACGCGGAAACCGTCAATAAACCCGCCCTCAAACAAGTCGAATAGGAGGGCGTGCGTGGCTTGGAATACGTCCTCTTGCTCGATGCGCAAACCCGCGAGGGTGCCCACGTCAAAGAAGCGACGGTAGTTCAACTCTTCGTCCGCGACCTTCCAGTGCGCGAGGCGGTAGTGCTGGCGTTCCACGAGGACGGACAGCGGTAGTGACTCGGTTCCCTTCGCGACGGGGAACACGTGGTCGTAGTAGCGAAGCACCCACTGTTGCCCGTATTGCGGCTCGGTGGGAATGATCATCTTGGTGAGTTCGAGCTCCTGATCGGCCAGCACCTGCCCGACGCGCTTGCCTAAGATCGGCATGAGGATCGGGTCGTCCAGGTCGACGTCAAACCAGTGCGCAAACGCGGAGCTTGGCCCGTGCTTTAGCACCGACCACATGGCCTTGTTGTGCCACACGGGGGTGGGGACAGCCATGTGGTTGGGAACAATGTCCACGATCACCGCAAGCCCCAGCTCGTGCGCCCGGTTAGCGAAGGCTTCGAAGCCTTCGCGCCCACCTAGCTGCGCCGACACGTGCCGGTGATCCACCACGTCGTAACCGTGATTCGATCCGGGTGCGGCCTGCAAAATAGGGGACAGGTACACGTCCGTGACGCCCAGGTTCACCAGGTATTCGAGGACGCCCTGGGCTTTCTCGAACGGGAAGTCGGGTGTCAGCTGTAGCCGGTAGGTGGACAGGGGAGTCCTTCTGCCAGCCTGGGGCAAGTGCGTGTGATCTGTGGTTGTCATTCGTTTCCTTCTCGCGGACTCGTCAAAATCAAGATCGACCTGGAAGTGACGGTTATGGTCTCGGAGTGTTCGTACTTGGTTTCATCCTCATCGTCAGCAGTGTTGATAACGGTTGTCCACAGGGACCCATACGTGTCGTCGGGGAGTTTGAAATCAACGTCTTCGGGGGCCGCGTTGAAACACACGATGAAGTCGTCATCGATGATGGGGCGTCCGCGCTCGTCGGGTTCTTGAATCGCGTTACCGTTTAAGAAAATCATGGTTGACCGCGCCCAGTCCTGCTCCCATTCCTGGTCTGTCATGTGCTGGCCAGTGGGGCTGAACCATTCAATTTCGCCGAGGTCGGACTCGCCGCCCCGCTCGGCCAGGCCCTTGTAGAAGCGGCGACGGCGGAAGACCGCGTGATCGTGGCGAAGTTGGAGGACCCGGTCGCAGAACTTCAGCAGATCTTTTTGGTACTCCGATAGGTCCCAGTTGATCCACGACAGCTCGTTGTCTTGGCAGTACGTGTTGTTGTTTCCCTGCTGCGTGCGACCAAGTTCGTCGCCGTGAGAGATCATGGGAACGCCCTGTGACACCGCTAGGGTTGCCAGGAAGTTCCGGTGCTGACGCAGGCGTAGGGCGAGGACTTCGGGATTGTCAGTCGGGCCTTCCTCTCCGTGATTCCACGAGCGGTTGTTGGACTCGCCGTCGGCTCCGCCCTCCCCGTTGGCCTCATTGTGCTTCTCGTTGTAGGACACCAGGTCGCGCATGGTGAAACCGTCGTGTGCGGTCACGAAGTTGATCGAAGCCATTGGCAGGCGCCCGGAGTGCTCGTACAGGTCCGCGGATCCGGAGATGCGCGAGGCAAACGCTGGGAGCGAGGAGTATTCACCGCGCCAAAAATCGCGCACCGTGTCGCGATACTTACCGTTCCACTCCGACCACAGCGGTGGGAATCCACCCACCTGGTAGCCGCCGACACCAACGTCCCACGGTTCAGCAATCAGCTTCACCTGCGAGACGATCGGATCCTGGTGGATCAGGTCAAAGAATGCGGACAGGCGATCGACCTCGTGGAACTGACGTGCAAGGGTCGATGCAAGGTCGAAACGGAATCCGTCAACATGCATTTCGGTGACCCAGTAGCGCAGCGAGTCCATTATTAGTTGGAGGACGTGCGGGGAACTCATGAGCAGGGAGTTTCCCGTACCGGTTGTGTCAAAGTAGTGGCGCTTGTCCTCATCCACTAGGCGGTAGTACGCCGCATTGTCGATTCCGCGGAACGACAGCGTTGGCCCCATGTGGTTGCCCTCCGCCGTGTGGTTGTATACGACGTCTAGGATCACTTCGATGTCTTCGGCGTGGAGCGCCTTAACCATCTGCTTGAACTCTTGAACCTGGTTACCGTTGTTTCCGTAGGCCGTGTACGCGTTGTGCGGGGCGAAGAAGCCTATCGTGTTGTAACCCCAGTAGTTGGAAAGCCCCTTACTTTGCAGGTAGGGGTCGTTCACGAATTGGTGTACCGGCATTAACTCGACCGCGGTGATACCAAGGTCTTTCAGGTGCTGGATGACCGCGGGGTGCGACATACCGGCGTAAGTACCTTGAAGCTGTTCGGGTACCTCCGGATGCATTTGCGTCATGCCCTTGACGTGGGTCTCGTAGATGATGGTGTTGTGGTACTCGTGATTTGGCGGACGGTCGTGTCCCCAGTCGAAGTACGGGTTGATGACTACTGAGATCATCGTGTCCCGCGTCGAGTCCGCCTCATTGCGTTCTTCAGGGTTTTCAAACTTATAGGAATACAGCGATTCCGAGGTCGTTACCTGGCCGTCGATTGCTTTCGCGTAAGGGTCAAGGAGCAACTTCGAAGGGTCGCAACGATGTCCGTTTGCTGGATCGTACGGGCCGTGAATGCGGTAACCGTAGCGCTGCCCCGGCTGAATGCCGGGTAGGTAGGCGTGCCAAACGTGTGCGTCAACCTCGGTGAGTTCGATGCGTTGCTCATTGCGATCTTCGTCTAGCAAACACAGTTCAACTGAGTCGGCTACGGAAGAGAAAATCGCGAAGTTAGTTCCCGAGCCGTCGTATGTGGCTCCAAGTGGGTAGGGTTCTCCAGGCCAAATTTGCATAGTTTAAGAGTTTCATAATCTTCCCCGTCGAGCCACATGATTGCGCGGTTTTGTTAGTTTTCTTGCGTGTTTGAGGCACGGTATTAAAGCAGAACAGCCGCCGCGGGGAGTGTTTGGGCACGCGATTCGAGTCTCTCTAGGGAGTGTTTGTGCGCTCCGGTTCAAAGTGAGGGCAGCGCCCAGAGCAGCTCTTCGATGAGGCGTATGCGAACCTGGTCGCCGGTTACGCGTTCGAGCTCGCCGGCCGAAATGTCCGCGCTTATTGAGCCGAGTTCGCTTTCAACGCTGAGGCGGTACGACTCTCCCAGGTAGGTGTTGCCGAGGATTTGTCCGATGTCGGCGTTTACCTTGAAGGCGGGCGCCTGTTCGGTTGGTTCGAGCGCTACTGAGTCCGGGTATCCCACGATGACGATGGGCGTGTTTTTGCCTTCGGGCATTGTGGGGGCGGCGACGATGGTGAGGGTTTGGCCGAGCACGGTGGTGCGAGCGATGATTTCGCCGCTTGGGAGGCGTTTGGTGTCGGCGGTGGCGGAGAGCAGGGTGGTGGCGCCGAGGTGCCTGGCGATGTCGATTGAGGCGGGGCCGTCGTGGATTTCTTGGGGCAGGTCGTCTTGGATGATCCTGCCTTCTTGCATGTAGATGATTCGGTCGGCGATTGAGAACGCTTCTTTGACGTCGTGTGTCACGTAGAGGGTTGCGCAGTTCATGCGATGGTGTACGCGGAGTATCTCGTCTCGAAGTTGCGCCGCGGTGTAGGCGTCTACGTGTGCGAGCGGCTCGTCGAAGAGGAGCACTCGCGGCCTTCTAACGAGCACTCGCGCGAGGGAGACTTTCTGGCGTTGTCCCATGGAGAGTTCACCGGGGTAGCGGTGCGCGAGTTCTCTGATGGAGAGCATGGTGAGGGCGACTTGCACCTGTTCTTTGGGGGTGGAGTCGCGTAGCTCTTTGTTTACGGCGAATGCGATGTTTTCTTCGACGGTCATGTGTTCGAACAGTGCGGGCCTGTCCATGACCATTGCGGCTCCGCGCCCGCCCGGAGGCGTGTGCGTGATGTTTTCGCCGTCGATGCTGATTGTTCCGCCAAGGGGGCGCTGCAGGCCGGCGATTGCGCGTAGGAGTGTTGATTTTCCGGCGCCGGAGGGGCCGAGCACGGCAACGAGTTCTCCGAGCCCTACTTTTAGGTTGAGCGCGTCGAGTAGCGTGTTGCCTTTCCTCACAACGCGGAGGTTTTCGACGTTTAGTTCGGGTTTCATAGTCGGCCTCCTACGCGAATGGGTTTCAGGCGGAGCATGAGTGCGGAGATGAAGATGAGTACCATCGTGGCGCCCGAAACCGTGAGTGCGAGCGCGAATGCGGTTTGGAATTGGGTGCGGTCGAGGAGTTGGTACAGGTAGGGCACGAGTAGCGGCGTGGTGGGAGAAGTGACCCACATGATTGGTGCGACGCTGACTGCGGATACGGCGAGCACGATTGTGAATGAGAGTACGACGGATCTGCGTAGCCAGGCTTGCATCGCCATGAGCGTCGCTCGAAGCGGGGTTGCGCCGAGCATGAGTGAGGTCTCAAAGTCGCGTTTTGGAAAGACTCGCCCGTAAACGCGGGCGCTCATGTAGGTAAGGGGTGCTGAGAGGGTGAGGTAGGCGATGACGATGAGGAGGGTGGAGCCGGCGCTTTGGGCGGGGGCGGGTATGAGGGTGGAGATGGGGGAGGAGGGGCCGTAGGCGAGGGATAGGCCTGTGCCGGTGGAGGCGCCGGGTACTACGAGGGCGAGGCCGAAGAGGATGTCGATGGCGTGGCTGTGTGGTCGGCGGGCTTTGAACCATAGGCCGCTGCCGGCGATTAGTACGGATCCGGCAATGGTGAGTAGGGCGATGGTGAGTGCGGTGGAGAGTAGTTGGGCGAATGATTCGGGGCGAATCTCGTCTGCGGTGAGGAGCATGAGGAGGAATGGCAGGAAGGTGAATATGGAGGCAAACGCGACGAGGAGCAGGCGCGGCGCGATGGGCACTCCAACGGGTTGAGAGAGCGAATAGCGACTACTCGCCTGTGAGTGCATGCTGAACGTTTCGAGCACGCCTCGGGGGCGACTCAAAAGAAACGCGGCGCCGCCAACGGCGAAGGTGGCTACGAGCAGGCACACGGAGAGGCGGGCCGCCCCGGTTGTATCACCAACGGCGGTTGCGAGAATCCACACTGATCGAGCCGCATTCGGATGGGGTGAGGCGAGCAGGGAGGGCACAACCGGGTCTGAGATTGCAAGCACGAACACAACCATCCAGGCAATCGGAATCGCTCTGCGCACCTTGGGCCACGCCGCGTTGCGCAAAATCTTCCACTCCGAAACACCCAAAACCCGGTAGGTGTCGATCAGGCCGGGATGAACTGTCGACACCGAGATTCGCAGTAGCGCATACGCAAACGGTCCAAGAGCAACCGTGAAGGCGCCAAGCACCGCAACCGCCCCAGTAAACGGTGAAGTCGCGCCCATCTCCCACAAACCCTCACGACCAAAACCAACGGAAAGTGCGGAACTTACCACAAAAGGTGAAACAGTCGCAGGGGCAATCAGCAACACGTCAAACACGCGCCCTAAACGAAGCGGCAAACCGCGAACAACAACCGCGAGCACCGCCGCAACCAACACGGCCACCGAAGCCACAACAGCAGAATCCAAAACAGACCAAAACACCGCGCGCCAAATACTAAAGACCGAAACACTCGACGCCCGACCCGCACTGACTGATCTAACCACGAGCACCAAAGCCGGATAAACCAGCGAAACCGCGCCCGTGAAGATAAGAACAGCGCTCGCGGCAAAATCCGCGATCTTTGAGGTAGTTTGTACTCTCATTTGGAGAACTCAATCTCATCCAGCGTCCACTTGGTCCACTTTTCGCGGTCTTTCGCGATGGCAGTGGCGTCGGCGTCGATCACGCGCACGTCGGTCGTGTGGAGGAATTCCTCTAGGTTGCCGGCAAGTTCTGTGCTGATTGGTTTTTGCGGAACGCCCGAGCGCGTGGTCGAAAGCTGACCGGGGGCACCCGAGAGCCAGTCAAGAAACTGTTTTGCACTGCGTGGATTGCGACTTCCATTTAGGAGGGCGGCTGCGCCTACTTCGTAGAAGGTGCCCTCCGATGGGAAGACGATGGTTAGTTGATCACCTTGATCCCGGTCGCCGGGTTGCTGGTTGTGTTTGAAACAGTACGGTTCGAATGAGATGGCGACCGCGGCTTTGCCGCTGGCGACTATATCTGCGGGAGCAGCTCCGGAGTGGGTGAAGCGTTGAACGTTTGAGTACACCTTCCTAAGGTGTGTGGGCGCCTCGTCACCGAAGATTTGGGCCTGCGTCCACAGCGCGGTGAAAGCGGTGCCGGAAGTTAGCGGCGATGAGGCGGAAATCCAGCTGCGGTAAGCCTCGTCTTCGAGATCGACCCAACTGCTTGGCTGCGCGAGCCCCTGCTCTTTAAGTACGCGTGGATTTGAACACAGTGCGAGTACGGAGCCGTATACGCCAAACCAGTTGCCTGCCTCATCTTTGAAGGGGGTGGGAATCGAGTCCCAGTGCTGTGGTGTGTAGGGCTCGAGCAGGCCCCTCCTTGCAGCGACAACGTACGAGTCTGAGGGTCCTCCCACCCAGGCATCAAACTCGGGACGGCCTTTTGAAGATGATATGCGTGCGAGCGCTTCGGATGTTGGTAGCCGAAGGAATTGCGCGCTTACGCCCTCCTGCGCCGCAAAGTCTTCGCGCCACTGTTCGCACACGGACTCTTCGTTCGAACACAAAAAGACCAGGCCCGAGGCTGGCGCGCAGGACGGGAGCAGTAGGCTACATAGGAGTAGTGCGAGGACGCCGCGGCGGAAGGTGCGCATAGGTATAAGTGTAGTGAGGCGCGGCGTAGCGCCGCGCCTCACTGTGTTTCCCATTACCCAGGTGGTCTGTTATTTAGTGGGCTCTACGTTTTGGCGCTTAGCCATGAGCTTCTTTTCTTGAACGCCAACGATTTGGAAGAGCACGACGGTGATGACTGCGAAGACGATGAAGCAGATGAAGGTCGCGTCCCAACCGAAGTTGTGGACGATTACGCCAACGCCGGTCGAAGCGAGCGTTGCGCCAAGGAGGTAGCCGAACAGGCCGGTGAAGCCCGCGGCGGTACCTGCAACGTTGCTTGGTGAAAGGTCGATGGCCTGCAGGCCAATCAGCATGACGGGACCGTAAATGAGGCCGCCGATGAGGCCGACGAGGGTGATGAGAATCCACATCGGGGTACCAACGGGTGCGAGCCAGTAGGCCGCGATGGAGATTGCGGTGAGCACGGTGAATAGGATGCCGGCGCCGGAGCGGTAGCCCTTGAAGATGGTGTCTGACATCCAGCCGCAGATGATGGTGCCGAGAATGCCGGCGAGTTCAAAGACGGCGTAGCCGACGAGGCCGGAGCCGATCTCAGCGTTGTGCTTGTCCGCGAGGAACACGGTGATCCACGAGAGCACACCGTAGCGCAGCGAGTAAACGAACACGTTTGCAACGGCGAGCATCACGATCGTGCGGTTGGTGAGTACGTGCTTGAAGATGAGCTCCTTGGCCGACATCTTTTCGCCGCCTTCCGCGCTAACCTTCGCGGGGTCGTTGCGGTATTCCTCAATCGGGGGTAGGCCCATGGAGGCCGGCGTGTCGCGGATGAGGAAGAAGGCGATTACAGAGACGACGAGCGCAACGACTGCGGGTACCCAGAAGGCTGCCTGCCACTGGTTGCCGGTCCACGCAAGACCTGCGCCGATGAGGGCGGGGAGGCCGGCGCCGCCAACGTTGTGTGCGGTGTTCCACAGGGAGGTTTTCCAGCCGCGTTCGGAGGTCGAGAACCAGTGTACGAGTACGCGGCCAGACGGAGGCCATCCCATGCCTTGGAACCAGCCGTTGATGAACATTACCGTCGCGAAAATGCCAACCGAGGCGGTTGCCCAGGGCACGAAGGCGACGAGGAGGTTCATGATGGCTGACAGTGCGAGGCCGAGGGGGAGGAAGTAGCGCGCGTTGGAGCGGTCGGACAGCATCGCGGAGAAGAACTTGGAAAGCCCGTACGAGAAGAGCACGGCGTTTGCGATGACGCCGATGCCGACGGTGTTGATGCCGGTGTCTTCGATCAAGAGGGGCGCTACGGCCGAGATGTTGTTGCGGATTAGGTAGAAGCCCGCGTAGCCGATGAAGATGCCTAGGAATACTTGGAGCCTTAGGCTCGGGTATTTTTTGTCTACGACTTCTTTGGGCAGGCGCGGCGCGGGCTCTGGCGCGCGTAGCCAGTTTGGAATTGAAAGATTTGCCATCTCGAACTCCCTTGTGCGGATTGACTAGTTGTTGGCCTTTGGCCTTTACTTCTAGTTTTGCGAGTAGGGAGTAACTCTTCTTTTCGCGGTGGTAACAGTCGGTAACAGTGCTGTTACTTTCGCTTTTGGCACGATCTTAGGGGCGTAGTCATCCTAGAGCGTGAGTGTGTAGCCTCGTCCGCGCACGGATTGGATCGCGTTTTCGGGCAGCCCCGCGGCGAGGAGTTTTTTGCGCAGGCGGTAGACAGTGGTTTTCACCATGTTGCGTCCGCCGGCCGATGAGGTGGTGTCCCAAACTTCGTTTAGTAGTGTGCGCACGGGCACGACTTCTCCGCGGTGGTTTATGAGCACGTGGAGGAGTTTGTTTTCGATTTCTGTGAGGCTGAGCAGGGTGCCGTTGAGGAACACTTCGTCTGCCTGGAGGGTGAGTGGCCCAACTGCTTCGGGCTTTTCTTTTGCGGGTGGGGTTGCGCGTCGCACGAGGGATTTAGCGCGCAGGATGAGTTCTTGGGGTGAGAAAGGTTTGGCCATGTAGTCATCGGCGCCGGCTTCGAGGCCGGCGACTCGCTGTTTTACGTCCCCGAGGGCGGTGAGCATCAGTATGGGCACGTCGGATGTTACGCGGATCCGCTGGGCGAGTGTGGAGCCGGAGATGTCTGGAAGCATGATGTCTAGGATCACGATGTCTACCGGGCGGCTTTTGAATAGTTGCCAAGCGCCGTGTCCGTCGTGTGCTACCGCGGTTTCAAATCCGGCGGTTTGGAGGGCGAAGCTCACGATTTCGCTCATTTGTTGCTCGTCGTCGACTATCAGTGCGAGGGGAGCCACTTGCGCCTCCTTTGTCTTGATGGAACGGTTTTGGGCAGAAGCACGTGGATGGAAGTTCCGCGTCCCCACAGGCTATCTACTAGTACTTCACCCTCGTGGAGCTCAACGATGCGTTGGACGATTGCGAGGCCAAGTCCGGCTCCCTGCCCCGTTGCGATAGGGGAGACGACGTCGGCCTTTGTGAAGGGGCGGAACACTTCGTCACGTTTGGACGGTTCGATTCCGTACCCGGAGTCTCGCACCTCAATCCCGTACATGTTTGCGCTCTTGTAGGTTCTAACGAGGATTTGGCTTTGCGGCCCGGCGTGTCTTGCGGCGTTGTTCATGAGGTTCCATAGCACGTGTTTTATGAGCGTGGGATCCGCAGTGATGTATAGGGGCTCGCCCGAATCAGTGAGGAGCAGCGGGAAGTCGTTGACTGCGCGCAATTCTTTCGCGGCGTCTCGAACAAAGGCTCTAAGGTCGAATGCTCGCATGTCGAGCGCTCCGCCGGAGGCGTCGAGTTTCGCGAGGGTGAGGAAGTCTTCCGCTATCGCGATCACGTGTTCGGAGTTGGATTTGATAGTGTTCGCGAACTGCTGTTGCTCACTGGTTAGGGGCCCTGCTGCGTCAAGCAGTTCAGCAGCTCCTTTGATTAATGAGAGCGGAGTGCGGATCTCGTGAGCCAGAACATCCACGTTTGACAGCGCATCTATGCTTTTTGAGCGGTGCCGTCTAACGGCGCGCACCGTCAACACAGTTGCACCTATCGCGAAAAACCCGAGGACGATGATGCTGAAGGCGTGTAAAGCCGTCGGGGAAGTTACTAAGATCACCGTCATAATCTTTCCACGCTTTTTTGAAAATTTGAAAAAACCCGCTAGATCACGCGGATGCGGGGTTGCTTTAGTCAGTTTTGCTAAAAGGCGAAAACTCGGTTAAGCTTTTCCACGTTGCACTTCGAAAGAAGCGAACAAGATCGAAAGATCAAATGCGGATGTGGCTCAGTTGGTAGAGCATCACCTTGCCAAGGTGAGGGTCGCGGGTTCGAGTCCCGTCATCCGCTCGGGCGATTGGCGCAGCGGTAGCGCACTTCCTCGACACGGAAGGGGTCACTGGTTCGAATCCAGTATCGCCCACCATTTCGAGTGGTTACTCCGCTCCAAAACAAATAACCAAGTATATTCAGCCAGCATTCAGATCCTAAGGCGATCTGGTTGCTGGCTATCTCATTTGTGACTTACTATACGCAACCAATTATTGCATAGGCCTTATGTCCCATATTTTATGGGCGTAGCCTGGAAAAACCCCCTCCACATGTGATTTCCGAAAAATTCCGGGGTATTTTTCAGAAGAGGTGACCAAATTGTTTAAGAACAAGACGCAAGCCTCAAAACGAATGATTGCTTTATTTATAAGCGCGTTCTTTTTGTTGACAACATTGTTTGCGACGCAACCATTGGGTGCTCCAGCTAATGCTGCCGAGCGGCCGTTTCCTGACTATGACCTTGACTACGAGTGGATTCACGGCGAAGTGGATCCAAACTGGAAGCCCGGCGATCCCGGAGACGGCTGCATAAGGTCAGAAGATCACGAAGTTACGCTTTTGCCCACGCGTCCATTTTCTGCCAAGTTATATCCCTGCGACGGGGTTCGCACAACAATGACGTTCAAGTACAACGAAGTTGACCCGAACATGTCGCCCACACTTCAGTTTAGAGTTGGTGTTACTTGGCAGTTTTGGAAGCGTGCCGAAAGCAACATGTACTACCACTGGAAGCCTGTAGAGAACTTTAAGCTTGACGGTGAACTGGTGAGCCCAGACGTCTACAACACTTTCAGTCAGGACGACGTCGTCGAGAAGAATCCTGATGGGACCTGGGAACAGTTTAAATCCAACAATCCGCGGCAGTTTTTCGTACCTAGGCACCACGTGTTTGATGATGAGTTCCACAACGATGAGGTGCATGTTTTCCAATGGGACGCATATTTGCCGGCGGATGCCGATCACGCGGGGATGTCAATTGGCACCGGCTCAACGGGAGACACACAGGGTGGCTCTATTGGAGTCGTAGCAAATGGTCTCGTGGTGAACATTCCCGCCGACGCTGACTTTCGGTACGTACTTGATTCTGAATACCGTGCAGCTGTAGACATCGATGACCCGAACCTAAAACTTCCGAATCGTCCGCTCGCGAAGTGGGGGGGTGAAATCGAGGGGTCTACCTACACGACCATTCAGTGCTTAGAGGCACCCAACCAGCACTTGTCTCCCGTACTCGCCGACCAAAACATCACCGAGATTTACCCTGAGTTAAAGGGAGTAGTTAAGAACCCTTCCAACACGAGATTTGAGGACGGCGCAGGCTCGTTGGCCCTGGCGTACTATCCGTACGAGTTTTATATTGGCCAGCCGGGGACGTGGGATTCTACGTCGGGCCTGAAACTAATGCTTTGGGACAAGGTAACCAATACCTTCAGCCATCACGGCGATAAGAACATTCCCTACAAGCCGACTCTTAAATCTATCGAGAAGGAAATCCCAGGCTACACCTATGTAGACAACGATATTCCGATTCATCCTGAGGGCAAGTTGGGTATGCCCGGATATAAGAAATTAGCGGTCCCGAATTTTGAGTACTCCTACCACAAGACTCCGGGCGTTGAGACTCAGCACATGTACTTCACGTATAAGCCGAACCCCGGTTCGTTCGAGCTGAGCAAGACAAATGGTGATGGTGAGCCACTGGAGGGCGCACAATTTGAGCTCTACGAGTTAGTCGATGATCAGCCGACCGCGTGCGGCATTGAGCCAGATCTGGAGGGAGCTAAAGAAGTCAAGGTCTGCAAGGTTCGCACTCCCAAAGATGATGACGAACTAAGAGATATGCTCGCTAACGAGCCAACCGATTGCGAAACAAAGCTCTTGCGCAAAGTTGTGCTGGATGGATTCGCAGACGATGGGACCTTTAAGACCGGAGAAGACGGCAAGTTCGCTCCCACCGGAGATCCGGCGCTCGAACCGGGAAGCTACTTCGTGCGCGAATTGAAGGCGCCAGAGGGTTACGAAATCTTGAACGAATACCTCCCGTTAGAAGTCCCCGTACAGGCGGGCAAAGATGCATCAGGCAATCTAGTCTCCATGACCGTTCCCGGCAGTGTATCCTCAACCAACTATAAGATGCCTCCGCCACCAACTGAGCCGCCGACAACATCGGAACCGACAAATACTGAACAAACCACAACGTCAGTAACCCCAGTTCCGACTACCGAGACTAATACCGTTCCTACAACTCCGGAGCCGACTACCGAACCGACTACGGAACCGACAACCGTGCCGACAACTACGGAGCCGACTACCGAATCAACAACGGAGCCGACTTCGCCGGAGACGACTACCACCGAACCGTCCACAGCGCCGACAACGACGGTAGCTCCAACGACGCAGGCCCCTACCACGGAGCCGGCTACCGTGCCGACTATCACGGAACCGACTTCGTCAGAACCTTCGGCAGTACCGACTACCAAGCCTGTGAAGCCGTCCGAGCCGACGCTATCTAAGACGGGTATTACCCCCGTGTGGCCAGTTGCAGCAATACTTGCCATAGCGGGCGCCGCACTCGTTTTAGTTAGGCGTAAGACCGCGTAACAAGCGTCGCTAGATAGCTGACAACGCAAGGTGGCTGAGCATTCAACTAACGGTTGAGCGCTCAGCCACCACTCAATTGCAGGTAGTGAGGCCGCCCGAGAAGAAAGTAGGCAAGCCTTCCCAAGCTGGAAGTATTTTTCAGCGACGCTGACAATGAATGTATGAGTTCAGTACTTCGGTTTTTCAAGTCTTACCCCGAGCTTGCAGCCACCCTATTTGTAGGCGTAACAGCCGGCATTCTGGAGCTGTCAAACGTGCCGTGGGTGCGTTGGTACGTGTCCGCATTCGCCCTCGTGATGGCGGCGATCCTGTCGTGGGACATGGTTAAGGAAATAATGAACGGCGCGTGGGGAGTTGACCTACTAGCTATCACGGCAATAGTTTCAACCGTCTTGGTCGGCGAGTACTGGGCCGCCCTCATCGTGTGTTTAATGCTGTCGGGTGGCGAATCTTTAGAAGACTACGCGGGGCTAAGGGCCCGCTCGCAGCTGACGGGCCTGCTTGAGGGCGCGCCAACCGTGGCTCACGTCCTCGACGACAATGAAGTTCCAAACGATGTCGAAATCGACCGGGTGGAAGTAGGGGAACGCCTGCTTGTACGTCCCGGTGAAGTAGTGCCTGTTGATGGCATTTTGGAATCTGAACTCGCGTATACGGAAGAATCTTCACTAACCGGTGAACCACTACCGGTTGAGCATAAGAAGGGTGACGAAATCCTCTCCGGTGGTGTAAACGGTTCCGATGCGATCGTCATGAGAGCAACGGCTCGCGCAGCCGACTCGGAGTATCAAAAGATCATCGAACTGGTACGCGAAGCGCAGGACTCGCAGGCCCCCGTCGTGCGGTTGGCAGACAGGGTTGCGGTCCCGTTTACACTCATCGCATTCGTCATCGCAGCAGCTGCTTACTGGATGTCCGCAGACCCCGTTCGCATCGCGCAAGTACTCGTAGTGGCAACACCGTGTCCGCTACTAATAGCGGCCCCTGTAGCGTTCCTGGGGGGCATGAACCGGGCGGCAAAGGAAGGGATCATCGTCAAGGATTCGGGCACGCTAGAGCGCCTATCCAAGATCCGTACCGTGGCCATGGACAAGACGGGCACGCTCACCTACGGTCACCCCGAACTGTCGCAAATCGTTGTAGCTGAGGGCGTGGACGGTGAGGAAATCCTCACCAAGGCTGCCGCCGTGGAGGCCCACTCCGCGCATCCCCTTGCAGCCGCTGTCGTCACGGCGGCAAAAGAGTTCGACCTGGATATCCCGGCTGCCTCAGACGTGTCAGAAGTCACCGGCGCCGGGGTGACCGGCAAGGTCGGTGGTCATACCGTCGAGGTCGGTTCGGGCCGATGGTTAGACACCGAAGGGCGCGCACCGCAACCCAAACCCGGGCAGATCCTGATCCACATCCGCGTGGATGAACAGTGGGTGGGAGCATTCGCGATGGAAGACACTCTGCGGGTTGACGCGGGCATAACCGTTGCGACGTTTAAGGAACTTGGCGTGAACCACGTCATGATGATCACCGGTGATTCGGAGGTCACCGCGAAGACTATCGCGCGTGAAGTTGGTATTGATGAAGTTAATCACTCCCTGCTTCCCAATCAGAAGGTGGAAGCTATCAAGCACGCTGAACACCCCGTAGTTGCGATTGGCGACGGTGTTAACGATGCGCCCGTATTGACTACTGCCGACGTGGGAATCGCTATGGGGGCACGCGGATCGTCGGCGGCGTCGGAGTCCGCCGACGTGGTTGTCATGCTCGACGACATTTACCGAGCCGCCCGGTCGATCGGCATCGGTCAACGCACTATGAAGGTTGCAATGCAGGCAATCGGTATTGGTGTCGGCCTGTCGGTGGTGCTGATGCTGATCGGTGCGACGGGCATGATGCCGGCGGTTGTGGGCGCTTTCATGCAGGAGGTCGTAGACCTGGCTTGTATCTTGTGGGCTCTGCTGGCGGCGCGTCCCGGTAAAGGGGAGAAGCCGATCGACGAAGTTCTGGCGGCAAACCCGAAGCGGGCAGAACGTGCGCGGCGTGCATCTGTGGACGCTCTGACTCGAAGGGCGTGAATCACGCTCACCCGATTTGGTCCATTTCAGAATCTGGCGTAAAGTACTGGGTGCACCAAATGGCAACAGCCGGTGGTGCGCCCATATTGCGGATGTGGCTCAGTTGGTAGAGCATCACCTTGCCAAGGTGAGGGTCGCGGGTTCGAGTCCCGTCATCCGCTCCATTTGAGGCCGCCTAGGTCTTCAAACCTGGTGGGTTGGCCGAGTGGCTAGGCAGCGGCCTGCAAAGCCGTATACACCGGTTCGAATCCGGTACCCACCTCGGGCGATTGGCGCAGTGGTAGCGCGCTTCCTTCACACGGAAGAGGTCACTGGTTCGAACCCAGTATCGCCCACCGCAATCGAACTCAAGGTTCTAATCTTCGCTTGCACAATTCACAATTCGGTTCCGTTTTAGGGTGAATTCTGCGTTTTCGTCATTAAAATCCCAACGGGGCGCGGGGGCTCGGTCTACAATCGGGTGTTGCTTCGATTATTGTCGAATGCTTCTGAACCAACCTGATCTGGAGTCCAAGTGACCTTCAAGCTCACGCGAATCACCGCGGAAGAAATGCGAGTGGCAGCTGCCGGCGTGCACGCTTTACCGGCCGAGCAATCTGCTGCCTGGGATGAATTCGACAAGCGCTGTGGCAGGAAGGTTTTTGGGCGGTACGCCTTCTCTAAAGGTAACAATGTGCTTGCCGTGGTCGCACTTTCTGAGTATGACATTCGCGGCGTTAAGTTCCTGTGGGCTAAGAAGGGACCCGTCTGGTTCAGGTCACAGTCGCCTTCAAATGAGCAGGCATTGCGCGACGCCCTCGTTGAAGAAGTTCGCAAGGTCGACCCGAAGGTCGCGTTCATTCGCCTTCACGCCAAATACTCGGCGCCGGACCTTCGAGATCTGCTTCAAACTCTTACATATGATCGCACCGTTCTTGTTAACACGGGGCGCGGCGATCAGGAAGAAATCCTGCAACACATGCCAAAAGATGGCAGGAGGTCGGTACGCCGATCCATCAAGAGGATCACGGAGGGGGGCGCGCAAGCTAAGGACTTAACCGGCATTTCGCGCAAAGACTTTGAATCGCTCTACCGGGTGCTTTGCGAGACGGCGGACCGGGATGGGGTTAGCGTGCACCCCGCAGACGTCTACTGGAACATGCTGGATGCGTTAGGTCCGGACTGCGCGCGCCTGTTTGGGGTCGAGTACGAGGGCGAGATAGTCGCGTGGCTGATCGCTTTAGTAAATGACAGGAGGGCGTGCGCTTACTACGGTGCGCACAGTCAAAAGGGCCGCGAGGTCTTGGCGTCGGAGTACCTGGATTTCTGGGCTGCGCGAAAGCTCGGTGAGGAGGGGGTTGAGACCCTCGACTTGATGGGCGTTGACTCTACGAGGTGTCCGGAGCTGTATAACCTAGGCATCTACAAGCGTCGCTTCGCTAAGGACGACGTCGAGGTTGATGGAGCATGGGACTTGCCGGTTCGTCGCGCAACCTATAACGCGCTCGTCGCGGCAAAGCGAGGCAAGGAGACGATCCGTAGAGGAAGCAAGCTAGCCAAGGTGGCGCTTGGCAAACACCGCTAAGGTATTCGCCGCTTAGGGTTGCGCACAAAACCCGCGGAGCATGCCCGGTTGAGTGGGCGCCCTCGTGAACGGGGAATACTTCTATACGTAACCCGGGTTGGTTACAAAACTCGCGCGGGTTTCGACGCCCTTGGAGTGTAGGGGTAGGATTAGTGCGGAATGCATGTGTCAACCGTTAGGAGAAACCTGTGGCCGAGATTCGGGCGGTAGTAGATGGTGAAAATGTCGTCTTGGAGCAGGGCACAACAGGTACGCAATTTTTTGAAAAGCAGCCTGGCATCATCGCGATGCGCGTAAACGGTGAAGAAAAAGACCTCTACCTGCCGATTCCCGACGGCGCGCAGGTTGAGGGCATCGACATTAACTCCGAAGCTGGGCTCGCAATCTTGCGACACTCGTGCACGCACGTCATGGCGCAGGCCGTACAAGAACTCAACCCGCAGGTGGACCTGGGCATCGGCCCGCCAATCACCGACGGCTTCTACTACGACTTCGGAAACGTTGACCCATTCACGCCGGAAGACCTAAAACAGATCGAAAAGCGCATGAAGCGCATCGTGAAGGAAGGTCAAGTTTTCCGCCGCCGCGTTGTAACCCAGGAGGAGGCCGAGCAAGAACTCGCCGACCAGCCGCACAAGCTATACCTGGTTACCGCCAAGGGCGACGCAAACGCGGAGGGCGCATCCGTTGAAGTGGGCGGCTCCGAGCTGACCATGTACGACAACCGCAACCGCAAGGACGAAACCGTTTGGACCGACCTTTGCCGCGGCCCGCACATCCCGTCCACGAAACTAATCGGTAACGGCTTCAAACTGATGAAGACCTCGGCGGCGTACTGGCTGGGCAACCAAAACAATGCGCAACTGCAACGCATTTACGGCACCGCGTGGCCTACAAAGGACGAACTTAACGCCTACGTTCACCGCCTGGAAGAGGCCGAAAAGCGCGACCACCGCAAGCTCGGCACGGAACTAGACCTGTTCTCTTTCCCCGACGAAATCGGATCCGGCCTGGCCGCGTTCCACCCCAAGGGCGGCATTGTGCGCATGGAGATGGAACAGTACTCGCGCCGCCGCCACATCGAAGCCGGCTACGACTTCGTCTACACGCCCCACATCACGAAGGGTGCGCTGTTTGAAAAGTCCGGTCACCTCAGCTGGTACAAGGAAGGCATGTACCCGCCCCTTCACATTGACGAAGAGGTCGACCCTGAAACCGGTCAAATCACGAAGGCTGGACAGGATTACTACCTGAAGCCGATGAACTGCCCGATGCACAACCTGATCTTCGCGTCGCGCGGACGCTCCTACCGCGAGCTACCGCTGCGCCTGTTCGAGTTCGGCACGGTTTACCGCTACGAAAAGTCGGGTGTAGTTCACGGTCTTGCCCGAGGACGTGGCTTCACCCAGGATGACGCGCACATTTACTGCACGCGCGAGCAGATGAAGGACGAGCTCACCGAGCTACTCACTTTCGTCCTCGATTTGCTACGCGACTACGGTCTGGACGACTTCTACCTGGAGCTGTCCACGAAGGATCCCGAAAAGTTTGTGGGCGATGACGAGACCTGGGAAGAAGCAACTCGCACGCTTGAGGAAGTAGCAACCGCATCCGGCCTGGACCTGGTTCCGGATCCGGGTGGCGCGGCGTTCTACGGCCCGAAGATTTCGGTACAGGCGAAGGACGCGATCGGTCGCACCTGGCAGATGTCAACCATCCAGCTGGACTTCAACCTGCCCGAACGCTTCGACCTTGAATACACGGCGGCTGACGGCACGCGCAAGCGCCCCGTCATGATCCACCGCGCACTGTTCGGCTCGATTGAGCGCTTCTTCGCGGTACTAACCGAGCACTACGCGGGCGCATTCCCGGCCTGGCTCGCACCCGTTCAGGTGCGTGCAATCCCGGTTGCCGACGTCTTTGGTGACTACCTTGAAGACATCGCGAAGCGACTACGCGCGGAGGGCGTACGCGTTGAGGTTGACCACTCCGACGACCGCTTCGGCAAGAAGATCCGCAACGCGTCAAAGGAAAAGATCCCCTTCACGCTCATCGCCGGTGGTGAGGACGTGGATGCGGGCGCTGTTTCCTTCCGCTTCCGCGACGGTAGCCAAGACAACGGCGTGCCCGTAGACGAAGCGATCGAGCGAATCCTAACGGCTATCAGGGAGCGAAGAAACGACTAATGCGCACCGACCAGGTAGAAAGCTCTTTTGACTTCGCGGGCGTTCCAGACCCGTTTCAAAGGCTGTGGACGCCACACCGAATGGCATACGTGGAGGGCGGGGAGAAACCCCGCACTCACGAAAGCGCTGACTGCCCGTTCTGCCACGCCCCGAAGGTAAGCGACGATCAGGGCCTGATCGTCCATCGAGGCGAGCACGCGTTCGTCCTCATGAACCTATTTCCGTATAACTCCGGACACCTGCTGATCTGCCCGTACAGGCACACGTCTTGGTACCCGGATTTGACGACGGCTGAGCGGGACGAGATTTCAGCCCTCACCGCCCGCGCGATGAAGGTTTTGGAAAAGGTCGTCCACGCGCAGGGCTTCAACCTGGGAATGAATCAGGGGGAGGTCGCGGGCGCTGGAATCGCAGCTCACCTGCATCAACACGTCGTACCCAGGTACGGTGGGGATGCGAACTTCTTGCCGATCATCGCGCAAACTAAAGCCGTGCCGCAACTGATCGAGGATGCAAGGACACTGCTTGCCGACAACTGGGACCTGGTCGAGTAAAAATGCTTGGAAACCACGGCCGAGACCTCGCACGCAAAGTATTCACCGCGCCGGCGCGAGGGCTGGCTAAACTTGGCGTTCGCCCCAACCACGTGACCGTCACGGGCACCGTAGCAACCGTGGCGGTGTCGGCCGCGTTGCTTGCAACGGGCAAGTGGGTTTGGGGTCCGATCGTAGTTGCGCTGGTACTTTTCGCAGACTCTCTGGATGGCACTTTAGCCCGACTTACCGGGGAAGCCTCCGAGTTTGGCGCCTTTTTGGATTCAACATTGGATCGAATCGGAGACGGAGCTGTATTCAGTTCAATTGTGTATTGGATTGCAGTTTCGATGGCGCCATCTTCCATGAGGACGTGGCTGCTGATAGCCGGGCTGATCACGATTGTGGGGGCGGCAACCGTTCCCTACGCGCGCGCTCGAGCCGAATCGGTGGGGGCACAGGCGAAGGTTGGGATCGCGGAGCGCACCGACAGGCTCGTCGTAGTACTTCTGGCGACATTCCTAGTTGGCTTGGAGCTACCGATGTGGATTCTGGGCGTTGGCCTCACGTGGGTGGCGTTTGCGTCCATGTTCACGGTCGGCCAGAGAATCTTTGCTGCTAAGCGTGAACTGGAGGCGTAAGTATTGAGCCGCGCCCTGGTTCCGCTTTTTAACGCCCTCGGCAACGTTCCCGCCCCGCTTGCTTCCAAACTGGGAAGCGCGGCGGGACACGTAACCGGACTGCTACCAACGGGGTCCAAAGCGCAGTTGGTGAAGAATCATCAGCGGCTAAGCGACGCGCCTCTAACTGATACGCACGTATCCCGCGCGTTTGCCGCCTACTTCCAGATGTTCGCGGAGACACCGTCACTGCACCGCTGGAGTGAGGAGCAAATCCGTTCCGCGGTTGACGCCGAGTATCACGAGGAGCTGCTCAAAGATTTGGAAAGCGGCCCCGTGGTGGTGGCAATGACACACTCGGGAAACTGGGATTTGGCGGGAGCCTGGGCAAGTTTTGAACTCGCCAAAGTTGTTACCGTCGCCGAGGTCGTTAAGCCACCGGAACTCTACGACTTTTTTGTTCAGACCAGGCAGTCGCTAGGCATGGAGATTTTGCCGGCAAAACGCGGAATCTTTAAGCAACTGCGCGAGCAGGTGGAGGGCCGAAACGTCCTCGTGCCGCTTCTTGCCGACCGGGACATTACCGGCGGTGGCCTTGAGGTCGATTTTGGCGGCCACCGGGCGCTGGTTGCGGCGGGGCCGGCGGCACTGGCGAAAGAGCTGAACCGCCCGCTGTGGGTTAACCACATGTCGTTCAGCCGACTCGACAAGGACGCGAAAGGTAGTCGAGCACGTGCGGGGAAGCGCACCGGAGAAAGCGGCAGTGGGTCCGCGTCCAGCCGCCCGGCGGGAGGGCGATACACGCTTCACTTGCGGCCTGTGAAAACCACGGGAGCGGTGGAGGCCGACACGCAGGCGTGGGTAGACACGGTGGTGCCGCTAATCCAAAGTCATCTGGCAGACTGGCACATGCTGCAGCCTTTGTTTGTGCAGGATTTGGATCCAGACCGGCTCGCGAGGGCGCGCGAGCGTCACGCTCGTCACGCGCGTGATTTAGAGTCCGGATCGGAAAGTGGTGAGGTATGAAGATTGGAATCGTCTGCCCGTATTCTTACGATGCTCCCGGTGGCGTTCAGTATCACGTTAGTGACCTTGCCACGGAGTTGATTCGCCGCGGCCACGACGTGAATGTTTTGGCTCCCGTTGAAACGGCGGAGGTTCCCGACTTCGTCACGGCTGTTTCGGGGTCGTATTCGGTGAAGTACAACGGTTCTGTTGCGCAGTTGTCGCTTGGTCCGAAAGCGATTCGTGAAACGAGGGCGTGGCTGGATCGCGGTTTTGACGTTGTGCATATCCACGAGCCGCTTGCTCCGTCGATTTCTCTGATTGCTTTGGCGAACGCGAAGTGTCCGATTGTGGCTACGTTCCACACGTCGATGACGAGGTCGCGCGCGATGGAACTGGCCGTGCCTATTTTGCGTCCGCTTTTGGATCGGATTGCGGGGCGCATCGCGGTTTCGAATGAGGCTCGCCGCACTCTGGTTGAGCATCAGGGTGGTGACGCGGTCATTATTCCGAACGGCGTGTACCGCGAGCCGCTTGCCACCGCCCCGGATACTCCGAAGTGGAAGGGCACCGACGAGGCTCCGGTGATCTTTTGGTTGGGCCGACTGGACGAGCCGCGCAAGGGCCTGCACGTGCTTGCCGGCGCGATTGGTGGCGTGGTTGCGGCACATCCGAATGTGCGTTTTTTGATTGGAGGACGCGGCGACGACACCCCGGTGCAACAGTTGGTGGAAAAGTATCCAGACAACGTGGAGTTCGTGGGTGATGTGAAGCCAGAGCAGCGAAACTCGCTGTACCACGGTGCAACAGCTTACGTTGCACCGCAGACCGGGGGAGAGTCGTTCGGCATTGTCTTGGTTGAGGCCATGTCGGCGGGCACGTGCGTGATCGCAAGTGATATTGAAGCTTTCCGCCTGGTGCTAAACGGTGGCCAGCTGGGCTATTTGTTTACATCGGCAGATTCTGATGACCTGGCGGCCGTGATCAACCATGCGCTGGATAATCCAAAGGAGCGCAAGCAACTTGCCGCGATCGGCCACGAGGCTTCGAAGATGTACGACTGGGGAGTCGTAACAGACAAGATTCTGGCCGTGTATTCAACGGTGATCGGCTCGGCGAGTGTTGAGGTAGAAAACACCGACACTTTGCTTGATAACGTGCGTCAAACCCTCGGTCTGAACGGTGCAAAGGACGGCGCGAAGCCGGCGCCTAGTGGTGATGCTGTGAAAGAAGACGGAAAACGCGCGCTCGGCCGCAAGGCAGCCAAGAGCGGGAAGGATAAGCAGTGAACTGGCCCGTAGTTTCAGGCGTGATTATTGTCGTGTTGGCCCTGTTGGCAGTGTGGTTGATTACGAGGGCGAGGCGCGTTGACCGCTTGCACCGTCAGGTTAAGCAGGCGGAAGTCACTGTGAACCGTCATCTGACCGCTCGCCGGGCCATATTGCTGGAGGCCGAAAGCACTGTTCGCCAAATCGATGAGCACGCCGCGAATAGCTTGCGCAAACTGTTAAATACGCAAGCTCCGGGCGCCCTCGGACACAGCGCTACGACAGAATCTGCAATCACGCGGTGGATTCGCGACTCGTACCTGCCCCGATTTGCAAACGACGACCCGCGCCTGCACACACTGACCAAAGAGCTTCAGACCAACGCGTTTGAACTGGGCGCCGCCCGCCGGTTTTACAACCAGCAGGTCGCGCAAACCCAGCGGCTACGCACAAGCCCGGACGTGCTGATCTTCCACCTTGCCGGCCACGCGAAAATGCCGCAAACCTTCGACTTTGATGACCGCATCGAGTGAAACCTAATGCTAAGTAGTGAACACGAGTGGCCGATCGGGCCCGACGGGCTACCAACGCGCGACGCCGCTCGAATAATTTTGATCGACGAGGACGACCGCGCCCTCTTAGTTAAAGGCCACGACGGCAGCGATCCAAAACACGAATGGTGGTTCACCGTCGGCGGTGGCCGCGAACCGGGGGAGTCCGCAAAAGCTGCTGCCGTACGCGAATGCTTTGAAGAAACCGGATACAAGCTTGACGAGGGCGCCCTCATTGGCCCGGTAATATATCGAGACTCAAAGTTCTATTTTGCAGACCGCACAAGGCGACAAAAAGAATACTTCTTCCTAGCCAAAGTAGAAGGGTTTGCGGTACACCGCGACGGGTGGAGTAGCGACGAGAAAAACCTACTCGACGACATGCAATGGCTAAGTTTGGAACAAATCCGCGACATAGAAAAACGCGACCGAATATACCCCGAATCCCTACCCAACTTGCTTCAAAAATGGCTAATAAACGGGTGGGACGGCAGGTGCGTTAAGATCGATGAGTACAATGATTAGCGGCTCCGCTGGATGCGGACCCGGAAGTTCTATGGAGGAAATTAATGGCAGGGCACTCTAAGTGGGCCACTACTAAGCACAAGAAGGCCGCACTTGACGCAAAACGCGGCAAGCTTTTCGGACGCCTTATTAAGAACATTGAGGTAGCGGCACGCACTGGCGGCGGAGACCCCGACGCGAACCCGACTCTTTACGACGCCATTCAAAAGGCGAAAAAGAACTCGGTACCGGCCAACAATATTGAACGCGCAGTGAAGCGCGGCTCCGGTGAAGACGCCTCCGGCTCCGACTGGGAAACCATCATGTACGAGGGTTACGGCCCGAGCGGTGTTGCCGTCCTAGTTGAGTGCTTGACGGACAACCGCAACCGCGCCGCCTCCGAAGTTCGCACCGCCTTCACGCGCAACGGCGGAAACCTGGCCGACCCGGGTTCGGTTGCCTACATGTTTACTCGCAAGGGCATCGTTGAGGTCCCGAAGGAAGCCGTGTCCGACGAGGACGAGCTCCTGATGGCTGTGCTCGATGCGGGCGCTGAAGAAGTTGCCGACGAGGGCGAAGTATTCCAGGTCATCACCGAACCTAACGACCTCGTTGCCGTTCGTAAGGCGCTGCAGGAAAACGAGATCGATTACAACTCTGCCGAGGGCGGCTTCGTGCCGGCCACCAAGGTGGAGCTGGATCTTGAAGGCGTGCAGAAGGTTATGAAGCTTGTTGACGCGTTGGAGGACTCCGACGACGTGCAGGAAATCTTCACTAACTTCACCGCTTCCGACGACGTTTTGAAGCAGCTTCAGCAAGAAGACTAAAACTTTAGGCTGAATATAAGTGCGTGTTTTAGGTATCGACCCGGGTCTAACCCGGTGCGGCATTGGCGTGATCGACGTTGATGACACGCGTCGAACCAGCCTCGTTCACTTCGAGGTAGCCCGTAGCCCGCAAAGCCTTGCCACTCACTTTCGCCTGTCAAAAATCGCGGACGCCATCGACCTGGCGATCAAGAAATATGATCCCGAGGTCGTAGCTATCGAACGCGTTTTCGCCCAGGACAACCTGCAGTCGGTGACCACCACCATGCAGGTGATGGGCGCGGCGATGCTGTGCGTAGGGCGCGCGGGCCTGCCGCTCGCCGTGCACACGCCCTCGGAGGTTAAAGCCGCGATCACCGGTTCGGGCACGGCGGGTAAGGCGCAGGTTCAACACATGGTGGCGCGCATCTTGGGATTGCCGAAACCGCCTAAACCCGCCGACGCCGCGGACGCCCTCGCCATCGCGATTTGTCACGCGTGGCGCGGCACCGGCCTGCAGGGCGCGCAGCAAGACGGCGACATTAACGTGTCCCTATCCGGCGGCGTGTCCTCCCGCGGACGCATGACGGCCGCGCAAAAGCAGTGGGCGGACGCGCTTGCGCAAACTCGGCGCAAGGGTGCGGTAGATCCGCGTGTCCAGGGTAGGCGCTAGGCTGGATGCCAGCCCAGCCCCAACAAAGGAGCGTCCATGATTTCCTACCTCATCGGCAAGGTCCAAAAGATTAAGTCCGACCACATCGTCGTGCTGTCTCAAAACCTTGGGTTCCGCGTCTACATGCCGGCCAGGTCGATAGCCACGGTTCGTCACGGCCTCGATATTGAGCTGCACACGAACCTGGTTGTGCGCGAAGAATCCATGACGCTTTTTGGATTCTTGTCCGAGGACGAGTCCGAAACCTTTGAGATCTTGCAGACCGTGACCGGGGTCGGGCCCCGCACTGCCATCGCCGCGCTGGATACGTTCACTCCCGATGAGCTTCGCTCCGCCCTCGCGGATCGGGACGAAAAACGCTTGCAAAAGATTCCGGGTATCGGAAAGAAGTCGGCGCAGCGCATGATTTTGGATATTGGAGACAAACTCGGCCCGGCATCCGCTTCATTCGATGCGCCCGCCGTAAACGACGATGTGGCTGACGAGGTCGTGAAGGCTCTGGTCAGCCTCGGATGGCAAAAACAGCAGGCCGAAGGAGCCGTCGCGCAGTTCAGCGGTATGGGAATGAATGCGTCAGATATGCTCCGTGCGGCGCTTGTAAACCTGGGAGGCAACCGTGGATGACATTTCCAGTGACCGCATTGTGACCGAGGGCGCCGACGACATCGAACGCGCGGCGGAGGCGGCGCTTCGGCCTAAAAGACTGCAAGACTTCATCGGGCAGGGGACTGTGCGCGCCCAACTCGACCTCGTGTTGTCAGCTGCGCAAAACCGCGAAGTAACGCCGGACCACATCCTGCTGGCGGGCCCTCCCGGGCTTGGTAAAACCACGCTCGCCATGATCGTTGCAAACGAAATGGGCGCTTCGCTGCGGCTTACTTCCGGGCCCGCGATCCAGCACGCCGGTGACCTTGCCGCAATTTTGTCGTCACTTCAAGAGGGCGACATATTGTTCATCGACGAAATCCACCGCCTAGCGCGCACAGCCGAAGAAATGCTGTACCTGGCAATGGAGGACTTCCGCGTCGACATCATCGTGGGTAAGGGGCCGGGCGCGACCTCGATCCCGCTTACTTTGCCCCCGTTCACGGTAGTTGGAGCAACGACCCGCTCCGGCCTGCTACCCGCGCCGCTTCGCGACCGGTTCGGATTCACCGCCCACCTGGAGTACTACGAACCCGCCGAACTAGAACAGGTTGTATTCCGATCCGCCCGCCTGCTAGACATGGCGATCCACAAGGACGCGGGCGCCGAAATCGCGCGCCGGTCACGCGGAACACCGCGTATCGCCAACCGGTTGCTGCGCCGCGTGGTTGACTATTCGCAGGTGCACGGCGACGGAACAATCGACCTCGAATCGGCAAATGCAGCGTTGAAACTTTTCGAGGTTGACCCAAAGGGCTTAGACCGGCTAGACCGCGCCGTTTTAGAAGCACTGTGCAAACGCTTTGGCGGTGGCCCTGTTGGATTGGCCACACTCGCTGTGACGGTGGGGGAGGAAGCCGAAACCGTTGAAACGGTGGCCGAACCCTACCTGGTGCGCGAAGGCTTCATGATTCGCACGCCTCGCGGCAGAGCTGCCACAGCGCAAGCCTGGGAACACCTGGGGCTCAAACCGCCGGCCGACGACACATTATTTTCCTAAAAACACACGGGACAAAGGTGCATTAGAGGCTCAATACCTTTAGAATCGCCTAGGATACACCTAGCTTTTGAGGAGTAAACCGTTGGAAATCATATTGATTCTGTTGGTCTTCATGGTCGCGATGATGTTCTTTTCGTCGCGCGGTCGTAAGAAGCAAGAAGAACAGATTCGACAAATGCACGCCCAGATTGAGCCCGGCGTGTGGGTTCGTACCACCGCAGGCTTTTACGGCATCGTTTCGGACGTTGATGGCGACGTCTACATTTTGCAGTCCCCAAGTGGTGAAGAAAGCTACTGGGATCGTCGCGCCATCGCAGTTGTAACCGACCCGCCGTTTGAAAATGATGAGGACGCCTCGCTTGAAGAGGACGTGCAGGAGCTAACGGACCCGGTAGACGCGGAAACGGTTGAGGCTAGCGAAACTGAAGCTCAGCCGACCACCGATGATGTAGTACCGACGGATGAGCCGACTGAGGGCGGCACCACCGCGGAGCCCGCCGCAGATGAAGCTGTCGAGGAAGACTCCGAAGACCTCTGGGATGACTCGTTCACCGGAACGCAAAAGAACTCAGCAGAAGATCCCAAAAACTAGGCATTAAACATCCCTAGCTCAAATTAGTATCGAGGAACCACAGTGGCTAAGAAAGCGAGTAAGCCCGGGAAGAAGATAATCTCTCTTGGGGTTCTCATCATCGTTGTAATTGCAACGCTTGGTATTGGAATAGCTAGAGGAAGCGCCAGCGCGACTCCCGAACTAGCTTTGGACCTGCAGGGCGGCACGCAGCTGATCCTGACTCCTACACCGCGCGAAGGCGAGAGCGAAAAGGACGTTATCGTCTCGGAAGAAGACCTTCAGCAGGCGATTGAGATTATCCGTAAGCGCGTTGACGCATCCGGTGTTGCTGAAGCAGAAATCACCAGTCAGGCGGGCCGCAACATTGTGGTTTCTCTGCCCGGTGAACCCAGTGAAGAGACCTTGAACTTGGTTCGGTCTTCGGCCGTCATGAACTTCCGTCCCCTCCTGATCGCGGGAGCACCAAACGCGGTGAACCCAGCTGATTACGACACGACGCCTTCCGAGGCGCCGAGTGAGGATCAGGAAGCCAAGGACCCGAACGCTACGGAGGAATCCGAGCAGGCAACCGAAGAATCCACTGAGCCCGAGGCAACTGAGCCGCAGGCCACCGAAGACGCAGAAGCCACCGAGGAAGCACCGGCTGAAGACCCGGCGGCTGATTTTGCGAATATGAGCCAAGAAGAGCTTGCCGCGACGCTGGCCGATGTTAACGGTGACGGCGAGATCTCCGAAGAGCCGTTGCAGGAACCGGCCGATAACTCCGACCCCGCTTGGATCACCGAATCCATGATGCAAGAGTTCTTCCTTACTGACTGCGCAGACCCCGAGTCCCGCGCAAAGGGTTCAACCGACGATCCGGCAAAGCCACTTGTCGCGTGTGACGTTGAGGGCGGCGAGAAGTACATTCTGGGCCCGGTTGACGTCGAGGGTATCCACCTAACTTCGGCCACCGCGGGTATGGCCACCAACCAGCAGGGGCAGTCCACGGGTAAGTGGATCGTAAGCCTCCAGTTTGATGGCGAGGGTAGCGACAAGTTCGCGGAAGTATCTCAGCGCCTTGTCGATCTAAAGCAGGTTGATCCGGTTCGTAACCGCTTCGCCGTGGTCCTGGACGGGAACGTCATTTCCGCGCCGACCATGCAGAGCGTGATTCCGAACGGCTCGGCAATGATCGAAGGTAACTTCACCGCCGAGTCTTCCAGGGCTCTTGCAAACCAGCTTCAGTTCGGTTCACTTCCGCTCAACTTCACGGTTGAGTCCGAACAGCGAATTTCGGCAACCTTGGGTGCCGAGCACCTGCGCACTGGTGTGCTCACCGGTGTTATTGGTTTGATCCTCGTGTTGCTGTACTTGATTTGGCAATACCGCGGCCTGTCCATCCTGGCGGGTGGCTCGCTGCTTGTAGCGGGTGTAATCGTCTATCTGGCGATCACGCTTTTGTCGTGGCTGATGGGCTACAGACTTTCACTTGCAGGCGTGGCCGGTTTGATTGTTGCGGTTGGTATTACCGCGGACTCGTTCATCGTGTACTTCGAGAGGATCCGTGACGAGGTTCGAAGCGGTAAGACTTTGCACAATGCGGTCAACGAAGGTTGGGAGCGCGCACGCCGTACGATTATCGTTTCTGACTTCGTGAACCTACTTGCCGCCGCCGTTCTGTACGTTCTGGCTGTTGGCGGTGTGCAGGGCTTCGCGTTCACCCTTGGCCTCACAACGATTGTTGACCTGGCTGTGATCCTGTTCTTCACGCACCCGGCAATGGTCCTGTTGGTTCGCACCAAGTTCTTTGGTCAGGGCCACAAGCTTTCCGGCCTGGATCCGGAGCACTTGGGCGCTAAGTCCGCGGCTGTCTACGCCGGTCGTGGTCGCGTGCGCGGTCCGGAGCGTCACACGAAGCCCGCGCGCAAGGCGGGCGCGCAGGAGCAGGCGGTGCCGGACATGGGACGCCAGTCGATTGCTCAGCTGCGACGCGAGAAGGAACAGCAGGCAGCTAAAGAGGCCGAAGCAACCCAGACCGCAGTTGCGGTTGAAGACAAAGAGGTGAGTCCGACCGATGGTACGGATGCAGATACCTCCGACGGGAAGGAGACTGACAAATGATGTCCATCGCGTCTTGGGGTAACAGCCTCTACTCGGGTAAGAAGTCCTACCCGTTCATTCCTAACCGCAAGAAGTCGGTCGTAACCGGCGCGGCAGTCATTGTGATTGCCATCTTGCTCCTTGTGATTCGCGGTTTGAACCCGTCCATTGAGTTCCAGGGTGGTTCCCAGTTCTCGCTGGCAAACGTCGGCACGACGGAACAAGCCATCGCGTATGACGTCATGGCCGAAAATGGAATTTCAGAGGGCGTTAAGGTCACCCAGCTAGGCACCAACGGCCTGCGAGTGCAAAGCCCCGAGGTGTCCGCAGAGCAGACTCCGCAGATCCGCGAGGCACTAGCCGAGGCTTACCAGATTGAGCCCGGCGACGTGGACGCAACCGTGATTGGCCCGTCGTGGGGTGCGGACGTTACTAAGAAGGCACTGCAGTCCCTCGTGATCTTCCTGGTACTAGTCGGTGCCATGATGGCGCTGTACTTCCGCTCCTGGGCAATGTCACTCGCAGCGCTCTGGGCGCTTACACACGACATGTTCCTAACCGTCGGATTCTTCTCTCTACTGCAGGTTGAAGTATCGCCGGCAACCGTGATCGGCTTCCTCACGATTTTGGCTTACTCGCTGTACGACACCGTTGTTGTGTTTGACCGCGTACGTGAACTCACGGCAAACATCACGATGCAGTCCAAGTACACGTTCGGCGAAATGGTGAACCTCGCGGTCAACCAGACCCTAGTTCGTTCGATCAACACGTCGATCGTTGCACTGCTCCCGGTCGGCTCGATTCTGTTCCTAGGATCATTCCTACTTGGAGCCGGAACCCTAACAGATATCTCGCTCGCCCTCTTTGTAGGTATGGCAGTGGGTACACTTAGTTCCGTCTTCATTGCTCCGTCGGCTCTGGTGATTTTGGAGGAGCGTCGCGCAAAGATTGGCGAGCACACCAAGCGCGTGTTGGCCGCGCGCGGCGAAAAAGTCCAGTCTGGCGAGGCAAAGGAAACCGACAGCGAGGGTGCTTCAAAGGAGCAAGAAGCACTCCAGGTCTCGACGCCGACGCCGGGACGACACCTAGGACAGCAAGCGCAACCTAAGCGCAAAAAGAGGAAGTAATCCAATGAGCAACGAACAAGAGCTTCGCGACCGGCTGGGCTCACTGGTCAAGGACAATCTTCGCGAGATTCCTGACTTTCCCGATCCCGGCGTTTTGTTCCGCGATATTACGCCGCTACTAGCCAACGGTGCAGCATTTGGCGAACTCATTGAAACGTTTGCCGACCACTACCGTGGCAAGGTCGATGCGATTGCGGGCCTGGAGTCGCGCGGCTTCATTCTGGCCGCCCCGCTGGCAACCGCACTGGGCGTAGGAATGATTACCGTCCGCAAGGCCGGTAAGCTTCCCGGCCCCGTGATCGGCGTGGACTACCAGCTTGAATACGGTGAAGCTCGCATGGAGATTCGCCCGGATTCGGTACAGGAAGGCAGCCGCGTCCTCGTAATCGATGACGTGTTGGCAACCGGCGGTACGGCAGCGGCCGCAGTTGAACTGCTACAGCAGTGCAATGCTGAAGTAGTCGGAGTGACCGTACTGCTCGAACTGGCTGGACTGAACGGCCGCACGAAGCTACCGGATCTAACAGTAGAGTCCGTGGTGGTCTTCTAACGGCCCTCGACAAGGGCGGTTATAGCTTCCGAAAACCGCTGTTGTTGCGATAACTTCATAAAACTGTCCCGCCTAATGGAGGCGGGACAGTTTTGTTTGCGCACGAAAACTTTACTTTGGGATAACATTAGGGAATGACATCCCACACAGTTGATTCGCAGGCTACTAACCCGGTAAGCGGTTCTCGGGTTCGCTCCGGCCTGCTCTGGTTCGGTTCCCGCCGACGTTCAACTGCACCAGAAATTGAGCCGTTGATCCGCGCCGTTCGCGCTCACCACCCCAAAGTCGAGGTTGACGTTATTGAGCGTGCGTACGAAACCGCGAAGAAATACCACGAGGGGCAGTACCGAAAATCGGGGGAACCTTACATTACGCACCCGGTTGCGGTTGCAACAATCCTGGCTGAAATTGGAATGACTCCGCCGACCCTCGTTGCCGCGCTACTTCACGACACGGTAGAGGACACGGAGTACACGCTCGAACAACTCAGCGAAGACTTCGGCCCGAACATTGCGCTACTCGTAGACGGTGTTACCAAGCTCGACAAGGTCAAGTACGGTGCCGCCGCGCAGTCTGAAACATTGCGTAAGATGATCGTCGCAATGTCGAAAGACATCCGCACGCTGCTCATTAAGCTGGGGGACCGGCTGCACAATGCTCGCACGTGGGAGTACGTTCCACGCGAGTCCGCCCAACGCAAAGCCCGCGAAACTCTAGAGATCTACTCACCGCTGGCGCACCGGCTGGGCATGAATACGATCAAGTGGGAACTTGAAGAGCGCTCATTCATCACGCTGTACCCCGAGATCTACAAAGAAATCGACCGCCTGGTCACCGAACGCGCACCCGAGCGCGATGAGTATCTGCGCCAAGTAATTTTGACGATTGAGGACGACCTGCGCGAAAACAATGTGCGCGGCACGGTTTCAGGCAGGCCGAAGAATCACTACTCGATCTATCAAAAGATGATTGTGCGCGGCAAAGCGTTTGACGACATCTACGACTTGGTGGGTGTGCGCGTGCTGGTGGATTCGGTCCGAGACTGCTACGCGGTTATCGGTGCGATTCACGCGCGCTGGCAGCCGATGCCCGGACGGTTCAAAGACTATATTGCAACCCCTAAGTTCAACCTGTACCAGTCGCTGCACACAACGGTGATGGGCCCGGGCGGCCGACCCGTTGAGATTCAGGTTCGCACGTTTGAGATGCACGAGCGCGCCGAGTACGGTGTTGCCGCTCACTGGCGGTACAAGCAGGATCCGAACGCGTCTGGTTCATCCAAGATGGATGCGGACCGTATGAAGCCAGAGGAACAGATGAACTGGCTTCGCGGCCTCATTCAAATGGAACGCGAAACGGGTGATCCGGAAGAGTTCCTTGATTCACTTCGCTACGAGATTGCGGGCGACGAAGTTTACGTGTTTACCCCGAAGGGTGAAGTGCAAGTATTGCCGGCGGGAGCTACGCCCGTTGACTTTGCGTACGCGGTTCACACCGAAGTCGGGCACACCACGGTTGGTGCGCGTGTAAACGGCAAGCTGGTGAACCTTGAATCGCAGCTTGAAAGTGGTGACATCGTGGAGGTCTTTACCTCCAAGTCCCCGAATGCGGGTCCGAGCCGTGACTGGTTGAATTTTGTAGCGTCCTCGAGGGCGCGTTCGAAGATTCGGGCGTGGTTCTCTAAGGAACGCCGCGAAGAAGCAGCCGAGCTGGGCAAGGAACAGCTGGCGCGCGCGATGCGCAAACAGCACCTGCCCCTGCAGCGGTTGATGAATCACAACACGCTCACCTCGATTTCGGCCTCAATGGGCTACCGGGATATTTCCGCCCTGTACGCCGCGGTTGGTGACAACCAGATTTCCGCCCAAAACGTTGTTCAAAAGATCATTGACGCTCTGGGCGGGGACTCGGGTACCGAAGAGACGCTTGCGGAAGCTGTGACCCCGGGGCAGGCCGCCCCGAGGAAGGTTTCCGGCGGAGGATCAGGCGTTGTCGTTGAAGGCATGGGAGCAAACGACGTGTGGGTCAAGATGGCCAAGTGTTGCACGCCCGTTCCCGGCGACAAGATCATTGGGTTTGTAACGCGCGGTCAGGGTGTTTCGGTGCACTCGCCGGAGTGCACGAACGCGCAAGCCCTGTTGCGCTCGCACCCCGAACGGTTTATTTCCGTCGAGTGGGACACTACCGCACCCGCTAACTTCCTCGTAAAGATTCAAATCAAGGCTCTGGACCGCTCCAGGTTGCTCGGCGACCTCACCGACGTTTTGTCGGAATACCAGGTGAATATCCTCTCGGGTAACATGTCGACTTCTAGCGACCGGATTGCAACCGTTAGGTTCACTATCGAAATGGCGGAGTCCTCCCACTTGAATGCCACGTTGAACGCGCTTCGCCGCGTGGATGGCGTGTTTGAAGCGTCCCGCGTTCACGGTGGCGCGAAGAAGGGTGGGCGCAACAAAAAGTCGGGCCCTACCAAACGGTAGAACCCGACTAAGTAAGCTAGAGGATTACTCTTCGACGGAACCGGCGATCTGGTTGTACCAGGAACGCTTGGTCTCCAGGGCATCGCGGACCGACTCGGCCTTGGCCGTGTCTCCGGCAGCTTCAGCCTTAGCGAGGTCGGCTTCGAGCTGGGCGATCGAATCCTGTAGCTGGCCGAGCATACCCTCTGCGCGAGCCTTGGTTTCCGGGTCGCTACGGCGCCACTGTTCCTCTTCGGCGTCGCGCACGGCCTTCTCCACGGCGCGCATGCGGCCCTCAACGCGGGCAACATCACCGCGGGGAACGCGGCCGGCCTCTTCCCAACGGTCCTGAATGTCACGCAACTTCTTTTGGGTTGCTTCCAGGTCGGTGATCGGAAGGAGGGCTTCAGCTTCGCCGAGCAGAGCTTCCTTAACCTTCAAGTTTTCGCGGTACTGGTTGTCAACAGCCTCGGAGTTTTCACGGCGAGCGTCAAAGAACACTTGCTGGGCCGCGCGGAAACGCTTCCACAGCGCGTCGTCTTCCTTACGCGATGCGCGGCCGGCCTGCTTCCAACGATCCATGAGTTCGCGGTAGGCGGCCGAAGTGCGACCCCAATCGGTCGAGTTCTGCATCGCGAGGGCCTCTTCAATCAAGCCTTCCTTAATGCGCTTCGCCTCCGACTGGCGGGCATCGAGGGCCGAGAAGAACTGGCGGCGATGACGGTCAAACTGGGTGCGTGCAGAGCTGAAACGCTTCCACAGGGCGTCCTCGTCGGCGCGGTCCAAACGCGGGCCGCGACGCTGCAGTTCTTTCCACTCTTCTAGAAGGTCACGCAGACGCTGGCCGGAGTTCTTCCACTGCGTGCGCTCCGGATCCTGGTTAGAGATAGCTTCGGCCTGCTCGACAACCGCCTCGCGCTCCGCGAGCGCCTGTTGCTTTGCGGCGGCGCGTTCGCGCACGGCTTCTTCCTTGCGTTCTTCAGCAGCGGTATGTAGTTTTCGGACTCGTTCGCGAAGACCGTCGAGGTTACCAACTGCCGCGGGCTCCTTGACGTCTTCGTCTAGGGCCTTCAAAGTCTGTTCGATTTCCTTGCCGTTCAAAGTGGGCAGGCGCATTTCGAACAGGTTGACCTTGGCTTCCAGGTCCAGGTAACGGCGGGTGTACAGGGCTAGAGGATCAGCGGGCACCGCATCCGGGTAAGACCCAACTTTGCGTTCGGTACCCGACTCCTTGACCCAGACGTTTCCTTCTTCATCAACGCGACCAAAGTCGGCCGGGTTTTCGTTGGATGACGCGGGGACTACCACTGCCGGTAGTGTTACGTCGTCTTGGGTTTCTGGATTGGAGTCCTGGGTGTTTGCAGGGTCTTCAATATGATCGCTCACGGTATTCCTAACAGGGGACGGGGTTGGCAGATGCCGGACCGTACGACAATGTGCAAAGTGGAGGTGTCGCTCCACCTGTCTTATCCTACGTCGAATCAGTGTGATTACCCACTTTTCCAGAAGTTTTTGTGCGAGTTTTAGCCAGCTGCGTCCTCGCGGATATCGATTCATGCGGGTAGTGGTGATTCCGATAGAGTATGTTCCATGAGGATTGAACGTATCGAATCAACGATTATGGCCGAAAACGCGTATGTTATTACCCCGCGTGACACGAATCAGAGTCTGATCGTTGATCCTGGTTTTAGAACCGCTGAGCCGATTGAGGCGTATCTGCAGGAAAATGATTTGGATGCGAGGGCGGTTTTGCTAACCCACGGTCACCCGGACCACGTGTGGGATGCGGCGGCGTTCGACCTTCCGGTTTATGTTCCGGGCCCGGATTTGTACAGGATGGATGACCCGATGGCGCATTTGCCGAAGGGGTTTGTGTCGGTGGGAGAGTGGGTGAAGCCCGCGCAGATCGAGACGATTCCGTCGCAGATCATGGAGCTCGTTGATGGCCTTCCGATTTTGATGATTCCCGCTCCGGGGCATACGGAGGGGTCCGCTATTTTCCTGACCGCGATTCCGGGCGGTGACAATTTGGATACGAACGCTGAACTTCCGGGAACGAGGACGGGCATGGAACCGCTTCAGACGGATCAGCCGCTTGCCCTGGTGGGTGACGTGATTTTCGCGGGATCGGTGGGGCGCACCGATTTGCCGGGTGGAGATGAGACGCAGATGCGTCATTCGCTGCGCACTTTGGCGAACTCGGTTGACCCGAAGACTTGGATGTTGCCCGGTCACGGTCCGGCCACGCATTGGGCGCATGAACAGCAGGCGAACCCGTATGTTCGCCGCGCGAAAGAACTGGGATAATAAAAGTGGTTAAAACAGCGCTGTAACGCGACTTCCACGTAGAAAAGATTTGAGAATATAAAACTATGCCTGCACGCACTTCACTTTCCGGATTTCCCGAATGGCTTCCCGCCGAGCGTATCGTTGAGCTGTCGATTTTGGATCAGCTGCGTGAAACGTTTGAGCTTCACGGTTTTGCTTCCCTTGAGACTCGCGCGGTAGAGACGTTGGATGAGTTGCAGCGCAAGGGGGAGACCTCCAAGGAGGTCTACATGCTGGAGCGCTTGCAAGACCGTGGGAATGACCGGCACGACAAGAAGGAGCGTCCGCTCGGCCTGCACTTTGACCTGACCGTGCCGTTTGCCCGCTACGTCCTCGAAAATGCTGGCAATTTGACGTTCCCGTTCCGCCGCTACCAGATCCAGAAGGTGTGGCGCGGTGAACGCCCTCAGGACGGTCGATTCCGCGAGTTTACGCAGGCTGATATTGACATTGTGGGGAATGGGACTTTGGCTTTCCACCACGAAGTGGAGATTCCGCTGGTGATTATCGAGGCGCTGTCCAAGCTTCCCATCCCGCCCGTGACTGTCCTTGTGAACAACCGCAAGGTTGTGCAGGGCTTTTGCGAAGGCATTGGTGTAACTGACGTTGAACAGGCGCTTCGTAGCATCGATAAGCTCGACAAGATTGGGCCCGAGGGCGTGGCTGCCGAAATGCGCGAGTTCGGTTTTGAGCAGGAGCAGGTCGACCGTTTGCTGGAGCTCGCGTCGCTTTCGGGTGATGACGAGCAGGTTTTGGATGGTGTTCGCGCGCTCGGCGTGTCGAATGACCTGATCGAGGAGGGCTTGGAAGAACTGGGCGCTCTGCTACAGGCCGCGGCGAAGCGCGCCCCGCACCGAGTGCGCGCGGAGCTGAAGATTGCGCGCGGTTTGGACTACTACACGGGTACCGTGTACGAAACGATGCTGGAGGGCAACGAGGATCTGGGCTCGATTTGCTCCGGCGGCCGCTACGATTCGCTGGCGTCCGACGGGAAGCGCTCGTTCCCGGGCGTGGGCATTTCGATTGGCGTGTCGCGCCTGGTGTCGCGAATCCTGGCGAGCGACCTGGCCGTGGCGTCCCGGTCGGTTCCCACCTGCGTCCTCGTGGCCGTAATGAACGAGGAATCACGCTCGGCTTCCGACGACGTCGCGCACGACTTGCGTTCGCGCGGAATCCCAACCGAGGTTTCCCCCTCGTCGGCAAAGTTCGGCAAGCAGATTCGTTACGCTGACAGGCGCGGAATTCCGTACGTTTGGTTCATTGGGGAGGACGGCTCACACGAGGTCAAGGACATTCGCTCCGGCGACCAGGTGAGTGCTGACCCGAAGGCGTGGGAGCCGCCCGCGAACGACCTTTTGCCAACGGTAAAACCGGGGGAGTGAGCCGTGGAAGAATATGATTCTTTAGCCGACCTGGCGGGCGTCCTTGAGGGCGTGTCCTTGCCTCTGGAGCTTCCGGGGGCGGGCGATGCTCGCCAGATGAGCTCGCGCGGTGTGCGCAGGCTTGAGGATCATATTCTGCCTAGGCTTTCCAACTTGGATGCGCCGCTACTGTGCGTGGTTGGTGGCTCCACGGGGGCTGGAAAGTCAACGATCGTGAACTCGCTCGTGAACCAGACGGTGACGGCGTCATCGGCTCGCAGGCCGACTACGCGCCGCCCGCTTTTGCTTCACCGGCCCGAAGATGCGCGCTGGTTTGAGCCCGACCGCATCTTGCCCACACTGCCGAGGCGCCGCATTGATGCTGATGCGCCGCCGTCGCAGCCAACCGCGGAATCGGTGTGGGAACTTGAGCTTCGCTCTAACGAGGCGATTCGCCCGGGTCTTGCCCTGCTGGATGCGCCCGACCTCGATTCTGTTGTAGAAGACAATCGCATGTTGGCGCGCCAGCTGTTGGATGCAGCTGACTTGTGGGTGTTTGTTACAACCGCGGCCCGGTACGCCGATGCTGTGCCGTGGAAGATGCTTGAGGACGCCGCTAAGCGAAACATCGCCGTCGCGGTCGTGTTAAACCGGGTGCCGGCGAACGCTGTTGAAGAGGTGCGCGCCGACTTGTCGCGCATGCTGGCTGACGCGAACTTGGGGCGGGCACCCCTGATCGCGATTGAGGAAACGATTTTGGTGGACGGTATGATTCCGCACCAGAGTTTGCTTCCTCTAACGAACTGGTTGTCTTCGTTAACCGACACCGCGCAGTCTCGTGCCGCCACCGCAAAGCGCACTTTGCACGGCTCGGTTTTTGAGTTGCTTGACAGCGTCGACGCCGTGGTTCAAGCATTGGCCGAGCAGGCTACGGTCGCCACCGACGCCGCCCAAGTTGTTGACGCCGAAATTGATGCGGCTGTGCGCAGGGTTGCCGAGCAAACCCAAAATGGCTCTCTACTGCGGGGCGAAGTTTTGGCCCGCTGGCAAGAAGTCGTCGGAACCGCGGAACTATCGCGCAAAATCGATGAGGGTATCTCTTGGGTGAAAGCGCGCATCACCGGCTTTTTGACGGGCCGGCCGGTTAAGACAGAACCCGTCGAACAAGCCATCGGCGAGGGCCTGACCGCGCTGTTATCCGATGAGATCGCGAGGGCACACGACTCCGTGCGATCCACCTGGAGCCAAAGCCGAGCCATGCGAGATGTTGAAGCCCACGTGCCCGCAGCCTCCGCGCGAGAAATCAACGACCTGGCCGCCCAGATGACACGCCAGTGGCAAAAACAGCTTCTGGATATGGTTCGCGACCAAGCCGGTTCACGCAAGATGTCCGCGCGTTTCCTAGCGATTGGCGTGAACGTCCTCGGCGTCGCACTAATGATCGTAATATTCGCGTCCACCGGCGGCCTGACGGGCGCAGAAGTCGGGGTGGCTGGCGCAACATCTGTGCTTGCCCAGCGCCTGCTCGAATCAGTATTTGGCGACCAGGCCGTGCAGTCGATGACGAAGCAGGCGCACCGAACGCTGCTGGACAACCTGCGCGAAGTTTTGGCTGAATCCACACGGCCGTTCTTGGATGCGGTACCACGCGTGAGCGCTCCGGAACCTGTTTTTGAAGCGGCCGAACGCGCGCGTGCCGCGTGGGAAGGCATGGAGGTTAGCGGGTGAGGATTTTTAACCGCGTTGATGACACTCCCGTCGACAAGCGCGTCGAACAGCTGTCTAAAGTCGTAGAACTTTTAGGCGACGACCTGCCGCCCGAGGAGCGGGTCGACTACGCCCAGCGCATTCAGATCGCCAAAGAGCGCCTGCGCCTTGACGCCGACACCACCGTGGTCGCACTGATTGGTGCCACGGGATCTGGAAAGTCGAGCCTTTTTAACGCCCTCCTCGGCGCTGACCTCGCTTCCGTTGGGGTGCGGCGCCCAACCACCACGGCGGCTCTCGCCGCATCTGCGCCCGGCACGGAACCGACGCGCATTCTGGACTGGTTGGGAGTCAAAAACCGGGTTCTTGTTCCAGCCGGCCGGGGACTTTCTGAAAACGTAACCGTCGTGGACCTACCCGACATCGACTCGGTTAATCTGGAAAACCGCGAGTTTGTGGATCGACTCGCCAAACGCGTGGACGTCCTCGTGTGGGTTGTTGATCCGCAAAAATATGCCGACGACGTCCTGCACACGCAGTTCATCCGACCACTTGCGGGCCATTCGAAGGTAACGCTAGTTGCACTGTCGCAGGTAGATAGGCTCACCGAGGCAGACCGGGGCGTCGTCTTGGCGGATTTGAAACGTTTACTTGAAGAGGACGGGCTTGCAAACCCGCTGGTAGTTCCCGTCTCGTCCCTAACGGGTGAGGGTATTGAGCACCTGCGCATGCGCATTAACGACGTTGCGCGCGTGCAACGCGAGGAGGCCGCCCGGCTGAACGCCGACGTTGATCAAATGGTTACCGGCTTGCGCAAGTTCCTGGGCGAGAGTCATGACCGGCTTCCGAAGTTCACCGAGGGTGACGTAACAGCGCAACTTTACGCCGCGGGCGCTACGGCCGCGGGAGTTCCCGTCGTATCACAAGCGGTACGCAAGGCCTACATTCACAGGGCGTCCAAGGCCATGGCATGGTTGCCGCTGCGCAAACTTCGCACGCTGCGACCAGATCCCCTGAGGCGTCTGCACCTGGGCAGTGGGGACGGGGCGCCGCACTCGATGCAGATTAGTTCCGCCGCCGAGTCTGCCCTGCAGGTTCGCCTTCGCGACCTGACCGACGGATACGCAAAGGCACGCCCGCGAGTTTGGGCACGCGATATGAGCCAAGTTGCTACGGGGGCGGGTGCGCAGATAACCGACAAGCTCGCTCACGCTGTGTCATCAACCAAGCTTGGTATCAGCCACGAAAAATCCGGCTGGTGGAAGTTCATGAACGTCCTGCAGTGGGTGGGCTGGCTTGCCGCCATCGTCGGTGGCGGCTGGCTACTTGGCCTGTGGTTAGCGCGCGAATTCTTATACATCGACTGGGAGCCCCCAATGTTTAGGGCGCTGCCCATTCCCACGTGGCTACTGATAGGCGGCATAGCGTGGACACTACTCATGGCCCTGTTGTCGGTAGCAATCGCGAGAATAGTGGCCTCGCGAGTAGCTCGCCAAGCCACGCGCGCGCTCACAGAATCAATCTCCGACGTCATCTACGACGACCTGTGGCTACCCCTTAAAGAAGAGGACCAGCGTCAAAGATTGATCTCAGATACTCTCAGCCGGCTCTAGCCGGCCGCGCGGGCCGACTAGAGGGCCGTGCGGGTACTCACCAATGAAAACGCGCGGGCGCCGCGCTCTAGCGGTAACGCTTCTTGCCGAACTGGCCGCGGCCCTTGCGACCGTGGTTGAAGTTTGAGCTCGACTTAAATCCGCGCTTTCCAGCTCGCTCGTGCTTGTTGAAGCGGCGGCTCCCACCGCGACGCCTATCCGAGCTGTCCATGTGTCCGCGCCGCTTGCCGGAGCGCGCGTGTTTGAAGTCGGAACGTCCTCGATCACGATCCCCGCGATCACGGTGCTCGACGCGTGAATCGTCATCTTTGGAAGGCTTGGACTTGGTGGCACCCGGCCCCTGATCTTCGCGGATGCGAAGCTGACGGCCAGCAATGGTAGCGCGCCCGATTTGGCGCGCCTGGCTTTCAGACAGCTGGGCGGACATGTCAACCAGCGAGAACGTTGGGTAAATGTCGATTCGACCCAGGTCCTTGCCGTCAACGTTGCCCTCACCGGTAATAGCCCCCACAATCGCGCCGGGGTTCACGTTGTCTTTGCGACCAACCTCGATGCGGTAGCGGTACGCAAAGCCGGACTCCATTGGGCGGGCGCCGCCGCGTTTGCGAGCCTTCGACATCTTCGGCCCTTCGCGCCCCTCCTCAAAGGAGGCGGCCACAAAGTTGCCCTCGTCGTCCACAACCTCCTCGCGGCGAACGCGCCCACTGCCGCGGCGGTCCGGCTCACCGGAGGGGCCGGCGTCACCAATCGCGCGGGCCAACAGGGCCGCAGCCACGTCCTCAATATCGATATCTTCGGTAAGAAGTAGTTCGTTGATGAGGTCGTGATAGAGCTCTAGGCGGCCCGCCTCGATGCGCTCGGCCAGGCTGGACAGTAGGCGTTGCGCGCGAACTCGGGAAACCTCTCGAGGTGTCGGTATGGCAACCTCGGTCATCGGGGTGCCGGTAAGTTTTTCGATGCGACGCAGGCGACCAGCCTCGCGGGGCGTAAAGAAAGTAAGCGCGCGACCTTCGCGGCCGGCGCGGCCGGTGCGGCCCACGCGGTGAACGTAAGCGTCGGGTTCGCGCGGAACATCAAAGTTCACAACCAGGCCAATGCGAGCCACGTCCAGGCCGCGTGCGGCAACGTCTGTTGCGATGAGGACATCTAGGGAGCCATCGCGCAGTCGGCGCATGATTCGTTCGCGTTCGGCCTGGGACACGTCGCCGGAAATACCGGCGGTCTTGAATCCGCGGCGGGTCATGTCCGCGGAGACCTCGTCCACGTCAGCCCTGGTACGCACGAAGACGATCGCGGCGTCCTCGTCCCTGGTCGCTAAGACGCGCGATAGGGCGCCGAGCTTGTGCTTAAACGGCACGATCGCGTAGGTCTGCTCGAGAGTGTCCGCGGTTGACGCCTGCGGGGCTACCTCAACGTGGACGGGGTCGGTCAAATACTGGTCGGCAACGCGTTCGATGGCCGGTGGCATTGTTGCAGAAAAGAGGGCGGTCACGCGGTCTTCTGATTCCGGCATGGTCGCGGCAATGGTTTCGACGTCTTCGGCAAAGCCCATGCGCAGCATCTCGTCGGCCTCATCCAGGACGAGGACGCGGACGCGGTCGAGCTCCAGGTGGCCCTTCTCGATGAGGTCAATAATGCGGCCGGGCGTGCCCACGACGACCTGGGTACCGCCCTCGAGCGCCTTAATCTGCGGCGTGTAAGACGCGCCGCCGTACACGGTGACCACGGAGATGCCGGGCAGGTTGGTGGCAAAAGATTCGATGGCCTTCGCACTTTGCAACGCGAGCTCACGCGTGGGAGCCAGTACGATGGCCTGCACGTAAGCGCCATCGGGGTCGATATGGGCGAGCATTGGCAGGCCGAACGCAGCCGTTTTGCCGGTACCCGTCTGGGCGACACCAACAATGTCGCGGCCCTCTAAAAGGGGTGGGATTGATTCAGCTTGAATCGGGGTTGGCTCTTCAAAGCCGAGCTCGGTAACCGCATCCAGAATTGGGGCAGGCAAATTGAGATCGGAAAAAGTTGGGGAAGTCATGGCATCCATTCATGTAGAAAACAAACGCCGCGTTCCCCCTACTACAACTTCCGCAAGCGCGGACCCATACACAACACTGGAGGTTAGCGGCCCCCTAACCTTATCCGTTAGGGGGCCGAAATCATTGAAATATTGCGGTGAAGTTGCTTACAGCTAGTCCTGTCGGCGCTGCAGGCCGATGATTCGAAGTGCCGCGAACAGCATGAGCACCGCGAGGATCAAGGACACGCCTGGAGCCGCAATGTAGGGGGTGGATTCGGTTAGGCGCTCCCACGCGGAGAACGCGATGGAGATGAATCCCATCGTCAGCGCGGGGCCGATCGAGTCGGCAAGCTGGACGGACGCGGAAATCTCACCGTGCTTGGACTGCGCGGTTACGCCAAGCGCCAGGTCGGACGATGTTGCGTGCGCAAAGCCCTGGCCAAGTCCCATTAGTGAAATACCAATGACGGAAACATACGGGGGCACCGAAACGAGTGGCATAGTGAGGGCGAGCACGGCCCCTGCAATCAGCAAGCCGGCAGCGACAACGGGGATACGCGTGCGCTTGTCCCACGGCCGCACCTGGGTTTGCGCCCACGCGCCAATCGCCCACGCCGTAGTGCCAATTGCAATAGCCCACCCGGTCTGGGTCGGCGTCCAACCGTGCACGCGGCTTAGAACCAGGGGTAGGAAGAACTGCACACCGGTAATCGAACCCATCAGGGCAACGCGCATGCCAACCACGGCAGCCACGCCCTCCTTCGCACGGAATGTCCCCTTTGGAAGCAATCCGGGCATTGAAACCGCGATCAAGACGACACCAACCGCAATGGCAATGAGGGCGGAAGCTCCGGACAGGCCGCCGGAAACCTGAAGCGCCATGATGCCGATCGAAGTTAGCACCGCGCCGACTAGGACCGGGGGAGCGGGAGTGTTGACCTCACGGTGTTCAGGCAAACGCTTGAACAGAGGGGCCAGGGGAGCCAACGCCAGAAGGGCGACCACGGCGACAAGCCAAAAGACAGGGCGCCAGCCCCACAGCTCTACGATGAACCCCGCAATCGACGGGCCAACAATCGCCGGCAGCGCCCAGCCAAATGAGAATACTGCAAAGAAAGTCGGACGCTTCCCCGGCGATGCAATACCGCCAACCATTACGTAAAGCGGAACCATGATCAGGCCCGAGCCGAGCCCCGCGATCGCGCGGCCAGCCACAAACATCCACAGGGCCGGAGCCATACCGGCCAGGAGTGCTCCCGCCGCGAACGCGATCATGCCAACAACCAGTGGCCGACCCGCCCCGTAGCGGTCCGCCCACCATCCCGCGATCACAATCGAGATGATCTGGCCCGCCATCTTCATGCCGGCGGCAAGCGAATACCACTGGTCGCCGCCAAGCTCGGTGATGATGGTCGGCATGGCATTTGTCGTTGCCGTTCCCTCAAATGCGAGGGAAAGAATTAGTACCAGGGAACCGAGCAGTAGCAGGTGCTCCACCGGTGTAAACTTTGTCTTTTCTGCAGTTCTCATGCCCCAAGGCTAGGCTTGCCTTACCGGGGCGGCAACACTTTTTCTGACAGCGAAAAGGCGTGTGCAAACCGCTAAATGACGGGCCAAAGTCGGTGTTCGCACGGCCGCCAGCGGGGCGCGTGAGTCGGGTGATTCTGCTTACAGGTTTTTGCGGTGTTCCAAACCGATTACTCGCGCGGATGCAATGACCGCCAAGATTGCGAGGGCAACCGCCACCAGCGGCGCCGGCAGATACGCGGATGCGGGCGAGGAAACGTGACTCCAAGCCGATAGGGCAATGGACGTGATTCCCATTGCTAGTGCGGGCCCGAGGGCGTCCGCTAACTGCAGGGACGCCGATACGTCACCGTGGTGGCTTTGCTTTGTTGCGCCAAGGGACAGGTCGGATGAGGTGGAGTGGGCGAGGCCCAGGCCGAGGCCCATCAGCGAGAAACCAGCCAACGATACGTATACGGACACCGAGGCAAACGGCATTGTTAGTGCCATCGCGCTGCCGACCAATGTGAGGATCGATCCGGCGGCGGGAACTCGCGTGCGGGTTTGCCACAGGTGGATTCGAGTTTGTGCCCACGACCCGATGGTCCAAGTGACCGAACCAATGGCGATTGCGAGGCCGGTTTGCGCCGGTGTCCAGCCGTGCACGCGACTTAGAACCAGGGGCAAGAAGAACTCAACGCCGGTTAGCGATCCCATGAGCGTGCCTCGAGTGGCAACGATGGCCGGGACTCCGCGTACGGCGCGGAACGTGCCCTTGGGTAGTAGGCGGGGCAGGGCGAGCGCGAGTAGTAGAAGGCCGCCGGCAGCAGCCATCCGCATGGCCGGTCCGGTCAGGCCGCCCGCGACTTGGAGCAAGACGATACCAATGCTGGTTACTACCGCCGCGTAGAGCGTGCGAGGCATGGGCGCGCGCGTGGACTCGTGCGCGGGCATACGTTTCAAAATGGGGAATAGGGGCGCGAGGGCGACCAGTGCGATCGGTACGATCAGCCAGAACACGGGACGCCAGTCCCACTGCTCGATGATGTATCCCGCGATCGACGGGCCGATCATCGAGGGGAGCACCCAGGCGAAGGAGAACGCGGCAAAAAACATGGGTCGGCGTTCCGCGGATACGAGGGCGCCAACCATGACGTAGAGGGGAACCATAATCAGGCCTGCGCCGAGGCCCTGGATTGCGCGGCCGATAATGAATACGGCGAGGACGGGAGCCAGGCCGGCCGCGAGCGCGCCCGCCGAGAACATTGTGAGCCCCAGAAACAGCGGGATCTTCACGCCCGTGCGGTCAGCCCACCAGCCCGCAACGGTAGTGGAGACAATCTGCGCCGCCAACACCATTCCAGCGGCCAGCGAATACCACCGATCGCCACCCAGATCCTCCACAACGGTTGGCATGGCATTCGTGGTAGCTAGCGCTTCAAAGGCCAGGCTCGTGATCAGAACTACCGAACCGATCATAAGCAAACGCTCAGTAGCAATCTGTTTGCGCTTCATTCCCCTCCAAACCAGTTTTCCTCTTGCGTCACAAGATCAACACTAGGGACCGCGCCCCTCATGCGCAAAGCGACCCCAGCACGCCCTCATAGGCGCATATTTTTACGAAACTGGCAACGGGTTTAATATGTAGGCAGCGCCCGCCCGTCTCGCGGTGTCGCACACAACGAAAGGAACGCGGAATGCTGCGTACACACAATATTGGATCTCTAAACGCGTCTTTGAAGGGGCAGACTGTAACGCTCGCCGGATGGGTTGATCGTCGCCGCGACCACGGCGGAGTCGTCTTCATCGACCTGCGCGATGCGAGTGGCATTGCACAGGTTGTTGTCAGGGACGAGGACGTGGCCCACCAGCTACGCTCGGAGTTTGTGCTGAAGGTTACCGGCGAGGTTTCCTTGCGCCCCGAGGGCAACGAAAACCCGAACATCCCGACCGGTGAAATCGAAGTTCTGGGCGACGACGTTGAGATTTTGAATACTTCTGCCGCACTGCCGTTCCAGGTTTCCGACCACGCTGAAGATTCAGGCAAGGTTGGCGAGGAAGCTCGCCTGCGCTACCGCTACCTGGATTTGCGTCGCTCCAAGCCGCAGCACGCCCTGCGCCTGCGTTCAAAGGTTTCCCAGGCGGCCAGGCACGTCCTCGACGGCCATGACTTTGTTGAGATTGAAACGCCGACGCTGACGCGTTCCACCCCCGAGGGTGCGCGTGACTTCCTGGTTCCGGCGCGCCTTGCACCCGGGTCCTGGTACGCGCTACCCCAGTCCCCGCAGCTGTTTAAGCAGCTACTCATGGTTGGTGGCATGGAGCGCTACTACCAGATTGCGCGTTGCTACCGCGATGAGGACTTCCGCGCGGACCGCCAGCCCGAGTTCACCCAGCTGGACATCGAAATGTCCTTCGTCGACCAGGAGGACGTTATCGCGGTTGCCGAGGACGTCTTGAAGGCCGTCTGGAAGACAATCGACTACAACATTGAAACGCCGATTGCCCGGATGACCTACAAGGACGCCATGGAAAAGTACGGCACCGACAAGCCGGACCTGCGTTTCGGCCTGGAAATCACGGACCTCACGGAGTTCTTCAAGGACACGCCGTTCCGCGTATTCCAAAACCCGTACGTCGGCGCTGTCGTAATGCCCGGCGGCGCTTCGCAGCCTCGCCGCACGTTCGACAAGTGGCAAGAGTGGGCACGTTCGCGCGGTGCGAAGGGCCTTGCGTACGTAACTATCAACGATGAGGGCGAGCTTGGTGGCCCCGTTGCAAAGAACATCTCGGAAGCTGAGCGCGCCGGACTGGCTGAAGCTACCGGTGCCCAGCCCGGCGACTGCATTTTCTTTGCCGCTGGAAAGGCATCCGACAGCCGCGCACTGCTTGGCGCTGTCCGTTTGGAAGTTGGCAAGCGCGTCGGCCTGATCGATGAGGACGCGTGGAGCTTCGTGTGGGTAGTTGACGCCCCGCTGTTTAAGGAAGCCGGCCAGGACGACGACGTGGACCTCGGCCACTCGAAGTGGACCGCGGTGCACCACGCGTTTACTTCGCCGAACCCGGACTGGATCGACAACTTCGAGCAGGACCCGGGCAACGCCCTCGCATACGCTTACGACATTGTCTGCAACGGCAACGAGATCGGTGGCGGATCAATCCGTATTCACCGTCGCGACGTGCAAGAACGCGTCTTTGACGTAATGGGTATCGGACCCGAGGAGGCCCAGGAGAAGTTCGGCTTCTTGCTTGACGCATTCAAGTTCGGTGCGCCTCCGCACGGCGGCATCGCATTCGGTTGGGACCGCATCGTCGCCCTACTGACCAAGTCAGAATCCATCCGCGACGTCATTGCATTCCCCAAGTCCGGTGGCGGCTACGACCCGCTCACCGAAGCGCCCGCCCCGATCACGGACGAGCAGCGCGCCGAAACCGGCGTGGACTTTGAGCCCGAAGAAGACGAGGACGACTCCGAAGAGTAACGCCTTAAGCTCGGGGTCCTAATCGCAACCCCGACAGTTTTGCCCGGGTCGACTCATGTCGGCCCGGGCAATGCAATTGCGGCCCTTGCGGCCCAAAATCTAGTTCGTCTCCAGAGAGGACTAGGCGTTAGAAGGGCCTCGCGATCGGCGCGAAGCTAGCGGAATCTCGCGTTACGACGAAGTATCCGAGCGCCCAACAGGCAAAAGTTTTGCCCGTCGCACCTTAGAGATCAGGTAGAACGCAGACCCAAACAGCAAGACCAGCAACACCAAAACCAGGATCGGCAAATAGATCGAGAACAAGGAAAGGCCGATAGCAAGCACGTCCTCACCGGTGGACAACGCGGGCGCGGCAATACCGGCAGTACTGACATTTGCAGCCGGACGCGAGAGGGACTTCAGCAGGTGAATCACCAGCGCAATCACCACACCCACAATGAACGTGCCCCACGGGAAGCCAGCAGAGCCGTCCACAACCTGCTCCTGACCCAAACCGGACGAAAACACGATGCCACCCGACGCCGGCCTGATCAGAGTCTGAATCACATCGTTCATAGAATCGAGGGCGGGGATCTTGTCAGCTACGACCTCAATAATCAAAAGAACAGCAAGAATAATGAGTGCCGGCGTCGACGACAACCAATCCCAACCAGCCGGCAGGTTAATAACGTCAGTCCAACGGTCCAAGGCTCCAAGAATCACGAGCGGAATGTAAGCATTCAGGCCCGAAGCGGAGCTAAGGCCAAGAGCTGAAATAAGGTCCATAACCTCAATTATTAGCGAACGCGGGTCAAACTCACGACTTTGTAACCAACTTGGAATGCGACGGGCACCACATTGCTACGATGTTATCTATGACATATGTAGAGATTCACCCGGAAAATCCGCAAGTACGTTTCGTTAACAAAACCGTTGAACTCTTAAAAGACGGGGGAGTAATCGCCCTGCCAACCGACTCTGGTTACGCGATCGCAACAACCATGGGTAACAAGGATGGGCTGGACAAGATCCGCCAAATTCGCGACCTCGACGAAAAACACAATTTCTCGCTACTGTGCCATAACTTCTCTCAACTCGGCCAGCTTGTCATCGTCGACAACAAAGCGTTTCGCACTATCAAGGCGCTAACGCCCGGCCCGTACACGTTCATCCTGCGCGGAACCAAAGAAGTACCCCGCCAGACGCTGAATAAGAAAAAGCAAACGATCGGCGTTCGCATCCCCGACCACAAGATCACGCAGGCAATCGTTGAAGCGCTCGGCCAGCCCGTATTGTGCTCCACCCTGATCATGCCCGGCGAAGAAGAAGCAATGTGGGACGGCGAAGCAGTTGAGGAACGCATCGGCAACCAGGTCGACCTCGTCCTCGGCGGTCCCGTCGGCAACGAGGGCGCCACCACGGTTATCGACTTCACCTCCGGAACCCCCGAAGTTGTACGCATGGGAGCCGGCACCACCGAACTATTCCAGTAAGCGCGGGCGGCCCGGCTAGAACTGTAGCGGGCCTCCAACTAGAGGCTGGCACCGCGCCGAGGGCACGCCCTCGAACCATAACCTAATAAAAACACGCGATACCGCGGACAGGTTTCCTCCCCGGGGGAGTACCTCGTCCGCGGTATTCGCTAGGCTAAAGGCATGGATATCTTCGAATCGGTTGGCATGGATCCACTTGGAATCCCGGCACTAGACCCGCGAGCGCCCCTCGCGGTGAGAATGCGCCCCCAATCGATTGAGGACGTGCTTGGCCAAGACCACCTGCTGCAGGCGGGCTCTCCGCTTCGGCGCCTGCTGGAGCCGCAGGACCAGTCGCGCGCGGTATCTTCCGTGGTCTTGTGGGGGCCTCCCGGTGTTGGTAAGACGACTCTTGCCTACCTCGTTGCCCGCTCTTCGGGGCGCCACTTTGAGGAAATCTCCGCCGTGTCGGCGGGCGTGAAGGAAGTTCGCGCGGTGATTGCGGCCGCCAGGCGCCGCCTGGGTGCGTCGGGTGAAGAAACAATCCTGTTTATCGACGAGGTTCACCGCTTTTCGCGTTCCCAGCAAGACGCCCTGCTACCCGCGGTTGAAAACAGGTGGGTCACCCTGATCGCTGCCACCACCGAAAACCCGTCGTTTTCCGTGGTTGCACCCTTGTTGTCGCGCTCGATCCTACTCACCCTGGAGCCCCTCGGAGACGACGACATCGCCAAGCTCATCGACCGCGCCCTGGCAGACAAACGCGGTTTGGACGCCAGAATCGACATTGAGGACGATGCCCGCGAACTACTCGTGCGTCTCGCGGGTGCGGATGCGCGCCGATCCCTAACCCTGTTGGAAGCCGCGGCAGCCACCGCAATTGACGCCGGAAGCGCGGCAATAACCGCGGATCATGTTTCAAAGGCCGCGGACGCCGCCCTCGTACGCTACGGAGAAGACGAACACTACGACGTCGCATCCGCGTTCATAAAGTCAATGCGCGGATCAGACGCGGACGCCGCCGTGCACTACTTGGCGCGAATGCTGGAAGCGGGGGAGGACCCGCGCTTTATCGCCCGGCGAATCATGATCGCCGCGTCGGAGGACGTGGGCCTAGCCGACCCAACCGCGCTACAGACGGCGGTTGCCGCCGCGCAGGCCGTCCAAATGATCGGCATGCCCGAAGCGCGCATAATCTTGGCGCAAGCCGTAATCGCTGTCGCGATCGCCCCTAAATCAAACGCGTCCTACATGGCGATCGAGGCAGCGACAAAAGATATTCACGACGGCAAATCCGGGCCCGTACCCGCGCACCTTCGAGACGCGCACTATCCCGGTGCTAAAAAGCTCGGCCACGGGCAGGGCTACATTTACGCGCACGACGAGCCGTACTCGATCGCAGCCCAACAGTACCTGCCCGACGAACTGGAAGGCACCCGCTACTACGTACCCACAAACAACGGGTTTGAGGCAAACGTCACTAAACGCCTAGCAAAGGTGCAAGAGCGCCTTAAGATGCGTTAATATCTTGTGGTTGCCAATTTCGGCAACACCTGGGGTCTCAGCCCCCGCGAAAGCGGTGAGGTGGCCCCGTGCAAACCGCAAAACAAGTGCGGTAAGCATGATTCGTTCCAAGAAACAGGAAGGTAAATCCTATGGCTAATCGTTCACGCCGCCAGGTGCGCCTCTCGCGCTCCCTCGGCCTACCGCTAACCCCGAAGGCCGAGCGCTACTTCGAAAAGCGCCCCTACGGCCCCGGTGAGCACGGACGCGCACGTCGTCGTCAAGAATCCGACTACGCAGTTCGTCTAAAGGAAAAGCAGCGCCTCCGCGCACAGTACGGCATCCGCGAAGCCCAGATGCGTCGCGCCTTCGAAGAAGCTCTTCGCATGGAAGGCAAGACCGGTTCGAACCTGGTCCAGCACCTCGAGCAGCGCCTCGACGCCCTCGTTCTGCGCTCCGGCTTCGCCCGCACCATCGCGCAGGCCCGCCAGGTCGTCGTGCACCGCCACATCATGGTGGACGGCAAGATCGTTGACCGCCCGTCCTACCGCGTGAAGCCCGGCCAGACCATCCAGGTCAAGCCCGCATCGCAGACCACGGTCCCGTTCGAAATCGCCGCGCAGGGCATCCACAAGGACGTCCTCCCGCCGGTTCCGGGCTACCTTGAAGTCGACCTCGAGCGTCTGCGCGCAACCCTGGTTCGTCTACCCGAGCGCGAAGAGATCCCGGTAGTCTGCGACGACCAGCTGGTCGTTGAGTACTACTCGCGCTAAACCTAAACTTTTTGCGTCCGCCCCGGCTACCCAAGTCGGGGCGTTCGCTTACCAAAAACCGCACTTTTGGCTACAGCTACGCCCTCGTATATTTTTAAGGCACCGCGCAAACTTGCGTATGATAGGCACAGCTGGAATCCTTTCAACCTTTGACAAGGGGATGTCATGCAGACCTCTGAAATTGCCAAGCGATGGCTCGATTACTTCGAAAAGAACGACCACGTAATTCGCCCATCGGTACCCTTGGTTTCGCCCGACCCGTCGATCCTTTTCACGATCGCCGGAATGGTGCCGTTCATTCCGTACATTGTTGGCACCGAGAAAGCCCCTTGGCCGCGCGTCGCATCCGTCCAAAAATGCATCCGCACAAACGACATTGACAACGTTGGGCGCACAACGCGTCACGGCACGTTCTTCCAGATGAACGGTAACTTCTCGTTTGGCGATTACTTCAAAGAGGGCGCAATCGACTACGCGTGGGAGCTACTAACCGGACGCCAAGAGGACGGTAACTACGGTCTGGATGGCGACCGCATGTGGATCACCGTGTGGGAACACGACGATGAGTCCTACAACCATCTTGTAAACCACATTGGTGTCGACCCCAAGCACGTGGTTCTCCTTAAGCAAGAAGAGATCTTCTGGCACACGGGTCAGCCCGGCCCGGCCGGCCCCTGCGCCGAGTTCCACTACGACCGCGGCCCCGAGTACGGCCCGGACGCGGTGGGCGGCACCGTGGATCCCGGTGGCGACCGCTACCTGGAAGTTTGGAACCTCGTGTTCGACCAGTACATGCGCGGCGAAGGTTCGGGCTCTGACTTTGAGCTACTTGGCGAGCTAGACGAAAAGTCGATCGACACCGGCGCTGGCCTAGAACGCTTGGCGTTCGTTTTGCAGGGCAAGGCGAACATGTACGAGACCGACCAGGTTCGCCCCGTCATCACGGCAACCGAGCAGCTCTCGGGCCGCAAGTATTCCGCGGGCGGTGACCCGGAGGACGACGTTCGCATGCGCATTATTGCCGACCACGTGCGTTCCGCGATGATGCTCATCAACGACGGTGTTCTGCCCGGCAACGACGGCCGCGGCTACGTGCTTCGCCGCCTGATGCGCCGCGCAATCCGATCCATGCGCCTCCTCGGCGTGGACACGGCGACGCTTCCGACCCTCATGCCGGTCTCGCGTGACGCGATGAAGGCTACCTACCCTGAACTTGAAACCAATTGGGACCGCATCGCCGATGTTGCGTATGCCGAAGAAGAAGCGTTCCGCCGTACCCTTTCGTCCGGCACCACGATTCTTGACACGGCTGTTGCAAGCGCAAAGAAGAAGGGCGGCCCGAGTCTTCTATCCGGCGAGGACGCATTCCGCCTGCACGACACGTACGGCTTCCCGATCGACCTCACCCTCGAAATGGCGCGCGAACAGGGTGTGGGCGTTGACGAAGAGCGCTTCCGCGAACTCATGGGGCAGCAGAAGGCGCGCGCCCGCGCCGACGCCATGGCAAAGAAGTCCGGCCACGTCGACTCGCGCGTCTACCACGAGTTCCAAAACGCGCTCGGCGGTGGCTCCCTATTCGTTGGCTACACCGATGCGACCGCAAACGCGAAGATCGCCGGTATCGTAAGCGGCGGCAAGGGCGTACAAGCCGTAACCGGCCCCGCGGACGTCGAGATCATCCTTGACAAGACCCCGTTCTACGCAGAAATGGGCGGCCAGCTGGCCGATCACGGAACCATCCGTACAGCCGGAGGCGCCCTCATCGACGTACACGACGTGCAGGCACCCGTTAAGGGCCTCGCCGTTCACCGCGGCCGACTACTAGAAGGCACCGTCACGCTCGATGAGCCCGCGGTTGCGCAGATCGACACGGAGCGTCGCCTAGCGATCGCCCGCGCGCACACGGCAACACACATGGTTCACAAGGGACTCCACGAGTTCCTCGGCGAACAGGCCACGCAGGCGGGTTCAGAAAACTCGCCGTCGCGCATGCGTTTCGACTTCCACCACCCGTCGCAGGTGCCCTCCGATGTGATGTCCGGAATCGAGGAACGCGTCAACCAGCGCCTTGCCGAAGACCTCTCGGTAACCGACAAGGTCATGCCTATCGACGAGGCCCGCGCGATGGGTGCAATGGCACTATTTGGCGAGAAATACGGCAACGAAGTGCGCGTCGTCAACATTGGTGAAGGCTGGTCCCTCGAGCTGTGCGCGGGCACGCACGTGCCCACCACGGGTCACATCGGGCGCGTCGCGTTGCTCGGTGAATCCTCGATCGGTTCGGGTGTGCGTCGCATTGACGCCCTCGTCGGCGATGGTGCGTACGGCTTCCAAGCCAAGGAGCACGCCGTGGTATCACAGCTATCCGCAATGCTCGGTGCCAACACAGACGACCTGCCGGGCCGCATCGAAGGCCTCATGAAGCGACTAAAGGAAGCGGAAAAGCAGGTTGCACAGCTGGGTGAAGCACAGCTCGTTGCGCGCGCCCCGCAACTTGCCGACAACGCAACCAAGATTGGTGACACCGTAGCGGTCGTGACCGACCTGGGTGCGCTCCCGTCCTCCGACGCCCTTCGCGCCCTCGTCACCAACGTGCGCGAACGCCTGGGCGAAGCCGAGCCCGCAGTTGTTGCCGGCATCGGCGTCGTGGGTGAACGCCTGCAACTTGTCGTAGCAACCAACGAGCTTGCACGCCAGGCCGGACTGAAGGCCGGCGCTCTGGTTAAGGCTGGAGCGAAGGTCCTAAAGGGTGGCGGCGGCGGCCGCGACGACATCGCGCAAGGCGGCGGCCAAGACACCACTGCAACCGCAGAGGCAGTAGAAGCCATCACAGCCTTGCTGCGCTAAGTTTTTGGATAAACATGAACAGGCGACGCGGCCCCAGGATGGGAATCGACTACGGCTCCGTAAGAATCGGAGTCGCGGTTACCGATCCCGAGGGCCGCGTCGTCTTTCCAAAAACACAAATCAAAGTCGGTAAGTACGGTGAGCACATCGACGAGCTCGCCGACATCGCTGACGAGCTAAACCCGATCGAAATCGCCATCGGATATCCGCGCCACCTAAAAGGCGCGGCGGGCCGGTCAGCAAAAGCCGCACGCAAACTAGCACACGAGCTAAAGCAGGTGCTCCCACGCCCTCGCATATGTTTGGTAGACGAACGCATGACTACCAACCAGGCGCACGCGCGGCTAGCGGCTCAAGGAATCGACAATCGGGCGCGTCAAGACAAGATAGATCAACTTGCGGCGGCTATTATTTTAGAAACGTCTATCAGTTTCGAAGAGCAAACAGGTGAGTTGCCAGGCGAAACTGTAAGTCGCGGACAGTCCTAGGAGAAGTCAATCAGTGAGCGAACATTTTCCCGGCTCCGGTTCTAACGAAGAAGAACAGGGCCGCGCTTCGAGTTTTCCGACTCGTCGCGAGATCATGAGGGAGCGCCGCCTTCGCGAGGCTGAAGAGGCTCGCAAGGAACAGCGACGCATCGCACGCCAACAGCGCCGCGAAGCCGAAGCCAGTGGACACGCCGCGCAAACAGGTGCCCCCGAATCACGGCAGCGCCCACCGGAGCGTAGGCGCCCTCGTCAAGACGAAAATCGCAGGCGCGCCGCCGGAGGTGCCGGCTCCCGCCAGGCTGTTCGCACTGAAACACACGATCCATTGACCACCGGAACTCGGTCGCGCCGCGTAGAAGTTGAGCGCGCCCGCGTGCGTAAACGCCGTCGAAACGCGAAGATTCGAACCGGCATCATCATCACGGCTGTCATTGTCATTATTTTGGCGTGCGTCTACATCGCGTGGAACGCTATTTCGTCGAGTAGGCAGACCGAAGCCCTGCCGGAGGACTACCCGGGCCCCGGTCACGGCGTAGTTGAGTTCGTCGTAAACCCCGGCGATTCCGGCGACATTATTGGCAAAAACCTGGTCAGCGAGAACGTCATCAAGTCCGAGGGCGCATTCTTGCAGGCCTGGAACGACAATGCGGCAGCTAACTCACTGCAACCCGGAACTTACACGCTGATGCAAGAAATGAGGGCGGTTGACGCCCTTGCCGCCCTGCTGGACCCGGCTAATAGGTCGTCCAACGCGATCACGGTTCCACCCGGATTTACCAAGGCGCAAGTTGTGGAGAGGCTCTCTAACTTTGGCGAGTTCAAGTCCGAAGAGGTGCAGGCCGCAATGGATGACGCGCAAGCACTTGGCTTGCCCGCTGAGGCGGGCGGCGACGCGGAGGGCTGGCTCGCGCCGGGCACCTACGAAGTGCACGCCGACGACGGTCCGGCCGATGTTTTGAACCGCATGGTGACCGCGACGATCACTAAGCTCGACGAGCTTGGCGTCCCCGAAGGGCAACGCCAGGATCTGCTAACCAAGGCGTCGATCCTGGAACGCGAAGTCAACATTGATCAGTACTACCCGAAGGTTGCACGCGTAATCGAAAACCGCCTGACGAAGCCGGAGGCGGAGACGGTTGGATTCTTGAACATGGACTCCACTGTGCTTTACGGTGTCGGCAAGGTTGGTGGCGTACCGACCGCGGCTGAACTGAACGACGAATCTAACCCGTACAACACGTACAAGCACAAGGGCCTGCCGCCCGGGCCGATTTCGAGCCCGTCCGATCTGGCACTTGAATCAATGATGAACCCGGAGCCGGGTGACTGGCTGTACTTCGTCACGATCGACCTGGATACCGGCGAAACCAAGTTCGCTGCAACACTGGCAGAACAGGAGCAAAACCGTCAAGAGTTCAACCAGTGGTGTTCGGATAACCCCGGTAAGTGTTAGCAATGCGTAGCTTTGTGATTGGCCAGCCGATTGCGCACAGCCTATCCCCGGTGCTTCACAACGCCGCTTACGCTGAGCTTGGCCTTGACCATGAGTTTTCCAAACTCGAAGTAGCGCCCTCAGACCTGTCTGATTTTGTTAAATCGCTTGACGAGGACGTGCTGGGACTCGCGGTGACTATGCCGCATAAGCAGCAGATTATGGGTCTGTTGGATGCGATCGAACCGCTTGCCGAGGCTGTTGGTGCGGTGAATACGGTGGTGCCTTCTTCGAAAGTGCTGTCGGGCTTTAATACGGACGTGTACGGTATCGTGCAGGCGATCCGCGAGGCCGGGGGAGCACCGGAAGGTGGTCGCGCGGTGATTTTGGGGGCGCGCGCAACGGCTTCTTCGGCGTTGGCGGCCCTCGGCCACCTGCATATTCGTGACGTTGATGTGGTTGCTCGTAACTTTGCGGGCCCGGGATATATTGCGCTTGCCGAGACGCGCCTGGGCGTGACCACGAACCATATTCCGTGGCGCGATGAGGCTCGTGCGATCGCCGCTATGAACAGCGCGGATGTGATTGTCTCGACGCTTCCGAGTGGACGTGCGGACCAGTGGGCGAAGCTGTATCAGCCGAAGCCGGGGGCCGTCGTGTTGGATGCGGCGTATGACCCGTGGCCGAGTGAACTTGCCAAGGCCGCGAGGGCGGGCGGTGCGCGCGTGGCGTCCGGATACTCGATGTTGCTTCACCAGGCGTGCCAGCAGGTTGAGCTCATGACGGGGCGGTCCGCACCGGTTGATGCCATGCGAAGTGCGCTACTGAAAGCTACAGGACTTTCTTCTCTATGATTTTCCAAATCATCACCTACGTGCTTGCCGCGATTGCGGGTATTGCCGTATCTGTATGGTCCGGACTTTCAGCACCCGGCTACTTGGAGCCCTATTTTCGAAGCGCGAAGAAGAAGGCTCCGAGCGGTCTTTTCTTAAGTGTTTTGGTAACCGTAGTGCAGGCTGTTTTCTTTGGGCTGGGCTACAAAGATCCGTTCCTGGTGGCCACGGTGCCGCTTACCGGCCTGTTCTCGCTACTGGTTTTAGTGGACGCGAGGACGCATAAGTTACCCAATGTGCTGACATTCCTCGCCGCGGGTGCGGCCTTGCTTGGTGCGGTAGTTGGCTCGATCCTGCTACTGGTTCAGTACAAGGCGACGGTGTCTATCATTGCGATTTTGGTTGGCATGGCCATTTGGGCGCTACCCATGTGGGTTTTGAACTTGATGGGTGGGGGAGTTGGCCGCGGCGATGTGAAGCTCGCACCCGTCATCGGCGGATGGCTGGGACTGTACGGTGCGGGCGTGTCGTTTGGTGGGCTGCTCAGCGCCCTTCTGATCGGTGGGGCTTACGCTCTATTCCTACTTTTGACCGGCAGGGCAACCTGGAAAAGTTCGGTGCCGTTCGGCCCGTCCCTGGTACTCGGCGCTGTAATCGCATGGTTCATAACAGGCGGCGGCGTCTCACTGTGGTAAAACCCCAGCCCTAGCCGGGCCCGGTTATGTCAAACTGGTGTGCATGATTAGGTGGATGAGTGCGGGAGAATCCCACGGCGAGGCCTTGACCGGCATCATCGATGGTGTTCCCGCGGGGGTAGAGATTAACACTGAGGGCCTTGCGTCAGCACTTGCACGCAGGCGCCTTGGACACGGGCGCGGTGCCCGTCAAAAGTTTGAAAAAGACGTCGTGAAGATCCTTGGCGGAGTAAGGCACGGCCTCACGATGGGCTCACCGGTTGCAATTCAGGTTGCCAATTCGGAGTGGCCCAAGTGGGAGGTCGTCATGAGCTCCGACCCCGTCCCGCGTGAAGCCCTACTGATTGACGCCGGAACAGGGGATGAACGCGAGGTCGCTAGGAACCGTCCGCTCACTCGCCCTCGTCCCGGTCACGCGGATTTTGCGGGAATGATGAAGTTCGACCACGAGGACGCCCGCCCGGTGTTGGAACGCGCGTCAGCTCGGGAAACCGCGATGCGAGTCGCCCTCGGATACGTTGCACGCGAGTTCTTGCGGCAGGTGGCAGGCATTGAAATCGTCTCTCACGTGGTTGCGGTTGGAACAGAAAAATCTAACGCAGACCAGCCGCTTGCCAAAGATGCGCAGGCCCTGGATGAAAGCCCGGTACGCACGCTGGACGCGGACACGGAAGCCCGTTTTATGCGCGCAATTGACGAGGCCCACAAGCAAGGAGACACGATTGGCGGCACCGTGGAAGTTATCGCCTACGGTGTCCCCGTCGGTATTGGCACCTACACGCAGTGGGATCAGCGGCTAGACGCGCGCCTCGCTGGCGCCCTCATGTCGATTCAAGCGGCAAAGTCTGTCGAAATCGGGTCCGGTAGCGAACAGACCGAAGCGCTAGGATCGCGCGCTCACGACGAAATTATTGTTGACGGCGGTATTTCGCGCCCCACAAACCACGCCGGCGGTATCGAGGGCGGCATGTCAAACGGTGAGCCGATTCGGGCGCGCGTTGGTTTTAAGCCGATCTCGACGGTCCCACGCGCTCGCAAGACGATTGACTTGGCAACCAAGGAGCAGGCGCCGGCACTTCACCAGCGCTCCGACGCTTCCGCGGTGGTTCCGGCAGCCGTGATTGCCGAGGCGATGATGGCGCTGACGCTTGCGAACTCTTTGATGGAGATGTTTGGATCCGGCTCGCTTGCACGTATTCAAAGCGCTCTGCGGGACTACACCGATCGGGTTGAAGGTCGGGTTAGGCCGTGACCGGGATCGTCCTCGTGGGCCTTCCCGGTAGTGGAAAGTCTAAACTGGGCCGCATTTTAGCCCCGGAGCTCGGCTTAGCATTCATTGATCTGGATGCGTATATCGAGCAGTCCAGTGGGCAAACTATCGCCCAGCTGTTTGAACGCGGCGAATCCCACTTCCGCGACGTGGAAACCCGCGCGCTTCGCGACTGCCTTGAAAAGCCCGACACCTTGATCGCAACCGGGGGCGGCATCGTGGAACGCGAACAAAACCGCGAACTACTCCAAGATGCCGTAACCGTGTTTTTAGATATTGAGGTCGAGGACGCGCTAGGGCGGGTTGCGGGTAAAACGCACCGCCCGCTACTGGCAGGTGACGCCCGCGCGAAACTTGACGCGCTCGCACAAAGGCGCCGCCCCCTTTACATGGAAGTCGCGGATGTCACGGTGAGCGTGTCGAACCTTCCGGCCCCGGAAAACGCGCAGCGGGTTCTAGATGCCATAAGGACGCGCGTGCCCAAAGCCTGAGCGGGCCGGGATCAAAGTTTTAAATAAACAGTCAATGAGGAGCTAGGTGACAATGCGAACTGTGAACGTATCCGCAGAACACCAATACCAAGTGAAGATTGGGCGCGGCGCGCTAGAGGAGATTCCCGCTTCTTTGGACCGCCACGACTACGAGCGGGCCCTGATCATCCACCCCGAATCGGTGACCGCGGTCGCGAAGCGCGTTGGCGACATCTTGAAGGCCGCGCGCATTGAGCCAAGCTACCTGATCCATCCCGACGGCGAGGCTGGAAAGACAGTTGACGTGCTTGAGGTCGCGTGGGACGCGGCGGGTGCTGCGCATATCAGCAGGCGCGACCTGATCGTCGGAGTTGGCGGGGGAGCCACCACCGACCTGGCCGGCTTCGTGGCGGCGAGCTGGTTGCGGGGCGTGTCCGTCCTCCAAGTCCCAACGACACTTCTGGGCATGGTTGACGCCGCGGTTGGTGGAAAGACCGGGATAAACACCTCGTTTGGAAAGAATCTGGCGGGTGCATTCCACTCGCCAATCGCGGTCATTGCCGACATTGACACGCTGGACACTCTGCCCGACGCCGAGTTCAACGCGGGCATGGGCGAAGTCATCAAGTGCGGATTTATCCGTGACTCCACGATCCTGGACGTTGTCGAACACGCCGGCCCCATCAAGAAGGGCGACCCCGAGGTCATTGACCTGGTTGAGAAAGCGGTGCGCGTTAAAGCTGAAGTCGTGAGCTCCGACCTCAAAGAATCCGGCATGCGCGAGCTTCTGAACTACGGCCACACTTTGGCGCACGTGATTGAAAAGCTTGAGAATTACGAGATCCGTCACGGTGAAGCTGTCTCGATCGGCATCGTGTATGCGGCGCACGTCGCGCAAGAGATGGGCTTTTGTAAGGAAGAATGGCGCAAAATCCAGGAGTCAACCCTGGTGAAGCAGGGCCTGCCCATATCGTGGAAGTCCGACAACTTCGATAGCCTAATCGAGGTCATGACCTCCGACAAGAAGGTCCGATCCAGCCAGGTGAGGATGGTACTCACCTGCGGTTCGAACCATTCGGGTGTTAAGACTGTCGAACCTGAAGTCCTGCACCGAGCAGCCATCGCAATGGGAGTTGTTAGTGCCTAAGAGCTACGTAATTATCGGCGTTTCCGGAGCCGGCAAAACCAGTGTTGCCGAGCAGATCGCGGAGCGTGCCGGCCTCGCCCTCCACGATTTTGAAGACGTCTTTTTGGAAACGGTGGGCGAAGACGCGTCGATTTTTCTGATTCGAAACGGGGAGGAAGCCTACGAAGTAGCGGCACTTCAAGTAGCGAAGGTTATTTTGGACCGGGAGGGCGTGCTTGTTTTGGCTCCGGGTGTGACGCGTGAGGCGAAGGTGCAAGAGCGCATCAAGCAACTCGAAGACGTGACGGTGGTTGAACTTTTTGCTGATACCTCAACCCTGATGCGGCGTACTGGTTTGAATGCGCCGCGTTCGATTTCGATGGGTCCGACCCGGCGGATCTTGAGTGACATGGTGCAGCAGTACCGCGAATCTTACGAGGGCCTGGCCGACTTGGTGATTGATACCTCACTGTCAAAACCGCAGTACGTCGCGGATCGCATTCTCGCATTTCAGGCGTGATTAGGGGTATCCTAAAGCCGAACTGAAACTTATGTAGGGTAAGGAACATACGTGGCAACTACTAATGACTTGAAGAACGGAATGGTTCTAAAGATCGACAACCAGCTTTGGTCGGTCGTCGAATTCCAGCACGTCAAGCCGGGCAAGGGCCCCGCATTCGTGCGTACCAAGATCAAGAACGTTCTGTCTGGCAAGATCATCGACAAGACCTTCAATGCTGGAGTCAAGGTCGAAACGGCCACTGTTGACCGCCGTGATATGATCTACCTGTACCAGGACGGCAACGACTACGTCTTCATGGATGCCTCCACGTACGACCAGATTCTGGTTACCGGCGAGGTTGTTGGCGACTTGAAGAACTACATGGTGGAGAACCAAGAGGCCATTGTTTCGATGTACGAAGGCAACGTGCTTTACGTTGAGCTTCCCGCGAACGTGACCCTCGAGATTACTTACACCGAGCCCGGCGTGCAGGGTGACCGTTCGAATGCTGGCACGAAGCCCGCAACGGTTGAGACCGGCTACGAGGTTCAGGTTCCGCTGTTCGTCGATCAGGGTACGCGCATCAAGATTGATACCCGCACCGGTGAATACGCAGGTCGCGTTAACGACTAATGAGCTCACGACGTTACACGTCTCGTACGCGCGCCCGTAAGCGTGCGATCGACACGATTTTTGAGGCTGACCAGCGCGGTCAGATGACACCCGGCGCGATTCTGGAACTTCTGGATGAGCGCAAGGTGGTCACGGCCGCGCAGACGCCCCTTCCTGAATATGCGATTCAGATTATTGAGGGCGTGGCTGCGCACATCTATCAAATAGATGACCTGCTTGAGGTGCATACTACGAAGCGTGACTTCGACCGGTTGCCCTCCGCTGACCGCGCGGTGCTTCGGGTTGGCACTTGGGAGATCGTTTGGAACGATGACGTGCCCGCTATTACTGCAATCGATGAGGCCGTGACGATCACGAAGGATATTTCCACGGATGAGTCACCGTCGGTTGTGAATGGCATTCTCGACGCTATTCGTAAGGAAGCCGCCGAGGTGCAGGCCACCGATGATGCTTTCCAAGCCGCTTTAGCTCCGCGTGACGAAGACGAACCGGTCGACCTCGCGCGGGACTACGGTGAGGAAACGGTTTCTACCGTTGAACAGACCACCGAATACCCGGGGCCTGACGGCGACGCGGTCGAGCAGGCCGACGAAGCTGATTCACAATTGAATACTCCGTAAATGAGACGCCCGAACCGGTGACCGGTTCGGGCGTTAACATTAAATAAATCAATCCTTTAAAGCCGTCCAGAGAGGCGGGTAAGGAGAGCGGTGCATTGACACCACAAAAAACCGTCCTCAATGAGGACCAGATTGCGCGAGCAATTGCGCGCATTTCGTACGAGATTATTGAACGCACTGACGGTGGTTCTAACATTGTCGTGCTTGGGATTCCGACCAGGGGAGTCCCACTAGCGGGGCGGATAGCTGCCAAGATTTCTGAAATCACGGGCGCAAGCATTGAAGCTGGATCCGTAGACATCACGATGTATCGCGATGACCTGGCTGAACAACCGATCCGCACACCTCACCCCACGCGCATTCCCGGCGGTGGCATTGACGGAAAGACAGTCATCGTAGTTGATGACGTGCTGTACACCGGTCGAACTGTTAAAGCAGCCATGGACGCGCTATTCGATATCGGCCGCCCCTCCGCGGTTCGCCTTGCGGTTCTCGTTGACCGCGGTCACCGCGAGCTTCCCATTAGGCCCGACTTTGTGGGCAAGAACCTGCCGACTTCGCGAAGTGAATCCGTGGATATAACGCTGAGCGAAGTTGATGACACCGACGCGGTGATTATCCGGGAGAACGCATGAAGCACCTGATCTCGATCGAAGACTTAACTCTCGAAGACGCCCTCACACTGCTTGACACTGCCGAAGCGATGGCTGCGACCCAGTCGCGCGCGGTCAAAAAACTACCAACGCTTCGCGGCAAGACGGTTGTGAACCTGTTCTTTGAAGACTCCACCAGGACGCGCCTGTCTTTTGAAACCGCGGCCAAGCGCTTGTCGGCAGACGTGATCAACTTTTCGTCCAAGGGGTCCTCGGTATCCAAGGGCGAGTCCCTAAAAGACACGGCACTCACACTGCAGGCGATGGGGGCGGACGCCGTGGTCGTCCGGCACTCGTCTTCGGGGGCCGCGCACCGCCTGGCTCACGCCGGTTGGATCCACCGCCCGGTTTTGAACGCCGGGGATGGCACTCACCAGCACCCGACCCAAGCCCTGCTAGATGCTATGACGTTGCGTCGCCACTACACGAACAACGGCGCGCCCGCCGAGTCGGGGAGTACCTTGGACGGCGCTCACGTCGTGATCGTGGGCGACATCCTGCATTCGCGTGTAGCCCGCTCCGACGTGCAACTCATGTCCCTACTGGGTGCCCGCGTAACCCTCGTCGCCCCGCCCACCCTCGTGCCGCTAGGCGTTGAAAACTGGCCGTGCGACGTTACGTACGACCTCGATGAAGCACTGTCAGACCACCCCGACGCGGTGATTATGCTCCGCGTTCAACGCGAACGCATGAGTTCGATAGGCGGCGGCTTCTTCCCGTCGCCCGGCGAATACCATCACGCGTACGGCCTCGATATCGACCGCTTCGAACGCCTGTCGAAAAAGACCGCGATCATGCATCCGGGCCCGCTCAACCGCGGACTGGAGATTTGCGCGCAGGCAGCCGACTCCGTCCAATCCGTAATCGTTCAACAAGTCAATAACGGGGTGAGCGTTCGCATGGCGGCGCTGTACCTACTTCTTGCAAACCAGGGGGCAATCAATGAGTAACCAGTACCTGTTCAAAGGCGCGCGCCCGTACGGCGAAGATGTCGCCGATATCGCCGTTGAGGGCGATCGAATCGTTGCGGTGGGTGAAGATGCTGCCCGCGCCGTCCCAGACGCTGAGGTTATTGACGTTTCCGGACTGGTTGCCCTGCCGGGCCTGGTCGATTTTCACACTCACTTGCGTGAACCGGGGCAGGAGGACGCCGAAACGGTATTCACGGGAACTCGTGCGGCCGCGGTGGGCGGTTACACGTGCGTGTTCGCGATGGCGAATACCAATCCCGTGGCCGATACGGCCTCGGTTGTTGAACAAGTGAAGGCCCTCGGAGATGCGGCCGCTTGGGTGGATGTGCACCCGGTTGGCGCGGTAACCGTTGGGCTGGAAGGTAAAACACTGTCGGCTATGGGGCCGATGGCGGAGTCGAGCGCGCGCGTGCGCGTATTTTCTGACGACGGCATGTGCGTATCCGACCCCGTACTTATGCGCAGGGCGTTGGAATACGTGAAAATCTTTGACGGCGTTATCGCCCAGCACGCGCAGGACCCGGACTTGACGGCCGGCGCGCAGATGAACGAGTCGCCCCTTTCTTCCGAACTGGGGCTTGCCGGCTGGCCGGCGGTCGCGGAGGAAGCGATCATCGCCCGCGACGTGGCTCTAACCGAACACGTGGGCTCGCGTTACCACGTGCTGCACGCCTCCACGAAGGGCTCTGTGGAGCAGATCCGCGCGGCAAAGAAGAAGGGCATCAACGTTACCGCTGAAGCCACGCCCCACCACTTGTTCCTGACCGAAGAAAAGGCGCGCACATACGATCCGCGCTACAAGGTAAACCCACCGTTGCGCCGCGCCGAAGACGTGGAAGCGCTTCGAGACGCCCTCGCTGATGGAACGATCGACACGGTTGGAACGGACCACGCTCCGCATCCTTTGGAAAAGAAGGACTGCGAATGGCAGGCAGGCGCGTTTGGTATGACGGGCCTGGAGACCGCGCTACCCGTGCTAATCACCACGATGGTTGCAACGGAGCGCATGAACTGGCGTGACATTGCACGCGTCATGTCGGAAAAGCCCGCCGAGATCGGTCGCGTGTCGGATGAGCAGGGCCAGCCGATTGAGGCCGGCAGCTTCGCGAACCTCGCGTTCGTTGATCCCGACGTGGAGCGCACGGTTGATCCCGATAGCCAGTGGACGCGCTCGACGAATACGCCGTACGTGGGGCAGACGCTGAAGGGGCAGGTGCTCTACACCGTTTACCGCGGCGCTATCACGGTTCGCGGCGGCCAGCCGGTTGCAAAGGAGGACCGATGAGCCAGCTACCAGCAGTTTTAGTTACCGATCAGGGCCACGTGTTTCGCGGCCTGTCTTGGGCCGCGTCGGGGTGCGCGTGCGGGCGCCTCGTCGTTGACACGTCCGTAACCGCATACCAGCAGGCCCTAACAGATCCGGCAAATGAGGGCGCAATCGTGCTTTTCACCAGCCCTCACATCGGCAACGTGGGAGTGCACGAGGCTGACGCGAAGTCGCAAAGCTACTGCGCGGCCGGCCTGGTGCTTCGAGAGCCAGCCCGCCTGGCGTCCAACTGGCAGTCCGAAGGCGAGCTTGAGCCCGCCCTCAAAAATGAAAACGTCGTTGGCGTATCGCACGTGGATACGAGGGCGATCGCGCGCATTGCCGTGAACAACCCGGAAGTTAAGGTTGGAATTTTTTCGGGGGATTGCCTGCCCGAGGCGCTCGGTGAGCTGTCGCAAAGCACGCCGATTCCGCGCTCGATCGTGAATGAACTTGTCCAGCGCGTGAAGAACGCCGGTGAAGGAGAAGCCAAATGCCACTGAGAACAGATATTAAGTCCGTCCTCGTGATTGGATCCGGCCCGATCGTTATAGGGCAGGCGTGCGAGTTTGACTACTCGGGGTCGCAGGCGTGTCGCGTTTTGAAAGAAGAGGGCGTGCGCGTGGTGTTGGTGAACTCCAACCCCGCAACCATCATGACGGACCCGAACATGGCGGACGCTACCTACATCGAGCCGATCACGGTCGAAGTCGTCGAGAAAATTATTGCGAAGGAACGCCCCGACGCGCTACTTCCGACTCTGGGCGGACAAACCGCGCTGAACACCGCAATGGGCCTGGTTGAGGCGGGCGTGCTGGAAAAGTACGGCGTCGAAATGATTGGCGCCACGTACGAGGCGATTAACGCGGGTGAAGACCGCGACGCGTTCAAGGATGCCGTGGAGCGTTGCGGGGCTGAGGTCGCGAGGTCGCGGATTGCGCACTCGATGGAAGATGCTTTGGCGGCCGCCGAAGAGCTCGGCTACCCGCTGGTTGTGCGCCCCTCGTTCACGATGGGTGGCCTGGGGTCAGGTTTTGCTCACGACGAGGAGGAACTGCGCCGCTTTGTGGGGCACGGCCTGCGCGATTCGATTACGAACGAAGTGTTGCTTGAAGAATCCATCCTGGGGTGGAAAGAGATCGAGCTTGAACTGATTCGTGACCGCACCGGCCACACGATGATTATCACCGCGATTGAAAACGTGGACCCGATGGGTGTTCACACCGGTGACTCGATCACGATTGCGCCGACGTTGACGCTCACTGACGAAGAGCTTCAGAACCTGTACAAGATCGGCACTGACGTGATCACCGAAGTGGGTGTGAACCAGGGTGGTTGTAACATCCAGTTCGCGCTGAATCCCGCGGATGGCCGCATCGTGGTTATCGAGATGAACCCGCGCGTGTCGCGTTCCTCGGCGCTGGCTTCCAAGGCGACCGGCATCCCGATCGCAAAGATCGCAGCCCGCCTGGCGATTGGCTACGACCTCGCGGAAATTCCAAACGACATTGCGGCTGGCCGCACGGCCGCGGATTCGCCGGCAATCGACTACGTGGTTGTGAAGGTGCCGCGCTTCGCGTTCGAGAAGTTCCCCGCGTCCGACAAGACGCTCACGACCTCTATGAAGTCGGTGGGTGAAGCGATGGCGATTGGCCGTAACTTCACTGAAGCGCTCCAAAAAGCGCAGCGTTCAATCGACAAGAAGGGCGTTACCTTCCATTGGGACGGTGATGCGCCAAACGAGGGCGAGCTTGGTGAGCTCTTGCAGCGCATGCAAACTCCGACGGAGGGCCGCCTGATCGAGGTGCAGCAGGCAATCCGCGCGGGCGCGACCACTAAGCAGATTTGTGATGCAACCGCGATCGACCCGTGGTTTGTGGACCAGTTGCAGTTGCTTGAGCAAATAGCGCGCGAAGTTATGGACGCGGACGCCCTCACTGCGGATGTGCTACGAGAAGCTAAGAAGCACGGTTTTTCGGATGCGCAAATCGCGTCCCTTCGCGGAATGCAAGAGGAAGTGGTTCGCGAGATTCGCCGCGCTTACAACATTCACCCCGTTTACAAGGCCGTGGATACGTGTGCGGGAATGTGCGAGGCGCGCACGCCGTACTATTACTCGACTTACGAAGATATTTCCGAGATTGAGCAGCGCGACCGTCCGGCCGTGATCATCTTGGGCTCCGGTCCGAACAGGATTGGGCAGGGAATCGAGTTCGACTACTCCTGTGTTCACGCGACGTTGGCGTTGGAATCTGAGTACGACACGATCATGATTAACTGCAACCCCGAGACCGTGTCTACCGACTACGACATTTCCGACCGCCTGTATTTTGAGCCGCTCACGCTTGAGGACGTCCTCGAAATCTATGAAACCGAGCAGGCCGCAGGCCCCGTCGCGGGCATGTTGGTGCAGCTTGGTGGTCAAACTCCGCTGTCCCTTGCTAACGATTTGAAGGCGGCGGGCGTGCCAATTGTGGGTACGACTCCCGAGTCGATCGATTTGGCTGAAGACCGCGAGGAGTTCGGCCGCGTCCTCGACAACGTTGGCCTTCCCGCGCCCGCGCACGGCACTGCAACGACGCCGACCGCGGCTTTGGAAGTTGCTGACAAGGTTGGCTACCCGGTTTTGGCTCGCCCGTCGTTCGTTCTTGGCGGCCGTGGCATGGAAATCGTGTATGACGAGGACGGTCTGCGCGACTACCTGCAGCGCCTGGGGGATGAGTCGTTCGCTAACGGCCCGCTTTTGATCGACCGCTTCTTGGATGACGCCGTCGAGATCGACGTGGACGCGCTGTACGACGGCACCGACCTGTTCATGGGCGGCATCATGGAGCACATCGAGGAGGCCGGCATTCACTCCGGTGACTCCGCGTGCGTTATGCCGCCAATGACCCTGTCGTCGCGTCAGATTGACCGCATTGTTCGATCCACGAGGGCGATTGCCGACGGGGTGGGTGTGCGCGGATTGTTGAACATCCAGTTCGCACTGGCATCCGATGTGCTCTACGTGATTGAGGCGAATCCGCGCGCATCGCGCACGGTTCCGTTTGCGTCGAAGGCCTCCGGTGTGGCGCTTGCCAGGGCGGCCGCGAAGATTCAGATGGGGCAGACGATCGCGCAGCTGCGCGCGGCTGGCGAGCTGCCGATGCGCGACCAGTCCGTGATCGACCTGGACGAGCCGATCGCCGTTAAGGAAGCTGTGTTGCCGTTCGACCGGTTCCGCGACGAAAAGGGCGAGGTCGTGGACACGCTCCTCGGCCCCGAAATGCGCTCCACCGGCGAAGTCATGGGCCACGACCTGTCGTTCCCCGCGGCCTACGCAAAGTCCCAGGTAGCTGCCTTTGGCGGACTGCCAACGCAGGGCACCGTGTTCATTTCGATCGCGGACGCCGACAAGCGCAACGCCGTGTTCCCCGTCGTGAAACTGGTCGAGATGGGCTTCCGCGTTCTAGCCACCGCCGGAACCGCGTCGGTGCTTCGCCGAAACGGCATTGACGTTGAAGTGGTTCACAAGGAATCGGAGCGTCAAGAGGGCGAGCCCACCATCACCGACCTGATCTACAACGGCCAGGTGGACATGGTGGTTAACACCCCGCAGGGTCAGTCCCAGCGCCGTGACGGCTACAAGATCCGCGCGGCAACGACCTCCTCGGGTAAAGCTATTGTCACCACGATGCAGGCGTTTAACGCGGCGGTTCGCGCAATCGAAGTGATTCGGGGCGGACACTGCGACGTGAAGTCTTTGCAGGATTACGACCGTGAACGCGAAGATCGCCACAACAAGCGGGAGGCCTCAAATGCCTGAGTCTTTCGGCGCTCGCCTACAGGCCGCAATCGACCAGCGCGGCCCGGTGTGCGCGGGTATTGACCCGCACGCCGCACTGCTACAGCGTTGGGGTCTGCCCGACACGGTTCACGGACTCAAAGAGTTCGCCAGCCGCGCCCTCGACGGCCTTGAAAACGCGGCTGCAATCAAACCGCAGTCAGCATTTTTTGAACGTTTTGGGTCGGCGGGAATTGCTGTCCTGGAGGACGTTCTGGGTACTGCGCGCGAACGCGGAATCCTCACCGTGCTGGATGTAAAGCGCGGGGATATTGGATCCACGATGGCCGGTTACGCCGACGCGTTCTTACCAAAGGGGGCGCCGCTTGAGGCCGACGCGATCACGGTGTCGCCGTACATGGGGCCGGGCGCTTACGATCAGACCGCCCGGCTTGCAGCCGAACACGGCAAGGGGTTGTTTGCTCTGGCACTGACGTCTAATCCGGAGGGCGCTGACTTGCAGCGCTCAACCCGCGCCGGCTTGTCAGTGGCTGCGAGGGTGATCGAGTGGACAACGCAAAAGAACGATGAGTTCAACGCCGGCGAAAAGGTCGGCTCGTTTGGCGTGGTGATCGGCGCGACGATTCCGGATCGCACTGAGGTCGTGGGCGACGCGTTGGACGGCTACCGCGGCCCCATCCTAATGCCGGGATTTGGCGCCCAGGGAGGCTCCGTATCGAAGCAGGACGCCGAGCTCAACATTCTGGTTTCGTCCTCACGCGGAATTTTGAACGCCGGCCCGAATCCGCAGGACCTCGCAAAGGCACTTGCTGACACGACCGGTGAAATTAGGCGAGCGCTCGGCCAGGTTTCATAATGGAGCCTATGAACGAGCCAAACCAGAACGATCTAAATGGCGCCGGCATCGATCCGGCCGCGCCGGGTCAGCCCGGGTCGAGTACGGCCGCGCGAGGCGCGGAATCCGGCTCGGCGCGTCAGCGACTCACCGTGGTTGCCGGCCCCACCGCGGTGGGGAAGGGAACCGTGGTTAGCCGCCTGCTGGAGCGCTACCCGCAGATCTACCTGTCCGTGTCGGCGACAACTCGCTCGCCGCGCCCGGGGGAGATCGATGGCCAGCACTACCACTTCATGAGCCCGGAGCGCTTCCAGGAACTGATCGACAAAGACCAGCTGTTGGAGTGGGCCACCGTGCACGGCGTACACAACTACGGCACGCCGCGCGAACCCATCGAGCGGGCGTTAGCTGAGGGGCGTCCCGCCCTTTTGGAAATCGACCTCGCTGGCGTTCGCCTGGTCAAGCAAAAAATGCCCGACGCGCGATTCATTTTCATAGAGCCCCCGTCGTGGGACGAACTAGTTTCGCGCCTTCGAGGGCGAGGCTCGGAAACTGAAGAAGAGATGGCAAGACGCCTCGAGACAGCGCGCGTGGAACTTAAAGCCGCGGGCGAGTTCGACCACGTCCTCATAAACGACGAGGTGGAACGCACAGTTGATGAGCTGGCTAGTCTCATGGGCTTGTCGTAGTATTGACCCGTTACGTAACAAAATCAAGGAAGAGGTTTCATGTCGGGAATCGTCGCCCATCCTGAAGGCATTACATACCCGCCGATCGACGACCTCATGGACAAGGTCGATTCGAAGTACGCGCTGGTCGTGTTCGCGGCTCGCCGTGCTCGTCAGATCAACTCTTACAACCTGCAACTGGAGTCCAACATGGTCCAGTTCGTAGGTCCCGTCGTCCCCGTAGAGGCAGACGACAAGCCGCTTTCGACCGCGCTTCGTGAGATCAACGAGGACATGCTGGTCATGGAAGAAGCACCGGACGCACAGTAGTTCGGCAAAGCAATAAAGTTTTGTAACCATTGAGTTCTAAAACTGATGCCGGCCGCACGCCCCGCCGCATAGTCGTTGGGGTGGGGGCCGGCATTGCCGCTTATAAGGTGCCCGCGGTCGTGCGGCACTTCATTAAAAGCGGTGACGACGTGCGCGTCATGCCAACCGAGGCGAGCCTGCACTTCGTTGGCAAAACCACGTGGCAGGCGCTGTCGAACAATCCGGCGCATACTTCCGTATTTGAAGAGGACGCCGGCGTTGACCACGTTGAAGCCGCTCGTGACGCTGACCTGATTGTTATTGCACCCGCAACGGCCGACCTGATTGCGCAGATCCGCGCGGGCCTGGCCGGCGACCTGCTGACCACCACCGTTTTAGCGGCAACGTGCCCGGTCTTAATCGTGCCCGCAATGCACACCGCGATGTGGGATAACCCCGCAACCGCGGACAATATTGCGACCTTGAAACAGCGTGGAATCCATATTCTTTCTCCCGCTGAGGGCGCCCTATCTTCGGGTGACACGGGCCGCGGACGCATGCCCGAACCCGAAGAAATCGCGCGCGCCGCGGAAGACATCCTGGCCAGGGCTATGGGAGCGGTGACAGGCGGGGGAGATGCGGCAGCGCGGACAGCGCACGCTTCAAGCTCTGAGGAACCACTCGAGCGGAGCGGCATTACCCAAGACCTTGCCGGAGTCAAAGCGTTTGTGACCGCGGGTGGTACTCGCGAGCCAATCGACCCGGTCCGCTTCCTTGGCAACCACTCCACCGGAATGCAGGGAACCGCTATAGCAACCGCCCTCAAAGAGCGCGGAGCTAGCGTAACCCTGTTCGCCGCGAACATTGCTAAAGACCTAATCCCACAGGGCATTGAGGTTGTTCAGACGCCTTCGGCTACGGACCTATACGAAGCGGTAATGGAGAGGGCTGCGCAGTTTCAGGTCGGGTTCTTTGTTGCCGCGGTTGCCGATTTCCGCCCTCGTGAATACTTTGAATCGAAGGTCAAAAAGACAGACGACAACGCGGACGGACTCACGATCGAACTAGTTCGCAACCCGGACATTTTGGCACAGGCCTCGAGGGCCTACCCCGAGCTTTACACTGTGGGATTTGCCGCAGAAACGGGTGACCTCGAGACCGTCATGCGTTTTGGACGCGAAAAAGCGCGCAAAAAGGGCGCCGAACTTATCGCAATTAACCGCGTGGGAGACGGCCTTGGCTTCGCCGCCGCGCAAAACGCGATCAGTGTTGTAACCGCTTCAGGAGAAGTTGTCTTGGAAGCGTCGGGTACTAAACTAGATGTCGCCCGTGAACTAGTCGCGCTCGTAGCGAATCGAATTTTTTCGTAATCGTCGCGCCAAAAATTCGCATCGTTTAAGGTGTATGCATGAAGCAAAGTCGTTTATTCTCGTCCGAATCCGTAACCTCCGGCCACCCCGATAAGGTCTGTGACCAAATCTCTGACGCTATTTTGGATGCTGCATTGGAGCAGGATCCAAAGACTCGCGCGGCAGTTGAAACACTCACCACCACCGATCGCGTGATCGTGGCGGGGGAGGCCACCACCACCGCTGACCTAGACATCGAGCAGATCGTGCGCGACACGGTCGCACGCATTGGCTACACCGAACCCGGCGTTGGGTTTGATGCTGAAACGTTGCAAGTCCAGCCAATGATTGACCAGCAGTCGCCCGATATTGCGCAGTCTGTTGACCGCTCGTTCGAAATGCGCGAGGAGTCCTCCGAAGACAAGCTGTCGGCGCAGGGTGCTGGCGATCAGGGCCTCATGTTTGGTTTCGCGTGCACGGACACGCCTGAACTAATGCCGCTTCCGATCGCCGCGGCCCACGAGCTTGCCCGTTCCCTTGAAAAAGTTCGCCGCACGCAAATGCCGCAGCTTCGCCCCGACGGTAAGACGCAGGTTTCTGTGCGTTTTGAGCAAAAACGCCCCGTCAGCATTGAGACCGTGCTCGTCTCCACGCAGCACAGCGAAGATATTTCGTTGGAAGAAATTCGTGAGGGCGTATCGCAGCTCGTTATCAAGCCGGTTATGGACCGCCTGGGTGAATCTTTTGACACCTCTTCAACCAACCTTCTGATTAACCCGTCCGGACGCTTCGTTGTTGGTGGCCCCGCGGGTGACACCGGTGTGACCGGCCGCAAGATCATTGTTGACACTTACGGTGGTTTCTCTCGCCACGGTGGGGGAGCATTCTCCGGTAAGGACGCTTCTAAGGTAGACCGCAGTGCGTCCTACGCGATGCGCTGGATCGCGAAGAACGTTGTGGCTGCCGGCCTTGCGACGCACTGCGAGGTGCAGGTGTCGTACGCGATTGGCCGCGCCGAGCCCGTTGGCCTGTACGTGGATACGTTCGGCACCGGCGTTGTGCCCGACGCTGAACTGCAGCGCGTAATCGGTGAAGTCTTTGACCTGCGCCCGGCCGCAATCATCCGCGACCTGCACCTGACCGAACCCATCTTTGAGCCGACCGCCGCTTACGGCCACTTCGGCCGCGACGAGTTCACCTGGGAGCAGACCGACCGCGTTGATGAACTGAAGTCCGCACTGGCATAGTCGCCCTCACGTAATTAAATGTCCACGCCTCGTGGTTTGATTGGACTATGACTTCGAATCAGCCATCGTTGCTTGGGGACCAGCTCGTTGCACGCGTGCTCGTGGATACGAACCTGCCCCACCTCGATAGGCTGTTCGACTACCGCATACCCGCCGGCATGGCCGTCCAAACCGGATCGTTAGTCCGCGTGAAGATGGCTGGCCGGCGGTATAACGGTATCGTCGTCGAGGTCGTGTCGGAATCTGAATTCGGTGGAAAACTAGCCGAAATTGAACGCTTGGTTTCTCCGATTCCACTCGTGAACGAAGCGATGCTCACGCTTGCTCGTGACATTGCAAAACGCAACGCGGTGGCGCTTGCCAAGGTCGTGGACGCGATGATTCCCGACCGGCACGCGGGGGCGGAAAAGAAGTTTTTAGAACAGTGGGACGGAGTCCAGCAGGTCCCAACACCAACCGAAGTCGAGCAGCGTAACGACTGGTGGCGCTACTACGCCGGCGGGCCGGCGCTACTGGAGCGTTTGTCGAAAGGCCAGTCGCCGAGGGCCGTTTGGCAGCTATTGCCGAAGGTGTATCCGCCGCGAATGGCGGATCACCCGCTCCTCGACATAGTGCAGGCGGTTTTAGAGTCCACCAGACGCGTCCTCGTAATCGTTCCAACGGCGATGGACGTCGACCGCGTTGAAGCTATTTTTCAAGATTCGCCGTGGCGGGTAATCACCCAAAAGGCGACGGACACGAAGTATCGCCGGTTTAAGTCATTCCTCGAGATTCAAGCTGGAATGGCTGACGTTGTGATTGGCACGAGGTCCGCCGCTTACGCTCCGCTTCCAAATCTCGGTGCGATTGTCGTGTTTGATCCGGCCGATGATCGGCTGGATGACCCGCAGGCACCGTACCTGTCCGCCCTGGAAATTTCGGTTCGGAGGGCGCACCTGGAACGCTGTTCCCTAATTGCTGCGGGCATGTCGGTGTCAATCGCGCAGGCGCAACTGGTGCGCACGGGATGGGCCGCGGCCCTGCTTCCCGACCACGAGGTGATGCGCGCCCAAACCGCGGTGGTGCGCGTCCCCGACGAGTTTGACCGCGACCGGGAGGGCGCGGCCGGCCATTCGCGGATTCCGCCCTCGGTACAATCATTCATTCGCGACTCATTGCAGCGCGGTCCCGTCCTGGTACACGTGCCCAGTCGCGGATGGGTTTCGGTTATCGTGTGCGACCGGTGCGGGGAACTGGGCCGGTGCCACCACTGTCACGGGCCCCTTCGCGCATCGGCGCGTGGGCAACTCACGTGCTCGTGGTGTTCGCGCCCGCAGGTGAACTGGCGATGCCACAACTGTGCTTCAACGGTTTGGAGGTCGACTCGCGTTGGGTCTGCGCGCACCGCCGAAGAGTTCGGCCGGGCGCTACCGCGCGTGCTGATTGAAACCTCCGATGCGGAGCACCAGGTGATCGATGAGCTAAAGCGCGACACGGGGCTAGTTATTGCTACTCCGGGGGCCGAGCCTATAAGCCCTAGCGGCTACGCCGCGGCCGTCGTGTTGGACGCATCCGCGATTCTGGGCCGGCCCGAACTTTGGGCGCCAGAAGAAGCAATGCGCAGGTGGATGAACGTCCTCGGCCTGGTACGCCCCGATGGTCAAATGATCGTGGTTGGCGTACGCGATTCCAGTGTTGGGCAGGCACTGGTTCGCCGCGACCCGTGGGATTACGCCAGCCGCCTGCTTGATGAGCGCGAAGTCCTCGGATTCTTCCCCGCCAAAAGCATTGTTGCAATCGACGGTGACCGGGCCGACGTGGAGGCGTTCACCGCGCAAATGCAGGTGCCCAGCCGCTGCGAGTTTTTAGGCATGGCACCAAGGGTCGGACGCGACGTTCAAAAGTCGATGGGTAAAAACCCCGTGCGCGCAATCTACAGATGCCCGTGGGACGCGGCACCAAGCCTGATCGACTCGGTTAAAGCCACCCAGATAGAGCGGAGTCTAAAGCGAGAAGGATTGGTCAGTGTTAGAGTCAACCCTGAGCAATTGCTGTAGGGGGAATGTTGAAGACAGTAGTTTTCGACCTGGGACAGGTAGTAATCAAGTGGGACCCATTTGGCTCTCAAGAGGGTTTCTTGACGTCCCAAGAATGGGACGACTTCCTGGTCAGAACCGACTTTTGGAGCTTCAACCGCTCCCTCGATGCGGGAGTTGACCTTGCCGTTGCACGCAAGTGGTTCCAGTCGCACTATCCGGCTGACCTAGAAATCTTTGACCGATACGTGGCGCGCTTTCCCGCCACACTGCGCGGCCCCGTGCCGGGCATGCTGGAGCTAATCGAAGACCTGCACGCAATGTCGGTCCCCACCGCGGTACTCTCTAACTGGCCGCACCAACTGTTTGGACACGCACTGGCCCACCTGCCGGTAATCGACAAGCTCGGGCCGCGCATCGTGTCCGGCGAAGTGGGCTTAGCGAAGCCGGACCGGCGCATCTTTGAACGCCTCCTCCAGCTGATAGACAAGTCACCGAAGGAAGTCGTGTTCATCGACGACAATGTGGACAACGTGGAAGCCGCGTCCGCCCTCGGAATCGATGCAATCTTGTTTACTGACGCCGATCAGCTGCGCACAGAACTCGTGCAGCGACGCCTAGCGCCCACGATGGGACTACACCATTCCTAGGCACGCTAGACTAGCCGGGTGAAGATTTTATTTGCCGGAACGCCAGATATCGCAGTCCCAACGCTCGCAGCGCTCGTCGAATCCGACCACGAGGTCGTAGCTGTCCTTACGCGCACGCCTGCGCGCCGCGGCAGAGGCCGAACGCTGTACCCGTCCGACGTTGCGGTTTGGGCAGCGAGCCACAACATTGCGCTGATTGAAGCTGACTCGCTTCGCAACGCTGAGGTAGCGCAGCAGATAAAGGCGACGGGGGCTCAAATCGGCGTGGTTGTCGCATACGGTGCAATCATTCCGAAGGATGTTTTGGAATCGCTCGAATACGGGTGGATTAACCTTCACTTCTCGGCACTGCCAAGGTGGAGGGGAGCCGCGCCCGTACAACGCGCAATCGAAGCCGGTGACACGGTAACCGCGGTGGACGTGTTCCAACTCGAAGAAGGCCTGGACACCGGGCCCGTCTACAGTTCGCGGCCCGTGCAAATCGACCCCAATATCAACTCCGGCGACCTGTTGGATGAACTCGCAGTACTGGGTGCAGGTGACGTCGTCGACGTTGTTGACACTATCGAGGCCGGAGTGGCGAACGCGCACCCGCAGCCTGCAGAAGGGGCGACCTACGCTCACCGGATCACGCGCGACGACCTCAAGATCGATTTTGCAAACCCTGCGAGCCAAATCCACAACCAGGTGCGCGCGTGCGCACCCGCGCCGGGAGCGTTCACGATCCTGCCCGATGGCAAGCGCATAAAAATCTTGGAAACTCGGGTCACCGACCGGGATGCGACCGAGCCGGGCCGCCTGGAGATTCAGAAAAAGGCCGTCTTTGTGGACGCCGCGGACAAGGTGTTGGAACTAGTAACTGTTGCTCCCGCGGGCAAAGCACACATGCTCGCAGCCGACTGGGCGCGCGGGGCGCGCCTTGAAACCGGTGACAAACTTGGAGGGGAAGAAGCCTAATGGCCGACTACAAACGCAAACCCGCGCGCTCAAACCAGAGGATGCGCGGAGTGGAAGAGCCGCGCCGCGTCGCCTACGAGGCCCTGCTCGCCGTTGATCAAGACGGCGCTTACGCAAACCTCGTGCTTCCCCCGATGATCACCCGCGCACGCCTATCGCACCGCGACGCCAGCCTAGCCACGGAGCTCGTTTACGGCACGCTGCGTTACCGCGGTCGAATCGACTGGGTACTCGGCCAGTGCATGAACCGCCCTATCGACAAGATCGATCCCGAAGTACGCGCAATCCTTCGCATGACCGCGCACCAGATTCTGCACATGCGCATTCCCGACCACGCGTCCGTGGCCGAAGCCGTTGAGCTAACCAAACAGGTTGCCGGCCGCGGCGTGGAAAAGTTTGTAAACGGTGTTGCCCGCGCAGTTTCGGATCACACCGGCACCCAGTGGGAAAAACGCATGGCCCGCATCCAGGATGACGCTGAGCGCATCACGGTCATGTACTCGCACCCGCAGTGGATCGTGCGCGCCCTAGCAACCGCGCTCCAAGCGCACGGGCGCGACCCGCGCGAACTTGAAGACCTGCTGGCGGTTAACAACTCGAACCCGGACGTCTCGCTGTGTGCAAGGCCCGGACTGATACTGCCCGTGGACCTGGCCGACGACGCGGAGTATTTCCTGAAAACCTCGGCGCGTCCGGGTGACTACTCGGAGTGGGCGGTAATGATCGGTGGCGGCGATCCCGGCCGACTGCACGCCATCCGCGATGGCAGAGCCGCGGTTCAAGACGAAGGGTCTCAGCTGGTGGCTACCGCGTTTGCGGAGCTAGAGATCGAAACAGAAGACACCGATTGGCTCGACATGTCTGCGGGGCCGGGCGGCAAAGCCGGCCTCGTTGCCGCAATCGGAGCCCAGCGCGGCGCGCACCTGCTTGCAAACGAAGTCTCTGAACACCGCGCCCGCCTGGTTGAAAACACTGTCCGCCAGCTCGACAACGTGACCGTCCAAGTTGGCGATGGCCGCAATCTAGAAGAGGGCGTGAAGTACGACCGCATCATCCTCGACGCTCCGTGTACCGGTCTGGGTGCGTTGCGCAGGCGCGCGGAATCCAGGTGGCGCAGGACGGTATCCGACCTCACGCACTTGGTTAAACTCCAAGAAGAGCTGATCGACTCGGGCCTGGACGCCCTCAAACCCGGTGGAGTGATGGCCTACATTACGTGTTCACCGCACAAGCGCGAAACAATCGACCAGATTGAGCGCATCAAAGACCGCGACGACATCGAAATCCTATCCGCCGCGCAGGCCGTGGATCAGGTGTCAATGAGTCCGATCGAACTAACGCCGGTAAAAATGGGTGGGGGAGACGTCATCCAACTGTGGCCGCACGTGCACCAAACGGACGCAATGTTCCTAGCGCTCGTGCGTAAAGTGAAGTAAGCGTAAAACCTGGAGGAATCATGGAACCGACGATTAGCCCTTCGATCCTGAACTGCGACATTTCGAACCTCGCGGGCGAACTAGACAAGATTCGAAACGCTGACTTCGCGCACGTGGACATTATGGACAACCACTTCGTGCCAAACCTGACGTGGGGACTTCCCGTCGTTGAGGCCGTCGTGCAGCGAAACATTTTGCCGGTCGACTGCCACCTGATGATCGAAGACCCCGACCGCTGGGCGCCCGGATACGCCGAAGCCGGTGCCGCTTCCGTGACCTTCCACGCCGAAGCAGCGTCCGCGCCCCTTCGTCTTGCGCGCGAAATTCGAAGCCAGGGCGCAAAGGTCGGCCTGGGATTGCGCCCCGACACGGACATCCACAATTACGTTGATCTGCTGGAATCCTTCGACATGATCCTCGTGATGACCGTAGAGCCCGGCTTCGGCGGTCAATCATTCCTTGAGTCACAAATGCCGAAGATCCGCCGAGTGCGCGAAGCCGCCCAAAGCCGCGACCTCGACATTGCGATCCAGGTTGACGGCGGCGTAAACCGCAAGACAATTACGCTGGCAGCGGAAGCAGGTGCCGACGTGTTCGTAGCCGGGTCCGCCGTATTCAAGGCCGAGGACGCCTACGCCGAAGTCGAAGAACTTCGCCGTATCGCGGCGCAAACCATGCACGCGCACTAGCTAAGCCCGCCCTCCAGCACGCATATTTTCCTGTAAAACCACACGGCGCTGTGTCCTACTTGTAACGCGACCGTGTGGTTTTGCGTGTATTATTGAGGGCGTGCTCCGGGGTCGGTGTAATTCCGAGCCGGCGGTTAAAGTCCGCGACCCGCGAAAGCGGTTGATCTGGTGAGATTCCAGTACCGACGGTTAAAGTCCGGATGGGAGGAGCTAACGCGTCCATGATGCATGGGTGCGTGCCTGCCGTGTTCCCGGACGAGTAGTGGTTTAACGAAGGAACAACGTGTCAGTTCGGCAGGTGTACAAGAAGCAAACACCGGCTGTAATAGCCATTGGTGCTCCCTTGGTCCTCGCCCTCTTCCTGGTAGCCGGCTGGTGGATCACCACCACGTGGTCCGGTGTGGAAGCCTGGGTATTGCCAAGCCCAACTGATTACGCATCCAGATTCGGTATCGAACTTTCCAACGAAGCCCTGTGGGCAAGTTTATGGACGACCGCGCAAGAAGCCTTACTGGGATGCCTCTTCGGCGCCCTAATCGCATTGCCGCTGTCGTACTTAATCTACAAGTCACGGATTTTCGCCGCCGCAGTTGAACCGTTCCTAGGCGCCACGCAAGCGATCCCAGCAATCGCGGTAGCGCCCCTACTCGTCCTGTGGATCGGCTACGGAACAAGCGCAATCGTCGCGCTTTGTACGCTAATGGTTTTCTTCCCCATCCTCGTGACTTCAACAACGGGATTGCGCCACCTAGACGAAGACGTTCTAGATGCAGCGCGCCTTGACGGAGCCTCTGGTTTATCCCTCTTGTTCTACATGGAAGCACCCCTGGCACTGCCCTCCATCCTCGCGGGCGTCCGCAACGGTTTCACACTATCCGTAACCGGTGCGGTGGTTGGCGAGATGGTGATGGGAGGCGCCGGGCTCGGCACCGTCCTCACAATCCAACGAAACAGCGTCGACACGACAGGAATGTTCGTGACGATCACTTTGCTGTGCGTGATGGCGATGACGGTGTACATGCTTATCTACACCGTGGAACGCAAATCTCGACTGGTGAACTCCGCTCGTCGATAGTCACGAAAGGACACGAAGATGTTCTCCAAACGCTGGGGCCTAACAGCCCTCGTTGCCGCAGGTGCACTGCTAGCCGCAGGATGCACGCCCTCCTCTCCAAAGGCCGGAGAGGAAACCCAAACCGATGCGGAACCGGCAGCATCAATGTCGGTCACGCTCGGCCTCACCTACATTCCAAACGTCCAGTTTGCCCCGGCGTACGTGGCAAAGGACGACGGAAACTTCGCCGAGCAAGGTGTGGATGTCGAGATTCGACACCACGGCGCGGATGAGGGGCTATTCACCTCGCTGCTGGCCGGCCAGGAAGACATGGTGATCGCAACGGGCGACGAGATGTTTCAGGCTCGCAGCCAGGGCATGGACCTCATTTCGGTAGGGCAGTACTACGCGAAGTATCCGGTCGTGATTATCGTCAAGGAAGATTCGGGAATCGAGACAGTTCAGGATCTGGCCGGCAAGAGCGTTGGCCTGCCCGGCGAGTTCGGTTCCAACTGGTACGGCCTGCTTGCCGCGCTGTCCGAGGCCGACATGACGCGCGACGACATTGAGGTCACGCCGATTGGCTTCACCCAGCTGTCCGCCCTCCAAACCGACCAGGTGGATGCGGTCGTTGGATTCACGAACAACGACTCCGTCCAGTTCGACTTGGCAGACGTGGCTGTGCGCGAAATTCCACTAGTACCGGATGGAAACACGCCCCTGGTTGGCGCGAACATCGTCACGACCTCCCAGTTTGCAAACGAAAACCCGGACGCCGTTAAGGCCGTCCTCGCGGGCCTGCAAGACGGCAAGCAAACCAGTGTTGACGACCCCGACCACGCGGTAGAAATCACCCAGAACTACGATCCGAACCTCACCACGCCCGAAACAATCGACGCCGCGCGTGCAACGCTTGTAGCCACGAACGACCTCTTTGCTGAAGACGGCAAGGTCACCATGGTGCAAGACCTGGACACGTGGAATGCGATGAACGAGTTCTTGCAAACCGTGGAAGGACTCATGGCCGCCACGGTCAACGTTGACGAAGCTGTGACGAACGAGTACGTCAAATAGTGTCCCAAAGGTGGTCGCTGCCGACAGGTGGCGGCCGCCTTTCGTTACAATCGGGGCGTGAAGACTTTTGAAGAACTCTTTGAAGAACTGTCCGAAAAAGCTCAGTCGCGCCCCGAAGGATCGGGTACCGTCAAAGAACTAGATGCCGGCGTTCACGCGATCGGTAAGAAAATCGTTGAGGAAGCCTCCGAAGTTTGGATGGCGTGCGAATACGAAACTTTAGACGATGCGGCTTTGGAAATCTCGCAGCTGCTTTACCACACGCAGGTGATGATGATTAAGAAGGGCCTCACCCTAGAAGACATCTACAGGAAGCTGTAATAATGCTAAGAATCGCTGTTCCGAACAAGGGATCCCTGCACGAATCTGCCGTAAACATGCTCCTTGAAGCGGGTTATAAGGCTCGTCGTCGAGGGCGTGAACTCGTGCTGATCGACACGGCTAACGACGTGGAGTTGTTCTTGCTACGCCCGCGCGATATCGCGGTCTACGTGGGGCAGGGCACGATTCATGCCGGTATTACAGGTCGCGATCTGCTCCTGGATTCGGGGGCTCCCGCAGTCGAGATTCAACAGCTGGGTTTTGCCCGTTCTAAGTTCCGTTTCGCGGCGCCCGCGGGGCAGATGTCGGAGCTTTCGCAGATTGAGGGCAAGCGAGTCGCAACCTCGTACGACCTCCTGGTACGAAATTTCCTGGAGAAGGAAAATATTGACGCGAAGGTCGTCCACCTTGATGGCGCCGTGGAGTCTTCGATTCAACTTGGCGTTGCCGACGTGATTGCTGACGTCGTCGAAACTGGTTCAACGCTGCGCGCCGCCGGGCTGGAGGTTTTCGGACCGGTCCTGCTCGAATCCGAAGCCATCCTGATCGCGCGTGAGGACGTGCAGGATGACCCTCAGATTAAGGTTTTGAAGCGCCGCCTGGACGGTGTGATGCGCGCGCACTCGTACGTGCTGGTTGACTATAACGTTCACGAGCGCGACCTAAATGCCGCCGTGTCGATCACGCCCGGTTTTGATTCACCGACGATTTCGCCGCTTGCGGACCCGTCTTGGATGGCGGTGCGCGCAATGGTTCCGAAGAAGGAAATTAACCAGGTGATGGACCGCCTGCACGACGAGGGTGCCCGCGGCATTCTGGTCACCCAGCTGACGGCCTCACGCCTGTAAGTTTTCGCCTATAGGAGTCGCGCGGCCAGTTTGGCCGCGTAGATTCCGACGGCGGAGGCAGCCGCGAATGCGAGGGCGTCCTCGGATACTCCGCGCCCCATGGTTCGCAAGGCAACGCCGGTGTGCTGTAGGGCGTCCAGGCATTCGGTGGCGTCAACGCTGTGAATGCGGTGGCGGCTTGCCAGTTGGCTGATGCCTAGCTCTAGCGCGGCAGCCACGTCCTCGGGAAGTCCGGGGACGGCAGAGGGTACCGCGATGTCGAGTGGTATTAGGGCTAGCTCGTTCAATACGGACAGCGAGTGGTGCGAGATACCCCGGTGTTCGGGACGCTGATCAGCTTGCGATGCGCGCACGACCGGCAGGGGAGTGCCCCCCAGAGCGTGAGCCACGTGCAGGGTTTGGGCGACAGCCGTGCCGGAGAATCCCCACCTGGTTGCAGTGCCCAAGTTCCCCGGGCCTTGCGCAACCACGATGTAGTCGGCGTGGGCAACGTGGCGGGCGGCCAGCAGGGCTGATGGCATCGAGGCGGCCTCAATATCACCGCCAAAGCTTTGCCCAGACGTTATGGTCGCCGCGACCTCCCCGCCCTCTTTCATTTTTGAAACAGCCATTGAAAAGGCGAGCGGCAGCGCGGCGGTGTCGTCCCACACGTACACGATTCGCGCATCTTCACGCACGCTTCGAATGCCGGCGACGATTGCGGGAACAGCCGAATGCAGGTCCGCCACAATGACGGGCACGCCGTCCAAGCCGCGCGCGTTCGCCATGACCTCGTGGTGAGGAGAATCGGGCTCTTCCACGCTTTGCACAATGTGCTGGTGGGGCATATACCGCGCCTTCACGATATGCCCGTCGGCCACGATATCGTCGGCGGGCAAATGCGCGGTGGCTAAAACAGTTGCGTAACCGCCCGTACCAAGCCGCTTATCGAGCGCGGAGCAATCAATGCGAACCTCATCGCCCTCATGCACTTTTCCAACAAGGTCGACGAGGACGAGCCCGCGCACACTCATCGGCGGCAAAAACGAGGAGGCCCCCGCCGGGGCGGCCGTGACTTCCAGGGTCACTTCCTGGGCGCGACCCCATTCGCGGCGGATCGCTAAGACTCGAGCGTTTCTTTGCAACACACGTGAAGCATACCCCGCTAGGCTGACACTATGAGCGAAAACATCCCCCGCGCGCAAAGGCTCATGAGTCTGGTACTTGCCCTTTCCGACACGGAGAGGGGACTGACGAAAGAGAAGATTCTTGCCACAGTTCGCGGTTACCAAGACGGTACAAGTGAGTCGATCGAGAAGCGTTTCACGCGAGACAAAAACGACCTGTCTGCATTGGGGTTCAATATAGAAGTAAAACTGAACCACATGGGTGAGGACTGCTACGTCATAACCAAGCATGCCAAGAAACTGTCCGCCACTTTGACGCCGCAAGAACGCGTGCTCGCCGAAGCGGCTGCGAATCTTTGGTCAGATACCGACGAGTCTGACTTTCACGCGCGTATCCTCGCTATTTTTGGCAGTGCGGACGGTGAATCCTCGATACATCCGGCCAGTTCTCAGCTGTCAGGAGCTAAGGCGATAGCTACTATTTCTCGAGCAATCTCGGCGGCCAAACCAATCGTTTTTTCGTATGTAAAAACAGATTCTGCGAAAGCAGAAAAGCGAACAGTGGAACCGTGGTACTTATTCTTGGAAAGCGGCAACCTCTATGTGCGAGGTTTTGACCGCGCGCGTAAGGACGATCGTGTTTTTCGAATTTCGCGAATCAGTGGCAAGTCACCGCTAAAGATGCTTGAAGATAGTTTCACGCATCCTACGCCGCAGGGTGCTTTCACCGGGCTTGACCAGATCAAGCCACTACTTGCCGTCAAGTCGAATACCGCGCAGCTCATCCGACAGCACGGCCACGTGCTCGAGAATCGAAGTGGGGAGCTTCCCGCCGGTTGGGATTTGATTGAAGGTGCCGACGCATCTTTTAGCGAATGGATCGACCGTATTTTGAGCCAGATCGAGAATGTCGTCGTTTTGGAGCCCGCCGACCTGCGAGGTTTCATTGACGACCGTATCGACGCTTTGGCGAAGGAGGATCACCGTGGCTAAGACCCTAAGTGACTCCACGCGGTTCGCGATAATCGCGTGGGTACTTGAACGAAAAGGGGCGGACGTCGCCGAGATTGCCAAACATTTCATGGTTGACGAGCAGGCCGTGCGGGAGACTATAGAAACTTTCGGTGGAGCCAGTTTCGGCATGGGTAGCCCGGATCAAATGGTCCAGTTCAACTGGGACGACTTTTACGCGTACGACCGCGTGTACATCGTTGATTATCAGAGTATTGGCGACCGCATCGATCTGTCAGATGACGAAACTATCGCATTCATACTGGGGCTGAGTTTCCTGTCAGAGCTCCTACCGGAGGATTTAAAGGAAACTGCAACGAACGCCGCGTTTAAGTTGCGCAGTGCGCGCAATCTGACGATCGACTTATCCAAGTTCGTCATTTTTGATCACGAGGACGTGGCTGCGTTGCGCGAACAGGTTATGAGGGCAATCAGTCAGGGTGCCTCGCTCCGATTCGACTATGTTAGCGGTTCGGGTGATATGTCTTCACGCAACTTCAAACCGGTAGACCTGAGCCAAGTTGGGGGACATTGGATTGTGGAGGGCCACGACCTGGATGCTGATAGTTCCAGGAACTTTCGCCTTGATCGGATGAGTAACGTCGAGGTCGAAGGGGTGGTTGATATTGACATACCCGCGGCTGAGCCGGAAGGTAGGGGAGAAGAGGTTCGCGTGATCATAGACCCGACCTCCAAGTGGGCGGTAGAGGGCCGCGCATCCGTTAAAGAGTACGGTTCGCGAACCACTGCAATCTACAACGTGTTGGACTCAAGGTGGATGGAAAATCAGCTACTTTTGCTGGGCTCTGGAATCGTGGAAAGTAGCGACAAAACTGCGCTTTTAGGAGCCCGTGAACGCGCCCGACAGGCGGTGGAGAACAGGGATGCGGTGCGCGCGATCTGGCATACGTAACGTAGGATGGATGCCAGGTAAAAGATTAGGAGGCACCAATGGGCGGCGCATTACGACCGTGGCACTTAATCGTGCTGTTGATTGTACTCATTTTGGTTTTCGGAGCTTCGAAGTTGCCTGAAATCGCAAAGAACATCGGGCAGTCTGCAAAGGTCATGAAAAAGGAGATGCGGGAGCTGACCGAGGACGATCAGCCTAAGAATCCGCAGATTGATCAGGCCGGAACCGATCAGGTGAGCCAGCCGCAAAACGCTCCTCAACCCGATGCGGGCCAGTCACAAAATGGAACGCAACCGCCGGAGGGACGGTCTTAACGATTCCAAATGGCGAAGCTAACGAAGCGTGATCCCGAGGGGCGTATGCCCCTCGTTGATCATTTAAAGGAAGCTCGACGCCGACTTATTTTCATCCTTCTTGGAATCCTAGTCGGCACGATTGTCGGCTGGTTCCTATACCCTTACATCTTCAACTACATGGCCCAGCCGCTCATTGATTTGCGTGAGCGCGGCCAAGTTGCAGAACTCAACTTTGAAACAGTGTCGGCAGCTTTCGACTTGAAACTGCGGCTGTCAATGTTTGCCGGGTTCATTTTGACGACCCCGTGGTGGGTGTACCAGGTGTGGGCGTTCGTTGCTCCCGCGCTGAAGCGGCGCGAAAAAGCGTACGCGATTATCTTCACGGTCGCGGGTGCCGTCCTGTTTAGTGCGGGCGCGGCGGTCGGTGTTTGGATCATGCCTCACGCGGTGGAAATTCTTACATCCTTCGCGCCAGATTCCGCTGTAATGCTGATGAAGTCAGGCATGTACTTTAGTTTCTACATGCGACTGGTTTTAGTGTTTGGCGTTTCCTTCCTGATACCACTTGCAATGGTCGGGCTTAACCAGCTGAATATTCTGCGCGCAAGCACGATGCTTAAGGGCTGGCGGTGGGCCGTCGTATCCGCATTCGTGTTCGCCGCGGTCGCGAACCCGTTGCCCGACCCGTGGAACATGACGTTCCAAGCGCTCGCCATGATCGCGCTATACCTGCTTGCAGTGGGGATTTCATTCCTGCACGACCGCCGCTACGACCGTAAGAAAGCCAAAGAAGAGGCCGAACTGGACGCCGCCTTGGCTCGTCTAGACGCTAAAGATAAAGAGGCTGAATCGTGACTTCCCGCAAACGGCGAAGAACCCAGCAATCCGATGAACCCGAGCAATTAAGTGCCGCAGAACGCTACCGCTTAGCAATGGAGCGCAATCGTTTTGAAAAAACTGAGCGCGCCCAGTTCGCCCTCGGATATGACTTTAATTTCGACGATTTTCAACTTTCCGCACTTGAAAAAGTTGAGGAGGGCGAGAACGTTTTGGTTGCCGCCCCAACGGGTGCGGGTAAGACTATTGTCGGCGAGTTCGCGCTGCACATGGCACTCACCAGGCAGACGAGAGCGTTCTACACGACTCCGATCAAAGCGCTTTCGAATCAAAAGTATCGGGAACTGCGAGACCAGTTTGGTGACGAAAACGTTGGACTACTAACCGGCGATACGTCAATAAACGGTGACGCGCCCGTCGTTGTCATGACGACCGAGGTTGCGCGCAACATGATCTACTCCGGCAAAGACTTGTCGGACCTGGGCGCAATCGTACTGGACGAAGTCCACTACCTGGCCGACCGTTTCCGCGGGCCCGTGTGGGAAGAAGTCATCATCCACATGCCGTCGCACGTGCAGCTGGTTGCGCTTTCCGCGACTGTCTCAAACGCGGAAGAGTTCGGCGACTGGATCGACCAGGTGCGCGGGGGATGCTCCATTGTCGTATCCGAAACCCGGCCCGTACCCCTGTACCAGCACATGATGGTTGGCCGGCACCTCTACGATTTATACACGCCCGACCGCGACGGCAGGCACGTCCTCCAAGGCAAAATAAATCCCCAGCTATATTCCGCAATCTCCGATTGGCGCGGAATCGAGTCACGGTCAAAATATGACTCCGATAGGGGGCTCGCAGGAGGGCGGCGCATCCGCGGAAGCCGGACGCGTGCCCGGCGCGTGTCTAAACCCGAGGTCGTCATATCGTTGGATCGCGCTCACTTGCTGCCCGCAATTTTCTTCATCTTTTCGCGAGCCGCGTGCGACGACGCCGTAGACGCAGTTGTCGGCGCGGGCGTCACTTTGACCACTCGGGAAGAACAGCAGCAGATCGCGGCCGTTGTGGACGAGGCCGTTTCAACACTTTCCGCCGAGGACATGTCGGTGCTCGGCATCGCGAAATGGTCCGCCGCGCTCGAAGCAGGGGTGGCGGCCCACCACGCCGGGCTCCTGCCCGTGTTGAAAGAGACCATCGAGACCCTGTTTGCCGCGGGACTCATCAAGGTTGTATTTGCAACAGAGACCCTCGCGCTTGGTATCAACATGCCCGCGCGCACGGTGGTGCTGGATTCACTGCGCAAGTTCAACGGCGTCACGCACGTGTCGCTTTCGCCGGGGGAGTACACCCAGCTGACGGGCCGCGCGGGTCGCCGCGGCATTGACGTGGAAGGCCACGCCGTGGTTGTTCACGGCTACGATATTGAGCCCGAAGAGGTCGCGGCGCTCGCTTCCAAGCGCACCTACCCGCTGGTGTCGGCTTTCCGTCCTACTTACAACATGGTTGCAAACCTCGCGGCGACCGGTACGCTCACCCAAGCGCGCGAAGTCATGGAAGAATCTTTTGCGCAGTTCCAAGCCGACCGCAAAGTCGTGGGCTTGGCCCGCGACGCCCGCCAAGCCAAGGAGCGGATGAAGGAACTTGACGGCTACTTCAACTGCGAGTTCGGCGACGCCAAAGAGTACTTCGTCGCCCGCGACGACTTGACCCGCCTGCAAAAGGAGACCGCGAAACAGCGCAATATTGCCCGCGTTCACGAGGTCGAGAGGGACATCTTGAAGCTGAACGTAGGTGACGTGATTTCACTTGCGGGTGGCAAGAGGCCGACCGACGCGGTGGTGACCAGGGGACCGCGGCAGGGGCGTCGGGGCCCGTCCGTGCAGGCGATTGGTGCGGATGGACGTATCGAACAGGTAACGGCTGACTCCATGCCGCAGGGCGTGTCAATCGTTGGAAACATGCGGATTAAGAAGAACCACCTGCGCAGGCCGGGACGTTTTAAGGCCGCGATATCGTCCGACCTTCGAAATATGCGACGCTCGGGCCGACTGGGCGCGCCTAAGCGCAAGAAGCTACGGATTCCAAGGCATATTCAGTCTCAGCTCGACAGGCTAGAAAACGAGGTTAGGAACCACCCGGTTCACAAGTGTCCCGACCGCGATGAGCACGCCCGCGCGGCCCGCCCGTGGCTAAACGCGCGCCGCGACTACTTGCGCCTGACCGACCAGGTGGATGCGCAAACGTCCTCGGTCGCGGTCCGCTTCGACAAGATCGCGCAGGTACTTGAAAACGTTGGAGCACTACACGGCGGTGAAATTACCGAGGCCGGCGAGGTGCTACGCGGCATTTACGGTGAAAAAGACCTGGTGATTGCGCTCTCGATCCGCGCTGGCATTTGGAACGACTTGAATGCGGCGCAACTGGCGGCGATTGTCTCAACGTGCGTGTTCGAGCCCCGGAAGGACCACGACCCGGACACCGAGATTCCGGGGGGCGAGAACGGTGAGTTAGCGCGGGCCCTGCGCGACACCGAACTCGTCCTCAAGGATATAAACAGGGCTGAAAACGATGCCCACGCTCCCTCAACGGAGCCGCTTGAATACGGGATTTTATCCGCAATTTACTGGTGGGTACTTGGCGATTCGCTGGCGACCGCGGTGCAGGCTTCGGACTTGGAGGCCGGCGACTGGGTGCGTTGGTGCCGGCAGGTGATTGATGCGCTCGGCCAGGTTGCGTCGGCGGCGCCCGCACCGCTCAACAAGACGGCGCGCATGGCGCAAGACGCGATCCGCCGTTCGGTGGTTGCACTCGCGGAGGCGTCCTAGTGGCTAAAGCATCGATCGTATTGCCGCAGCGGCGCCGGTGGATGGACTACAGCGAGCTCGTGCTGGCCGGCGGGTTAATGTGGGCGTCGTTCCCGGATCAAGACGTGTGGTTCTTAATATTCCCCGCGATCACACTGTTTGTCTCGGTGTTAGACAGATCGAGGGCGGGGCGCGCCGCCTGGTACGGCCTGTTGTTTGGGCTCGGCTTTTTCTTGGCGCACATTTGGTGGGCTACCGTTTCGGTGGGCTCGTACTTGCCGTGGTTTGCTCTCGCGATGGCGCAGGCAGTTTTCTTTGCCCTGTTTGGAGCCGCGGTGGCGTTGGTACGCCAGATTGACGCGGTCCGCAGGTCGTCTCTGCTTTACGCGATGGCTATCGCCCTGCTGTGGGTGGGCGTGGAACAGTTGCGAGGGCGGGTTCCGTTCTCCGGGTTCCCGTGGGCGTACGTGGCTTACACGCAGGTGGATTCACCGCTTCGCACGCTGGCCCCGTGGGGGTCTGAAGTGACGATCGGTTTCGCCGTCGTTACCATCAGTGTGTTGATTCGCCGCGTGTTCAGCTTGGTTCCCGCGCACGCAACCGGTTGGATTCGCCGCCCAATCGCCGCGATCATCGCGGGCGGTATTGTGCTGGCTCCGATGGCGCTGGAGCTTCCCGCCAACGCCGAGAACGGCACGCTCCGCGTCGGAATCATTCAGGGCAACATCGAACTTCCCGCAAACGAGACCTTTGCGCAGTATTTGAAGGTCACCGGAAACCACGCGGCCACGACCTTGGAAGCGCTCGACCAGGGGATGGAAGCCGACCTCATTGTGTGGGGTGAAAACTCTCTTGATCGCGATCCGCGCACAGATCCAAAAGCCGCCCGAATCCTAACGGGCGTGGCAAAGCAGGCGGGAGTTCCGCTTGTGGTTGGCGTGATTCGCTACGAGGACGGTGCGCGCTACAACGAGTCGATCGTCTGGTACCCGGACGGCTCCGTCGGCGATGTTTACACGAAGCAGCTTCCCGTCCCGTTTGGCGAGTACATACCGTTTCGCGAGTACCTGTCCATCCTGTCCAAAGAGACCGCCAAGGTTAGCGTCGACATGCTCCCGGGCACCCAGCCCGGCATTATGAGCCTCGCCCTCCAGGATGGAAATCTCACTGCCGGCATTGGAATCTGTTTTGAAGCCGCGTACGAGGACGTGTTCGCTGAAGCTACGCGCCTGGGCGGCAAGTTCTTGATGGTTCCGACGAATAATTCGTCGTTTGGCTACACTGCGGAGGCAACGCAGCAGCTACAAATGGTGCGTTTGAGGGCGATGTCGCTTTCGCGTAGCTCTATGCAGGTGTCGACTAACGGCGTGTCCGCGATCGTTCGGCCGAACGGCAGTATGCGGTCGGTGACCGGGCTGTATGAGTCCGCTTGGCGCGTGGAGGACATTCCGCTGCGATCGTCGCTGACGTTCTCGGCAAAGTACGGTGAATACTTGCGATACGGCGTGATTTTCGGCGCTGGTTTGCTGTTCCTCGCCGGGGCGGCTCGAACCGTGGCTAGGCGCGGCGATATCATTTCAAGGTAGATATTGCCTCACTTCTAGGATCGCCCGATGCCGCACGCGCTCGCTCACGCAAACGCAAATACCGACCTGCTTACGCGTCACTCGATCCTGGCGTATCCGGTGCTGTCTGAAGTTTGTGTTGATCCGGATTTGGTGAAGCGGGTCTCGGGCATCGACAGGCTGGGTAACCTTAGTTCGCGCACCGTGTCGGTCAGCATGGAGATCATCCGTTTTGCCGTTGAAAGCGCAAGCAACATAAGCCTGGGTACGCTGTCGCAGGCGACGATTGACGCTCTGGGGTCAGATTTGCGCCGCTTCATCACTACGCGCCAGCACCTGGCAATCGCGTTGGTCCCAGCGCAAAGCGTGGCCGCCCTCCAACAATTTTTTGGAAAAAACACGGCGTGCAACGTCGGGTTGGAGACAGGGGAGTGGGTCCTACAACCCCTCAGCGAGTCATTCCTGCCGCGTGACCTCAGCATCTTTAAGGGACGACAGGCCGACTACGCGGGGCACTCCAGCTCGATAGACGGGTCGAAACCGCACGTGATCGTCGGCGTTAACCCGTCCGCGTGGCTACGCACGTGGGCAAAGGGGAGTGAGCATCAAAAAGCGTTCATCTCGCGCGCCTTCCTGGGCGTGGATTCGTCGCGTATCAGCCTGCGAAACTACCGCGCCCTAACCGAACTGGACGCCAAAATCATCCCGTCATCATTGGCGTACCGCGCGTTCTTTAGTCCGAAAGTGTGGGCCTACGTGGTGGTGTTCGTCTACTCGTCCCTGCGCGCCCTACCGGTCGCATTTGTTAAAGGCTTCCACGGTAGCGTCGCATTCCTTTGGGGCATGGATATCGTAACGGCCATCCCGTACACGTGGGGCCTGGTCGCCTTCTTCACGGGCCGGCGAATGTGGCTGCGCCTAACGGGATTGTCGGTCACGATTATTACGTTTATTGCGCCCTACATTTATTTTTGGTCGCACGGGCGCGGCTACTCGTGGTGGGTCAACTTGGTCGTTGGGTGCATGATAGTTGGCGCAATATTGTACGAGGGCGTGAACTACCTGCGTGACCGCGCGATTGCGAAGGGGCTACGCGGTGCGGCGGCTCGGGCGGTCGGGCCCGGTAATGGTTCGAACTAGGCCGGTAATCAGGAACCAGGCGCCGGAGGCCGCGAACGCAACCATGAGCCAGGCCGGCTGGGCGGGGAAGATGAGTACTAGCCACGCGGTTGCGGTGATCCACACGACTGTGGCGGTAAGGTTCAGTGCCATGAATCGCTTAACGCGGAACGGGTGCGTCCAGTAGAACGGCACAATTGTTAGGACAATAAAGACGGCGACCGTGATGATATTGACGTATTTACCGGGTTGTAGGACGTACAGGATGACGGCAACAATGTTCCACGCGGCGGGGAAGCCGTAGAAGTAGTAGTCAACAGACTTCCAGTTTTCGTTGGCGTAGCAAAGCATCGACGTGGTTAGCACCAGGACCATCAGGATCCCGGCCAGTGGCTTTGGGCCCATGTCCAGGTTCGTGTACATGAACATTGCCGGGATGAACGTCCACGTTATGTAGTCGATCGTGATGTCTAGGATTCCGCCGTCAAACCACGGCAAAACTTCTTTGACGCGGTAGCGCCGGGCGAAGAACCCGTCGATGCTGTCAACGATAAGCGCGGCGCCTAGCCACATCCACATGCGCGTAATGGCGCCCTCGATGAGGGCTAGTGTGGCAAGCGCCGCGAAGGCCATGCCAGTCATCGTAAATATGTGAACTAGCCATGCTCGCACGCGCAAAGGAAGCGGGGCAATGGCTTTGGGGGCGATCGAGTATGCTCGACGTTCGCGCGGAGTTTTTTCTGCGTTCGAAGAGGTTTCGGCCGTCATGCGCGTTCTTTCTAATTGATGACTGGACCAGCCTAATTTACCGCCTGTAGGCTACGCCGTCACGAAGCTCGCCGCGGCGAAGAACTTCGAGTTGTTCCTGTAGCAAGACTTCGAGTTCTTCCTCCGAGCGGCGCTCTAGCAACATGTCCCAGTGGGTACGCTGCGGCTTGGGCGGCTTGGTTTCTTCGGGTTCCGCATGGCCTAGGAACTCGGCCTGCGCACCGCATTTGCATTCCCACGTTGCCGGCGGTTCGGAGTCCACTGACATTGCCACCGTGAACACGTGTCCGTTAGCGCACTGGAAGCGCCTTTGGACGCGCTCGGCAAATACAATGCCGTCCTCGGTCTCTAAAGACTTTGCACCAATCTGCATACCGCGTAGAGCGCGATCAGCCATAATCAAATCCTTCCATCAGTGGTTTTAATAAGCGTTGGAAAGTTCACCAGCGTTTTGCGCGTAGTGTTCTTTTCGAATCGTGATTTATTGTACGAGGGCGCCTGCGCGCGTTTGGTTGGCAACGCTCACCGCGTAGCGCCGCCTGCAATGCAAGTGCGCGTGTTTGCGGGCAAAAGTGGTTGTTACCGGAAGCTGTCCGCCCTCGCATACTTTTCGATACTGTGCCGATAATGTACATTATGTCAGATTCATATAAGGGTTAGAACACGTAAGTCTCCAACTTTATTCCCCCGCCTCATCTCAAGCACCGGACGATTTTACGAGACGGTCTGTAAGCTTTTTAAGCTTCCCTCATGAAAGCCATCAACACTAAACGCGCTACCCAAAGCGCGACGGTAAACAGGACTACGACGACCGCCGCTGAAGATCGCTCCGCAAAAATTGCGGTCACGATCTTCCCGCTCATCATTATCGCGGCGTTCCTAATCGCGTTCCTGATGCCCCAGTCGGTTCAGCCCTTCGCGGGCTACGTAACCCCGGCGCTTGGAATCATCATGTTCGGTATGGGCCTGACCCTCACCGCACCTGACTTCAAGATGGTTGCTAAGCGCCCTCTGCCCATCCTTATTGGCGTTGTAGCACAGTTCGTCATTATGCCGCTGCTAGGCGTTGCGCTAGCGTGGGCGTTCAATCTGCCCCCGGCGCTGGCAGCCGGCGTTGTGCTGGTGGGATCCGCACCCGGCGGCACGTCCTCCAACGTGATTTCATATCTTGCCAAGGGCGACGTTGCGCTGTCGGTGACGATGACAACGATCTCCACACTGCTTGCCCCGATCTTTACTCCCCTTTTAACTTTGTGGCTGGCGGGTTCCTGGATGGACGTATCCGCATCCGCGATGGCCATGTCGATCGTCAAGATCGTGATCATTCCGGTTGTTGGCGGCCTGCTGGTACGCACGCTTGCTGGAAAGATTGTGGAAAAGGTGCTGCCCGCACTCCCCTGGATCTCCGTGCTTGGCATCGCCTACGTTGTTATGGCGGTCGTGTCCGGCTCTGCGGATAAGATCGTCGAGGCCGGTGCGATCATCCTGCTGGTTGTCATCCTCCACAACGGGCTCGGCTACGCACTGGGTTACGCAGTCGCTCACTTCACGGGTTCAGACAGTGCCGCTGCGCGCACCACGTCCGTTGAGGTCGGAATGCAAAACTCCGGGCTCGCAGCCGGCCTGGCCGCGCTTCACCTGACTCCGGAGGCCGCGCTACCCGCAGCTGTCTTCTCGGTGTGGCACAACATTTCGGGCGGCCTGTACGCCTCCCTCTTGCTTCGCCTGGACACGCGCCGCGAACGCAAGCAGGCCTAGCCACCTGACGCCTCTTAGAATCGATGCCCCTCCACTCGAGGGGCATCGATTATTTCCACCTGCAAACCGGTTACGGTGTTGCGTCAACATTCTCCGCACCGGCGCACCGGCGCCACTCCCCTGGCGGTCGTGGTGGCACCACCTGCTTTGCCTCGGCGTTAGGCGGTTTCGTCGTTGATACCCAGGACCTGTATGAGGAGCTCGACTAGGCGGCCCGTGGAATCCGTACCTTCTAGCAGTTCGCGGATAATCGATTCGGAATAAGCGTTTAGCAGTAGTTCCGCTAGTGTTCGAAGCAGTGGCTGGGGGTATTGCGCCAGTTTTTCAGTGACGGCGTAACCGCTTTGGGTCATGGCATCTAAGAGTGCGCGCTGAAGATAATCGCGCGATTCCAGGTAAACGCGTCGCACGTCCTCGTTAATTAGCGCCTGACGCACGCCCTCGGCCTCCAAAAGCACCCACACGCGTCCTAGCGGCCGGATTGAAGACAATATTGCACGGATAGCGTCGTTTGGGGAGTTTGATGGACCGCGCTCGTCGATGCCCAACTGCATGGCGTCGACCAGGTCTTCGGTGAACTCGCTGAGAGCCGCGGCAAAGACTTCTTCTTTGTTTGAAAAGTTGGAGTAGAACGCTCCCCTGGTGAATCCGGCGGCCTGCACAAGGTCGTCAACGGTGGCACCGGCAACGCCTTTGGCGGCAAACACCTGCGCTGCAGCCGACACGAGTTTCGTGCGCGTGTGACTGCGCTTTCTTTTCGCGCTTTTTGGTTCCATTGCTACCTTTTCGCTGTTGCGTCCCGCTGGATTCATAATAGTATTGAATACAAAAATGTATCGTACATTAACGGGGACATAAGTGTCATCAGTTCTATTTAGATTGGCAACGGCGACAGTACGCAACGCGAAGAAGGTACTTGCCGCCTGGATTGCTGTTTTGGTCGCAACCGTTGTTGCGATGTTTGCGCTGGGCGGACAGCTCACTAACGACTTCACGATTCCGGGCACCGAAGGCCAGGACGGCCTTGATGTTATGGCCGAGCGTTTTCCGGAAATGTCCGGCGCCGCCGGCCAGGTCGTATTCGGAGCGCCCGAGGGTGAGAGTATCTGGGATTACGAATCCGAGATCACCCAGATCTTAAAGGAAGCCGAGTCAATCCCCTACGCGACGACGGTTGGAAACCCGTTCGATGACTCATTTATGGACCCCGTTATCTCTGATAACGAGCAGTACGCGATGTCGCAGGTGCAGTTCAGCTTCTCGCTAGACTCGCTAAACCAAGACTCGATCGACCAGCTTGTCGAAGTCTCTAAACAAGCTGAACAATACGGCCTATCGGTCCACGTTGGTGGCCAGATCATGTCGCTTACGGAAGTCCCGCTGTCCCCGCTGGAAGCCGTTGGCGTCGTGCTCGCTCTGATAGTGCTTGCAGTTGCATTCCGGTCTATCCGAACCGCAAGTATTCCCATCATCTCCGCCCTTTTGGGGGTTGGAATCGCGATGGCACTCGTACTCGTGGTGGCCGCGTTTATCCCGATTTCGACCACTACCCCAACGCTTGCAATCATGCTTGGCCTCGCGGTTGGCATCGACTACGCGCTGTTCATCGTGTCGCGCCACCGCGACCAACTCGCGGAAGGTTACACGGTCGAAGAGTCTATCCCCCGCGCCATTGCGACTTCCGGCGCTGCTGTTTTGTTTGCCGGCACAACGGTCGTGATCGCCCTCATGGCACTATTTGTCGCAAACATCCCGTTCCTCACGATCATGGGTATGTCCGCGGCCCTCGCGGTCGCTATCGCCGCGATCATGGCGGTGACGGGACTGCCCGCAATTTTGGCGCTCATGGGCGAGCGACTGCGCCCCAAGAAACGCAAGCGCCGCGAAGGTAAAGACCGCAAGGAGCAGGCCGAGGCCGCCCAGGAGCTAGTAGAACAGAAAAAAGAGAGCTCGCACAAGGCATCTGCTTGGTGGGCGCGCACGGTTACCAACCACCCGTGGCTGACGATACTGGTGGTCACGGCGCTGGTCGCCCTCATGACCGTTCCGGCTGTGAATCTTCGCATTGCGCTGCCAGATAACGGTGTTGAGGACGAAGACACGATGGCGCGCCAAACCTACGACCTGGTTGCAGAGCAGTTTGGTGAGGGCGCAAACGGGCCGCTGGTGATCATCGGTGACATCGTAACGTCGCAGGATCCGCTCGGCCTCATGGCCGATCTTAAGGCGGAAGTTGAAGCATTAGACGGCGTTGATAGCGTGCAGATCGCAACGCCTAACCGCAGTGCGGACCTCGGGGTCGTGGTTGTACTGCCCGAAGATAGCCCGGAGTCCATTGAGACTGAAAACCTGGTTCACACGTTGCGCGGCATGGCTCCCCAGTGGGAGGCCGAATACGACATCAACGACATCAAGGTAACCGGATCGGCGGCCGTTGCGATCGACGTGTCTCAGCGGTTGTTCACCGCCCTCTTGCCGTTTGGCATTGTGGTTGTGGGCTTGTCGCTCGTGCTACTGCTCATCGTGTTCCGCTCGATTTGGATTCCAATCAAAGCGACGCTTGGCTACCTGTTCTCGGTGGGTGCCGCGTTTGGTATGACGACGCTCGTGTTCATCAACGGGTTTGCAAACGACTTACTAATGATCGGTCAGGTCGGCCCCGTCATTTCGTTTATGCCGATCATTTTGATGGGTGTGCTGTTCGGCCTGGCGATGGACTACGAACTGTTCCTCGTGTCGCGTATGGCGGAGGACTACGTTCACACGGGCCGCGCCCGCGAGTCCATACGCACTGGCTTCCAAGCATCCGCCCCCGTCGTAGTTGCGGCCGCGCTGATCATGATGTCGGTGTTCTCCGGTTTCATTCCCGACGGGTCGTTCTATGTGCAGCCGATCGCGTTCGGCCTGCTGGTCGGCGTCGGCGTTGACGCATTCTTGGTGCGCATGACGCTGGTGCCCGCCGTCATGCAGATCCTTGGTGAACGCGCGTGGTACATCCCGAAGTGGTTGGACCGCATCCTGCCCGTGTTCGACGTTGAAGGCGCCGGCATGGACCTGCACTTCAAGCACCTGGACTGGCAGCGCAAATACGGCGAGGTTGTCGCCCGTGCGAACGACGTCACCATTGGCGACAGCTCCGGAGACCTCGTGTTTGAAGCCGACCTGGCAGTTCGCCCTCGCGATGTAATCCGGTTGGAGGGCGAGCCTGCATCCGCGGAAGCCATGCTGGGCGCGCTGGGTGCTCGCATTCGCCCCCAGGCAGGATCCGTCTTTGTATTCGATATATCGGCGCTGGATGAGTCCGCCCGGGTTATCCGCCGAACCGCCTACCTGGATGATCGATTCACCAGGATCGAAAGCACCGACAAGCCGATGCTTTTCTTAGTGAACCGACGGCTGCGCGACGACGAGAAGATCAAGATTATGGAAAATGTGCAGGCCGGCGGCGCCCTCGTACTTGGGCCTGATAACCACGATTTATTTGAAGGCGAGAAAACTTACGAAGTGCCGACGCGAGTGGAAGAAAAGGTGAGCGCAAAATGAAAATGACGCTACGTGACTGGCGCGCAATAGTTGCAGTCCTGCTTCTTCCCGTGTTGGCAACCGCATTGACACTGTGGTCGATGGTGGAGCGCACGCAAAACTTTGACAACGTGCCCGCGGCGATCGTGAATAACGACGAGGGCACGACCATGGTGATTGACGGCAAAGAGCAAACGGTGCCGCTCGGTCGCGAACTGGTTGGCGGGTTGATGTATCCCGAGGAGCCGTTTGATATCAACCTCGACTGGACGTTGGTTACCGAGGAAACTGCGCGTGAAGGCCTGAATAATGGTGATTTTGAAGCGATCTTGACGATTCCGAAGGAGTTTTCCAAGAATGTCGCATCCATGGGCACCGTCGACGCCACACCGGCTTTGATCACGGTTACGTCTAATGACGCGTCCTCGGAGCTCATGGGCGTGATCTCGACGCAGATCGCGACGGCCGCGGCAAACGCGATGGGAACCATGCTCACCGAGCAAATGCTTGACGGTATCTTCCTGGGCTTCAACGACATGAAAGACCAGCTGGGGCAGGCTGCTGACGGCGCGCAGCAACTGGACGACGGTGCCAAAGAAATGGGTGATGGCGTCGGACTGCTGAACGATGGTGCCAGCCAGCTTGCGGACGGTTCGGGGCAGCTTGCCGACGGACTCTACCAGCTGGCGGCGGGCACGGGAGAGCTCAACTCCGGCGTGAAACAACTTTACGGGGGCCTTGGCCAGATGGGCTCGGGCGCAGATTCCCTGGCCGGCGGGCTCGAGCAGTTCCGCGACGGCTTCGTTGGGACCGAAAGTCAGCAGGGTCTGAAGCAGGGTATCGATCAAATGAATGAGGGCGTGAACGGCCCGGGTGGGCTTGCCGAAGGAACAGCGCAGCTAGCTGACGGCACGGCTCAACTTGAGGACGGTATTAACCAGCTGGTTGACGGCCTCCAACGCGTGTTGGTTCCGCTTGCCGAGATCGAAGCCCAGGTGCCGGACGACCTCTTGGATGAAATTCCAAGTTCTGCGCAGCTGACTGCGGAGGTTGAGCGGATTCGTGAAACGCTGGCCACGTCGGAGGCGTTGCTCGCATCGGTGAAGGCGCTCCTGTACGGAAATGACCAGTACGTGGGCGTACTCCCCCGCCTGCAAGATTCGGTGGCGCAGTGTCCGGCCGATGAAACGCCCGAGTTTTGTGCCGGCCTAGCCCAGGCGGTAGTTGACCTTGAGGCCGCAGTGGCGCAGATTCCCGATTCGGATCCGCAGGTGCAGGTCGCGCTCGATGAGTTGAATCAGCTCATCGCAGACCTGGGTATCAACGATTTTGTTGACCGCGTTCTGGCTTTCCAAGCTGAAGTTGAGAGTATGATTGCGATGCTCGAGGAAGCCGGCGGGTTTGAAGGTATTAGTGGCGAACTTGAAACATTGCGTGAGGGCGTAGCTCAGCTGAGCGACGGTGCACAGCAACTCGCCGACGGGGTGAACGGAACGCCTGGAAATATTGGACTAGCGCAGGGCCTGCAACAACTATCGGACGGTGCCGCGCTAATGCAGGCGGGTCTGGATGGGACTGCGGGCCAGCCCGGCCTGGTAAGCGGAGCTCGCCAGCTGGCTGATGGAATCAACCAGGCGATGCCTGGAATCGCGCAGCTAGTTGACGGTGTCGACGAACTGTCCTCGGGTACAAACCAGCTTGCGGCCGGGGCCGGTGAACTGTCCGGAGGGGCTTACGAACTTTCGGGCGGTATAGACCAGTTGTACGCCGGCGTTCAAGAACTGATTAATGGTACGACCAGGTTTGCAACCGAGTTGAAGTCGGGTGCGGACCAGGTACCTAGCTATACGGATGCCGAACGCACCCGCATCGTGGAAATGGGTGCGCTACCTGTGCTGTCACAGTCCGCGGCGATGAACGAGGCCAAGTCCAGGGCTAATTCCACGTTCCCGTGGGCCGCGGGTATCGTCTTGTGGCTCGGAGCTTTCGGCACGTACCTGGCGATGCCAGGTCTTCGTAAACGGGAACTAGCAAGTAGCGCAAAACCCGCGTCAATTGCGTGGAACTCCTACAAGTGGGCGGCCCTGATCGGCCTGGCTCAGGCGATCGGTGTGGGAATCGTGGCAACCGCGCTTGGAGTGCGTCCGAACAACCTAATCACGACAACCACTTTGATGATCCTAGCCGCGCTATCCTTTGCGGCGATCAACCAGGCGTTGCTCGCGGTTGCTGGTGCGCGCATTGGACGCGTACTCGCCCTGCTGTTCCTGGTGGTCCAAGTGGTTTCGCTAGACGGGATTATCCCCATCCAAACCGCACCGGGAGCATTCCAGTCGCTAAGCGGATTCCTCCCGCTTTCTTACGTGACTGAAGGTCTGATGTACACCGTTGTTGGCGGTAATCTGACCAGCTTCTTTGGAAGCGCTATCCCGCTTCTGATTTGGGGCCTGGTGGCGTTTGGATTCACACTGATCGCAGCGTCAAAGGCAAGGCAGATGGATCTGCAGCAGATTCGCCTGCGTCACGCGGCGTAGCGTAACCAACAGTTAAGGCCTTCCCGGGAAATCCTGGGAAGGCCTTTTGTTTAAACCTTTAGTTGAAGGTTAGGAAGCGCTTCGACGCTGGCGGCGACGCTCCGCAAGCTCGTCAACCATGGGTGGCATCGGCTCGGCCTCTTCACTGGGAAGCTCCGCCAACGACCCTTCAATCTCGCGCCACACGCGACCAACAGCGATGCCAAATACGCCTTGACCACCTTCGATGAGGTCGATCATCTCGTCGCGTGAGCGGCACTCGTAAACTGATGCGCCGTCGCTCATAAGTGTGATTGTGGACAGGTCTTCTACTCCCCTGTCCTTAAGGTGTGACACCGCGGTGCGGATCTGCTGCAGTGACACGCCCGTGTCCAGCAGGCGCTTAACTACCTTTAGCACCAGAATGTCGCGGAAAGAGTACAGGCGCTGACTGCCGGAGCCGTGCGCTCCGCGAATCGAGGGCTCCACCAAACCGGTGCGCGCCCAGTAATCGAGCTGGCGGTACGTGATACCGGCCGCCTGACATGCTACGCGTCCGCGGTAGCCGGTGTCGGGGCCAATGTCAGCGAGGAGATCGCCAAACAACATTCCCTGCCGGGACTGTTCGGCGTCTTGCAGTTCTTGTGCCACCTGTGTACTCCTCGAATGATCCGTGTTGCTGGGTTGAACTGGTAAACACGCTATGCCGGATGGAATGCGTCGTCAATGATCGCTCCGGCGTGCCTCACCTTCAACCTTAACTTGAGACTATTTTGTTATCTAAGCTTTAGCCTTCTGCCAGCCTATCAATTGATAGCCGCAAAAATTCGCGGTGTAGCTCACCCGTCACTTCAGCTAATTCCTGGCTGCGAGCCCTCGCCCGTTCGACGTCCCCAGATCGCCCTCGTGCACGAATTGACGATACGGAATGGTCGATGATGTCCGCGTGACGCTCCGCGGCCTGACGAACGCCGCGCAAGTTCCTAGGGTCGATGCCTTCGGAACGAAGCGTCAAAATATGCTGGACAATCCGAATCGAACGGGTCGGAAAATATCCGCCCAAATCGGGTGAAAGGAGGCCGAGCTTGGTGAACTCTTCGACGTCATCCTTGGACGTGCCGGTCAGGTCGCACAGTTGCCGCACCGAAATATGATCGGTGCTGGGCAGGCGCGTCTGCCCCTTATCCGAAACGACGCGCGCAGTCGGGACGCGTTCAACTTCATGGCCGGCATCGAGGGCGCGAAGCTGGTCGCGAATCACGCGAAGCGGCCGGTACGAGTCGCGTTGCTCGGTCAAAATATAGCGCAGGCGCTCCACATCCGCGGTCGAATACTTTCGGTAGCCCGTCGTGCTGCGATACGGGGAAAGCAAACCCTCGGTTTCCAAGAAGCGGATTTTGGATACCGTAATAGCCGGAAACTCGGTTTTCACCTGTTCCGTTACCTGCCCGATAGTCATGCGCGGCTCATGGGACACATCCCTGGGCCAGCTTGTCTGTGGTGTCTGTTCCGCGCGTAGTTTGCGCGCGTTCATGAATTACGCGGTGAAGGATGGTAGGTCAGGCGGTACTTACCAATTTGAACTTCATCACCGGCGTTTAGGCGGGCACTTTCAGTGCGTTCGCGGTTCACGTACGTGCCGTTCAGCGAGCCGGAGTCGCGGACAACAAAGCCGCCCTCCGACGCACGAAATTCGCAGTGACGACGCGAAACGGTGACGTCGTCAAGGAAAATATCGGCCTTCGGGCTGCGTCCCGCGGTGGTGACTTCGGCATCCAGTAGGAAACGGGCACCGGAGTTCGGGCCGCGCTGGACAATCAGCAGAGCCGACCCGGCGGGTAGCGCGTCAACGGCGCTTTGGTCACGGGCGGACAGGGGCTGGTTGACAAACGATTCCTCTGGTTCGCTAGGCGCCCCAAACGAGCCGAATACGGCTGTTTCATTCGGGTCAGGCGCGTTTTGATTGGACATCGCCAGCTCCTTTTCCTACGTTCAAAATTTTGCTATCTAACCTTCAAGCTTAGGTCTAAACGACCAACTTATCCAGATTTTGAAATGTTACTCGACTGGCTCGGCCCACGTGTAATTTTGCGTTGGCGCAACCGAGTCAATCGTAACTAAATCGGCCCTTGTAATGTCGATGGTTGCCTCGCTTGCGCGCAGCTGTGAGGTCGCGCCTTTCGCAATCTCGAGCGCGGGTTGAATAGTGTCGGCGTCACCGATTATTTTCCACACGTAGGGCGATGAGATTGGGTTGCCTGAGACTTTCATCCCACTTTCGTCACGCGTGATATACGAGGACGCCACGACCCTGTTGCCGTTCAGCTCGATGGCCTCGGCGCCCGCGTTTCGAAGTTCACCAAGGACGGTTACGAACTTGCCTTCCGAAATGGGTGTGCCACCTTCGGTCACCGTCATGATGAGGCCGGGGCCCTCAACGGGAACAGTTCCACCTAAGATTTGGGCCTGCCGCAATTCTCGCAGCGCTGATTCGCGCGCGGCTTGTTCTTGCGACTGTTCCGACTGCAGTTTTTCCAACTGGTCTGACAGGACGGAGCGCTCGTCTCGCATCTGCTCTTCAGCTTGCGTTAGCTGGTCCAAAAGTAGCACCAGCTCGTCCTCTTGAACGCCATCGAGAGGATCTGAACTTTGGATTTTTATTTGCGATACGAGGGCGAACCCAAGCGCTAACATCATCAGCGCGATTACCAGGTGGATCGGCCGGAAACGCACCGTGAGGATGTCGCGAAGGCGCCTTTGGTTTGCAGGTTTGGGCTCTGTCATGTCAGGCTCCGAAGATGCTGCGGCGGATCGCGGCAGCGTTGGAGAAGATTCGGATACCGAGGACGACGACGATTGCCGTGGTCATGGCTGCACCCACGCCCAGTTGCGCGCCAAGCAGCACGAGTAGCGCTGCGACGACGACGTTCCAGAAGAACGACATGATGAAGACCTTGTCGGAGAACGAGCCTTCAAGCCACGCCCGCGCCGCACCGAAAAGGGCGTCGATCGCGGCGACAACTGCGATCGGCAGGTACGGCTGGAAGGCGTAAGGAATTGTCGGTTCAAGCACGATTCCTAGCACGACACCTATTACGAGTCCGATGATCGCGATCATGATTGCTCCTGGTCCAAGGTTGTTGCGATGGTTGCGTTACGAATGTTTGCGGGCTCGAGGAGCACGTCCTCTTGCGGCTTTACAGCCATGCCGATGCCGTACTTTGAGTAAAGGGTCGACAGGTAGTCGCCAACGGTGCCCGTCTTTAGGGTGCGCTCTAGTTTTTCGGGGCTGCCGATTGCGCGGATTTCGTAGGGCGGGGCGACTGGCGCGAAGTTGATTAAAACGGTTCCGCCGGCGGTTCGGATCGCCGTGGTGGGGCCGAGGCGTTGGCCGTTGATCTCGATGCCTTCGGCTCCCCCGCTCCACAGCGCGTTTACGACTACGCGCAGGTCGGTGTCTAGCACGCGGGCCTGCGGGTCGTTAACGGACTGTTCGGTCATTGTTGCGCTGATGCCGGGGCCGTGAATGTAGTCGCGTTCTGAAAGGCTGGCGGCGGCTGATCCTTCGGGTAGTTGCCTGCGTTCACTGGAGGCCAGTAGGGCGATCGATGCGGAAAGCTCGTCGTTGTCGACCTGCAGGCTGCGGACCACTTCTTGCTGGCGGGAAATCTGGTCGCGCAGGTTGCTAAGCGTCTGCTCGTGTTGGGTTTCGCGCGCGATGAGATGTTCCGCCGCGACTGTCGCTCCGAATGCCAGTACGGCTGCCACCACGATGGTGATGATGACGTCTCCGGGTTTGCGCGGCCCGTCCCCGGGCTTTTCCACGGCTGAAAAACCGTAGTTTAACGGGTCGTACAGCAGTGCCTGCAACAGCGACATTGAGGCCGCGGGGTCACGCTTCTTAGCGCGTGTTGCCCGCGGTTGCTCGTTTGTTTCCTGTTTAGGCCTTAAACGGTCAGCCACTTCGTTTGGATCCTAAGCCTGCGTTCCAGTTCGTCTTGTTCTTCAAGCATGAGCCTGCGCAAGGCGTCTGGAGCTTCGTCGTATTGAGATAGCCAGTGCGATGCCATGAACCGCAGTGCTTCCGCGTCGGGTCCGCGCGTGGCATCTATTACTCCAGGGTACGCGCCCCGTACAAATCGAGTGCCCATTCCGATCGTGTGATCATTCCAAAATGGCAGTACGAGGTCGAAGAAGTCTCCGGCGAATCCGAGTACGTCGTTTGCGAGTGCCCCGTCGGATAGTCCGTTCAATATGGCGGTCATTTTGTCGTTTGCCATTTCGGTTTCGAGGACGCTATCCCAGTACCGGTGGCGGCTGAGTCGATCGGGGCGGGCGGCGCGTGCTCGCAGGGCGAATACTTCGGCTTCGCCGGACCGGTCGACTTGTAGGTATTCCTCGATCTTGGAGTCCTCGAGTTTGCCGATGGCGGACAGTGCGACGCGTGCTTGCCACGCGAGGCTTGGTCCTACTTCTAGCAGGTGGGAGTGTTCTGCGGCGAGGTCTTGCAGGTATGCGACTTGGTCGTCGTTTGGCGATCCGGCTAGTATCAGGCCGCGCACGGCCGCCTGTGCCCACTGTCGTTTCCTGTCTTTGCTTGTGGACTTGCCGATGGCGTCGATCGCTAGGTTTGCAAAGGTTGCCGCCGCGGTTCGCCGCACGTTGGTGGGCATGAAGTAGGTGATCGCGTGCAGCGCGTTTGCGATCAGGTCCGATGCGACGGCGTCGTCGCCCTCCCCCACGACGTGGGTTGTAACGGCTTTGACGTAGTCGCGCGGGTTTACGCGTGCGTCCCGGACCGCGGCCCACAGGGCGGACCACACGACTGCGCGCGAGGTTGCTTCCGCGATAGTGCCGACGAGTTTTAGTGCGACTTTCAGTTCGTCCTCGTCTAAAACAACGATCGCGTAGGTTAGGTCGTCCTCGTTGGGCAAAATGAGGTCGAAGTCGTCTTCGCCCTTGGGGTAATCAACTTTGCGGCGTTGCCCAGATAGTGTGATTTCTTGTTTCGCGACTCGGACAAGTTTGTCGTCTTGTGTTTTATAGAAGCCGATATTGATTCTATGAGGGCGAAGCTGGGTTTCACCCGTGGTGGGGTCGATGGATTCTTGGATGATGTCGGCGTGGTCGCCGTGTCGCTTCGCGTGAAGTTTGGACGGGCCGACGGTGTGTAGCCACGCTTTTTGCCAGGCGTCCAGGTCGTCGCGGTCAGAGGATTCTTCGAGGGCGCGCAGGAAGTCTGCCATCTTGGTGGCGCCGAACGCGTGGTCTTGGAAGTAGCGGCGCGCGCCGGCAAAGAAGGAGTCGGCACCAACGTAGGCGACGAGCTGTTTCAAAACTGCCGCGCCCTTCGCGTAGGTAATGCCATCAAAGTTGTTCTTCGCGGCTTCGACGTCTTCGATTTCCGCTGCGATCGGGTGCGAGGTCGGGAGCTGGTCTTGCTTGTACGCCCATTCCTTGCGGCCGGATGCAAAGGTTGCCCACTCGTCGGTGAACTCGGTGTTTTCCGCGAGGCCGAACGAGCCTTGGTTGTCGGCGAAGGATTCTTTCAGCCACAGGTCGTCCCACCACTTCGGGGTGACGAGGTCGCCGAACCACATGTGGCACATTTCGTGGAAGATCACGTTGGCGCGCGATTGGCGTGCCGCCTTGGTGGGCGTGTCGCGCGAGATCATCTTTTCGTTAAACGTGACGCAACCTGGGTTTTCCATTGCGCCCAGGTTGTATTCGGGTACAAAGATTTGGTCGTACTTGCCCCACGGGTACGTGAACCCGTAGTGGGAGTGGTAAAAGTCCAGGCCCGCGCGCGTGACCTTTAGGATGTCTTCGGCGTCCAGGTAGGGCTGTAGTGCGCGCCTGCAGTAGATTCCAAGCGGCACGTCTACCTGTTTTCCGTCGGATGCTCCCCCGCTCCAAACGCCTCCGTCTACGTGCGCGTAGGGCCCGGCAACCACGGCCGTGATGTAGGAAGACAGCGGCATTGTGCGTTCAAAGGTCCAGCGGGCTACGCCCTCATCCCTGTTGATTAAAATGCGGGAGGAATGCGACTGGTTCGATAGGACGGTCCAGTCGGCGGGCGCGGTGATTTGGAACTGCCAGCGCGCCTTCATGCCGGGCTGGTCGAAACACGCGTAAACGCGGCGCGCGTCGGTGGGTTCGTACTGGGTGTAAAGGTAGGTTTCGCCGTCTTCGGGGTCGGTGTAGCGGTGCAGTCCCTCGCCGGTGGTTGAGTATTTGCACGCCGCTTCAACGCTTAGCTCAATGTCAGCGTTTGTGGGCAGGTCGAAGATCGTGACGCGTGTTTCGCTGGCTTCAAAACGAGCCGGCTCGCCGTTCACTTCAACCTTTTCTACGGCATCGGCAATGAGGTCGACGAAAACTTCTGACCGGTCGGTCCGCAGGCGCATTACGGATTTGGATTGGAACGTATCCGCGTCTGTTTTCGCGTTGGACAGGTCTAGAAATACGTCGATTTCGTTTAGAGTTACGCTGGCATCGCGTGCCTGCGCGTCCTTCTTTGTCAGGGTCTGCATAGCCCCGAGTCTAGCGAAGCCGGCGGGACTGTCCCACCTCGCCACCGCCCCTGGAAGCCTTCTTGACTTTTTGCGTGCTCGTCGTGTGCGTCAGCGAGGACGTGTTCACGCTTGGTTTCTTGCGGTTCCCCCGCGACTGCGGGTCTTCATCGTCACGCGTGCGCCCAACTTTGCGAACTTTTTTGGCGCGCGATTTGCCCTGCGGGCTGGGCCGCGATGCGCGGTGTCGGCGGCGAAGCTGAACGATTGCGAAGTCAACGGGTGCGGATTCGGCAGCGGCTCCCGAAATTGCGGCAAGCAGGGGCATGAGTAGCACCGACATTGCACCGGCCGCTATCAGCACCGACGCGGTGTCTTGACTCATTGCGCCCACACTTATCGCAACGTGGGTGACCGCCACGATGATTGGAAGTGACGTGGTCGCGTAGAACGCGATGGTCGCGCGCTCGCGGCGAGTGTACTCGGCGTTTTGGGGCGAGAAGAACGTGGAAATCCACACTGACGTTGCGCGTACGGCCAGCAGTAGCAGAAGCACTCCGACCAGTAGCCAGGGCGCCTGCGAGACCGCCATCGGGTCGATACCTGCGCCGGATACCACGAAGAACAGCGGGATAAAGAATCCGTAACTGATGCCCTCGAGCTTCTTTTCTAGCTCTTCGCGGCCTTCGGGGACGGCTCGGCGAATGATGAATCCCGCGGCAAATGCGCCGAGGACTACGTCCAGGTTGAATACGGATGCCAAAGTGACGAGTCCGACCAATACGACGACGGTCAGTCGCATCGTGGTTTGGGCTGTGGTTTCGGCCTTCCAGTGCAACAGTTCCACGGTTCGGCTACCGAACCTGCGAACGGGGCCGGGAACCAGCGCCATTGCGATGGATACGCCAAAGAAGGCTAGTAGTAGCAGGATCGTTTCGAGTGTGGATCGAACGGACAGCAGGACCGCCATCGCGATGATGGGGCCAACTTCGCCCATAGTTCCGTGGGCAAGTACGGCTTTTCCAACGCGCGTATTCATGAGCCCGCGCTCTTTCAAGATCGGCATCAGCGTACCTAGCGCGGTTGCGGACAGGGCGATCGCGAATGCGGATCCTTCGTAAGACCAGGGTGAAAGGCTGGTGAATGCCACAACCAAGAACGCGAGCGTTATGGTCAGCAGCCACGCGCCCAGCGCGACCGCGCCCTTCCTGCCCTTGATCTCTTTGATTTCGATCTCGTATCCGGCCAGCAAAAATAGGAACGCGACACCAAGTTCTGAAAGCAAAGTGATTGCGTCTGTTATTTCGATTAGACCGAGGACGTTCGGGCCGATGATCATGCCGCCCGCTACGAGGACGACAACTTCGGGTAGGTAACTCTTGGGTACTAGGTGCGAAATGAACGGTGCTATTAGTGCAACCGAAACGATTACGAAAAGCGAAATGAAGTCAGTCATGGCATCTCCTGCTCAATGGGCAACTCGTGCCTATTAGCCGTAATGTCACGTGGAATAACCTACGCTACCGCACCCGCGGTTCCCCACTTTTGCGCAGTTTTTCACAATCAGTTCTGTAACACTTTGATCACAAACGTTGCACAAAGTGCGTGATTCAAGCCACTTAACGCGCGTCACAGTGAGCAATTTATTCATATTTCGATTTTCCTGTTGACGCTTAAGCACCTGGTTGCTACCTTTTCACCACCTGTTGAATGAGACCTCACGCACGTTGGCGTGCTTAAAACAGGCCGACTAGGGGGAAAAGGACCCCTACTGAAATCTGGCGACCTGAGAGGACAAAACTATGCGCAAGCAAATGATGCTGGCTATGACTGCGGCGGCTGCACTAACCCTCGCGGCATGCTCCGGCGGTGGCGAAGGCGGAGACGCCGAGGGCGGCACCGGCGGCGAAGGCACCGTAGACTTTGTAACCATTGCGGCTGGCGGCACGTCCGGCCCCTACTACCAAATCTCTGCGACGATGGCGCAGATCTTCGCCGATGAGCTCGGCGCGGACGCGTCACCGCAGGCTACCGGCGCATCTGTTGAGAACATTGAACTGATTACCTCTGACCGCGCGGAACTCGCATTCGCGATGGGCGATGCCACCCGCCAGGCCGTTGAAGGCACGGGTCCGTTCGAAGGTAAGGATGAGCTGAAGGACCTGAAGGCTCTGACCGCGCTCTACCCGAACTTTGTACAGATCGTCACCACCGCGGACTCCGGTATTAACTCCGTTGAGGACATGAAGGGCAAGCGCATTGGCGTGGGAGACCAGAACTCCGGTGTTGAACTGAATGCCCGCATGATCTTCGAAGCGCACGGCATGACGTACGACGACATCACGGAAGATTACCTGTCGTACTCCGACGCCATCGATCAGATGAAGAACGGTCAGGTTGACGCCGCGTTCGTAACGTCGGGCCTGCCGAACGCCTCGGTACTCGACCTCGTAACGTCCCACGATGTGAAGATCGTTCCGATCGAGGGTGAAGGCATGAAGAAGCTCATCGAGCTATACCCGTTCTTTAATGAGGACGTAATCCCCGGCGGCACTTACGACGAAGAAGAGGACGTTTCTACCGCTTCGATCATGAACCAGCTACTGGTTTCGCCGTCACTGTCGGATGACGAAGTGTACGCGCTGACCAAGGCGATGTTCGAAAACCTTGACAAGGTCCACCAGGCTCACAACGCGGCCACCAACATCACGTTGGACTCCGTTGAGGACGGCCTCGCGGTTGAGCTTCACCCCGGTGCTAAGCGCTACTTCGAAGAACAAGGCGCACTGTAATAGGTAACCGAAAGACTCTCGTCGTCGTTGTGGCCGCTACTGTTCTTGCAGTCGCGGCCACAATCACGATGTCACTAATCGGCAAACGAGGCCCGACGCTCGTGGTTGAAAACCAAGAGACGGGCCGGGTCTATTACGAAACGGACGCCACCGACGGTTTAGAGATTACGCTTCGGTGGATCCACTCCATTGAGCATGAGCCGTGGCAAGAAACCTACGTTGTTGAAGGTGACCACCTGATACTTACCGAGGTTGCGATCAAGTCCTACGGGGCCGGTGTTGACGCCGACCCCGGCGGCGAAACCACGATCGAAAATGGCGTGATCTACACGCGCGGCATTAACAAGCGTTTTGATGACTTGCGGTGGGTTCACTCCCACGACACTCAGCACACGCTACGCGTTGGCGACCACTTTATAGACACCGATTCAATCGAACATAGGGCATTCGTTTTATTGAAGGTAAAGGAGTAACGATGACTACCCCTTCAACCCAGTCGCAAAAGGAGATCCTAGAGCAGTACGACCGCGAGTCGCGCACTCGCGAGATCAGTTGGCGTCCCGCCGCGTTCACAATCAGTATCGTCGCGATTGCGCTTTCGCTGTACCACATGTGGACGTCGTACTTTGGTACTCCCCCGATTTTGCAGCACCGCGCGATTCACGTTGCGGCGATCTTGACGCTCGCTTTCGCCCTCTATCCGCCTTTTAAGAAGGGCACGCGGTCGAAGGTTCCTTTTTACGATTTGATTTTGATTGGCTTGTCGATTGCGACGGCCGTGTACGTGGTTTTGAACTACACCGAGATCGTTTATCGCGCCGGTAACCCGACCACGATGGATATTGTGTTCGGTTCGATTTTGATCCTGCTGGTGATCGAGGCGGCGCGTCGCCTTACCGGCTGGGCGCTTCCGGCACTGGCGATTATTTTCATCCTTTACGGATTGTTCGGCCGCAGTATGCCGGGCATTTTCCGCCACCGCGGGTACGACTTTGAGCATGTCGTTAACTTCCTTTATTTGACTACCGAGGGCGTTTACGGCACGGCGATTGGTGTTTCAGCTTCCTACATTTTCTTGTTTGTGCTGTTTGGCGCGGTACTGCAAAAGTCCGGTATGGGCCAGTTCTTTAACGATTTTGCGCTGGCTGTCGCGGGGCAAACGCGCGGTGGCCCGGCGAAGGTAGCGGTGCTGGCTTCCGGATTCTTGGGTTCGATTAACGGTGCGGCAGTGGCAAACGTTGTTACTACTGGTGCGTTCACGATTCCGCTGATGAAGAAGGTTGGTTACAAGCCTCGCTTCGCGGGGGCTGTTGAGGCTACCGCATCCGTTGGCGGTCAGATTTTGCCTCCGATTATGGGTGCGTCCGCGTTCATCATGGCGGAGACCCTGGGTATTCCGTACACGCAGATCGCTATTGCCGCGATCATTCCGGCACTTTTGTACTACCTGGGCATCATTGCGCAGGTCCACTTGCGTGCGACGCGTCGCGGTTTGAAGGGCATCTCGAAGGATAGCCTTCCCCTTGTTAAAGAGGTAATGAAGGAACGCGGTCACCTGGTGATTCCGCTGGTGTTCTTGATTTACATGCTGTTCTTCTCGGGGCGTACGATCTTGTACTCCGCGTTACTCACGATCATTTTGACCGTGATTATTGCTGAGTTGCGTCCCGCTACCCGCATGTCCCCCAGGGAGATCATTGAGTCGCTAGAGATGGGTGCAAAGACCGCGATTTCGGTTGCGGTTGCCTGCGCTTCGGTTGGCATCATCGTTGGTGTAGTAACGCTGACGGGCTTCGGTGTGAAGCTTGCTCACGCGATTGTTGCGTTCGGTGGTGGAAACCTCCTGCTGTCGCTGATTTTGACCATGATTGCGTCCATCATTTTGGGTATGGGCCTGCCCTCGATTCCGACGTACATCATCACGTCGACGATGGCTGCGCCCGCGCTGGGCGAGCTCGGTGTTGCTCCGCTGGTTGCTCACATGTTCGTGTTCTACTTCGGACTGTTTGCAAACATTACGCCTCCGGTGGCGCTCGCTTCGTTCGCGGCGGCCGGCCTGTCCGGTGATGATCCGATGAAGACCGGCTTCCAATCGATGCGCCTCGCGCTTGCCGGCTACATCATTCCGTTCATGTTCGTGTTCAACCCGGCGCTGCTGTTGCAGGACACCACTTGGTCTGGTGCGATTAGCGTTACCCTCACCGCCATCTTTGGTGTGCTGATGCTCGCCGTCGCGGTTGAGGGTCACCTCATGGTTGAAGTGCCGTGGTTCGTGCGAATCTTGTTCTTCGCAGCCGGCATTACGATGATGTCACCCAATACGCTGACCGACCTCATTGGCGTCGTATTGGCTGCGGTTGGCATTGTGTTCATGGCTGGAAAGGCGAAGAAGGCCGACAATCTTTCTTTGAGGGCCATTTAACGCCGTATCGTCTGGTTCGGTGTATTCCTCATTTTTGAGGGCGAGCGGGTGGGCTCACCTAAAGCGCGCGAGCGTTGCGGGTGTGACCACCCGCTCACTTGTCGATTGGCATAAGCCGAACGCTGTAAGTTAGAATCGATCCTGTTGCGAAAGCACACGGGCTGTGGCGCAGCTTGGTAGCGCACTTGACTGGGGGTCAAGGGGTCGTGGGTTCAAATCCCGCCAGCCCGACGAAAAATTAGCCTCGATAGTAACTGTTACTGTCGGGGCTTCTCTAACGTTTAGATAGGTTGCCTATGACCGGTCGCGGCGTTGTGGTGTCACTGCTTTCTTCGGTGGCCTTTGCAGCTTTTTCGTTTCTTGCGGCCCTGGCTGCTCCCCTGTCCGGAGTTCAAGTCTGGGGTTGGCGCATTCTTCTGACAGTTCCCGGAATCCTGATTCTGCTTGCCATGACGGGTAGGTGGTTTTGGTTTTCCGGTGAGTTAAAGCGGGCTATCCAAAAGCCTAAGAAGCTTCTGGCGTACCTGTTTACGGTTCCGATGTTGGCGTCGCAGATGTGGTTGTTTGGATGGGCGCCGCAAACCGGTAACACGTTGGCGTTGTCGATGGGCTATTTTTTGATGCCGATCGTGATGGTTGTTATCGGCCGCGTGTTGTTCAAGGAGAAGATTAGTACCCTTACCGTTGTTGCAACGTCGGTTGCTGCGGCCGCGGTTGTTTTTGAGGTTGTGAGGGCGGGCGGCCTCGGCTGGGTAACGGCTTACGTGGCGTTTGGTTACCCATTTTATTTCGTGGTGCGCCGCATTTTTGAAACTGATGGCGTTGGGGCGCTGACGTGGGAGATGACTTTGGCACTGCCTTTGGCGTCGTACTTTGCACTGTCGTCCGGAGGCTTGCAAACCGCGACGAGGAGCCTTCCCGCGGTCCTGATGCTACTTGTCGTGGGAATGCTGTCGATCGTTGGCCTGGTTACTTACGTGATGGCTGCAAAACTGTTGCCGTACGCGGTATTTGGCCTGCTGTCTTACGTTGAGCCAATCTTGGTCACGGGTGTTGCCGTGGTTCTTGGCGAGCGGATCGTGGGTGCCGAGTGGATTACCTACATTGGTATTTGGCTTGCCATCCTAATTTTGGCGTTGGAGGGCGTGAAGGCGTTCGTTGCAAATCGCCGCTGGTCTGTGCCGGCTGCCCGGCCTTGGCGTAGGCGTCGTCCTCGTAAGACGAAGAATGAGGCTCACTCTTGGCGCCGGTTGAAGCTGACGAAGAAGGACAAGCTGATCGATCCCGGCGCCCCTGCTGAGTAGCGAGCAACGAGTCTCGCATCGGAGCCCGGCCTCACAGGCCGCGCCGGCCCGGGGCGTCTGCCCGCACTATCGGGAAGGCCGCAGGCCGGCGCGTAGGCGTGTAGGTTAGCGGCGCTTCTTCTTTTCGCGTACGCGAATGCTGATTTGGATGGGTGTGCCGCGGAAGCTGAACGTTTCGCGCAGGCGACGTTCGATGAAGCGGCGGTAGCCCGGGTCCAGGAAGCCGGTGGTGAAGATGACGAAGCGAGGCGGGCGCGTCGACACTTGCGTGGCGAATAGGATGCGCGGCTGTTTACCTCCGCGCACGGGGTGCGGGTTGGCCGCAACGAGTTCGCCGAGGAACGAGTTCAGCTTGCCCGTCGAGATGCGCGTCTCCCAGCTTTCCAGCGCCTCATCGAGTCCGCGCACAATGCGGTTGGTGTGCCATCCCGTCCTTGCGGACAGGTTGATTCGCGGCGCCCACGCGACGTGTTGCAGGTCGCGTTCGTATTCGAACTGGATTTCTTCGCGGCGTTCTTCGTCTACTAGGTCCCACTTGTTGTTGATGATTACGAGGGCGCGTCCGGCGTCGACTGCTTGCTGAATGATGCGCACGTCTTGCTCGGATAGTGGCATTGCGGCGTCCAGTAGCACCATGGCGACTTCGGCTTTTTCGAGGGCCGCTTGGGTGCGGATGGATGCGTAGTAGTCCGCGCCGGTGGTGCGGTGCATTTTGCGCCTGATGCCGGCGGTGTCTACGAACCACCATTGGCGTCCGTCGATTTCGACGAGTTCGTCTACGGGGTCGCGGGTGGTTCCCGCGGTGTCGTCTACGACGACGCGTTCGTGGCCGGCAAGTTTGTTTAAGAGTGATGATTTTCCGACGTTTGGACGGCCGATGAGGGCGACGCGGCGGGGGCCGCCTTCGGGAAGTTTAAGCGCTACCTGGGATTCTTCGGGCAGGACGGCGATGGCGGCGTCCAGCAGGTCGCCGGCTCCGCGGCCGTGGAGTGCGGAGATCGGGTAGGGTTCGCCCAGGCCGAGGTTCCAAAGTGCGTAAGCGTCGGCTTCTTGAGCGGCGGAGTCCACTTTATTGGCGGCCAAGACGATGGGTTTGCCGGAGCGGCGAAGTAGCTTCACGATCCGCTCATCCGTGTCGGTGATGCCGACGGTTGCGTCTACTACGAATAGGACGGCGTCGGACATTTCGATTGCGATTTCAGCTTGCTCTGCAACCGAGCGGTCCAAGCCTTTCACGTCGACTTCCCAACCGCCGGTGTCGACCAGGGTGAAGTCTTTGCCCGCCCAGTTGGCCGGGTACGAAACGCGGTCGCGCGTCACGCCCGGAGTATCTTGTACAACCGCGGCGCGCTGCTGCAACACGCGGTTCACGAGCGTTGACTTTCCAACGTTCGGCCGGCCAATGATCGCGAGCACTGGGTTGCCAGCGGCCGACTCGTCCTCGTCTTCGTAAAATTCTTCGCCGGATAGGAACTCTTGGTCTTCGTCCGTGAGGTCGTAGGAGTCGAGCTGGCGACGCATGGCTTCGGCGCGCTTGTCGTTTTCGTCTTGAATCTCCGCGCGGGCCGAAAGGTCGGACGCGATGAGTTCCAGGACTTCATCCAGGGTTTGCTCCACTGATTGCGCGGAGGAATCGATAAGCACTACCCCGTCGGCGGCGTCGGTGAAGTTGATGACCGTGGAGTCTTTCGCGTCGCGGCCAACGACTTCGCCGCGGGTCGACTCAATGGTCTCTTCATCCGCGTCGTCCCCGAATAGTTGAATGGAGCGCCGGCGCATGCGGGCTTCCTCCGAGGCTGTGAGGAGTAGGCGCACGTCCGCGTCGGGTGCGACAACCGTGGTGATATCGCGGCCCTCAGCAACCATGCCGCGCCCGTTTTGACGCTCGCGCAAGATGATTTCGCGCTGCTGGCGCACCAGGGATTCGCGCACATCCAGATTGGTAGCTACCTTCGAAACCTCGTTGGAAATGCGCGACTCGCGAATAGCTTCGGTCACGTCCTCATCCCCCACGTGCACGCGGAAATCATCCGGTGACGTCGTAAGGGTCAGCGGGAACGAATCGGCAGCGCCGGCCGCCGCGTCGTGGTCCTCCAGAGGCAGTCCCGCGTCCAGGCAGTACCACGTGAGGGCGCGATACATTGCGCCGGTATCCAGGTATCCGATGTCGAGGATCCGCGCGATCTCGCGCGACACGGTCGACTTACCCGAGCCGGACGGGCCGTCGATTGCGATCGACAGGCCGAGCTCACTGATGAGCTGTTTCATCTGCTCGATGGTCAAGTTTGCGTATGTCTTCACGGTTCCTCCTTGAGGGAATCTTGCGCAGTAGGAAGTCTATTGGGTGACGATGCGCCAGCCGCGCGCTTCTAGCTCGGTTTCAGCAAAGCGCGCCTTGGTCGGGTCAACGGAAATGCGGGCCGCACCAACGCGCTGATGCGCCGAGTGGTCCATCGAAAGGTCCTCAATGTTGATCCCGATGGCTCCCAGTTCGCTAAACAAACGGGCGAGCTCGCCGGGCTTATCCGGAACCAGAACTTCAATAATTGCCCAGCGCCGCGGCACTCCGCCGTGTTTGCCGGGTATGCGAGCCACGCCCTCATTGCCGGCGGAAACGGCCGCGTTAATCGCGCCTACGGAACCGTCTGCACCGAAGCCGTCGCGGGCTCCTGATTCTAGGCCTTCTATTAGATTGTCGAGGTCGGAGCGGAACGCGTGCAAAACGTCGACTACGGGGCCGCAGTTTCCCGACACGATTGACGTCCACAGTCTTGGGTCGGATGCCGCGATGCGAGTGGTGTCGCGCAGGCCTTGTCCGGCCAGGGCAAGCGCGTCTTCTGACGCTTCGCGAAGCCGAGCCGCAAGTAGCGATGCCACCAGTTGGGGAACGTGCGAAACCGTGGCGACGGCCGCGTCGTGCGCGTCCGCGTCTAACTCGATAACTGTCGACCCTAAGTCCACGGCCAAGTTGCGAACCGCGACCTGCGCGGAAGCATCCAAACCAGGCCGGTTCACAACGACCCACGGGCGGCCAATAAACAGGTCGCGGTCAGCGGCCGCGGCACCGCTACGCTCGCGGCCAGCCATGGGGTGCGAGGGCACGTACTTTGACGCGTCGACCCCGGATTCTAGGACTTCGTCGACAATGATCGACTTAACGGATGCAACGTCGGTGACGACGGCATTTGGATGATCCTTGAGGGCGGCTACGACGCACTCGGCGGTTACGTCCGGCGGGACGGCGACAATCACCAGGGAGGGCTCGGGCGAGTCTGGGCCATACACTTCGCCTGCGCCCAGGTCGCGCGCTAGTGCGAGCGACGTTGGCGAGACATCCTGCAGGTACACCTGCACGTTGGCGGCGCGTAGCGCGAGGGCTGCGGATGCTCCCAGCAGGCCCGATCCGACTATCAGTACCGGCCCCGTGGTTTGGATGGGCCGGCCGTCGGGGTTAGTTGCTACTTTGCTCATGGTGTTTACAGGCCTACCGATCGGTATAGCTCGGTCAAGACGTCGCCCTCAATCTTGCGGGTTACGCCCGGGTGCAGGCGGCCGATGTGGACGGGGCCGAACTTGGTGCGAACGAGTTCTACAACGGGGAATCCGACCTGCTCCATTAGGCGGCGAACAATGTGGTTGCGGCCTTCGTGAAGCGTGATCTCAACTAGCGTTAGGTCGCCGTAGTGATCCTTGATCTGGAAGTCGTGGATCTGAACGGGCCCGTCCTCAAGTTCGATTCCGCGAAGCATTTTCTTTCGCAGGCCGCGCGGCACTTCGCCGGGTACGGTCGCCACGTAGGTTTTGGGGATTTCCCAGGACGGGTGCATCAGGCGGTGGGCTAGTTCGCCGTCGTTCGTGAGTAGCAAAAGCCCGGCCGTGTCGGTGTCCAGGCGTCCCACGTGGAACAGGCGCTGGGGATAGTCGGACACGTAGTCGGCCAGGCAGGGGCGCCCTTCTGGATCTTCCATAGTGGAGACGACGCCCTGAGGCTTGTTTAGCGCAATGGTGAGCGTGTCTTCATCTAGCATCAGGCGTTCGCCGTCAACGTGAATGACCTGCGTTTTCGTGTCGACGCGGGTGCCGAGCTTGCGGACGACTTTGCCATCAACTTTGACGCGTCCGGACGTGATGAGTACTTCCGCGTGCCTGCGAGATGCAATCCCCGCTTGGGATATGACTTTTTGTAGCCTCGTGCCACTTGGTACGTGCGGATCGTTTTTCATTGGTTCTCCCAGGTTTCTGCGATTTCTTCAAGTTCTTCGCGGTCGGGCAGGTATGGCGCGAGGGGGCTGAGTTCGTCCAGGGATCGCAGTCCCATGCGCTCTAAGAATTCGGGTGTGGTTGCAAATAGTGTCGCGCCGGTGGGTGTTTCGCCGGCGTCCTCGATGAGTCCCCTGGCGGTTAGGCTTCGGATGACTGAATCGACGTTGACGCCGCGGATTGCGCTTACTTTTTGGCGTGTTACGGGCTGGCGGTACGCGATTACGGCCAGGGTTTCTAGCGCGGCTTGCGTAAGTTTTTGCGTGTGGTTGCCAACGATGAACCGCGATACGAACGGGTCGTAGATGGGGCGCGAATAGAATCGCCATCCGCCGCCGACTTCGCGTAGTTCGAAGCCGCGATTGTCGCGTTCGTACTCGTTTCGAAGATTTGTGAGGACGTCGCTGATTTGATCGGTTGATACGGCTAGCGCCTCGGATAGGTCCTGTACGGAGGCGGGTGAGTCGACAACCATGAGGATGGCTTCTAGAGCTCCGGCTAAACCCTCGTCGTCTACGTGGGGTATTGCCTGTTGCATTTTGACCTCCCGTCAATACTAGCTTTCGCGCCTATTGTAGCGGTTTGCGGCTAGATCTGGGCAATCGCATCGTCTTCATCTTCGATTGCCATCTTCGTCACATCGGTGTCTTGCCCTGTCCATTCGATTTCGAGGGTGCCGAGGGGCTTTTCTTGGTTGAAGCGTAGTGCGCCTTCGCGGTAAAGGTCGAGGACGGCGAGGAAGCGGGACACCACGGTGTTGACGTCGGGGGCGCCCTCGCAAAGTTGTTCGAAGGTGGCGCGCCGGGTTGTGCGCAGGGTTTTTAGGATGTATTCGGCTTGCTCGCGCACGGGTACGAGGGGGTCGTGCAGGTGCGTTGTGACGACGGTTGGTGGCGTGCGGTATAGAGCGTCGGCAGCGAGTTTAGCCAGCTCCGGTGGTGTGATTGACCAGCGCAGTTTGGGTAGAAGCGAGGAAAAGCGTGGTTCGAGGGCGGCGTCGCGCGGGTGCGCGGACGCGTTGGCTTCCCACAGTCCGCCAAAGACGGTAGCCACTTGTTTGAAGGCGCGGTATTGCAGCAACCTTGAGAACAGCAGGTCGCGGGCCTCTAAGTATTCCAGGTCTTCTTCGAGTTGCTCATCGTCGTGCGGAAGCAGGGAGCGCGCCTTCATGTCCAGCAGGGTTGCCGCGACCACTAGGAACTCGGAGGTGCGCGACAGGTCGGGTTCGATCCGCATGTAGGCGATGAATTCGTCGGTGACCTGGGCAAGCGCGACCTCGGTAATATCAAGTTCTCGCTTTGAGATCAGGCCTAAAAGTAGGTCGAATGGGCCCTCAAAGTTCTCCAAGTTGACCGTGAAACCCGCCGGCGCGGATCCCGGTGTCGCACCGGGCCCGTCCTCGAAAATCGGCACTTCGGATACGGAAGGCTTGACTTTTGGCGCCATTTTCTAACGCTTAGGCGGCGTCACCGCGCGCAATGACCTCGCGGGCGAGGCGGCGGTAGGAGTGCGCTCCCTTGTGCGTCGGCGCGTAAGACGTGATCGGCTCGGTGGCGACGGAAGCGTCGGGGAACTTCACGGTCCGCGCGATCTTCGTGTCGTAAACCTTGTCTTTGAACGCGTCTTCGAGGCGCTCGAGAACTTCGCGGGCGTGTAGCGTGCGCGTGTCGACCATGGTGGCGAGGATTCCGTCGATCTTCAGCCTGGGGTTCAAGCGGTCGTGAACCATGTCGATTGTGTCGACCAGGAGGGCGACGCCGCGCAGGGCGAAGAACTCGGCCTCCAGGGGGATCATGACGCCGTGAGCCGCGGTCAGCGCGTTTACTGTCAGCAGACCAAGGGAGGGCTGGCAGTCAATCAAGATGACGTCGTAATCGTCCATTACCGGGCGCAAAGCGCGGGTTAGGGCCTGCTCGCGCGCAACCTCGTTGACAAGCTGAACTTCCGCGGCCGACAGGTCAATGTTGGCGGGTACAAGGTCCAGGTTGTCGATCTTGGTTTGCTGGATCGCATCTTTAATATTCGTGCGCGAGGAAAGCAACAGGTTGTAGATCGTGAGGTCCAACTCTTGGGAGTTAATACCCAAGCCCGCCGATGCAGCACCCTGCGGATCAAAATCGATGATGAGGACGCGGCGGCCATACTCGGCCAGCGCTGCCGCCAGGTTAATCGTCGTGGTTGTCTTACCTACCCCACCCTTTTGGTTGCACATGGCGATAACGCGGGCAGGGCCATGCGACGAGAGTGGCTGCGGAACGGGAAAATCGTCGTCTCGGCCACCCTCTGGCGGTACGGGAACTAAACCTGGTTGAACGTCACTCACCCCATAAGAATATGTCATTAATCGAGATGTTGTGTATCGACAGTCCGGCGGGCCCGCGGATGTGTGGTCGCGTGGATCTCGCGAAGTGTCGAGATTGATACTTTAGTGTAGATCTGCGTGGTGACGACGGATGCGTGCCCGAGCAGTTCTTGCACGTCGCGGATCGAGGCCCCGCCCTCTAGGAGGTGCGTTGCGAAAGAGTGCCGCAGGGTGTGGGGTGATACGTCCGCTTCGATGCCGGCCCGCTGAGCGGCTGTCTTTATGACTTCCCATGCGCTTTGGCGCGACAAAGCACGCCCTCGTTTGTTTAAAAATAAGTGGTGATCCCCCGCGCCTTTTGCGGCGAGTTCGGGGCGCCCATTTCGCACGTAGTCGTCCACCGCTTCGATGGCGTAGCCACCCAGTGGCACCAGGCGTTCCTTGCGGCCCTTGCCGAGAAGGCGCACGTGCGGGAAGTTGCCGGATAGTTCGAGGTCGTCGGCCGACAGTGCCATCAACTCCGACACGCGGGCGCCGGTGCCGTAAAGCAACTCCAGGAGCGCCCGGTCCCGCAACCCCACGGGCCCCGGCGTTGTTGCGGCCGCGTCCAGTAAAGCGCCGACCTCACTGATTGTCAGCGCCTTTGGAAGTGGTTGCGGAGCAATTGCCGAATCGACCTCGCTTGTCGGATCGCGATCGAGAAGGTCCTGTTCTATCGCGAACTTGCAAAACGCAACAATCGAAGATCGCGCGCGGGCAATCGAAGACTTGGCGAGCGCGCGTCCCGTTGCTTCCCCGGAAGACAGTCGCGTCAAATGTCCATTTATGAGGGCGGGGCTGAGCTCCCCCACCGCCATCGTGTCGGCACCGGTGTCATTCACGAAGCGCTGCAGGTCTCGGCGATATCCCGCGACCGTATTGGGCGATGAGCCGCGGTCTACACTGAGATAATCAAGGAAATCGCGGATAGCATCGGATAGTGGGACTGTAGAAGGGGCGGACATGGCTCTATCCTAGAGGGAGGAGCCCACTTGGTGGATGACAAAACACAGCAAGATGGTCTACTCCCCTATTAAGCCGGTAACATAGGTTTTAACACATTAAAAGTTATGTTCAACATCAAAATTAACAAGCTGTGAACCTAAAGGAAGAGAGGCCCTTCATGACGCTTGCATGGGACGAACTTGATAGTCGGGCAGTAACGACGGCAAAGACGCTCGCTGCTGACGCCGTTGAAAACGCTGGTTCGGGACACCCCGGCACCGCGATTTCACTTGCACCACTGGCATACTTGATCTTTCAACGTCACCTGAAGCTAGACCCGACCGACCACCTGTGGCTAGGGCGCGACCGGTTCGTCATGTCCGCCGGCCACTCCTCCCTAACCCAGTACATTTCGCTGTACCTGTCGGGCGCCGGCCTCGACCTGGACGACCTCAAGACGTTCCGCACGTTTAAGTCCAAGACTCCGGGCCACCCCGAGTACGGCCACACCGACTTCGTTGAAATCACGACCGGTCCGCTGGGCTCCGGCCTCGCGTCCTCGGTCGGCATGGCGATGGCGCAGCGCCGCATTCGCGGCATGTTCGACCCCGAGGCCGCGCCGGGTGAATCCCCGTTTGACCACAACATTTTCGTGATTGCTGGTGACGGCGACATGATGGAAGGTATCGCCTCCGAAGCGTCCTCCCTGGCGGGCACGCAAAAGCTTGGCAACCTGATCGTCTTCTGGGATGACAACCATATTTCCATCGAGGATGACACCAACATTGCGTTCACCGAGGATGTCCTGAAGCGCTACGAGTCCTACGGCTGGCACACGCAGCGCGTTGATTGGACCGAGGGCGGCGAGTACAACGAAGACCTCGTTTCGGTTGAAGAGGCTATCCAAAACGCGCTTGCTGAAACTGACCGCCCGTCCATCATTGGCCTGCGCACGATTATTGGCTGGCCGACGCCGGGTAAGGCGAATACGGGTGGTATTCACGGTTCTGCCCTCGGTGAGGAAGCATTGCGCGGCTTGAAGGAAGCGCTTGGTGTTAACCCCGACGCGATGTTCGAAGTTGATGAAGAGGCCGTCGCGCACGCCCAGCAGAACATGAAGGAGCGCGGCGAAAAGGCACGCGCCGAGTGGGATCCGAAGTTCGCGAAGTGGCGCGAAGAGAACCCGGAGAAGGCACAGCTGTTTGACCGCTTGCAAAAGCGTGAACTTCCGCAGGGCTGGGCGGATGCGCTACCGACGTTCGAAGAGGGTAAGGCTCTGGCCACCCGCGCAGCTTCGGGCCAGGTACTAAACGCGCTGGCTGACGTGCTACCGGAACTGTGGGGCGGTTCGGCCGACCTCGCTGGATCAAACAACACGCTGTTGAAGGGTGAGCCTTCATTCCTACCCGAGGATCGCTCGACGGAAATGTTCTCGGGTAACAAGTACGGTCGCAACCTGCACTTCGGTGTTCGCGAGCACGCGATGGGCGCGATCATGAACGGTATTGCACTTGAGGGCCTAACCCGCGTGTACGGTGGCACGTTCTTCGTGTTCTCCGACTACATGCGCGGCTCGGTGCGCCTGGGGGCCTTGATGAACCTGCCGGTCACGCACGTGTGGACGCACGACTCGATTGGCGTTGGCGAGGACGGTCCGACCCACCAGCCGGTTGAGCACCTGGCCGCGTACCGCGCGATTCCTAACCTGGCGATCGTCCGCCCGGCGGACGCCGCGGAGACCGCGCAGGCTTGGAAGGCCGTGCTGGAGCAGGACGGCCCGGCCGCACTGGTCCTAACCCGCCAGGCGCTACCCAACCCCGAACGCGGTGAGGGTAAGCTCGCTTCCGCCGAGGGCCTCACGCGCGGTGGCTACGTGCTGCGTGACACCGAGGGAACGCCGGACATCATTTTGATGGCGTCGGGCTCCGAAGTACAGCACGCCCTCGGGGCCGCTGAACAGCTTGCCGGTGAGGGTGTGAAGGCTCGCGTCGTATCGATGCCGAGCATGGAGTGGTTCGACGCGCAGGATGAAGAGTACCGCGAGTCGGTCCTCCCCTCCGCCGTGACCGCCCGTGTTTCCATTGAGGCCGGTATTGCGATGCCGTGGTTTAAGTACCTCGGCTCGAAGGGCCGCGCTATCGCGATGGATTCGTTCGGTGAGGTCGGCGCTGCCGGTGAACTGTTCGAACACTTTGGCTTCACGGCTGAGAACGTTGTGAAGGTAGCCCGCGAGGTCCTAAACGCCTAAGCGGCATACTCATTCGAAGGAGCGGTCTTGGAATCTACAAAACAGTTGAGTCTGCGGGACTCTCGTGACCGAAGGTTGCCGTTGATTTCCCCGCCTTGCGGGTTGGTGATCTTTGGAATCACGGGTGATCTAGCCAGGAAGAAGCTGGTTCCCGCGCTCTACGATTTGGCGAACCGGGGCCTGCTACATCCGGCGTTCGCGCTGACAGGTTTTGCGCGGCGCGATTGGGATACGGGCGATTTTGAGGACTTTATTGAAAAGTCTGTTAAGGAAAACGCGCGTACCGAATGGAACGAGAGTACCTGGAAGCAGTTTAGTTCCGGGCTCCGTTTCGTCGCCGGATCCTTCGATGATGAGGACGCGTTCGACCAGCTGGCCCAGACGGTTAAGGAACTTGACGAGAATCGCGGAACGGGTGGAAACCACGCTTTCTACCTGTCGATCCCGCCGAATTCTTTTTCCACGGTTGTGGGTCAGCTGGCTCGCTCGGGTCTGAATGATGATCGGGGGAACGCGCAGTTCCGTCGGATCATTATTGAAAAGCCGTTCGGACACGACCTCGAATCCGCGCAGGATCTTGCAAAGACTTTGCAGGAGGTTTTCGCCGAAGAGGACACGTTCCGAATCGATCATTACCTGGGCAAGGAAACCGTCCAGAATATTTTGGCAATGCGGTTTGCAAACATCATGTTCGAGCCGCTTTGGAACTCCAGGTACGTTGACCACGTTCAAATTACGATGGCTGAGGACGTGGGCATCGGGTCGCGTGCCGGCTACTACGACGGTGTCGGCGCTGCCCGCGATGTGATTCAAAACCACTTGCTGCAGTTGATGGCGCTTACGGCGATGGAAGAGCCCGTCACGTTCAACCCCGACGATGTTCGGGTGGAGAAAGAAAAGGTGCTGTCCGCGGTTCGCCTTCCCGAAGACTTGTCGACTACCACGGCAACGGGTCAGTACAGCGCGGGCTGGCAGGGCGGCGAGTACGTGCGCTCGTTCCTGGAAGAAGACAACATCGATCCTGATTCCAAGACGGAAACGTTTGCCGCGATGACCCTGTACGTGGATACGCGCAGGTGGGCGGGCGTCCCGTTCTACCTGCGTACCGGTAAGCGCCTTGGCAAACGAGTCACCGAGATCGCGGTCGTGTTCAAACGCGCCGCGCACACGCCGTTCGATCATGAATCCACCCAGGAGCTTGGCAACAACGCCCTCGTAATCCGGGTACAACCGGACGAAGGCATGACGATCCGGTTTGGTTCAAAGGTGCCGGGCACCGAAATGCGGGTGCGTGACGTGACCATGGATTTTGCGTACGGACACGCCTTTACGGAGGATTCACCGCAGGCCTACGAGCGCCTGCTACTGGACGCGATTTCTGGTCAGTCTCCCCTGTTCCCCGCGCAACGCGAGGTTGAACTATCCTGGCAGATCTTGGACCCAGTACTGCGGTACTGGGAGGAACAGGGTAGCCCCGAGCCGTACCGCCCCGGCACGTGGGGGCCCAAGTCCGCGGACGACATGCTTACGAAGTCTGGACGCACCTGGAGGATCCCGTGATTCAAACTCTTGAACACACCAGTACCACTGACATTGCGGCCGCGCTTCGCAAAATCGAGCCCGGCGGCACTGGCCGCGTGCTGAATCTTGTCTGCGTGATTGAAGACGGCGACGACGTTGACCAGGCAATTGAAATCACGGGCGCCGCGTCGCGCGAACACCCCTGCCGCGTTGTAATTGTTGTTGAAAATGAGGACGAGTCGCAGGCCGACCTTCGCGCGGATATTCACACGGGCGAAAGCCCTTCCGAAGTTGTCGTCCTCTACCCCACCGGCGACACGGCACGCCAGCTGGACACCCTTGTTATGCCGCTGTTGCTCGCGGATACGCCGATCGTGACGTACTGGCCGAACACTCCGCCGAAGGATCCGAGCGAGCATCCACTTGGTAAGCTCGCGATTCGTCGCATTACTGATTCGCGCGAGACCGAACACCCGATCGAAACTTTGCGGGTGCTGGCGTCTAACTACGTTCCGGGTGACACCGACTTGTCTTGGTCCGGCATCACCCTGTGGAGGGGCCTGCTTGCCGCGATTATCGCGGAATACCCGAACTTCCCATTGGCTCGCATCCTCGTGAAAGGCAACTGTAGTCACCCGTCAAACTACCTGATCGCCGAGTGGCTTCAGCACACGCTGGACGTGCCTGTCGACATTAAAGACACCGATGTTGCGACCATCCAGTCGGTCCAGTTCATCGCGTCGGACGACACTACGCTCACGCTTTACCGCGAAAACGCGCAATCCGTTGCCGAGCTGATCCGCCCCGACCTGCCAAAGACCCTGGTGAACCTGCAGCGCAGGTCAACGCAGGACTGCCTCATGGAGGACCTGCGCCAACTCGACTCCGACGAGCTCTACGGCGAAATCATGACGAGCGGGCTAATTGACCGCAAGCCGATTAGAGCGTGCGAGGGCGAGCTTGCCGGCGCGCCTGCGCAGGGTGAAACTAGCCACGCGGGGGCATGATGGATCTCGATCTGAAGGTTTTTAAGTCTCCCGACGAGTTGTACGCGAAGGCGGCTCTCGCTCTTGTGCGTAAGCTCGGTGAGATCTCCGAGTACCGCGCGCAGGTCCAACTTGGCCTATCCGGCGGATCCGTTGCAACGAAGATGCTACCGAAGGTAGCTGACGTTATGGATAGTCACCCGGAGGCCTGGCAAAACTGGTCACCGGTAAACGTTTGGATGGTTGACGAGCGGTACGTGGAGTTTGACTCTCCCGACCGGTCAGACTCGATCATCGAACGCGAACTCACCTCCAAGTTCCCCATTTTTAATCTGCACCGGCCGGGCACGCCCTCGTCGACAAAATCCGTTGAAAAAGCAGCCGAAGAGTACGGTCAAGAAATGGTCGATACGTACTCGACTGTGCGGCCTATCGACCCGCGGTCTGTTGCGTTAGACGTCGCGATTCTTGGGATGGGGCCTGACGGGCATTTCGCGTCCCTGTTTCCCTCTCACGAAACGCTACGACACACGGGGTTGATTACTTACGAGAAGGACTCTCCGAAGCCGCCGCCGGAGCGCATTTCAATGACTGTTCCGCTGTTGCGACGTTCGCGTTTGTCGTGGTTTATTATCTCCGGTGGCGACAAGGCTTCCGTATTTGCCCACGCGTTGCAGGGCGCGGACTTCCGGGAAGTTCCCGCCGCAACCATGAACCAGGTTGGCACGACGTGGTGGAGTGATGAGGAAGCAGCCAGCCAGATCGACCGCCTGATCTAACGCTGCGGCCACCTTTGCCCGCTTGCTTGGGCGCCTAGCCTAATCGGATTTCTCGCGAAGCTTTTCGAGGGCTTCTTGGAGTATCTGCTCGCGCTGTTCTTCTGTACGCCGAGCCTGCGCCTCCCCCATAGCTCTACGGTCGGTTGGCGCGTCTGATTCGCGACCGTCGACTGGTTTAACGCCGGGAGGCGTGCGGGTTGCTACTTCGTGGCAGACTTCGCATTCCCATTTGCTCGGCACGTCGAATAGGGCGGCTGCGGAAAATGAAACGCGCGTGACGTGGCCACGCGCGCAAAAGTATTCAATTTCAGCTGTCGATACCGAGTTACCCTGCATTGTTATGCATTTGAACAGTTCGGAAACCCGCGGTAGAGTCGCCGGGGTTTAGACGAACTTCTGCAGGATGCCAAGCGCGACGATTACGACTACCCATACGGCTAGGGTGCCGATCGTGATGCGGTTCAGGTTGCGTTCCGCAACGCCGGATGAACCTGCAGTGGAGGAAAAGCCACCACCGAACATGTCGGACAGGCCGCCGCCGCGGCCCTTGTGCATGAGGATTGTGAGGATTAGGAAGAGACTGGAGATGACGAGTAGCACCTTCAAGATGATCATCACAGCGGTCACGATGTTCCTCTTCCTTGACGCGGTTGCGTCGATCTATGTGGCGAAATTTTCCAACCTGTATAACTTTAGCGAAACCGGCTGGATTTTCACAGTTTGGCATCGGTGGTTTATCCGGCCTCGATGTGACATTAGTCTACCCCCGCCAGGCTACTTGTTAGTAACTGGCGGGGGTAGCGTACCAAACGTGGTGTTTGGCTGGTTTAACTAGGCGTCGAAGCGTGCGATCTTTGCGAACTCGTCAGCCTTCAGCGATGCGCCGCCGACCAGTGCGCCGTCGACGTCTGCCTGCGCCATGATGTCGCGGACGTTGCCGGACTTGACGGAGCCGCCGTACAGGACGCGGACAGCTTCAGCGGTCTCAGCGTCGTACAGTTCGGATACGCGAACGCGGATTGCACCGCAAACTTCCTGAGCGTCTTCCGGGGTTGCGACTTCGCCGGTGCCGATGGCCCAAATGGGCTCGTAGGCGATTACGGACTTCTTGACGTCGTCTGCGGACATTCCGTCTAGTGCGCCGTCAATCTGTGCGAGGACGTGGCTGACCTGCTCGCCAGCCTTGCGGACCTCGAGGCCTTCACCGCAGCAGATGATCGGGGTCATGCCGGCTGCGAGTGCTACGCGTGCCTTTTCGCCTACGAGGGCGTCGGACTCACCGTGGTATTCGCGGCGTTCGGAGTGGCCGACGACTACGAAGGAGCAGCCGAGCTTGGAGAGCATGGTTGCGGAGATTTCGCCGGTGTATGCGCCGGATTCCTTGGTGGAGACGTCCTGCGCACCGTACTTGATCTTCATGTCGTCGCCCTCGACTACGGTCTGGACGGAGCGAATGTCGGTGAACGGAGGAATAACCGCTACCTCGGTCTTCGAGTAGTCGAAGTTAGCGTCGGTTAGTTCCTGGTGGAGGCCCTGGACTAGGTGGATCGCCTCTAGGTGATCCATGTTCATCTTCCAGTTGCCTGCCATAAGCGGTGTGCGTGCCATTAAATTAGTCCTCCAATACTGCGATGCCCGGTAGCGTCTTGCCCTCTAGAAGTTCGAGGGAAGCACCGCCGCCGGTGGAAATGTGAGAGAAAGTGGATTCGTCGAAGTCAAGCAGACGTACGGCTGCGGCGGAGTCGCCACCGCCTACTACAGAGAACGCGTCGCCCTCAGATAGTGCGCCTGCAACGGCCTTCGTGCCGCCTGCGAATGCGGGGAACTCGAATACGCCCATCGGGCCGTTCCACGCAACAGTCTTTGCTGCGGCAATCTTGGATACGTAGAGCTCTTGCGACTTCGGACCGATGTCGAGGCCCATTTGGTCTGCCGGGATTTCGTCCGCGGCGACGACGGTCGGAGTGGCGTCCTTGGCGAACTCGGGTGCGACTACAACGTCGACGGGCAGGACGAGGTCAACGCCGCGTTCCTTAGCCTCTTCGATGTAGCCCTTTACGGTGTCGAGCTGGTCCTCTTCAAGCAGGGACTTGCCGACCTCTAGGCCCTGGGCCTTTAGGAACGTGAAGGCCATGCCGCCACCGATGAGGAGCATGTCTGCCTTCTTGAGGAGGTTGGCGATGACGCCGAGCTTGTCAGATACCTTGGAGCCGCCGAGTACTACGGCGTAGGGGCGCTCCGGGTTGTCGGTTGCCTTGGAAAGGGATTCGATTTCTTTGAGGACGAGCAGACCCGATGCGGACGGCAACTTTTGCGCGATGTCGTAAACGGAGGTCTGCTTGCGGTGTACAACGCCGAAGCCGTCGGAGACGAATAGGTCGGCGAGCTCGGCTAGCTCAGATGCGAACTCTTCGCGCTCAGCGTCATCCTTCGAGGTTTCGCGCGGGTCGAAGCGGACGTTTTCCAGGAGTAGGATTTCGCCGTCTTCAAGATTGGCGGCTTCTTCCTTTGCGGATTCGCCGGTGATGTCCTTTGCGAGCTTGACGGGTGCGTCAACCAGTTCGCCCAGGCGCTTTGCTACCGGGGCTAGGCTGAACTCTGGCTTTACTTCGCCCTTGGGTCGACCCAGGTGGGCCATGACGATGACTTTTGCGCCTTCGTCTAGAAGCTTTTGAAGGGTTGGGAGGGCGGCGCGGATGCGGCCGTCGTCGGTGATCTTGTCGCCGTCTAGCGGGACGTTGAAGTCTGAGCGGACGAGTACGCGCTTACCTTTTAGGTCGCCGAGGCTTTCAATAGTTCTCATTAATGTTTCTCCTGAGCTATGAAATGGATGCTGATGGCCATTATTGAAAACGCCCGCGCACGCGGTGAGCATGCGCGGGCGTCATTCATTTACGCTCTGTTGCGATTAGAGACGCTCGCCAACGTAAACGGTGAGGTCAACTAGACGGTTGGAGTAGCCCCACTCGTTGTCGTACCAGGAAACGACCTTGACCTGATCGTCGATGACCTTGGTTAGCGGTGCATCGAAGATCGAGGAGTGCGGGTCGGTCACGATGTCGGTGGAGACCAGGTAGCCGTCGGAGTATGCGAGGACGCCCTTGAGCGGACCCTCGGCTGCTTCCTTCATAGCTGCGTTAACCGACTCGACCGAAACCTCGGACTTCGTGGTGAAGGTGAGGTCGGTGACGGAGCCCGTCGGAACCGGAACGCGGAGTGCGTAGCCGTCGAGCTTGCCCTTCAGCTGCGGGAGTACCAGGGATACTGCCTTTGCTGCACCGGTGGTGGTCGGAACAATGTTCAGAGCTGCGGCGCGTGCACGACGACGGTCCTTGTGCGGAGCGTCGTGGAGGCGCTGGTCGCCGGTGTAGGCGTGGATCGTGGTCATGAGGCCACGCTCAATGCCGAAGGCCTCGTCGAGGACCTTTGCCATCGGGGCAAGGCAGTTGGTGGTGCACGAAGCGTTGGAGATGATGTTGTGGTTCTCCGGATCGTAGTCTTCGTGGTTTACACCAATAACGAAGGTTGCGTCCTCGTTCTTAGCCGGTGCGGAGATGATGACCTTCTTCGCACCACCATCGATGTGTGCCTTAGCCTTCGTAGCATCGGTGAAGAAACCGGTGGACTCTACGACGATGTCAACATCGAGGTCGCCCCACGGAATGTCCTTGGGGTCGCGCTCTGCGAACGCTGCGATGCGCTTGCCACCAACGGTGATGGACTCGTCATCGAAAGTTACTTCCTCTTCAAGCTTGCCCAGAATGGAGTCCCACTTGAGCAGGTGTGCGAGGGTTTCGTTGTCAGTCAGATCATTTACGGCGACAACTTCGAAGTCTGCGCCCTGTGCGAGGGCTGCGCGGAAGAAGTTACGGCCAATACGGCCAAAGCCGTTAATACCGACGCGGAAAGTCACAATGTCCTCCTGTAATGCGCTTAGGCGCATTGTCGTCTGATGAAACTGTAGGCCTCTCTAAGTTGGCTTACAGTCCGCAGTGTTCTGCGGTTCCAGCAGTTCTAAATTTACACTGTCTAGCGACAAATATCAGGTTCAGAAGCCCTTTATTGCGTAAAAGTGAAGAAGTTCTTACTTTTCTCAAAGGTGAATACAAGATTTCTTTGAAGTAGTAGCAAAAAAGCTGCCTAGAAACCTGAGTGTTGCGCGCTCAACTTTCGAGCATGTCTGCGGTGAGTCCGGACTCGGTGTCGGGTTGTCCGTCCTCGTGGGCCTTTTTGTCGGCCATTGCAAGTAGGCGGCGGATTCGTCCGGCGATCGCGTCCTTGGTTAGCGGTGGGTTGGCGAGTTTTCCGAGTTCTTCTAGCGATGCTTCACCGTGTTCGATGCGCAGGGTGCCGGCTTCGCGCAGGTGGTCGGGAATGTCGTCGCCGAGGATTTCGAATGCTCGTTTTACGCGCGCGCTTGCAACGACGGCTGCGCGGGCGGACCGGCGTAGGTTTGCGTCGTCGAAGTTTGCGAGGCGGTTGGCGCTTCCGCGCGCTTCGCGTCGTTCGCGTCTTTGCTTCCAAATTTCCATTGTTTCGGGCGTTTGGAGGGCGTGCAGGATTGCTCCGATGGCTTCGGCGTCTCGCACGATTACTCGGTGTGCTCCGCGGACTTCGCGCACGCGGGCGTTTGCGCCCATGCGGCGTGCGCATCCGACCATTGCGAGGGCGGCCTCGGGGCCGGGTGCGGTGATTTCCATTGCGGAGGAGCGTCCGGGTTCCATGAGCGATCCGCGGGCGAGGAACGCTCCGCGCCAAGCTGCGATTGCGGCGTCGTCCCCTGCGGACACGATCTGCGGTGGTAGTCCCCTAACCGGGCGGCCCATGCTGTCGATGAGTCCGGTCATGCGGGCCAGGTGGTCGGCTTTTTCGACGACGCGTACGACGTAACGGTCGCCCTTCTTTAGGGCTCCGCCAGAGACGATGACAACGGAAGAGTTCACGGAGTACAGCTTTGCCAGGAACATGCGCAGGCGCGTTGCCGTTGCGGGCTGGTCTACTTCGGCCTCAATGATGATGCGTCCGGAGACAATGTGGAGTCCACCGGAAAAACGCAGGATCGCGGCGACTTCTGCGACCATTTCGGAGGCGGAGGAAACCTTTTGGGTTACCAGCTCTTCCTTTAGTGACAAAGTGAGTGACATAGACCTTCCATTTCAGCAAATGCAGTTACAGCCGCGTCAGGCGAGCCAGGATTCACGCCGGCCGACTTCTCCGAGGACGCCGTCGAACGCGTCTCGAAGTGCTGCGGCAAGTCGCAACGGATCGTGAAGCGGCCGGGAGCCGCCGATTGAAACTTGCCGAAGAAGTAGTCTAGCGCCTAGTTCGCGGGCCGCATTTTCTAGATCCTCGATGTCATCTACCATAGCCGGTTCGGCGATCACCACGTCTAGGGCGAGGTCGGGGGCATGTTCTGCGAGTACGCGAATGTGGTCGCCCGCGGACAGTTCGTCGGTCTCCCCTACTTGCGTGGTGAGGTTGAGGATTAATGCTCGGCGCGCGTTAGTTGAGACGAGCGCGTCGTGTAGCTTCGGTGTCAGCAGGTGTGGCAGTACGGACGTGTACCACGAGCCGGGGCCCAGTACGACCCATTCGGCCTCACTTATGGCGGTTAGGACTTCGGGGGAAACGGGCGGGTCTGACGGGATTAAACGCACGTTGCGCACGCTTCCGGGGGCCGTGGCCACTTCGCATTGTCCGCGCACGGTGTGCATTCCGGTCGCGGTTTCTAGGTCCGCTTCGATTTCGAGGGGCACGTCAGCCATTGGGAGGACGCGGCCGTGGGCTCCTAGGAGTCGGGCGATCCAGTCGAGGCCGTCGACTTCGTCGCCGAGTAGCTGCCACAGTGCGACGATGAGTAGGTTGCCGACCGCGTGGTTGTCGAGTGGCCCGTCGGTTTTGAAGCGGTGTTGCATGACGTCGCGCCACGTGAGGCCCCATTCGGAGTCGTCGCAAAGGGAGGCGAGTGCCATGCGTAGGTCTCCGGGTGGTAGGACGTCCATTTCGGAGCGTAGTCGTCCTGAGGATCCTCCGTCGTCAGCGACGGTTACGACTGCGGTTAGCTGGTGCGTGATGTGTTTGAGGGCGCGCAGGGTGGCGGATAGTCCGTGGCCGCCGCCGAACGCTACTACTCGGGTTCCGAGTTCGCCACGTTTTGGCCACCCGTCAGAGTCCAGTAGGCCAGCCATGGTTTATTCCCTCCCCAGGTCCCTGTGGATGACGCGCACAGGGAAGTCTTGGTCGCGTAGTGTCGCGGCGATTAGTTCTGCCATCGCGACGGAGCGGTGTTTTCCGCCCGTACATCCTACGGCGATTGTTACGAAGGGTTTGAGTTCGTTTAGGTAGCCGCGGATCATTGGGGCGAGTAGTTTCGCATAGTTTACGCCGAATTCTTCGGCTCCGGGTTGGCCTAGTACGTATTCGGCGACGGGTTCATCGCGGCCTGTTAGGTGGCGTAGTTCGGAAACCCAGTACGGGTTTTTTAGGAAGCGCACGTCGAGTACGTGGTCGGCGTCGAGGGGGAGGCCGTATTTGAAGCCGAACGACATGACGGTCAGTTTTAGGGGGAGGTCTTTTGCGTCTGCGACGACGTCTCGCATGTGGCGCGAGAGGTCGTGAACGCTCATGTTGGTGGTGTCGATGATTTCGTCCGCGCGGGCCCGCAGAGGTGCTAGGAGTTTGCGTTCGCGTCTGATTCCGTCCAGGATGCGCCCATCTTCTTGTAGCGGGTGGGGCCTGCGATTTGATTCGTAGCGGCGAACTAGGACGGCCTCGTCGGCGTCTAGGAAGATAACGCGGTAGAGGATGTTTTCAGCATTTAGTTTGGCTAGTACGTCCTCAAGGTCGTGGAAGAATTCGCGGGATCTGACGTCTACGACTGCGCCGAGCCTGTGTACGCCTGTGCCATCTGACGTCATCATGCCCGCTAGTGCGGGGAGCAGTGTGGGTGGAAGGTTGTCGACTACGTACCAGTCGAGGTCTTCTAGTGCCATGGATGCTCGCGTGCGGCCCGCTCCGGACATGCCGGTGATGATGATCATTTCGGGGTCGCTTGCCTTGGGGAGGCGCGCCATTTCGTCGAGGATGGGGATGCCAGCGGGGACGGTTGGCGGGTTGTCGTCGTTTGCGACGGGTTCGGCAGTGTCGTCAGTCATGTTTATAGTTTGCCAGCATTCGGCGCGGTCCGCCGCTGGATGGGTGGGTTATTCGGCGTCTACACGGGGGTGGAAGTGGTCGTAAATTGCTTGTGCTAGTGCGGGTCCTACGCCCTCGACGACCGTTAATTCTTCCGCGGTCGCGGCTTTGATTTTTTTGACGGATTTGAATTCTTTTAGGAGGGCGTGCTGGCGTGCGGGTCCAAGTCCGGGTATGTCGTCGAGGACGGATCGGGTCATGGATTTGCCTCGCTTTTTGCGGTGGTGCGAGATGGCGAAGCGGTGTGACTCGTCGCGGAGGTGTTGAAGTAGGTACAGGCCGGGCGAGGTGCGCGGCATGATGACTGGGAAGTGGTCTTCGGGGATCCAGATTTCTTCGAGGCGTTTTGCGAGTCCAATGACGGGGATGTCTACGCCGAGGTCTTGGAGGGTGTCGGCGGCCGCGTTGACTTGGGGTAGGCCTCCGTCGACGACGACGAGGTCGGGCCTGTAGGAGAATCGTCTGGGCCTGCCGGTGTTTGGGTCGACGGGGCCGGAGGCGAGTGCGATGCCGTCCTCGTCGTAGCCTTCTCGGCCGGCTTCTTCGGCGAGCAGGCGTTTGAATCGGCGGGTTAAAACTTCGCGCATGGCGGCGGTGTCGTCGGTGGCGCCTTCGCCGTCTTCACCGCGGATGGTGAAGTGGCGGTAGTCGGATTTGCGGGGTGCGCCGTCTTCGAAGACGACCATGGAGGCCACTTGGTTGGTGCCCATCGTATGGGACACGTCGTAACATTCGACGCGTAGTGGAGCTGCCGGGAGGTCGAGGTATTCTGCGAGTTCTTCCAGAGCTTGGGAGCGTTGGGTGAGGTCTCCGGCCCGCCTGGTTTTGTGCAGGCTTAGCGCGTGTTCCGCATTGTTTGTAACGGTTTCCATGAGGGCGCGTTTTTCGCCGCGTTGGGGTATGCGAAGGTCGACTTTAGCGCCGCGTAGCTGTTCGAGCCATTGGCGTACTGCTCTAACGTTTGAGGGCAGTGTGGATACTAGGACTTCGCGTGGGATTGCGGAGGTCGGGGCGTGCACGACGTCGTCGACGGACACGGCTTGTTCGCGCTCGCGGACGGTGTGGTCGACTTCGGCGGCTTCGGCGTAGACCTGTTGGAGGATTTTTTGCATGAGGTCTGCTTCGGTGGCGTCTCCGGGGCGGTCTACGACCCAGCCGCGTACGCCGCGGATGCGGCCTCCGCGGACGTGGAAGACTTGGACGGCGGCTTCGAGTTCGTCGACTACTTGGGCGAAGACGTCGGCGTCGGTGCCGTCGCCGAGGACGACGGCGTTTTGTTCGAGGACTTTGTCGATGGCGGCGAGGCTGTCGCGTAGTTTCGCGGCTTTTTCGAAGTCGAGTTTGGCCGCTGCTTCTTTCATTTGGGCGCGTAGTTCGCGCGTGTATGGGCCGGTTTTTCCGGCCATGAATTGGCAGAGTTGGTCTGCGAGGTCGTAGTGGTCTTGTACGGAGATGTTGCCTACGCAGGGGGCGGAGCAGCGTTCGATGTAGCCGAGGAGGCAGGGGCGTCCTTGGAGTTGGGCGCGGCGGAGGACGCCGGCGGAGCAGGTGCGGATGGGGAAGACTTTTTGGAGTTGGTCGACGGTGTCGCGGATTGCCCAGACTTGGGAGTATGGGCCGAAGTAGCGGACGCCTTTTTTGCGGGCTCCGCGCATGATTTGCATGCGTGGGATTTCTTCGTTCATGGAGACCGCGAGGTATGGGTAGGATTTGTCGTCGCGGTACATGACGTTGAAGCGGGGATCGTATTGTTTGATCCACGAGTATTCGAGGGTGAGGGCTTCGACTTCGTTGGCGACCACTGTCCACTGTACTGACGCCGCGGAGAACACCATGTTCTGGGTGCGCGGGTGGAGGTTGGCGGGGTCTTGGAAGTAGCTGGTGAGGCGGTTCCGGAGGTTTTTGGCTTTCCCAACGTAAATGACGCGGCCCTGTTCGTCGCGGAACCGGTACACCCCGGGTTCGGTGGGAATCTCGGAGGTTTTCGGTCGGTAAGTTACTGGATCTGCCACGCATTAGATTCTACGAACTTATGGGGCGCCCGGCGACTGTACGACGTTTCGCCGGGCGCTTCTTATTGATTGAGGAGGCGCTGGCAGGCGGAACTCCCCCGCCGCGCCTCCCCTGCCACGTCGCCTGGGTGGGTTACGACTTATGGTTCGTAGATTGGTGGCCCCCAGAAGCCGGTGGTTCCGGTGAGGAATGCTTTGCCGTCGACGACGCTTCCTGGGTGGGGTGTGGGCGCTGTGTCGATGGGGAGGGCTAGGGCACAGTCGAAACCGCAGTCTACGACTGCCCGGTACCAGGGGTTTCCGGTGAGCTGGTTTTTGACGACTTCTACTTGTTTGATGATGCCTGCGAATATGGAGACGGCGCTTACTTCTTCGGCTGGTGCGGTGCCTTGGTAGAACGCAAATAGCCAGGGACTTGCGATGAATAGGGGTCCCATGAGTTCTCCGTTGTCGCCGACTGGTTCTTGGGCGGTTTCCCATTCTTCGACGGAGTCCCAGACTGTGAGGTCGACAGCGATTGCTCCGAGTTCGTAGTTTTGGTAGATCGCAGGTTTTTCGTTGAATGCGGGGTACATGTGTGGGTCGTCTACCATGGCGGTGAATCGTCCGGCTAGTTCCCCGTTTGGTTCCAGGAGGTCTATTTGGGCGACGTTTAAGTTGATCTGCGAGGCGGCGACGGTGTGGCCGCCGACACCGTGGACTGTGAATGCTTCGCGGACGTCCCCATCGGATCGGTCTAAGAGGGCGACGCAGGCTCCGGATGGGTCGTCGTAGACGGAGATGTGCGTGTATGGCTCTGGTGGTTCGATCCACTTTTGTTTGGCGCCCTCTACGGCTCTGACTGTTTCGCCCAGATCTGTGTAGAGTCCCAAGGACTTCAGAAATGATAATTCCATGCGTCAATTATCCTGATATGTGAGGTGGCTTGCATCACTTTGGCGAGTTCACCCGGCTCGTCTCTACTACTCGGCCTCGCTTCTAGAGGTGTCCAGAAAGGGCCGCTGAAATAGTGCCAGAACGGAGTTCCTTCAAGCGATCCAAACTGTCTAGGACGAAGGATTTAGCAGCCTCGATCTTCTCGGTCTGTGTGGAGAGAATCCTTGCGATTATCACTTGTTCTTCGAGCGGTGCCAGTGCCAGGGGTACCGCACTCGCCCGAGTTGCAGACAATTCCAAGAAGGTTGTACCGCTTGCCCGAGATTCCAGTAATGCTTTACTTGCTTTGAGGTAGTAGTAAAGGTACTGAGAATCCAGTACTTCCGTAGGAATGAAGTTTTTCATTCCTTGATTGGTAGCTAGAGGATTTGCAGCGATTGCAACATGGCCAACGGGAGCTCGGCTAGATAAACAGACCGTGCCACTTGGTAGGAGAACAGCGGAGGAATTATCTAGACCCTTTTGCGTGATGGATTTTCGCCCGTTTGAAACATACATGGATTCCAGTCCGCCAAGATCCGCAGGTGTAATCCACGGAATATCTCCGTCGAAGTATTCTGGATGCTTCGTTGAGGGGGTACCCCCAGAAAACACTTCACTCGCGCTACCTAGGCGAACCCATTGCCAGGTTTTGGGGATCTTGAATGGTTGCTCCTCAGCGGGAACCAAAGCGCGCTCAGGAATGTTGTCGAAATCTTCTATGAGGGGAAGCTTGCCCTTCTTCGCTCCACGCTTTTGAGCAGAAGAAGCCTCATTATCGGTTGAAGTCTCAAGGGACATTTCATTTCGCGCAGAAGAATGTTTTTCTCTCCAGTCTTCTGTGAGATGACCGCTAACTGCTGCTCTAATCAGGTTTTCAGTCTGCTTATCAAAACCTTCAAGCACACTCTCGCTACGCTCGATTACCTCATCGATACGAGCAAGACGATCCTCCAAGAGACCAACAATCCTCTCCTGCTCAACTTGTGGTGCCAGAGGGAAAGGGGTGTTCTCTAGGAATGGTCTTGGGACTCGTTGTTGGCCGACCGCACCAGTCATCGCTTGGCGAGCAACGTCTCTGTACTTCTTCTGTCGCAAGAAGATGTGTAGATAGTTCGCGTTCAGTACCTCTTTCACCGGTCTCAGAACGTAAAACTCCGTTGATCCGAATCCTAAATTGTCAGGTAGTTCAGGAACTACTGCTGATTTTCCGTTCTCCATAGACGGCGTGATTTTTGCGAATAGGACATCACCAGAACCGAAATATGTGAAACCTTTCGATACTTTGTGTAAAGGTCGAAATTCAATTTCAGAGACTGTACCTGTGCGATCGGATACAGACGCCATTGGAATAAACGGAACCTCTAGGACATCAGGAAGAGCAGTCGAGCGCGGCTTAGGCGGATTTATCTGACTCACACTCCCCAGCCGTACCCATCTCCAGGTTTGGGGGATCTCGTACGGTTGCTCCTCAACCGGGACCAGAGCCTCCTCGGGAATACTGTCAAAATCCTCAATCAGTGGAAGCGCCCTCCTACGAGCCATTACTCTCCCCCACCAGACTCAAGATCAACAGCCAGCTCACGCAAAACCGAAGCCGCCTCCTCCAACAAATCCGCTACCTCACGAGCCTGCTCCGCAGGATCGTAAGTCTCCCAATCAATCTCCTCCGCCTCAACACGCATCAGCCCAAGATCAAGAGAATTACCCTTCTGCTCAATCTCCTCACGCGAAACCTTCGACCAGCGCTCATCCACAACTGCGCTACGATCCTCAGCAGTGTACGCAGCCTCAAAACCAGCGAAATGCTCAGTCAAAAGCGGAGTCTTCTTACCAAACGAAGGCATTTGCGAACGCAAATCATAGAACCAGACGTCACCCGTATTGCCCTTATCCGTAGTACCACGCTCAAAGAACAACACGTTCGTCTTCACACCCTGCGCGTAAAAAATACCCGTCGGCAACCGCAAAATCGTGTGCAAATTGCACTTATCCATCAAATCCTCACGGATACGCCTACCATCACCATCCGCGAAGAGCACGTTATCGGGTAGCACAACCGCAGCCCTACCACCGTGCTTCAAACTACGGTAAATATGCTGCAAGAAATTCAACTGCTTATTCGAAGTCGGGAACGTCAAATCATCACGAGTCGCACGCTCACCACCACGCTTCGTACCAAACGGAGGATTCGTAAGCACCACGTCAAACCCGCGCACATCCTTACCCAGCGGCGAAAGCGTATCGCCCAAAAGAATCGGAGCCTCAATCTGGTGGAGCATCGCATTCATAAGCGCCAACCGGTGAGTGTCAGACACGAGCTCCACACCCGTGAACGCCTCCTTCACCTGGAAGGCAGACACATCCTCAGGCAGATCCCACAGATCCCCCGTCTTAGCCCGCACATGCTCACTTGCGCGAATCATAAAACCAAACGTTCCACACGCCGGATCATTACACAGCTCACCCGGCTGCGGATCCATCAAGCGGACCATCACGTCGATCAGAACACGCGGAGTGAAGTACTGGCCAGCACCAGACTTCTTCTCATTCGCATTCTTCTCCAAAAGGCCCTCATACAGGTTTCCAAGGCCCTCCTCGCGCGCCGAATACCAGTCGAGCCCATCAATCGAAGAAATAATCTTCTCCAGATTCTTCGGCTCATCAATATTCGTACTCGAACCCGCGTAAATCTCCTGCACGCGGCCCGTCGTCTCTTCACCCAAATGCTGCAACAAGTCGCGGTAGAACCGCTTCAACTCCACGCCAGACTTCGAACGCAGATCATTCCACCTGTAGCCTTCCGGGATTGCATCCTCGCTACCGGTTTCCTTCGCCATCTTTAAGAAAAGAATGTACGTAAGCTCCGTTACATACTGGTGGTAGGTAATACCGTCATCGCGTAAAACATTCGAAAGATTCCACAGTTTTGCAACAATCTCCTGGTTGTTCACGCAGCACTTCCTTCATCCTCATACAAGTACCTGTTGATCTCTTCAACAACGGCACCAAGTTCACCATTAAACACTCGATCGATCCGGTTGAACCCGCCCTGCTGACGGAACCTAACGTCCTCATCAAACGTCTCAACACTCAACACGAGTTCCTTCCCCAGGTACTTCTCGATCCGGTCAAGCCACCCAATCTCAGCCCTAGTGAACTCATGCCCAGCCTTAACCTTCTCCATCGCCCGACCCACGCGCTCCGCGTGGCTCACAAGCGGCGAACCAAGAGCATACCGGCGGACCAAAGAAATAATATCCGCAACAATCTCCCTATTCGAAAGCTCAGAAACCGCACTCGAAAGCTGCTGCTCCGTAAAACCAGCACGATCAAGCGTCAACTTCAGCGACTTCAAATCATCACGCGTAAGCGAACTCGGTTTCGTACAAATCAGTTTCAAAGCCGCAACCTCATTAATATTCGCGCGAATGAAACGAGTGAACTCCTCCAAATAATCCGACGGGCTCCCCGCATCCCCGAACTCGCGCGTATGCGACAGCAATTCGTCAGGCTGATGCGAGATCACGACCTTCCGGCCCTCCCCCGTCGAATGCTCATCAAGATACTGGAACAACTGCGCATGATCGAGCAACCACTGCGTGGCCTCCGACGGGCTCATCCTCTTGAGCGAGCTGGCGATCGACCCAATCGAATCACCCGCAAGATCACGCACCTGCTCAGCAGCAGCCTCCCTCATGTTCTGGCCACGCCTACGCAACTTCGCGATAATCTGATCGATCACCACGCGCTGAGCGTCCTCATCCTGCGCGGCTGAGGCTCCCTCCAACAAGTCCCTAAACGACGTGTTCGGGTTGGCCGCGACCGGTTTCATCGTGCTCACCTGCTCCAACGCGTCGTACACACCAACCGGATCGAACACGTCAAACTTCTTCTTACCAATCTCCGGGCATAGGCGGGTCGCGCGACCCAACATCTGCTCAAACAAAATACGAGACTTCACCCTGCGCATGAACACAAGACTCGTAATCGAAGGCACGTCAATCCCCGTTGTCAGTAGGTCAACAGTCACCACAACCGACGGGTAACGCTCATTCTTAAACCGCTTAATCGCGTGCTGAATCTTCTTCTTATTACCACCGGCAACACTGCCCGTGATCTTCATGATCGCCTCGGGATCGGTACCCCTTTGCGCAAAAATGTCCTTCAAAATAGCGACGATCATGTCCGCGTGAGCGTCATCAACCGCATAAATCAAAGTCTTGCCCGATTCCTGTGGAAAATCCGGGTCAAGCTCCTTCGCGATCTCCTCTAGAACCGTGCGGTTGAACTCCTCCGTGATCACCTGCCTGTTGAACTTCTCAACATCAAACGTGACCTCGTCCTTCAACTTCGCACTGTTCGTAATCTCGCCCGTTTGCGCGTCAAACAGCGGCAGCGTGTCGCCCTCGCCGAACTTAATGCCTTCCGTCGACAGCTTCGTCGTGAGCCTGTGCGGCGCATCGTGGTCGACCAGGAAGCCGTCCATCACAGCCTCCCGATACGAGTACGTGTACACCGGGTCGCCAAAAATCTGCGTCGTATGCAGGGCGGGCGTGGCCGTCAGCGCAATCTTCGTAGCATCAAAATAGTCAATCAAACTACGGTAAGCAGACTGAAAATCCGCCTGGTCACGATACAAGACCTCTTCGTCGCTCATCTCCCTATCGAGGAGGTAACCGCGGTGCGCCTCATCCACAATGATCAAGTCGTAATCAGTGACCGAAGGCTTCTTCTCATCGTCGGGATAGAAAACACGCTTCACCATGCTCTGCACGGTCGAAACATGCACCTTCGTCTCCGGCGCGATCTCAATGTCTTCAAGGCCCTTGATGTCGTAAAGCTCATCAAGGCTCATGAGCTCCTCGAGCTTCACATCCTTAAACGCGTCGAGAGCCTGCTCGCCAAGCGCAGTCCTGTCTACGAGGAACAGCACGCGCTTGAAAGACTTCGCACGCAGGAAACCGTAGATCATGCCGAGCACGGTTCGGGTTTTACCCGTTCCTGTAGCCATAGCGAGAAGCACGCTCTTTTGGCCCTCAGAAATCGCCTCTTCGGCCGCGTGGATTGCAGCAACCTGATACTCGCGCAGGTTCAAGCCGTTCGGGCTCGTCAAAATGTCATCGCTAATGCGCGGTAGTCGCCTACTTTCGCGGCGCTCCCCGTCAAGAATCTTCTCTAAGAGACCGCTTGGACTCGGCCAGCCCTGGAGTGCTCGCGGAACATTGAAGTGGTCGCGAATGTCGTGGAACCAAATGCCCGACTTCGTTTCGAACTGCTCAATGTATGGGCGGCCATTCGTAGCGAACAGGAATGGAACGTGGAACTCGTCCCAGCTGCCAACGGTGTATTCCCTGTGCTCTTTCTTGATTTGCCTCGCGTAGTCGCGCGCCTGGTAGTCGAGCACTGAGGGAATATCGGTGTGCTGGGGCTTAGCCTCAACGACACCAACCAGTTTTTTACCGACGAACAGTGCGTAGTCTGCGCGGCCGCCCAGGCCTACGTTAGAGTCGGTGGGCCACTCCGCTATTGCAATATTTCGGCCCTTCTCGGGTCTTGTTCCGTGGCCGTAGCGGAGGTTCTGCGAGTCAGCTTCCCAGCCTACTTGGCGTAGTTGCTCGTCAATGAGCAGCCTCGTTTCGGCCTCTGTGCGCGGGCGCTGCGTGGCACCCCGTTTGGAGCGTTTAATACGCTCAGTTTTGCTAACTGGCGTAGCTTGCGTCGCTTTTTGTTCGTCTGCGACCGTTAGAGTTTTTTCGATTTCCTCATTGTCGGGTTCTTCAGTTTCGGCTATGAAACTGGCGTTGAACTTCGGGATTTCAAGGTCGATCGGCCCGTACGTGTAGGCGAACCACGCGGCGAGTGAGTGGACGACGGGGAGGAACTGGTCGACCGTTTCGGTATCGCCCCAACCTTCGTGAGCTGCTTTGTTGCGTGCTTTTCTTAGAAGGTGGAGCACGTCTACTAGGTCTTTGGGGAGCAGGCCTTCACGCTGGAGCGTGTTGATACGAATTATGGCTTTGTTTTCGTAGGGTTCTGCGACTCGGTCGTATTTGAACATCATTGAAACGATTGTTTCGCCGATCATTCCGAGCTTCATGAGTGCGGAGTTCGGGTCGGTTTCTCGGTAGTTTTCGGCTAGGCTCCCGAATCTGGCGAGGGATGGGAACGCTTCTCTTAGGAATGTAAAGTTTCCGCCCACAGCCAGCCTCTCCTACTTTGCAGAACTACTGCTTCTTTGTTTCCGCTTTTTCGCGGTGCTTGCCATTTTATCTTTTTGTACGCCTAGATGACTTCAGGACGGCGCCGGCGCGGCCCAGTTTTGGGGCAACGCGCAAACGTATCCAGCTCGAAGACATTTTTGGCTCTGCCAACTCCGCAATCATGTCCCACGGAATGTGCTTTCGAATGACAGCACTCCGACTGCGCCTAGGAGCCGCCAAAGCCTCATCCGCAGCCTTTTGCAAAAGCTCCTCCTCCACGCCGAGTGCCTCAGCTATCCACAGCAAACCACCCGGACTTTGGAGACGGTTGTAGGTAGTTTTCGCCGAAAGATTAGGCTTCTCACGAGTGTACTGCCCAAAACCCGTCGTAGTCTGAGCCCTGAACCAGTTCACCATGTGCTCACGTTGAGACGGCCACAAAGGTCCGTCTATTTTTTGTTCCCACCCATCGAAAGCGTCGGCAACCGGTAAACGACGCGGCAACTTCTTGAGTAGCCCAGCAAATTCATCGACATGGAAGTCAGTCAACGCCCTCTCCAATCACTCTCAATCCCTCAGAGCCCTTGAAAGCGTAGAAAGATTCGGCATTCTGCCCAGTCGGTTGGATGTCTCATAAATCAACTCTCAGGATATCTACACCGCAAGTGCTCGGCACCCTGATACGGAAAAGACTAACCGCGGAGTGCTGTCCCCCGTCAGCCACACCGCGCGCGAAACGAGTAGCTAACCTCCACTGCAACGCGCAAAAACGGCCTACTCCAGCTCTGCCCTTTCGAAGAAATACACCGCCACCGCGAAAATCGCGACCAGCGCCGCCACCGACGAACCCACCGAATACACCCACGACACATCCGACGGCTCAAAAATCAGCTGCCTACTCAGCGACCGCAAACCCACCGGACTGTACTCCTCCACCTTCTGCGAAATCCCCGCAACCGTAATCAAAAAATACATTCCAAGCCCCGTCAGCAACGGGGCACCAATCCCCGGCCTCCACGTCGCCGCCACAAACTGGAAACCAGCAATCAATGCGACCTCCAACGCCCAAACGAGCGTCGCCAGCATTACCGGCACAAGCGGAGCCTCAGGGAAAAACACGATCGTACCCAGCCACGTCAAAACCGCTCCGAGTAGCGCATACATGCCAGTAGCCAGCCAGTTCGACACAATCGCCGCAGACAAATACTTCGAGCGACTAAGCCTGCCCGTCAAAATAAACGGAATATCCCCATTCCGCACAAGAGCCGCGGCACCCAGCGCGTTCACCGTCACCAGCGCCAAAGTGATCGCCTGAGCCAGATTCTTCGCCCACTGCGCGTACGCCTGCTCCCACGAAGGATCCGGCATGGTCGCAGCCAGCAGCTCCGACATGCCCTCCCCCGCGACAGACTCCAAAATCGCGGGCGTGTACTCAGTAATCACACCCGACGTCACCGCAGTGAGCGCCACCAGCACAACAACCACCCACGTACTCACCAGCCGCAAGTGCCTAACCGCGTGATAACGCCAAATCGAGGTACCCCACTTCTCCATCATCGAGCCTCCCCACGCGCAACGAGACCCTCATAAAAGCGCTCCAGCCCCTGCACCCCCGGCTCCACCACAGCACCCGGATCAACAGCGCGGATCGCCTCTACAACCTCACGCCTCAACTCGGCTCGCGCACTCACCATCAAGTGCGCCTGCGTATTGCCCGACTCCGCCAACAACTCCTCAAGCCGCCCCTGTGCCAGCAAACGCCCACGATGCAACAGGCCAATATGCGTCGAAACCTTCTCCACATCGCCCAGAATGTGCGAAGAAAACATGACCGTCGCATGACCCGACAACTCGCGAATAATGGAAAGCACATCCGCGCGCCCCATCGGATCAAGCGCAGACGTAGGCTCATCCAAAATCAGCAGGCGCGGCGCAGTAATCAAACTCGCCGCAATCCCAAGCCGTTGCTTCATCCCGCGCGAAAACGAGCCAACCTTCCCCGAAGCGTGGCGCAAACCCACCAAATCCAGCAGGTCATCCGCCCTACCAGACGCCACATCGGCAGACGTGCCCTCAAGGCGCGCAAACGAAATCAACGCGTCCTTCGGCGAAAGCCACGGGCTAATATTCGGCACATCCGGTAGGTACGAAACGCCCTCAACCGGCGTCGGAGGCAGCGACCCGCGCTGCACGCCAAGCACCGTCGCGCTCCCACTCGTCGCCCTCGCAAGCCCCAACAAGATGCGGATCGTCGTAGTCTTGCCAGCCCCATTCGCGCCCACAAAACCATAGACCGCGCCCGTCGGCACCCGCAGGTTCACATCGCGGAGCACCTCATGCTTGCCGTATGTCTTGCACAGGTTCGTAGTAGTAAGCGCGGAATCCACGAAGCCTCAGTCCTCGTACAGATTTTCGATAACGGAGGAGGCGTCTCGCGACTCGCTCCGCTGCGAGCTCGCGTTACTCGCGTTCATGCGCGCAAAGTGTTCTTGCGCGGCCAAATCGTGAAGCTCCCTGTAATGCATGATCAAGAACATGACCGGGCCAATCAACTCGCCCAGCACGATAATCACGCCCCAAACCAAACGCGGCAAGCCCGCCACACGATAGCGCTTATCGCGAATCAAACGTGCCAACGCCCAGATCATCAAAACCAGCTGCACCAATGCCAGAACGCCAATAATGATCATCACAACCAGCGGAATACCCGGAAGATCAACCCCAGTGTGTGGCATAGTTTTATTCCCCTCTTTAGCGAACCTACGACGAAATCAGATCAAAGGTGGGAAAAGAGCGTCAAAGCCGCCCTCGCCCCGAAAATCAAAACCCCGAAAACAGGTCGGGCTCCGCACTCTTTAACCCCAAACGTTTCGCAGCCCTGTACTCCATTTGTAGCAGGCGCCGCTTCCTCTCCACACCGCCAGCATAACCAGAGAGCGAACCATCCGCCGCGATCACACGGTGACACGGCACCACAATCGACAACGGGTTACTCCCCACCGCCGACCCCACAGCGCGGTAAGCACGAGGCCGGCCAACGCCCTCAGCAATCTTCGAATATGTGGTCACTTCCCCAAACGGAATCGTCTGCAAGTATCCCCACACTTCACTTCTAAAACCCGCATCAGGCAGGGCAAAAGGTATTGAAAAACGTGTGCGCTCCCCCGCCAAATACTGGTGAATCTGGTCAGCCGCATCAGACAACGTCGAATCCGCAGGCGACACCCAAATACCCAGCGCCTCAGGCTTTGGAGCAGGATGGTGCTGCGGGAAATAAACACCCACCAAATCCTCACCAAGCGCCACCAACGTCAAGTCGCCAAGTGGCGTGACAGTCAAAGTGTGGCGCAAAATCACGATTGCCCTCCCGTTCCAAACATTTCAAGTCTATACGCCGGGTAAAAATGTGTTCAAAAAGACGCGACAAGTGTTGAAATCACGCGCTTTCACGCCGCTTTCACGTGGTAGTTTTTTCCTATCTTTCACGCGCAACAAGCAAGGGGATGACACCAACGTGTTTGAAACCCACGAACAGGCACGCAACTACGTAGCCGAAAACGGTATCGAAATCATCGACGTCCGCTTCACAGACCTACCCGGCGTGCAACAGCACTTCTCAATCCCCGCCAGCGAGTTCGCAACCGCCCTCGAAGACGGCCTCGCATTCGACGGCTCCTCAATTCGCGGATTCACCCAAATCCACGAGTCCGACATGAAACTCATCACTGACGTCACCACCGCGTACGTCGACCCGTTCCGCGCAAGACCCACGCTGAACCTGAACTTCTCAATCGTCGACCCACTAACCGACGAACCGTTCGCGCGCGACCCCCGCCAGATCGCCCGCAAAGCCGAAGACTACCTACGATCCACCGGCATCGCGGACACCTGCTTCGTCGGCGCAGAAGCAGAGTTCTACCTATTCGACTCCGTCCGTTACCAAACCAAACCGCATTCCACCTTTTTCGAGGTCGATTCCTCGGAAGGCTACTGGAACTCCGGGCGAACTTCCGACACCAACTTCAAAAACCTCGGCCACACTGTTCGGGCGAAAGAAGGCTACTTCCCAGTCGCTCCCCTCGACGGGCAGGTAGACGTTCGCGACCAGATCGCACTAAACATGGCGGACGCGGGCTTGAAAGTGGAGCGCGGACACCACGAAGTCGGCTCGGGCGGCCAGCAAGAAATCAACTACCGGTTCAACACGCTAACCGCGGCAGCCGACGACATGATGAAGTTCAAATACATCGTGCGCAACACCGCCCACGCAATGGGCATGTCGGCAACCTTCATGCCCAAACCCCTATTCGGTGACAACGGTTCGGGCATGCACTGCCACCTATCCCTATGGAAGGGCGGCGAACCCCTGTTCTACGACGAGCGCGGCTACGGCGCCCTATCTGACACCGCCCGCTGGTTCATCGGAGGCCTACTACGCCATGCCCCCGCACTGCTCGCCTTCACGAACCCGTCCATTAACTCCTACCGTCGTCTGGTTCCCGGCTTCGAAGCACCCATCAACCTGGTGTACTCCGCGCGCAACCGCTCCGCATGCATTCGCATACCAATCACCGGAACGTCCGCAAAAGCAAAGCGCGTCGAATACCGCGTGCCCGACCCGTCCGCAAACCCCTACCTCGCCTTCGCCGCGTGCCTAATGGCCGGTATCGACGGGATCCGCAACCGGATAGAACCCCCCGAGCCAATCGACAAGGACCTGTACGAACTACCACCCGCGGAGTACCACGACATCGACAAGCTCCCCGCATCCTTAGAAGAAGCCCTAAACGCGCTGCGCGAAGACCAAGAGTTCCTACTCGACGGCGACGTCTTCACCGAAGACCTCATCGACGCGTGGATCAACTACAAAGAAACCGAAGAGATCGCACCCATGCGCGCCCTTCCCCACCCGTTTGAGTACGAGCTGTACTACAACCTCTAAACCACCGGATGCCAAGCCCCGCCGCGCACCACGCAGGCCGCGGTCACGTAAACCTTCGCGGTATCCCAGCTCGCCCTCACACGAAATATACAAAAGTGTATTCGACGGCCTACCCGGCTCGTGTAACGATTCTGCCAACTTACAGAATCTACAGAAAGAGCCGAAATGCCGTCTTCGAATGCACTTTATGAGAATCCGAGTCGACAGGTCACGGCGGACAACGAAACCCTCGTGACGCTAATCCGCGCGCGTGCAAAGCGCCGGCCAGCCGAACCCGTCATGGAACGGCGCCGCGAAGTTGGCGGCTGGTACAACGTCAGCGCGTCGCGCATGATGCAAGAAGTCGACGACACTGCGCGCGGCCTCATCGGCATGGGCCTAAAACACGGCGACTCAATCGCAATCATGTCCTCAACCCGGCCCGAGTGGACCACCCTCGACCTCGCGGCCCTCTCAATCGGCGTGATCGTTGTACCCATTTACGAATCCGATTCCGTCTCGCAAATTGAATGGATATGTGAGGACGCCAACATCGCCCTGGCCGTGTGCGACACTCACGCGCGAGCACAACTAATCGAGCACGCCAATACGCCCTCCGTAAAACAAATTTTGTCACTGGAATCAGGCGCCATGAGGACGATTAATCAGGCGGCAAACAGTGTTTCGTTAGAACAACTCAGCGAGCGGCAAAAGCACGTGGACGCGGACACGCTGGCGACCGTCATTTACACGTCCGGCACCACGGGACGTCCAAAAGGCGTGATGCTGACGCACCGCAACTTCGTGGACACGATCCGCTCGATTGGGGACACGGTGCCGCACCTGCTGTACTCCACCAAAACGCGGTTTTTGCTGTTCTTGCCGCTCGCGCACGTGCTGGCAAGGTTCGTGCAGTTCGCGATTCTGTCGGGGCGCGGCGTGTTCGCCCACTCCGCCGACACTAGGAACCTGCTGGGCGACATTGAGGCATTCCAACCGTCAATGCTCCTACTGGTTCCGCGCGTGCTTGAAAAGGTTTACAACGCCGCCGAAGCCAAGGCCGGTAAAGGTGCGAAACGCAAGCTATTCCACTGGGCGGCATCGCGCTCGATCGAGTACTCCAAGGCCCAGGAAACCGTCCTCGGCCCCACCATCAAACAGCGCCGCGAACGCGAATGGGCTGACAAACTCGTACTACGCAAGGTTCGCAAGGCCCTCGGCCCGAACATGAAGTACATAATTTCCGGCGGCGCACCCCTATCGCCCGTCCTCGGCCACTTCTACCGCGGCATCGGCCTCAACATTTTGGAAGGCTGGGGCCTATCCGAAACTACGGGGCCGCTCACCCTGTCCGACCATCGCGACCCCGTAATGGGATCCGTCGGCAAGGTGCTACCCGGCAACGCCCTCAAACTGTCAGACGAGGGCGAAATCCTGGCGAAAGGCACCGCCGTTTTCCCCGGATACTTCAACAATCCGGCCGCAAATGCGGAAGCATTTGACGAGGACGGCTGGTTCCGCACCGGCGACATCGGCCATTTTGACCGCAAGGGGAACCTCTACATCACCGGACGCAAGAAGGACATCATCGTCACCGCGGGCGGCAAGAACGTTGCACCGTCAGCGTTGGAAGAAACGCTAGTGACGCACCCGCTGATCTCGCACGTTGTGGTCGTCGGTGATCAAAAACCATTCATCGGGGCGCTCATCACGCTGGATCAGGAAATGCTACCTACCTGGCTTGCAAACCACGGCCTCGAACCCATGGACGTCACGCAAGCCGCAACGCACCCGCGCGTTTTGGAGTCTTTAGACAAGGCGATTAAGAGGTCGAACCGCGCGGTGTCTCGGGCGGAGTCGATTCGCAAGTTCCGCGTCGTCAACGCTGAGTTCACCGTCGACAACGGGTACCTAACCCCGTCACTTAAGTTGAAACGCAGCGAAGTTACGCGCGACTTTGCGCACGAAATCGAAGCTCTCTACAACGGTGATTAACCGGCCGGCGCGCTCGCAACCTTCGCAAGGGGTGCGGGCGCGCCGCACTTTTCGACTCACTGAATGCGGCCGCGGTTGAACGCTTGGCTCGCTCCCCCTATAGGCTGGTTGCATGAGTCGAAAAACTGTTCTTGTGACCGGCGGGTCGCGCGGGATTGGCCGCGCTATCTGCGAAAACTTAAGCCCTGACTACCACCTGCTGGTAGGCGGCCGCAATGAAGAGACCGTCAACGAAGTTGTTGCGTCTTTAGAGTCCGCGGAGCCGTGGATTGTTGATATTACCGATGAGGACGCCATCGCCCGCGCAGCCACTCAAATCGAGTCTTTGGACGGGTTGGTCCTAAGCGCTGGAATCGCGTTTAACAAAACCATTGAGCAAGCGACCCACGCTGACTGGGAGCGCATGCTCGGCACAAACGTGATCGCCCAGGCGGACCTTGTTCGCAACCTGCTGCCCGCCCTGCGTAGGGCCGGTGGCCAGGTTGTGGCGATCAACTCCGGGTCCGGTTTCCACTCTGGCCCGAAGGGCGGGCTTTACTCCGCTTCAAAGTTTGCGTTGCGCGCCTTCACGGATGCTCTGCGCGAAGAAGAACGAGGCCGAATCCGCGTTTCCTCCGTGCATCCTGGCCGTGTTGACACAGACATGCAGGTTGAAATCCAAGACGCCGCCGGCCGGGCGTATTCCGCCAGCGACCATTTGCGCCCGTCCTCCATCGCCGCCGCTGTCCGCCTCGCACTAGACGCCAGCGAAGACGCAATGGTTGAGCAAGTCTCGGTGCGCCCGGTCAATCTGCTTCGTTAGCGAAGATTTCTTGAAGGTATTCGCCGGTGAAGGAGCCCTTCGTTTCGGCAACCTGTTCGGGTGTGCCTTCGGCGATGACGCGCCCGCCACCGGAGCCGCCCTCGGGCCCCATATCAATGACCCAGTCGGACGACTTGATGACGTCGAGGTTGTGCTCAATGACGATCACGGTGTTGCCCTTGTCGACCAGGCCTTGTAGCACGAGTAGTAGTTTGCGGATGTCTTCGGAATGCAGGCCCGTTGTGGGTTCGTCGAGGACGTAAACGGTGCGGCCGCGCGACCTCTTTTGCAGTTCGGATGCAAGCTTCACGCGCTGCGCCTCACCGCCGGACAGCGTGGTGGCGGATTGGCCCAGGCGGACGTAGCCCAGCCCGACTTCCACGAGTGTGTTCAGGTGGCGTGCGATCCGCGGGATGTGTGCAAAGAACTCGGCGGCCTGCGCGATCGGCATGTCCAAAACTTCCGCGACGTTCTTGCCCTTGTACTCGATTTCAAGGGTTTCGCGGTTGTAACGCTGTCCGCCGCACACTTCGCAGGGTACGTAAACGTCGGGCAGGAAGTTCATCTCGATTTTGATGGTTCCATCGCCCTTACAAGCCTCGCATCGGCCGCCCTTCACGTTGAACGAGAAGCGCCCGGGCTTGTAGCCGCGCACCTTTGACTCCTGGGTTTCGGCAAACAGTGTCCGCACGTGGTCCCACACGCCCGTGTACGTTGCCGGATTCGACCGCGGAGTGCGACCAATCGGCGACTGGTCCACGTGCACGACCTTGTCGAGCTCTTCCAAACCGGCCACGCTGCGGTGCCTGCCCGGCACGATTCGCGCGCGGTTCAGGCGCGACGCGAGCGACCGGTACAGAATCGAGTTGACGAGCGTCGACTTTCCCGACCCCGAAACTCCCGTAACCGCAACGAGCAGTCCCAGCGGGAAGTCCACCGTAATGTTTTGCAAATTGTTTTCGCGGGCGCCCTTAACCGTGAGCACGCGGTCTTTGTCAACCTCGCGTCGCGTCGCCGGAATCGCAATGTCTTTGCGCCCCGCCAAGTAGTCGCCGGTTATGGATTTTTTATTCTTCTTGAGGGCGGCAACCGTACCTGAGTGCACCACCTGGCCCCCGTGTTCCCCCGCCCCCGGACCAATGTCGACGATCCAGTCGGCGTTCTCGATGGTTTCCTCATCGTGTTCGACCACGATGAGCGTGTTGCCGAGGTCGCGCAGGCGTAGCAGCGTCTCGATTAGTCGGCGGTTGTCGCGCTGGTGCAGACCGATGGACGGCTCATCCAACACGTAAAGCACGCCTACCAGGCCGGAGCCAATCTGGGTTGCCAGGCGAATACGCTGTGCCTCACCGCCGGAAAGTGTGCCCGCGGAACGCGACAGGGTCAGGTAGTTCAAACCGACGTCAACAAGGAAGTTGAGTCGCAATAGTACTTCCGTGAGGACGGGCGCGGCGATCTGCTTGGCCCGCCCTTCTAACTCCACGTGCTTTAAGAAGTCGCGGGCATCCTGCACCGAGAGGTCGGAAAGCTGCGCGATCGACAGGTCTTGGATCGTGACGGCGAGGACCTCGGGCTTCAGGCGCGCACCCTTACACACCGGGCAGGGAACTTCGCGCATGAACGAGTTGAGGCGTTCCAACTGGTTTTCCGACTCGGTCTCGGAGCGTTTGCGTTCGATGTACTTAACAGCGCCCTCAAACCCAGTGGTGTACGAGCGTTGGCGGCCCCAACGGTTCTTGTAGCGCACGTGCACTTCGTAGTCTTTGCCGTAGAGCACGGCGTCTTGGATCTTCTTGGGCAGGTCTTTCCATGGCGTGTCTAGGGAAAAGTCGAGTTGCTTCGCGAGCGCCTTGAGCAGGTTCCCGTGGTACTTGTTGTTCGCCGTCCACGGTGCGATTGCCCCGTCGCGCAGGGTTACGTCCTCATCGGGCACGACGAGTTCGGGATCGACTTCCAGTTTTGATCCAAGCCCGGAGCACTCGGGGCAAGCACCGTAGGGCGCGTTGAAGGAGAAGGTCCTCGGCTCGATTTCTTCGAGGAACAGCGGGTGGTTGTTCGGGCACGCCCTCTTTTCGGAGTAACGACGCGTCTTGTCCGCATCGTCCTCATCCAAATCGATACGGTCGATGACGACGATTCCGTCCGTCAGTTCGAGGGCGGTTTCGACCGAATCGGTGAGTCGCTGCCGCATGCCGTCGCGAATGACCAGGCGGTCAACAACGACATCAATGTCGTGTTTCAGGTTCTTCTCGAGTTTGGGCGCATCGTCCAGGCGGACTTGCTCCCCGTCTACAACTGCGCGCGCAAACCCTTTTTGACGCAGTTCGTCAAACAGTTCTTGGTATTCGCCTTTTCGCCCTCGAATCATGGGGGCGCGAACAAGGAACCTAGTTTTTTCTGGCAGTTCGAGGACGGAGTCAACAATCTGTTGGGGTGTTTGCGCGGTGATTTCTTCGCCGCAGATCGGGCAGTGCGGGATTCCTGCGCGCGCGTAGAGCAGACGCAGATAGTCGTGGATTTCGGTGATCGTGCCGACCGTTGAGCGCGGGTTCCTGGACGTGGATTTCTGGTCGATGGACACTGCGGGCGACAGGCCTTCGATAAAGTCAACGTCGGGCTTGTCCATTTGCCCCAAAAACTGGCGCGCGTAAGACGATAAGGATTCGACGTATCGGCGCTGGCCTTCAGCAAAAATTGTGTCGAACGCGAGAGACGATTTACCCGATCCGGACAGGCCTGTGAACACGATCATCGAGTTTCTTGGCAGGTCAAGATCGATGCCTTTTAGGTTGTGTTGCCGGGCTCCGCGGACAATAATCTCTTCGTTCACGCCTACTACTTTAAAGTCTTACCCCGCTGTCCGCACATTTGTTCGACGACAGCACAATTTCTGACTAAAAGTTAGGCTCGGCGGCGGTCCTTGTGCAATTTTGGCCACATACAGACATAATTGGCGTATGCGTACTTATGCCGTGATTTATGAATATGAACCCCAGTTGCTGTCGCTAATTGATAACTGGCGTCCGCAGCACCGTACCTACCTGCGAGACCTGCACAAGCAGGGCAAGCTTTTCTCTTCCGGTCACCTTCGCGACGCCAACCGTGCCGGCGCTCTGCTGATTATGCGCACTGACACTGCGCAGGAAGCGCGTGAACTTCTCGAAAAGGACCCGTTCTTTGAGCACGGCCTGGTCACGAACATTATTGTTCGCGAGTGGAAGCCGACGATTGGTGACCTTGCGGACCGTTTCGACAACATGTCCGACTTCCCGATCTCTAACCCGTAATCCGTTTACGAGGACGATTTCGAACTAAACATTACGAAGCGGAGGGGCAACGATGACGTTGCCCCTCCGCTAATGTTTTAATGCCGATGCCGGCCGCTACTCTATGCCGCCCGCCGTTCGGGTCGCGACTCTAAGCTGACGCACACGGGTAAACCGGGGTGGCGAGTGCTACGGCTGGTTAGGCGTGCTTCGACAGGTGAGCGCGAAGAGCTTCGGCAACCTGTTCGGGCTGCTCAACAGCGGCCTGGTGAGACGCATCCGATACGAAGTAGATATCGACGTTCGAGTTGCCGCCCGCCCTCACGGAATCTGCTAATTCTTCCGCGGCTTCCTTGGGTAGAGTTCCGTCGAACTCTGCGCGAATAATACCCATGGGGGCTTTCACTTTGCCAAGGTCACCGCGGTTATCCATGTTGGCGATGACTTCGCAGCACTGGGCGTAGCCCTCGTCTTTGCAATCCGTCATAGTCTGGCGAGTGCGCTGAACGCCGGGGCCGTTTTCAGCTAGGTGCGGTTCAGTAAACCAGCGCTCCATCGTCGCGTCCACAAGCGACTCCGTACCATTTGCACGTACGGCCTCGGCCTTTTCGAACCAGGCACTTGGCGGCGGGATCGCAGGGCCCGAACAGATCATTGCGAAGCTTTGTATACGCTCCGGACGGTTGATCGCCATCCACAGTGACATCATGCCGCCAAGGGAGAGGCCGCCCAAGTGGAACTTGTCGATTCCTTCCTTGTCCAGGGCGTCGAGGATCGCGTCGCCGATCATTGCGGGCGTGACTGATCCTTCAACCTTTTCAACCGGGGACTTACCGTGACCCGGGAAGTCGTAGCGCAATACGCGGTAGTCGGACAGGTGGGGCATGACCTCGTCCCACATGTGTCGATCCGTTCCAAGCGAGGATCCCAGTACAACGACAGGTGCGTCCTCGGGGCCTTCAATTTCATAGCTAACTGTAATTTGGCTCATAACTCAAAACTACTCCGAACACGCGTTCTTGTTAAGGGCGCGCAATACAAAACCAGAGCACCTGTTACGGGCGGGCAATACAAATCTGCGACGAGAGTTGGGCCAAGGAGTATAAATCTGTCGCGCTACTTAGGCGGCGTAATACGAATCTGGGGTGCACGCGGTTACGGGCTAGGATTGCGAACGTGAAGATTTTGCGCTTTATCGATCCTTTTGTGATCTCTATCGTATTGATCCTGGTGGTCGGCATCATGGTGCCGATTCCGACAAGCTGGATCGATGTGCTGACGCAAGTGGGCACTGTTGCCGTGATGGTGCTGTTCTTGGTGTACGGCATGCGGCTTCGCACGTCCGAAGTTATCGAGGGTTTGAAGAACATTCGACTGCAAGGCGGCGTCCTGGTTGCCACGTTCGTGGTGTTCCCCCTCATCGGCGTAATACTAATGCCGGCCATGAAACCGTTACTCGGCGCAACTTTCGCCGTGGGCGCGCTGTATTTGACGCTTCTGCCCTCGACCGTGCAAAGCTCCGTTTCGTTCACTTCGATCGCGGGTGGAAACGTTGCGGGCGCGGTGTGTGCGGCGACCATTTCGAACATTAGCGGAATGGTGTTCACTCCCCTGCTCGTCATGTTGATTATGGGCGCGTCAACGGGCGTGGGATGGGGTTCGATCGTAAACGTATTGACCCAGCTTCTGATCCCATTCGTTATAGGCCAGTTCTTGCAACCGTGGGCGGGCGACTGGGTTAGGCGGAGCAAGTGGCTCACCAAGTCTGTAGACCGCGGCACGATTCTTATTGTGGTTGCCTCCGGCGTTGCAGGTGCAACAGCGCGCGGCCTTTGGGATGAAGTCACCTGGATGGACGCGATCGCCCTCGTCCTGGTTTCTGGCGTCATGCTGAGCATCATGATGCTTGGCACGTGGCACGCGGGCAAAGCGCTGAAGTTGAATCGTGCGGACAACATTGCGCTCTTGATGTGCGGTTCTAAAAAGTCCCTTGCAACGGGGCTCCCCATGGCCGCGATTATCTTCCCACCCCACATCGTGGCCGCCGTGACCGTGCCCGTGATCGTGTTCCACCAACTGCAGCTCATGGTCGCCGCGATCCTCGCACGGCGACTCTCCATGAGCGCTCCCGAATCCGAAACCACCTGGTAGCGCACGGGACAGTCTTAGTCCTGTGCTTCGTCCATGGTGCCGACGATGCGCGTTACGTTGCCGAACTTGTGCTGGTGGTAGCGGTATACGCCCTCGATGATCATGGCGGTTATGGACGCGATGATGATGATTGTGAACCATTGCGTGGTACTAGGCCAGGTGAGCGCGAAAAACTCGCGCGCCGGTGGAATCAGGACCACGGCGACCGCGATGCCAAGCATTGTGAACAAAATGCCAGCACGATACGCGACGATTGGGCGTGACATGACGGAAAGCAAATACAATGCTGAAGCAGTGACAGTTAGGGTCGCAACCGTGGAAGCAATCTGATGACTATCGTCGGCGTAAAGTCTTTGCGCCACGAGGGCGGACACAGCTAGCGCGATCCCAGAAGGCACGGCGATATGCAACGTGCGCGTGAGGAAGCCGGGCTTGTACCTCCGGTGATTTGGCGTGAGTGCCAAGAAGAACGCGGGGATCCCGATCGTTAGGCTTCCAATAATCGTCAGGTGACGCGGCAAGAACGGGTAGCGCCAAAAGAAGATCGCAACCACGACAGCCAGGATTGCGGACAGCGAAGTCTTCGTCAGGAACAATGCGGACACGCGTTCCATGTTCGCAATGATCCTCCGGCCTTCTGCAACCACGCCGGGTAGTTTCGAAAACTTTCCGTCAATCAACACCAGCTTCGCGACGGCCCGCGTTGCCCGCGCACCCGACCCCATTGCGATCCCAAGGTCCGAATCCTTCAAGGCGAGCACGTCATTCACCCCGTCCCCCGTCATCGCGACGGTGTGCCCGCGGGATTGTAGGGCCTGCACCATGGCGCGCTTCGCCTCCGGAGTGACGCGTCCAAACACGTCATACTCCTCCATCACGTCCGCCAAAGCCTCTGGATCTTCAGGCAAGTCACCCGCATCCATTACCTTGACCGGTCCGCCGCCATTCACGCCGACGCGATCCGCAATCGTGCCCACCGTTGCGGGGTTATCCCCGGAGATCACCTTGATCCCCACGCCCTGCTTCCTGAAGTATTCCAGGGTCGAAGCGGCGTCCTCGCGAATCTCTTCTTCCAAAACGACCACCAAAACGGCCGTTAAATCGGCCGGCAGTTGCGGGTCGTCTTCATCCAGCTGCGCAAGCGGCGAATACGCCAGGCAAATGACGCGCGCCCCCGTTTCAGCATGTTCGGAAACGACGCTGGAGGCCTGCTCAGCGTTCACTGCCCCGCGCGTAATAATCTCGGGAGCCCCATAAAACCAGGACCCGTCCTTCGTCGCCGCCGCTGACCATTTGCGAATCGAATCAAACGGTACAAATGCGTGGGCCTCCGCGGGAGCCTCACCGTCCAGAGCCTTCAAAGTCGCCAGGGCCGTTTCGTTTTCCCCGCCCGCAACCAGGCGTGCAAGTACCGCCCGCCCATCTTTGGCCTTTGATTCCTCGAGGGCGATTATCGCCCTAGGTTGGATCTGCCCCGACGTCAAAGTTCCCGTCTTGTCCAGGCAGAGCCGATCCACGCGCGCCAATACTTCAACCGCATTCAGCTCCTGGATCAACACCTTCTGCCGCGCCAACTTCGCGCCGGCCAGCGCGAAGTTCATCGAAGTTAGCAGCACCAGGCCCTGCGGGATCATGCCCACTACACCGGCGATAGCGAGGACCACGGCGTGCTGCCAATTGGTGCCCTCATCCGACCTCAACTGTGAAAAAACCAGCAGGAGGACGACCGGCAAAATGACCCACGAGATCCACTTCAAAATCACGTTAATCCCGTCGGCAATCTCGGACTGCGCCTTCTTAAAACGCTTCGCCTGCGCGGTCAACTGGTTCGCGTACGAGGCCGCACCAATCTTCTCGGTGACAAAAACACCCTCGCCCGCAATAACAGTCGTGCCGGACAGCACGCGGTCGCCATCCTTTTTGCGAACCGGAATCGACTCGCCGGTAAGCATCGACTCGTCAATCTTCAGGGCGAAACTTTGCAGCACCTTCCCATCCGCGGGCACTTGGTCGCCAGAACGCAGGAGCACCAGGTCCTCGCGGATAATGTCGTCCGACGCAATAGTCTGTTCGGTTCCGTCACGAATAACCGCGGATTTAGGTGCTTCAAGGATTGCAAGATTGTCGAGGACGTGCTTCGCGCGGATCTCGGAGACAATCCCGATCAGCGCGTTGGTCACCATCACGATGCCGAACACGGAGTCACGCCAGTTACCCACGATCAGCACGATGACTACGGCTGTGGTCAAGATGGCGTTAAACAGCGTGAAGATGTTCGACTTGATGATTAGTTTGACGGGCCGTGAGCTCCGTCTTTGAACGTAGTTGGTTTCGCCGGCCTCTTTGGCGCGCGCAGCCTGCGCGCTCGTTCGGCCTTGCAGGCCAGCAAAACGTTCCTCTACGTCACTCACATCGTCGATTCTAACCCGCGCACCTACTCGCGTTCGTCATGGGCCGCTTGCCTGACCAAATGGTGAAGCCTCCGGCAATATACCGGAGGCTTCAGCTAAAAGCAGGCTAGTTAGGAAGTGATTTCCTTCTGGCCTTTGTTGTCGTGCCGTGTTTTCAGCAAGGACGCGACCACAGTAATCACGAGCGTCACGGCGATGAATCCGAGCGACATCGGAATGCCAATCTCGGGCACATCGAAGGCCTGACCGCTGTTGATGAACGGAACTTCGTTCTCGTGCATCGCGTGCAGGATCAGCTTCACACCAATGAACGCCAAGATTGCTGCGAGGCCAAAGTGCAGGTAGACAAGCTTCTCCAGTAGTCCGTCAATCAGGAAGTACAACTGGCGAAGACCGAGCAAGGAGAACGCGTTAGCCGCGAACACCAGGTACGGTTCAGCGGTGAGTCCAAAGATTGCGGGGATCGAATCGAATGCGAACATGATGTCCGCCGACCCTAGCGCTAGGATCACCAGCAACATGGGTGTCAGGTAGGTCTTACCCGCGTGACGGTGAAGCATCTTGTCCGATAAGAAGCCGTCAGTAACAGGGAACACCTTGCGTACAACCCGCACAAAAGTGGTTTCCTGATACTCGTCGTCTTCGTCACCCTGCACGCCCTCCTTCACCTGCGAAAACGCGGTGTAAAGCAGCCACGCGCCAAAGATGTAGAAGATCCAGGCGAACTGTTCAATGATCGCAGCGCCAATCAAAATGAAGATTAGCCGCAATACCAGCGCCATGATGATGCCGTAAAGGAGCACCTTCTGCTGGTACTTTCGCGGCACTCTAAACGCGCTGATAATCAGGACGAACACGAAGATATTGTCGAGCGACAGGGATTTTTCAGTGATGTAACCGGCCCAGTATTCGCCGGCGTATCGAAGGTCCCACGCGATCCAGACAACGAAGCCAAACGCGACGCCGAGCGCCACGTAGGCGGTACTCCAAATCGCTGCTTCTTTGATAGTCGGTTCATGAGGCGTTCGCACGTGTCCAACAATGTCGATGGCAATCAGTGCGAAAATGATGGCGGCCAGCATAATCCAGCCGAGAGCATGAACATCCAATTGAAATGACTTTCGGTTATACCAACAAGGTTTCGCCAAAGGTCTTCTCCGCCACATTCACCGGCCAAGCGGCCAGTGTAATACGGCTGCAACACCGGGTGGAAACGCCACCGTGTTGACGATGCTGCAATTGCGGGAGTACTCCCCTCCAACGCCCTTAACTCTATCCAACCGGCGCGCAATAATCAGTCTCGAAATCCATGGTGTGGAACACGTACCCACCGCGTAGCTGTGCACAACCCGGCCCGGTGTGCGTGGCGAGCCCGCGTATGACCCGCCGCGCGTGGCCTATCCGGCCACATCCCATGCGTGTAGCAGACCCGCCCACGTCTTTTCGTGTTCGAGGGCGTGGCTTAGTTCGCGGCGCGCATTTGGCGAAGCTCTTGCTTCAAGTCTTTGAGCTCGTCGCGAAGGCGGGCGGCAACTTCGAATTGGAGGTCCTCGGCCGCCAGGTGCATTTGTTCGGTGAGTTCTTCAATGAGGCCCGCGAGGTCATCTTCCGCGGCGCCAGCCAACCGCGCCCTCGTTGACAAATGAACTTCCCCGGCTTTGCGAGCGTCGGCAACGGACTTGCGGTAGCCGCCCTCCAACAACTGTTTGGTGTCGATGTCTTCGCGCGCAAGCATGTCGGTGACGTCTTGAATCTTCTTGCGAAGTGGTTGCGGGTCGATGCCGTGTTCTTCGTTGTAGGCGATCTGCTTTTCGCGGCGGCGTTCCGTCTCGTCGATCGCCTGCCGCATGGAGTCGGTAATGTTGTCCGCGTACATGTGGACCTCGCCGGCAACGTTACGCGCGGCGCGGCCAATCGTCTGAATCAGTGAACGTGTGGAACGTAGGAAGCCTTCCTTGTCCGCGTCCAGGATTGAAACCAGCGAGACTTCCGGCAAGTCCAGGCCCTCACGCAACAGGTTAATGCCGACCAGCACGTCGAACTTGCCTTGCCGCAGTTCGCGCAACAACTCCACGCGTCGCAGCGTGTCAACATCGGAGTGCAGGTACTCCACTCGCACTCCCCTGGCCGCCAGGTAGTCCGTGAGGTCTTCCGCCATTCGCTTTGTCAGCGTGGTCACCAGAACGCGTTCGTTTCGCTCCACGCGCGTATTTACTTCGTCCAGGAGGTCGTCAATCTGACCCTTGGTCGGCTTCACAACGATCTTGGGGTCAACCAAGCCCGTTGGGCGAATGATCTGCTCAACCACGCCGCTGGACTGCGCGAGCTCGTACGGCCCGGGTGTTGCGGACATGTACACGGTTTGGCCGATGCGCTCTAGGAACTCGTCCCACTTCAGTGGGCGGTTGTCCATCGCGGAGGGCAGGCGGAAACCGTGATCCACGAGCGTGCGTTTGCGCGACATATCGCCCTCAAACATGGCGCCGATCTGCGGGACGGTTACGTGAGACTCGTCGATGATCAGCAAGAAGTCGTCGGGGAAATAGTCGAGCAACGTGTGTGGAGGTGTGCCGGGCCCGCGGCCGTCAATGTGGCGCGAGTAGTTCTCGATGCCGGACGCGGTGCCGATTTCGCGCATCATTTCCAGGTCGTACGTCGTGCGCATGCGCAGGCGCTGCGCTTCGAGTAGTTTGCCCTGTTTTTCAAACCACGCGACCCGTTCTTCGAGCTCTTCCTCAATGGTTTGCAAAGCGCGCTTCATACGTTCGACGCCCGCAACGTAGTGGGATGCGGGGAACAGGTAGGCGTGGTCGACCTCGCGAATTAAATCGCCGGTGAGGGGATGAAGGTATGCGAGGGCGTCGATCTCGTCGCCGAACATTTCAATGCGGATCGCGAGCTCTTCGTACACGGGGATGATCTCGATCGTGTCGCCGCGCACGCGGAACGTGCCGCGGGTGAACGCCATGTCGTTGCGCGCGTACTGCATGTTCACGAACGCGCGTAGCAGGTCGTCGCGCTCCACTTGCATGCCTACCTGCAGTTCAACCATGCGGGCAACGTACTCTTCGGGAGTACCAAGGCCGTAGATACAAGACACTGACGACACGACCACCGTGTCGCGCCGCGTTAACAGCGAGTTCGTGGCCGAGTGGCGAAGGCGCTCAACCTCATCATTAATCGAGGAGTCTTTTTCGATATACGTGTCCGTCTGCGGAACGTACGCTTCGGGCTGGTAGTAGTCGTAGTACGACACGAAGTATTCAACCGCGTTATTTGGCAGTAGCTGGCGTAGTTCCGCGGCCAGCTGCGCGGCGAGCGTCTTGTTCGGCGCCATCAGTAGCGTGGGGCGTTGCACCTGTTCAATGAGCCACGCGGCGGTCGCCGACTTACCCGTACCGGTCGCGCCCAGTAAGACGATGTCTTTTTCGCCAGCGTTAATGCGCTCGGTCAGTTCGCAAATCGCGTGCGGCTGATCGCCCGATGGCGAAAACTCTGAAACAACCTCGAATGGAGCTTCCTGACGAACTACTGACTGGCTATCCATATCCCCTAGTCTAAGCCGAAGCCCCACCAACCAGCAGATTGTAAGGTGTGCGCGCGACGGAAAAACCGCCGCGCACACAGCCTTCGCTACGCTCCCAAATCTTCGATTATGAAGTCAGCTGCACGTTCCGCAATCATGCAGGTTGGAGCATTGGTGTTGCCACTTGGCACTACCGGCATTACAGAAGCGTCTGCCACGTAAATATTTTCAATGCCTCGCAACCTTAACTTCGGGTCTACTGGCGCCAGTTCATCCACCCCCATACGGCAAGTTCCGACCTGGTGATGGTAGGTAATAATTGTATTTCGGATGTACTCCCGCTCAGCTTCCTCGCTCTGGACTTCTTCACCTGGATAAATCTCTTTTGCTCCCCAGTCATTTGTTAGTGTTCCCGTACGGATGATCTCGCGACACTGACGCAGAGAGAATAGCATTGCATCCTCGTCAGCTTTGTCCGTGAGAACGCCAAGATCAATCTGAATCGGGTCTGTAAGATTCGGTCCAGACAGTCGCAGAGTTCCCCTCGATCGAGTTCCCACGACACCGGCCTGCAACGTAAAGGCATTGCTTGGACCACTCATGCCATCTTGATACATCGGAACCGCAAAATTGAGGGGCTGAGTATCAGGGCTTTCGATATCATTTCGCGAATATGCGAACCAATGCGTCTGTGCAACAGATATTCCTTCAGACGGAGGCTCAATCTCTCGCTCGGTGGCTTCAGCAATTACCGGCACCAAATAGTGATCGTGCAGGTTCTCACCCACTCCCGGCGCATCGAGAACTACGTTAACCCCAACGTCTTCCAAGTGCTCTGCTGGGCCAATACCAGACCTCATGAGCAACGCGGGAGAGTCAAGCGCCCCTGCGGCTAGTACGACACGGTCCGCCCTAAGCTCAACTAGCTCGTTATTTCTGAGATAGCGAACTCCGACAGCTACACTACTCTCGATTATCAGTTCAGATACATGAGCGCCGGTTATAACGTCGAAGTTTTCATTGTCTAGGATCGGCTTGGCATACGCCATCCACGTATTAAAGCGCTTTCCATTGCGAAGATTAACTTGCATCTTCGAGAAGCCTTCACTAGTACCCGAATTGTAATCAACGTTTAAGTCAAGCCCCGCTTCTAAAGCCGAGTCCTGAATTGCCTGGTGTACAGGACTCAAGTCGTAATCGGCAATAACGTCGAGCAAACCATCCTTGCCACGCTCATCGCCTTCCATCGCTTCAGGACCCTCGTAGTTTTCAATCTTGACGAAATACGGCTCGACATCGGACCAGCTCCAGCCCTCTGCTCCCATATCAGCCCAACGATCGTAATCTGCGTGAGATCCACGTACCCAGATGGTTGCATTCAAGGCGTGCGATCCACCAAGTACTCGCCCTCTGGGAAGGTGAAGACGTCGGTTATTAGCGTTTGGTTGTGGAACGGTGTAGTAATCCCAGTCTTCAGTTGTATGCCACAGTTCACCCATACGGTGAATTGAGTGAATTGCAGGATTTATATCGTGATTTCCAGCTTCCAGAAGTGTGACTTTGTGCCCCGCATCCACTAGCCTGCGCGAAATTATTGAACCTGCGGAGCCAGCTCCAATTACGACAATATGTGACGTCATCTTTCCTCCTTGAATCCCACTTCTCTGTGGGTACGATTCGTCAGTGGTACCGACTGTATGAAGGAAGTAACGACCGATAACTCAAGTGAGACAACTACTGCACTCACTGGCAATTTTTCTATTCGTCAGTGCACTCTCAGACAAATCAAGTTACGCTCACTATCTTTGGCCGATAAGAAGCGTGTAAACTTCGCGGGCAACGGCCTCTAAATCTGCGATTGTTCCATGATTTTCGAGGACGATGCTGGCGTGCGGCCGGCGCTGCTCGTCGCTCATCTGGTTGGCGATCCGACGCCGGGCGTCATCTTCGCTCATGCCACGAATGGATACGAGTCTCTCGACGCGTTGCTCCTCATCGGCCACGACGATTGCGACGGCGTCGACCATGTTGGTCATTTTCGCTTCGATCAGAATCGCGGCGTCGTAAACTCCAAGGCCGCCGGGTTTTGCGGATTGGAGGATTTCTAATGCGCGCGCTCGGATTCGCGGGTGCATCAACGCATTCAGATCCGCCAGCGCGTCCTCGTTGGAAAAAACGATTTTGGCAAGGCCAGCTCGGTCCAAAACTCCACCCGGTGCGATCTGTTCACCAAATCGCTGCACGACTGCGGCTAGGCTTTCCGTGCCCGGCTGCATGAGTTCACGCCCGATCTCGTCGGCGTCCGCGATCGTGGCCCCCATCTTTTCCCACGTTGCCGTAACAGTTGATTTTCCGGCCCCAATCCCGCCGGAAAGTCCAATCCAAAGAGGGCGATCAGTGGCGGCAAGCTCGGTTGGTACACTGCCTGACTGTTCAATCGGCAGGTCAACTATTGCGCGGGCGTCCCCGTGTGAAATCACGATCTGTGGCATAGCTTCACCATACGCGAAGTGGCCGAGTGGTTTCCCACTCGGCCACTATCTCGAACTTAGTTCAAGCTGTTTAGTTGTTCGTCAGCTTCTCGCGAAGTGCTGCGAGTGCCTCGTCCGATGCGAGAGTGCCTTCCGACTCGACCGGGGTCGAGTAAGAAGCCTGCTCTTCGATCTTCGGAGCGGACTCTGCGTCCTCTTCGAGTGCGCGAGCAACCTGAGCCTTGTGGGCCTCCCAACGAGCCTGAGCCTGAGCGTACTGAGACTCCCAAGCGATGCGCTGCTCGTCGTAGCCTTCCATCCACTCCTGGGTCTCCGGATCGAAGCCCTCGGGGTACTTGTAGTTGCCGTTCTCGTCGTACTCGGCAGCCATGCCGTACAGCGACGGGTCGAAGTCCTGCGAGTTCGGGTCCACGCCCTCGTTCGCCTGCTTCAGCGACAGCGAGATGCGGCGACGCTCAAGGTCAATGTCGATGATCTTGACGAAGACCTCGTCGCCAACCTTGACGACCTGCTCCGGAGCATCAATGTGACGCTGTGCGAGCTCGGAGATGTGGACGAGGCCCTCGATACCGTCCTCAACGCGAACGAATGCGCCGAACGGAACGAGCTTCGTAACCTTACCCGGCACAACCTGGCCGATAGCGTGGATACGAGCAAACGCCTGCCACGGATCTTCCTGCGTAGCCTTAAGCGACAGGGAGACGCGCTCACGGTTCATGTCGACGTCGAGAACCTCAACGGTTACCTCGTCGCCAACCTCAACAACCTCAGACGGGTGGTCGATGTGCTTCCAAGAAAGCTCAGAAACGTGGACGAGGCCGTCAACGCCGCCAAGATCAACGAACGCACCGAAGTTAACGATCGAGGAGACAACGCCGGAACGAACCTGACCCTTCTGAAGGGTGTTGAGGAAGTTGGTGCGAACCTCAGACTGCGTCTGCTCAAGCCATGCGCGGCGAGACAGGACGACGTTGTTGCGGTTCTTGTCGAGCTCAATGATCTTAGCCTCGACCTCGCGGCCGATGTACGGCTGCAGGTCGCGAACGCGACGCATCTCAACCAAAGATGCGGGCAGGAAGCCACGAAGTCCGATGTCGAGGATCAGGCCGCCCTTGACGACCTCGATGACGGTACCGGTGACGACGCCGTCCTCTTCCTTGACCTTCTCGATCGTGCCCCAGGCACGCTCGTACTGAGCACGCTTCTTCGATAGAAGCAAACGGCCTTCCTTGTCCTCCATCTGAAGGACAAGAGCCTCAATCTGATCTCCAACCTCTACGACGTCATCGGGATCGACGTCGTGCTTGATTGAAAGTTCGCGCGAAAGAATAACGCCCTCGGTCTTGTAACCGATGTCGAGCAGGACCTCATCGCGGTCAACCTTGACGACAGAGCCTTCGACAATGTCGCCTTCCTTGAAGTACTTAATGGTCTCGTCGATAGCGGCGAGCAGATCCTCTTCGGATCCGATGTCGTTGACTGCAACCTGCTCGGGCTGCTGGGGTGAGTTGGTCATAAAGTTTGGTTCCCCGAATACGGATTATCTAGTAGTGGACAATATGGACAAAATAGTCGTGCGCATGCACGGCTATGACTGTACTTGAATAAGCACAGCGTTATCAATGCTATCAGTGTTTATCCATGCAAATACCAGCCCGCATGCTCTCAAAACAAAGAGAGATTGGTCGCATTTTCAGCTTCTATCCAGTTTGATGCCGAAATGGACCGAGGGCGTTGCAGGTAAATGCTTAGTGCGCGGCCACCCTCCACGTTTTGCCGATACCCATGGACACGTCCAGGGGCACGTCTAACTCGATGGCGTTCCCCATGGCGTCGGCAACTAGTTCGCGGATTTGTTGGGTCTCGGAATCCTTGATTTCGAGGATCAACTCGTCGTGGACTTGCAGTAGCATGCGCGAGTCGAGGCCGGCCTGCGTTAGCTTGCGATCCAGGTCAATCATCGCGATCTTGATGATGTCCGCGGCCGACCCTTGAATGGGGGCATTCAGTGCGGCGCGCTCCGCCATTGCTCGGCGCTGCCGGTTGGACGCGTTCAGGTCAGGCAGGTAGCGGCGCCTGCCCAGCAAAGACTCGGTGTAGCCGGACTTGCGCGCGCGGTCCACAACCCCGTCTAGGAAGTCGCGAACCCCGCCGAACCGTTCGAAGTACTTATCCCGCAGTTCGCTCGCCTCGGGCACACCTATGCCTAGCTGTTGGGAAAGACCGTAGGCGGATAGGCCGTATGCCAAACCGTAGGAAGTGGCCTTAATTCGACTGCGCAGCGTGGAATCGACCTCTTCAACGGGAACGTGGAACACCATGGACGCCATAGTGCGGTGAAGGTCCTCCCCCGAGTTGAACGCCTCGATCAGCGCCTCATCGCCCGACATGTGCGCCATGATCCGCATTTCAATCTGTGAGTAGTCCGCGGTCAGCAGGTTGTCGAAGCCCTCTCCGGGTACGAAACCGTCGCGGATCTTCAGCCCGTCCTCGGTGCGCGCGGGAATGTTTTGCAAGTTCGGATCCGTGGACGAAAGCCGGCCGGTTGCCGCAATCGTCTGTTGGAACGTGGTGTGGATCCGGTTATCCGGCGCGATTGAGGAGATTAGTCCGTCAACGGTTTGACGCAGTTTGATCTTGTCGCGGTGTTCAAGCAGGTGCGCGAGGAACGGGTGCTCGGTCTGTACGAATAGGCCCTGCAGGGCTTCCGCATTCGTCGTGTAGCCCGTCTTCGTCTTCTTGGTCTTCGGCATGTCCAGCTCTTCAAACAAAACAGTTTGCAGCTGCTTTGGACTAGACAGATTCACTTCGTGCCCGATGACTTCGTACGCCTGCTGGGCCGCGTGATTCACCTGGTCATCCAGATCCTTGGACATGCGTTCCAGCGCTTCGCGGTCCGCCCCGATGCCCAGGTGTTCCATCTTCCACAGGACCTTTTGGATCGGAAGCTCCATGTCTTTATACAGTTCGAGGGCGCCCTGCTCGTCCAGTGCCTTGCGCATCGGCTTTACCAGGTCCGCTAGAGCCTGGGCCTGCGCGACCTTGACGCTGTGATCCTCAAGCAACGACATTTGGCCGTCGTTCGAGTCTTGCTCCACGCTGCGGTCCAGGTAGCGGCGTGAGAGCGCTGGAATCTGGTAGCCGCGCTGATCGGGGCGAAGCAGGTAGGCGGCCAGTTCGACCTCGAACCAAACGTCCCCAAGTTCAAGTCCACGCGCGTCCAGCATGTGGCGGGCTCGTTTGGCTTCGTGGGCGACAATCCTGTTCGAGGACGCAAACAGCTCGTTGAGTTCCTCTTCCCCATCGGCATCCAGGTTTGCCGGGTCCACGATGAGGGCGCGCCCCGCCGAGTACAGCACGATGCTGCCGATGTCACTTCCGGCCTCCGAAATTAGCATCGCCAAAGGCTCGTCCGCGTCCAGATCCTTCGCCCACTGTCCTACCGAAACTTGTGGGTATTCGGCTGTTTCAACCTCCAGGGCTTCGGGAGCTTCTTCTTCCTCGTCGCCCTCCCCCACGTCGATTTTGAACACGCGGTTTCGAAGCGTAGAGAACTCCAGGGAATCAAATAGTTCTTCCAACCCGTTACGATCCACCGGCTGACGCTCCAGGTCATCCAAAGTCACATCGAGCTCAACATCGCGCAACAGGTGGTTCAGCTTCCGGTTTCGACGCACATCGTCAAGGTGCTCGCGCAGCGCCTCACCGCGCTTTCCACCGATGTCGTCCGCGTGTGCAATCACGCCCTCAAGACCGTCATATTTTTTCAACCACTGCGCCGCGGTCTTTTCACCAACACCCGGAACGCCGGGCAAGTTGTCTGCAGATTCGCCAACGAGGGCGGCTAGGTGCGGGTAACGCTCAGGCGTGACCCCGTAGCGTTCTTCAACGGCCGCGGGGTCCATCAGGCGCAAGTCCGACGGGGAGCGGCCCGGGTAAATCACGGTCGTGTTCTGCGTGACCAGTTGGAACGTGTCGCGGTCACCGGAGGCCAAGAACACCTCCATGCCGTCAGCTTCCGCAGTTGTAGCGATGGTCGCGAGGACGTCATCGGCCTCGATCCCCTCTTTCACAACAATCTGCACGCCCATCTTCTTCAAAACGTCTTGAATGAGCGGCACCTGGCCCTTGAACTCCTCCGGAGTTTTCGCACGCCCCGCCTTGTAATCCTCGTATTCTTCATTCCTAAACGACTTCGCGGACGCGTCAAACGCGGCCAACAGGTGGGTTGGCTGGTAGTCCTCAAGCATTTTCACGAGCATCGACACGAACCCGTACACGGCGTTCGTGTTCTGCCCGGTCGAAGTTACAAAACTTTCCACGGGCAACGCGTAGAACGCGCGGAAAGCCATCGAATGTCCGTCAAGAACCAGAAGTCGTTTTTTACTCACGGTCCCAGCCTAGATGCAACCGGGGACATTCACATCTATTCTCGAGGGCGGCACGCAATAATGTGTGTAACTACAGACCTAAAGGTGGAACATGGAATCGAAAGACTTCGCAGAACACACACTCATGCACCGCATGAACATGCAGCTCGTGTCGCTAAGCCCCAGCGAGTGCATCATCCGCATGCCGGTTGAAGGCAACCGTCAGCGCGCCGGATTCCTGCACGGGGGCGCAAGCGCCGCCCTCGTGGAAACCGCGGGGTCGTTTGCCGCCAACGAGCACGCCCAGTCCATTGCGACCGACACTCCCCTAGCTGCCGTCGGAGTTGAACTCTCAATCCAGCACGTCTCCAGTGCCGCCGACGGATTCGTGACCGCCACGGCCACCGGCGTCCAGTTAGGCAGGACGCGTTGCGTGCACCGCGTAGACGTGAAAAATGAGGACGGAGAGATCATCTCTACCGCCCTCATTTCCAATCAAATTATTAAAGCACGCGCCTAAGCACCACCGCGGCTACAACCGCCACGACCGAAAGCGCTCGCGTGAGTGGGGTTAGTCGTCGGCGACCTGGTCGATCACGGCGTCCGCGACTTCGCGCATCGACAGGCGACGATCCATCGACGTCTTTTGAATCCAGCGGAACGCGTCCGGCTCACTCATGCCCATGCGCTCCATGAGCAGGCCCTTCGCGCGGTCCACAATCTTGCGGGTCTCAAAACGCTCGGTGAGGTCGGCGATCTCGTTTTCCATCGCGAGAATCTCCGCCTGACGCGAAATCGCGATCTCCACGGCCGGTAGCAGGTCTGACGGCGAGAACGGCTTCACCACGTACGCCATCGCGCCCGCGTCACGCGCCCGCTCCACAAGTTCGGTCTGCGAGAACGCCGTAAGCATGACGACCGCGCACGACAGTTCCTTCAAGATCTTTTCCGAAGCGGTGATGCCATCCATCTTCGGCATCTTCACATCCATGACGCACAGGTCCGGTTCAAGCTCCAGAGCCTTCTCAACAGCAGCCTCACCGTTGTCGACCTCAGCGACCACGTCGTAGCCCGCACCTTTAAGGGTTTCGACGATGTCTAGGCGAATCAGCGCCTCATCTTCGGCGACCAGAACGCGCCTTGATTTCTTATCCGTGTTGCTCATTACTTTCCTAATTTTGGTTGAACCCGTGTCTATCGCTTATTCTAGTGCGTGACGCGTTTTAAACGGTAGTCAATGCCCCGGTGGCCCAACTGGCAGAGGCGGTCGACTCAAAATCGGCATGTTGTGGGTTCGAATCCCACCCGGGGTACAAAATTTTTAACCAAGACCCTTGATTTTCAAGGGTTTTTTGTTTTTGAGGGCGGGCCGGGTACGGCAAAGCCCCCGACGAATGGGTGCTAGTTCAGGACTAGCTCATCGTTGGGGGCTTTTTGGTTGCGGCTATGCAACCTGTACGAGTTGAAGGCCTAGGTATTCGGCTGCTTCGCTACGCGCGTGCGGCTCGGATAGTGCCTCGATCGCTGAGCGAACCCGCTCGGAGTCCGTATCCCTAAACCAGGGACGCACGGCCTCGGACAAGTTCATCTCCCACAGGTTTCGAGCCTGACGGCTCGTGTGCATGTCGTAGATACTGAATTTCTGCACAGCATCCTCCTCTCTTCAGTTGTGGTGAGGATGTGCGCGGTGGTTGCGCAGGTAATCCCCACATTTTTCAAAAGCTAAAGTCGCGAAATGTGAAAGCAAAAAGTCGCGAATAGACAAGTAAAGCACAAAGCGGGAGGAACCGCAATAGTTGCGACTCCTCCCGCTTTATAAACTTCGTCACCCTTACTGGGGCTGGCGTCCGCCCCCGATGGTGTAATCCACGTCGTCACCGATCGTGTGGATACGAAGCGAGTTCGTAGATCCCGGGGTTCCCGGCGGCATGCCCGCAACGATCACCAGGTCGTCACCTTCTTGGGCAAGCTCAGACAGGCGCAGAACCTGATCCACCTGCCACACCATGTCGTCAGTGTGCTTAACCTCGGGAACGCGGTACGTCTGCACGCCCCACGTCAGCGCAAGCTGGTTACGAGTCGTTTCAAGCGGCGTGAAAGCCAGCAGCGGGATAGGTGAACGCAGACGCGACATTTGACGCGCCGTGGAACCGGACTGCGTGAAGTTCACGATGAACTTCACGTCCAGACGCTCACCGATCTGCGCGGCAGCCTGGGTTAGCACGGAGGAACGGGCAACGTTAAACGCGCCGATCGGGGCGATGCGCTCACCACCGTTTTCCTCAACGTTTTCGATAATGCGAGCCATCGTGCGAACGGCCTCAATCGGATATGCACCAATCGAAGTTTCACCGGACAGCATGACCGCGTCAGCGCCATCAAGGATCGCGTTCGCACAGTCGGATGCCTCCGCGCGGGTCGGGCGCGGATTCTTAATCATCGAATCCATCACCTGCGTTGCCACAATAGCGGGCTTTGCGCGGCGGCGAGCAAGTTCGATTGCGCGCTTTTGAACCAGCGGAACCGTCTCAAGAGGAATCTCAACACCCAGGTCGCCGCGGGCCACCATGATGCCGTCAAACGCTTCAACAATCTCTAGCAGGTTGTCAACGGCCTGCGGCTTCTCGATCTTCGCGATCACCGGACGGTAAATACCGACGTCCTCCATGATCGCGTGAACATCTTGAATGTCCTTCGCGTCGCGGACGAAGGAAAGCGCGATAAAGTCCGCGCCGATCTCGAGGGCCCAGCGCAGGTCCTCCTTGTCCTTCTGCGACAGGGCCGGAACAGAAACCGCAACGCCGGGCAGGTTAATGCCCTTGTTGTTTGACACTTGGCCCGGAACCTCAACGCGGGTCTTCACGTCGGTGTCGTCGACCTCAATCACGCGGACCGCGACATTACCATCGTCGATCAGCAGGCGATCACCGGGGCGACAGTCGCCGGGAAGTCCCTTGAACGTGGTGGAAACCAGTTCTTTCGTGCCCGGCACGTCACGCGTGGTGATCGTGAAAGTGTCGCCGACCTCCAGCATGTGCGGCCCGTTTTCAAAACGGCCCAGGCGAATCTTGGGGCCCTGCAGGTCAACTAGGACCGCGATTGCGCGACCGGAAGCCCGAGCGGCTTTCCTGACGTGACGAATGACCTCTTCATGCTCTTCAACATTTCCGTGGCTGCGGTTAATTCGCGCCACGTCCATTCCAGCATCTACGAGGGTCTGAATCTGATCCGGGCTCTCGGTTGCCGGTCCAATAGTGCAAACAATTTTGGCTCTGCGCATGCCTCTACTCTACGTTCTCCTCAGCCATTTCGTGTGGTTCCACGCGTGTCGATGCACCTCGTTTACCCGCTATTAAGAATCCGACAACCCCAATGATGATCAGGACAACGGCCGACCATGCGTTTAGGCGCATTCCGAGGAACACGTTTGCCGGATCTATGCGCAGGTTCTCGATCCAGAATCGACCGGTTGCATAGAAAGCGACGTACAGGAATATGACCTGTCCGCCTTTAAACTTAAATTTTTTATCCAGGAGGACGAGGACGCCAGCCATGGTTAAGTTCCAGATAACCTCGTACAAGAACGTGGGGTGGAACAGGGTGCCGGGCTCGTAGCCTCGCGGTAGGTGGTTCTCGTCGATCTTGAGTCCCCACGGAAGTGTGGTGGGTTTACCGAAAAGCTCCTGGTTGAACCAGTTGCCGAACCTTCCGATGGCTTGCGCTACCAAGAGGGTGGGCGCCACCGAGTCGGCAAACGGACCAACGCGTTGGCCCGCCCTCCGCAATCCAATGTATCCGCCGATTACGCCGCCAAGGACGCCGCCCATGATGGCTATGCCGCCTTCCCAAATGCGGAAAATTTCAAGCCACTGCCCGTTTGGGCCGAAGTAGTCGTGCGGCGATGTGATCACGTGGTACAGGCGTGCACCTACGATGCCGAACGGGATGGCCCAAAGGGCTACGTCGAAAACGAGTTCGCCGTCGCCTCCCCTGCGTTCGTAACGTCGGCGGGTTAGGAGGACGGCCACGACCATCGCGAATGCGATCAAAAGCCCGTAAGCCCGAAGCGGAATTGGCCCCAAATACCAAACACCTTGCGGTGGGGACGGTATCGCGGCCGGAAGTCCAGTCAACAAGTTCATGGTAAGCAGTTTATCTACCAACCAAAACATTGTCGCTCCAGGTCCAGCCGCCCGCTGTCAGGCTTGCCACGTTTGTGCACGATGCGTGCAGTTAGTCCTGGTAGTAGAGCTCATATTGCCGGTTTGTAACCCCGCGTTTGATGCGTTGTTTCCTGTCGGCAAGCAGTGCGGGGTGTTGCGCTGCGGAAACCATGTCGGCGACGCGGCGGCGCGGATCTTCAACTGTTGATAGTGATTGGCCGACGAGGACGGAGTCGGCTCCGGCCTGGGCGTATTTGAAAACGTCGTGCGGGTTGCGCACGCCGGACTCGGCGACGGCGACGACGTCTGCGGGGATGAGGTCGACCACTTGTTCGAAGTTCGACCTGTCGATCTCGAGGGTGTGGAGGTTTCTGGCGTTTACGCCGATTGCGCGCGCTCCGGCTTCGAGGGCGCACACTACTTCCAGCCTGGATTGGACTTCCACGAGGGCGGTCATGCCGAGCGACTCGATGCGCTCGATGAAGTTGTGTAGCTGTTCGGGGCTGAGCACCGCGGCGAACAGTAGGACCATGTCGGCGCCGTGCGCGCGGGCCTCGTGGATCTGATACGGCGAGATGATCATGTCTTTACAGAGCACCGGCACGTCTACCGCGCGTCGCACGGCTTCAAGTTCGGCAAAGCTACCCGCAAAATGGCGGCGTTCCGTGGGGTACGAAATCATGGCCGCCCCACCCTCTTGGAACTCTAATGCGAGTCCGACGGGGTCGGGAATTTCGGCGAGCAGACCAGAGTCTGGGGATCGACGTTTGATCTCGGCCATGACGGTTACGGCTCCGGGGCCGCGAAGCGCGTCAATGGCGTTGCGAGGCGCGGGTGCTCGACGAGCACGTTCTTTGATTTCTTTCAGGCTCGTTTGTTGCTCGCGGATCTTCAGGTCCGCTTGCACGTCTTTGACGATGGCTTCTAGAACACTCACTGCGCCTCCTTCCGCTTCGAGTTTACGCAGAAGGTGGTCACAATCACCAAATCGTCCAGTTAATGAAGACCGCGGTGCTGCCGCCGGCCTCGCGAGCTTATACGCGCACGTCAAGGGCCGCCGGGCGAGGGCGGCCCACTACGCTACAGTTACGCGTCTTCGCGGCTGCCGACCATCGCCGGCAGGTTTCCGCCCGCCTCAAAGCACGTGCGCGTACCCGTGTGGCACGCGGCACCCACCTGGTCGACTTGCACTAAAAGCGCGTCCCCATCGCAGTCGATGCTGACGTTTTTCACGTACTGCACGTGCCCGGAGGTGTCGCCCTTGCGCCAGTATTCTCCACGCGAACGCGACCAGAAAGTCACTCGGCCCGTGGTGAGCGTGCGATGCAAAGCCTCGTCGTTCATCCAGCCGAGCATCAAAACCTCAAGCGTGTCGTACTGCTGGATTACCGCGGCAAAAAGGCCCTGACTATCGCGCTTCAGGCGCTGTGCGATCTGCGGGTCAAGATTCGAAGTTGTCATGGGGCTACTTCGTCATGCGTACTTCGAAGCCGGCGTCCGCAAGCGCCCGCTTCACGTCCTCAATACGGACGGTACCGAAGTGGAAAACAGATGCCGCGAGGATTGCGTCCGCGCCGGCCTTCGCGGCCTCCACGAAGTGCTCCACAGCGCCCGCGCCACCCGAAGCAATTACGGGCACCGACACGGCCTCGCGCACTAGCTTCAAAAGTTCAATGTCGAACCCGTTTTGCACGCCGTCCGCATCCATCGAGTTCAGCAGGATCTCGCCAACACCGCGCGCTTCAGCGTCCTTTGCCCAGCCGACCGCGTCAATACCGGTGGAACGCGTGCCGCCGTGCGTCGTTACTTCAAATCCGGAGGGCGTACTCACGCCGTCCGGCACCCTGCGAGCATCCACGGACAGCACCAGCACTTGGTTGCCGAAACGCTGTGCGACCTCGTTAATCAAATCGGGACGATCAATCGCCGCAGTGTTAACCGACACCTTGTCCGCGCCGGCCTTCAGCAGACGGTCCACGTCCTCAACGCTTCGAATACCACCGCCAACGGTCAGCGGGATGAAAACTTCTTCCGCGGTGCGCTTCACAACGTCCATCGTGGTGCCGCGGCCTTCCACGGAGGCGGAAATGTCAAGGAAGGTCAGCTCATCCGCTCCGGCGGCGCCATACGCTGCCGCGAGTTCCACGGGGTCGCCCGCGTCCTTAAGGTTCGTGAAGTTTACGCCCTTAACCACGCGGCCATCGGCCACGTCCAGGCACGGGATAATGCGGATTGTAGCGCTCATGAAGTGGGCTCCTCGCTAGTTTCTTGCGTCGGTGTGAGTGTACCGCCTTCGGGTTCGGTAGCGATAATGTCGACCACCATTGTGAGAGTGGAATCTCCCGACGCTAACTCCGGTGGAATAGTGATGGCAACGCGCGTTCCAACACGTTGGTCGAGCAGGGCGATGCGCACGCCCGGCATCGCGGTGCTGATGGTCAGCACCTGCGGCACGCCCGTCCACCAGGTTGACTCGTGAACTACCGCGTTTTCCCACGACGCGCTCACATACTGCACGAGGACGTTATCACCAGCTTGCACCTGCTGGCCGTCACCGCGAACTAGCGTCTGCACCGTCAGCGTGGAGGGCGGAGCCTCATCCGGGTGCGTGATACTCGGCCCCGTGTCCGTCATCTTCACGGTGAGTGGCTTGCCCGGGTCTTCCACCGCCTCCCCGGAAGCGGCCGAGTGCATGATGTCCACAACGTTCAGCTCAGTCTTAGTGCCATCGCCCTCGGCCACGGGACGCGCGAACAGCACGCGTGAGCCTTCCGTCTTACCAACCACGCCCTCAAGCAGTGTCGGATCAAAATCGGTTGCATTCGCACTGCCCACTTCGACGCGGGCACGCCCTCCCGATGAGAGGAGCTGACCGGTCTGGCCGTCAAACGACGTAATCGAAATGATTAACGGCGATTCGGGCGTGATTTCACGGCCCGTTCCCGTCTCTAGTTGAATCATTTTCGAGGACGCCACCGACACCGGGCCGGACAGGGAAAGGGTAGGAATTCTGCCGACAGCTCCGGAGACTTGGATACGGTCCATCCACGTTTCAGGTTCGGGTGCGGCGGATTCCTCCTCGCGGTTACTGACCACGATGATTACGGTCGCAACAACCACGATCACGAACACCGCGGCAAGCGCTTCGCGCCAGTACCGCAACAGACGGCGGCGCAGGCTTTTGCGACGGGCTGTGCGAGACGGCAAGGAGTAGCCGTCGGTGGAAGGCTGCCTGGAAGGGTTGAGCTTGTTCTTCATGCGAACATCCCGGCCCCGGTGTCTTGTTCGCGGATGAGTTCCATGATCTTATCCGCCCCCGGGTCGGACGTCGTGAACGGGTCCGACAAAATGACGTTCGGCGCGCGGTGATCATCCAGGCGCAAATGGAGCCAGTCAACCGACAGGTCGCGGCGGAACTCCTCCGCGGCCGCAATCAGGTTGCCACGCACGTGCGCCCGGGTCGTCTTGGGCGGAACCGACTTAGCTTGTTCAACCGCTGCAGCGTCGGTTAGACGAACCATTTGGGCGGCGCCCTCCATACGCTTTTGAAGCGAGTTACCCGTAATGTCGTGGTAGGCAAGCTCCAGGCGGGCGACGCGCGGGTCGTCGAGGCTGGCTCCAGAGCGCTGCGTGAACCGGTTGATCAGCCGCTCCTTGATGGCCCAGTCCAACTCGGTATCCACACCGGAGTGATCCCCCGATTCCACCGCGTCCAAAGCGCGATCCCAAAGGTCAAGCATCGCGAGCATGAGCGGGTCCGCGCCCGAGACATCAACAACTGCGAGGGCGCGTTTTTTCAGCTCACGCTGAATCTGCACCGGCGTCATCCACCGGCCATCTTCAAGTTCAACCTCGGGGTTTGCACCCAGATGCTCATCGATCGCGCGGATTGCTTCCATGGGCTCTTTCAAAGCCAAGTCTGCGATGCGCACACCGTTTTCAACGGCGGACAGAATCAGGTGCGTCATCGCAACTTTAACGCCGGTGGAACTCTCCGACACGTTCGTGTCGCCAACAATCACGTGCAGGCGGCGATACTCCCCCGCGTCTGCGAGCGGTTCGTCACGGGTGTTGATGATCGGCCGCGACCTGGTGGTTGCTGCCGAAACCGCGTCATCCATGTGGGTGGCGCGCGGTGAATACCCCATGCGTGGTTCACCTTCGCGGTGAATGTGTCCCGAACCCGTCACAATCTGGCGGGTAACAAAGAAAGATACGAGCGCGTCGGCAACCTCGCGGAAGTTACGCGAGCGACGCAGCAAATAGTTTTCGTGACATCCAAACGAGTTTCCAGCAGCGTCCTCATTATTGGAAAACATGTGGATGGTGCCGGGGACTTCACGCTTTTTAAGCTCAGTGTTGGCCAGTGCTGAAAAGTCTGCAAAGAGTTCCTGGCCGGCGCGCACCTGCAACAGCAGATCTTCGATCGTGTCACACTCCGCGGTGGCAAACTCGGGGTGCGCACCAACGTCTAGGTACACGCGGCCACCGTTTCGCCAGTACACGTTGGTTGACCGCCCCATGTTCACCAAGGGTTGGAACAAAAGCTCAGCGGCGTGCTCGGCATCTAGCGGCGCGGGCTTTCCAGGCTCACCCGCGCACGTGATCCCGTATTCGGTTTCGATTCCAAAGATTCTGCGGTTCAAAAGTTCCTACTCCCCGCCCTTTTGGACGAAGCCTTGCACGAAGCTTTGCGCGTCGGTTTCCAAAACCGAGTCGATCTCGTCGAGCAGGTCGTCAATGCTTGCCTTCTGTGCAAACACTTGACCGCCCGCTTCTGCCGGGTTGTCTTCGTTATCCGATTTGCCTGCGGGGGCAAACTGTTGAGCCATAGCTCCCTCCTAAAATATTTTTCGGCCGCGCGTGGCGCCGAACCTGTCTGACCCTATTGTCGCTATCCAAACGGTTGCAAGCCAATCACGCCGCCTACGTGAACAGGCGGATTAGCTGATCCGCATCCGCCGCCTCAATTGCTTGCAGGGCGGCAGCCGAGCCTTCATCGCCGGGTTCTGGTAGCGGGATGCGAACTAGGTGTTCGGGTTGATCCACAACAATCGACGTCCAGGACGCCTTCACGACCTGCGGAATTATCGAAATGGCGAGCCCGCGAATGTGAGCGCGCGTGCCTGCCGGCGGGTTATGGACAGCGTCTTCCACAGCCTGCTGGTCAAACAGGCGCGTCACGCGGCCCGCACGATCCAACGCGGCAACCAACGACTTTTCGGGGCGCAAGTCTGCCCACTGCAAGTCCATAGCGGCCAGCCGCGGGTCGTCCCACGTGGATTGCAGCCGTTCGCGTTGGCGTTCAAACAAGAGGTACTTTCCAACCCACTCCACGTCGGATGCCACAGATGCAAGATCATTTTCGAGGCCGTGCAGTACGCGTTCCCAAGTGGACACCAACCGCTGGTCGGCCTCGGTGAGTTCCACGTTTTCGCGCACAAGTTCCAAGAACATGCGCTGCAGCTCGATCGCCGTCACGGACCTGCCGGACTTCAAGTCAATCTTCATCCGCATGTCAACGTCGTGAGAAACCAGCCACGCCGTCTTAACCGGGTCCTGGTCCAGCGCGAGCCCTTCCCAACTCAGATCCAACTCGCCCTCCAACGCCCGCAACACCAGCGAAGTCGTACCGACGCGCAGATACGTGGAAACGTCGAACTGGTTCGCGTCCCCGTTGATTACGTGCAGGCGGCGGTACTTGTCTCGAAACGCGTGAGGCTCGTCGCGCGTGTTGATGATCGGCCGGTTGAAAGTCGTCTCCAGGCCAACCTCGTTTTCAACGAAATCAGCCCTTTGGGAGATTTGGAATCCCGCGCGCTCGCCTCGCTGTCCGAGGCCTACGCGCCCGGATCCGCAGATTATTGGCCGCGTTACAAAAAACGGGATCAGCACGCGCACCAAGTCGTCAAAATCAACCTCGCGCGGCACCTGATAGTTTTCGTGCGTGCCGTACGATGCACCCTTTCCGTCCGTGTTGTTTTTATACAAAACGAGGTCGAGGCCGTCGGCGCGGGCCTCCCTCATGGCGTGAACGGCAAGGCGATCCCCCGCGCGGTCGTAAAGCACGGCGGTCAGCGGATCTGTAGTTTCAGGGCTGGAGTATTCCGGGTGCGCGTGGTCAACGTAGAAGCGACCACCGTTTGGTAGCACAACCGAGGTGGCGCGCTGCATGAAGCGTTCGTATTCGCCGGGGCGTTCCTCGTACTCCACGCCCCCGGAAGGGGCCAACCGGTACGGGTCGTCGGTCAGCATGGACGGGTGCGCGCTCGCGCGTTCAAGGCGGTAACCGCGCGCATCGTTTAGTGGGTCTTCACCGGAGTAATCCCACCGGACGATCTCTCCGTTCGCAATCGCGGCCGCGTAGGTCTCCACTGCCTGGGCGGAAAGCACGACGGGGTTTGCACCCGGATTCGCTGCGTCGATCACGCCGAACTCGGTTTCCGTTCCAATAACGCGCGCACTAGCGGGGTCGGCCATGTTCGCGTTATCCGCGGGCCGGGTATCGGCGGCCACGTTCGCGGTATCCGCGGGCCGCGTATTCTCGGTGGCTTCGAAGCTGTTGGTCTCGGAGCTCATTTGGCTGCCTCCGTATCTTTTAATGCCACCACCGAAATAATGTCGTCTCCGCGCAGGCCGGTGGTTCGCGCCCACTCCTGCGGGGTCGTCGTGGTGGCCAGGTCCATGGTTTCGGCCATCTCTTCACCAAACGCTCGCCGCATGTGAACGTCGGTGATGCCGGGGTGACCCGCCAGCGTGTCTTTGACAGCGAACTTCTTAGCGCGTTCAACAATGGCTGCAATCATTGCGCCCGACACGATGTCGGACACGTAGATCGTCTTGTTGCCACCGGTCGCGAGGGCGAGTTGGAACAGCGCGGTGTTCTCGGTTTGCGAATACATCTGGTCGATGATGGCCGCGGTCATCTTGGCCGCCGCTTGCTCGCCGGAGCCGTACTTAGCCAAAGTTTGCTCGGCATAGGGCAACTGTGGCGTTAAATACTTAGAGAAGATTTCAGTGGCGCCCTCACGCGTCGGACGATCGATACGGATGCGAACGTCCAACCTGCCCGGTCGAAGCACGGCGGGGTCAATCATGTCTTCGCGGTTTGAGGCGCCGATGATGATGACGTTGTCGAGGGCTTCCACGCCGTCCATTTCGGCGAGCAGTTGGGGCACGACCATCGTCTCAATATCGGATGAGATACCTGTGCCGCGCGTTCTGAACAGGGCTTCCATTTCGTCAAAGAACACGACGACGGGAACGTTGTGGGACGCCAGCGAGCGTGCCCTGGCAAAGATTGAGCGAATGTGGCGCTCGGTTTCACCAACGAACTTGTTTAGCAGTTCCGGGCCCTTAATCGACAAGAAGTAGGGCTGCGACCCGCCCTTCGCGTGGGCAAGCGAGCTGGCCACCGCCTTCGCAATCAGCGTCTTGCCGCATCCGGGAGGGCCGTACAGTAGGATTCCCTTCGGCGCGCGCAGGCCGTAGTCGCGATACAACTGCGGATGCGTAAACGGCAGTTCCACCGCGTCGCGAACCTTCACGATCTGCTCGTTCAAACCGCCAATATCGGAGTACGTGACGTTGGGAATTTCAGGTTGAAGTAGCTGTTCGACGTCCTTGCGCGTCACTTTTTCGATAGCGATATGCGCGCGCGTATCCACGATCAAAGAATCGCCGGGTTTAACCGTTCCGGACCGCAGGCGGCCCGCAAGCAAAACCATTCGCAGTGTTGACGCATCCGTGTTTACGAGGACGCGATCCACACCCACCATCTCTACGACCGACGCCATCTGGCCGGTGCGGCGGTAGCCCAGTACATCGGAGACCACCATCTGTTCGGTGATGCGCACTTCCTGGCCGATGCTCACGCCCAGCAGGTCCACCTCCGGGGCGACTCCCAGGCGCATGACGCGCCCGCCAACGGCGACCTCGGCCTCGCGAACGTCGGGGAACGCCTCCAAAAACACGCCCACCTGCGCGGGCGGTTCACTCACCTGCGCGACCTGGTCTTGCATCGCCTGCAACTCGGTGCGAGCCGTTGAAAGCGCCCTCGCTAGCCGCTCATTCTTGCCTTCTAGCGACATGAGGGCGCGCTTCATCTCCTCGATCTGAGACTCAGCGAAACTGTTACTCAAGGCTTTCCTCCTCTCGATCACCGGATGCTTTATCAGTATTCACCGCGGAACTGCCCGCACTATCTTCAAGACTTAACGGCTCGCTGTCTTCGTGGCTGAGCCACTCGCGCGACTTGGCGGACACGTCGCGGATAGATCGGCGCACTTTCTTTTGCGAAACTACGGGGTTCAGTTCGGTGTTGTCTTCCCAATCGTCCTCGGCGTTCCACTGGCCTTCCAGACCTTCCGCAGCTTTCGCGGGCCGATGTCCGCGCTGTTGCGGCACCGACTTTCGCGCCACCTTCCGGGCAGTAAATAAAAAGCCCGTGTGAGCCACCATCCGGTGATCCGGACGCACCGCCAAGCCATCCAGATGCCACGTTCGGATCGACGACTCCCACACTTGCGGCCTTGTGAATCGCCGCGTGCCAGCCACGTCCTCGTGCAGTCTTGACAATTGCGTGACGGTCGCGACGTACACGGTTAGGACGCCACCGGGAACGAGGGCGTGTTCGACGGCTTCCAAGCACTCCCAGGGGGCGAGCATGTCGAGGACGATCCGGTCCACGCTTTCGGGTTCCAGTGCTAAGGCGACTTCGTTGAAGTCTGCGACGGATACTTCCCACGCGGGGTGACGGCCCCCGAACCAAAGATCTACGTTGCCCTGCGCGATTTTAGCGAAGTCGGCGCGGCGTTCAATGGAATGGACGTGCCCGGTGGTGCCCACCGCTTGCAGTAGGGACATTGAGAGGGCGCCTGATCCGACGCCGGCCTCGAGCACGCGCGCCCCCGGAAAGATGTCACCGAACGCGACAATCTGGGCGGCGTCCTTGGGATAGACGATCGCGGCGCCGCGAGGCATCGACATCACGTAGTCGGTTTGCAGAGGGCGAACCACTTGAAACTCACGCTCGCCGTCAAACAGGGTTACCGCTTCGGGTTGGCCAATAATGTCATCGTGGTTTAAGGACCCTCGCGCACTGTGAAACTGTCCGCCGGGCACCAGCATCACAGTGTGCAGGCGGCCTTTCGGATCGGTGATCTGGACGTGCTCACCCGCGCGCAGCGGACCGCGCCGCGACGCCTGGCCCAGCGGATGCTGAACCCGGCTCGGAACTGGGTATTCGAGGGAAGAATTCACGGGCTCTATTCTAAACGTGCACGCAAAACTTCTCAGTAACGCGTACCACTAGCTGGCAGGGCACGCGCATTTGCCCGCCAAAACCTGGCGTCGCGCGCCGGAGCCGGCCGTAGCGCGGGTTGGCCGCCCCGCCGAGCCGGTCTACGCGCGCCCTCGTGTGTAAAAAGTTTGATTGTCCACGCCACGCGGTACTGTTAGGCCATGACCGATTCGAAGAAGCCGCGCCGCAAAGCACTGTCAGCAACGTCTACTAAAACGTGGTTGCAGTGCCCCATGAAGTTCCGACTGCTTCAGGTGGATGGGTTCAAAGAGCCGCCCTCGCCTGCGACAACACGCGGAACGCTGGTGCACGCGGTTTTGGAGGATCTGTTTGACCTTCCTGCCCTGGAACGCACTCCGCAGGCCGCGGCCGACATGATCGGCCCGAAGTATGATCAGACGTTTGCTGAAGACGAGCAGTTCCTTTCAATGTTTGACGATGAGGTCCTGCTGGATAAGTGGAAAGAGGACGTGCGCGCCCTGGTGCGCCAGTATTTCGCGATGGAAAACCCGACGCGGCTGGAACCACTTGCGCGTGAGGAGTTCATTCGCGTTGAAATAAATGACGGCATTGCCCTGCACGGGTTTGTGGACCGGATCGATAAGGCACCGAACGGCGCGCTTCGCATCGTGGACTACAAGACCGGGAAGTCCCCGAAGCAACGCTACATCGAGGACATGCTGCACCAGATGCGGTTTTACGCCCTCCTGCTGGCAAAATCAGAGTTTGGCCTGCCCGCGCGCACGCAACTCGTGTTCCTGGGCGACGGCCGCACGCTGACGATGGATCCCACGCCCGAACAGATCCAGGCGTTCGAACATTACCTGGTCCAACTTTGGAACGATATTGAGGACGCCGCTCACAAACGGGTGTTCCCACCTAAAAAGCAGGTGCTCTGCAATTGGTGCGGCGTGCAGAAGCTATGTCCGCTGTACTCCACTGAAACGCCGGAAGTTTCCGAAGAGGGGTTGCAAAGGCTCCTGGAGATCAAGCGTTCAAATATTGCCTAAATCGCGCGGGCAAGAAGAAGTACGGGGACAAGGGAAAAGCGGTGACACCGCCGGCAGTGCCACCTGCCGGCGCGCGGCACGCCCTCCTACACGTCTAAGTGGCACGCCCTCCTACATGGCGGCGGGAACGGCCTGCAGTACACCCGCCCCCAGCATGATCGCGATAATAGCGGCCAGTGCGATTCGGTAGACGACGAACGGCTGGTAAGAACGCGTGGACACGAGCTTCAAGAACCACACGATCACCGCGTAACCCACCACGAAGGCGATCAGGGTTGCAACGACAGTGGGGCCAACGTAGACGCTGTCGCCTCCAACTGCGACCTTGAAAACCTTGTAGAAACCAGATGCAAACACCGCGGGCATTGCCAGCAGGAAGGAATAGCGGGCGGCGGCCTCACGCGTATATCCAAGGAAGCGCCCCATAGTAATCGTGCCGCCCGAGCGGGACACGCCCGGCACCAGTGCCATGGCCTGCGCGAAACCGTACAAGATGGCGTCGCGCCAACTCATTTTGTCAAGGGTCTTTCGGCGCGGCATAAACCTGTCGGCAACACCGAGTAGCACCGCGAAGAACGCGAGCATGGTGACCGTGACCCACAGGTTTCTAAACGCACTGTCGATCCAGTCCTCTAGAAGCAGGCCGAGCACGCCAATCGGAATGGAACCGACAATAATCATCCAGCCGATCCGAACGTCAGGGTCGGAAGACTCCACGCGACCGGTTTTCACCCACGGCATCGACTTGAACCACTTGGAAATGATTCGGACGATGTCTTTCCAAAAGTAGATGAGCACCGCAGTTTCGGTGCCGATCTGAGTGATAGCCGTGAACGCGGCGCCGGGGTCGTCCATGCCCATGAGTTCACCAACGATGCGCAGGTGCGCGGACGAGGAGATGGGTAGGAACTCGGTTAAGCCCTGGACGAGACCCAGGATGATTGCCTCAAGCCAATTCATAGTTCTAAACCCTACCGCCCAACTCTTTCGACTACCCTATGAGACATGCGACATCGACTACTCGGTAACACTGGTTTGCAGGTCTCTCCTATCGGACTCGGCACCCTCACGTGGGGCCGTGACACGACCTTGTCGGAAGCCGAAGACATCTTTAATGAGTTCTTGGCGATTGGTGGAAACCTGATCGATACCTCCCCCACTTACGGTGAGGGTGCTGCCGAATCCACTGTGGGCGAGGTGTTGCAGCAGGCCCAAGCAAGTCGAGACGACGTTGTAATCGTTACGAAGGGCGGTTTCGTGCCGGCTGCGGATGGCAACCGGTTTTCCGCGTCAAAGAACGCCCTACTGGGTTCTATCGACCGTTCATTGAGGGCGTTGCAAACGGACTACATTGACGTGTATTTGCTTCAGCGTCCCGACCCGATGACGCCTATCGAGGAAACCTTGTCCACCCTCGACATTGCCCTGCGTTCGGGTCGCATCCGCTACATCGGGATAGCTAACCACAGCGCGTGGGATACCGCGCAGATGCATTTCTTGGCTCAGCAATTGAGCACCCCGTTGGCCGCCGTGTCGGCGGAGTATTCGCTCTTGCAACGCGGAGTTGAACGCGAACTTTTGCCCGGCGTACAGAAGGCCGGCCTCGGTTTCATCGCGTGGTCGGCACTGGCCCGCGGCGTCCTCACGGCGAAATATCGTCATTCCACGCCCCCGGACTCGCGCGCCGCGTCCCCGATCCTGTCCGGATTCGTCCAGCCGTATTTAACTGAACGTCACAGTGGGATTGTTGAGGCCGTCCTTGCCACGGCAAACGGGTTGGACACTTCGCCCACCACGGTTGCGCTCGCGTGGCTTAAGAACCAGCCGCGCGTCACGTCCGCGCTGGTTGGCCCGCGCACGGGCCTGCAGATGAAACAAATAGCTGAGGGAGCACATTTCGTACTCCCCCAGCCATTGGTAGATGCTTTGAATGACGTTTCCGCAATCGAGGTTGGATACCCCGAAACTAACGCCCGGTAGTCCTAGTCGTCTAGGTCACCGTCCAGGTCGTCTTCGTCGTATTCTTCCCAGTCGTCGTAGTCATCATCATCGTAGTCGTCCTCGTCGGAATCGTCGTCGAGGTCGTCTTCGTCGATTACGTCAAACGGCAGGTCTACTCCGTAGTTGTTGAACAACACGTCGTCGTAGGTGAAGAAGGCGTCGCGAAGGCGTGCCTCCGCGGCTTCCACGATGCTGGCGTCGGCCATGTCGGCCGCGCGTGCGGCTTGTGCGTGTGCTTCGAAAGCTGCAATGAGACGATTGAGTGCGTCTTGCGGATTTGTACCCATGGCTCTACTCTACAGTCCGCGGCGCGAAAGGATAGCCTTAGCGGACGCGTCGTGGCCGATCAGGGCCTTGAAGGACTCTTGCGGGTCACGCGACGAGCCGCGCGAGAGGATTGCGTCGGTGATTGCCTTGCCAGCCTCGCGGTTCAAACCGCCGTCGCCGTCCTTAGCTGCCGTTGTTTTGAACCAGTTTTCGCACTCGGCGACCAGCGCTTCGGCCCACATGTATGAGTAGTATCCGGCGTCGTATCCGACTGTGAACGCGTGCGGGAAGTATGTGGACCTGTAGCGCGGGGGTACGAGGGCGCTCGCCACTCCCGCCTTTTCTAGGGCATCTTGTTCATACTTGGCAACGTCGTTTACCTGCTCGATTTCGGCGTTGGAGTACCACAGGTGGTCCAGGAGGGCGGACGCGCAGAACTCGACGGTGGCGTGCGCCTGGCCGAAGGTTTTGGACTGTTGTAGCTGGGCGCGCATGTCTTCGGGCATGACTTCGCCGGTTTCGTGGTGGCGCGCGTAGTTCTCGATTACCTGCGGGTTGTACGCCCACATTTCGTTTAGCTGAGACGGTAGTTCAACGAAATCCCGCGGAACGTTCGTGCCCGCGGTAGACGCGTACTTGGTTTTGGACAAGAAGCCGTGTAGCGCGTGGCCGAACTCGTGGAATAGGGTTTCCACTTCGTCCCATACGATGAACTTGTCTTCGCCCTCTTCGACCGGTTCGAAGTTTGCGCAGTTAATGATGATCGACTCGTAGTCCGTCTTGGAGTATCCCTGGATCAGCGAGTTCATCCAGGCGCCTCCGCTCTTTCCGGGGCGCGTGTAGGGGTCGGCTAGGAAGATGCCGAGCGACTTGCCCGTCTCGTCCTCCAACTCGTAAACGCGCATCGACGGGTCCCAGCCGCGTAGGTCTTCGCGACGCTTCGCGGTGACGCCGTAGATGTTGTTTGCCGCGTAGAATACGCCATTTTCGAGGACGTTCCACAGCTCCAGGTACGGTTTTAGTGCCTCGGAGGAAAGCCCTAGTGCGTCGTGTTTTTCGCGTTCCTGGTAGTACAGCCAGTCTGATGCTTTGAAGTCTTCGAGGCCGTCTTTCGCCGCGCGTTGTTTCAAAGTTTCCGCGTCTGTTTCTAGCGCTTTCACTGCGGCCTGGGAGACTTCGCTCAGCAGGCTGTAAACAGCGTCGGTGGACGGTGCGGTTTCGGTTTCCAACACGACTTCGGCGTGGTTATCAAATCCGAGGATGTGTGCGCGACGGTTGCGTGCTTTTGCCATTTTGAGGACGAGGTCGCGCGTGTCGTGGTCGCCGCCGAACCCGCGGTTTAGCGAGATTTCTAGGAGCTCTTCGCGTAGCTTCGGGTCGTCAATGTCGGTTAGTGCGAGCTGGTTGGTGAAGTTGTTCAGCTGATATTTCTTGCCGCCGACCTCGACTTTTTCGCCGAGCATTTTTGAGACCTTCTGGCTGTACTGGGTCGCGATTGAGGCGATCTCGAGGTCGACTTCTTCCAGTGCTTTGCGGCCGTCTTCGTCCAGGTCGATGCCGCCCAGGCGGAAGTCTTTTAGCTCTGTTTCAACGAAGTATGCGCTTTCGGGGTCCAGGTCCAACTTTTGCAGCTGTACGAAGTTTTCGTACAGGTTCTCGTTGGTTTGTACCCAGGAGGTGAGGCGCGTGAGTGGCTCATCGAGGGTCTGCTCCAACGCGTCGAACTCTTCGCCGCCGACAGCGCTCATTAGTGTGAAGACTGGGCCGACTACGCGTTCGAACTGCTGGACGGCCTCGTCCCAAGGGATTAGGAAGTCCTCGACGGTTGCGGGCGCGTCTTCAAGGCTTTGGAGTGTCTGCTTGTACACGTCCATTGCCTCGAACGTGATGCGTTCACATTCGGATGGCGTCAGTTCTGCAAAGTTTGGCAGTAGCTTCTCGATTTTGCTCATTCAGTTTCTTCCTTTTCTAGCCCGAGCGCGCGAGCGATGTTGGGGTTAAAAAATCCGGGGCCCTTTAAGACTTTGCCGTCTTCGCGGTAGATTGGTTTGCCATCTTCACCGAGTTTCGACAGGTTTGATGCCTGCACTTCTTCTAGTACGGCATCGAGGTCGATGCCGCATTCTAGGGCCATTCCGTAAATGACGTATACGAGGTCGGCTAGGGCGTCGGCTACTTCGATCGTGTCGCGCGTGTGGTCGTCAGCTGTTTTGGCTTCGCCTTGTGCTAACGCGATGATTTCGCCGGCTTTTTCGCCGTAGAGGGCGGTGGTTAGTTCTTGGTACTCCTCGGATACAAGGCCCATCCTCATGTGGATGCGCTCCCTGTCCGCGCTTGGAGTTTCACCTAGGAGGACGGGCAGGTTGTAAACGTCGTGGAACTGTTTTACTAGCATTTGCGGCCTGCGTGAATCGTAGGGTCGCTTTGCCGGGTCCACGTCGGAGTAGTCTTCCACGTCGAAGTATTTAGGTAGGCGCTTGTCGTTGGTGGGCTCCAGCTTTTCGCCGCGTAGCAGGGAGCCGGACCACATGTTTACGACTCGACTGTTAGATTCGCGCACGTGGCGGGTCACGCCCTCGAATGTGAATCCGAGGTTCCACGCGAGTTTCCACGACGCATCGTTGCCGACGTGGGCTTGCCACGTAATTTTTTCAAGGTTGGACGTGGAAAACGCGTGTTCGATGGCGAGTTTTGCGGCTTCGCGCATGTAGCCTTTGCCGCGCGAGGATGCTGCCGCCCAGTAGCCCACGCTCACGCTGCGTTGGAATTCGTTGTAGTGTTCGAAGCTGAAAACTCCGACGAACTGTCCTTCCAGAGTTTCGACGAGCCAGTTTACTTCCGGATGCTGCATGTTAGAGCCTGCCGCGATCCACGATTCGGCGTGCTTAACTTCGTAGGGTGAGGGTACGGACGTGTAGGCCGAGACTCGCGGATCGCTGGCTGCGACTACGATCGCGGGAATGTCCGAGGCTTTGGCGCCGCGTAGGCGAACTCGTTGTCCGGTTAGTGTTTCACTCATTGTCGGCTACGGGTCCTTCCACGGGGTCTTCGGGGTTTGAATGGTTCCATGCTGTCACAAGCGCGTTTTCGAAAGCGATTCGAGGCTGCGTGCCCTGCATGATCAGCGCCTGGTCAAACACGAACACGGGCACGGCGTCGACACCCATTTGGACGCCGATCTGGAAGTCTGAGAAGACTTCTCCCGCGGTTTCTTGGCTTTCCAAAGCGGCTAGTACGCGTCCGCCCTCGATGTCGAAATCCTGCGCAATATTGATGAGGGTTTCGGGGTGGGACACGTCCATGCCGTATTCGAAGCGTGCGCGTTGGAGGGCTTCGTTGACGCGTAGTTCTAGCGTGTCGGGGCCGGTGGTCGTGTCGTTTTCGATGTCGACTTCGCGGGCGAGGCCGACCAGGCGGTGCGCGTTGGTGGTGGGCGCGACTTTGACTTGGTCCCAGTTGATTTCGATGCCGTCTTGGCGCGCTAGCTTCGAGATGGATAGGAGGGCTTCATCGACTTCTGCGCGGCTCATGCCTTTGGTTCGGGCCATAAAGTCGGGTTCGGATTCGTCTAGGAGCCTGTCGAGTTCTGGTTGTAGTAGGTACGCGTGGAGTCGGATTGTGACTTCGTGTTTGCGTGGAAAGCTGGCGAGTGCTTGCCGCATGTGCCGAACGCCCAGGTAGGACCATGGGCAGGCGATGTCGCTCCAAATGTCAATGTGCATGTGAACCAGTTTACGAGGTTTGCTGTTAACCCTCATCTGGCTGGGCTTTCGGTGTTTAACAGTTTGCGGGTTTTACTTTGCGTCTGCGGCATGTCCGAGGTGTTGTTGCGGGTAGTCTGCGAGTAGGGGCGGAGGCAATCTATTGAAATTTGTGTGGTGAAGGTGGGTTGTCTGCGAGCTTTGGAAGTGTGTCAATGAGGATTCATGGAAGGAAAACTAATGAGTGACAAGCTTGCTGAACTGTCGGAAATCGGTGTGTCGATTTGGTTGGATGATTTATCGCGAGGGCGTATTCGCTCGGGTAACTTGCAGGAACGGATTGATGAGGATCATGTGGTTGGTGTGACCACGAATCCGGCGATTTTCTCGGCTGCTATTGGTGATGGCGCGGATTATGCGGATCAGATCGAGGACTTAGCGAAGCGCGGGGTGAGCGTAGATGAGGCTGTCTTCGAGATGATTGTGGATGATGTTCGCGATGCGGCGGATATTTTGATGCCGATTTATGAGAAGACAGATGGTCGGGATGGCCGGGTTTCGATCGAGGTTGATCCACGGTATTCGGCTGACATGGTTAAGACGATTGAGCAGGCGAAAGACTTGTGGGACCGTGTTGGCAAGCCGAATACGATGATTAAGATTCCCGCGACTCCGGAATCGTTACCGGCAGTGACTGAGGCGATAGCTTCGGGTGTTTCTGTGAACGTGACGCTGATTTTTTCGGTGGATCAGTATCGCGACGTGATTGATGCTTACATGACGGGTTTGGAAGAAGCTTTGGAGCGTGGTTTGGACGTATCGAAGATTCATTCTGTTGCGTCGTTTTTTGTGTCTCGCGTGGATTCGATGATTGATCCGAAGTTGGATGAGTTGGGTTCGGATGAGGCGCGCGAGCTGCGGTCAAAGATGGGTGTTGCGAATGCTCGTTTGGCTTATGCTGCGTATGAGGAGTCGCTTGCTGGTGATCGTTGGAGGGCGTTGGAGAGTGTGGGGGCTAATAGGCAGCGGCCCCTGTGGGCTTCGACGGGTGTGAAGGATGCTTCGCTGTCTCCTACTTTGTATGTGGATGAGTTGGCGGTGGATGACACGGTGAATACGTTGCCGGAGAAGACTTTGCGTGCGGTGGCTGCGGGGTCTGTTTTGAGGGGTGACGCTGTTCGCCCTAGCGTTGCGGAGTCTCGTGAATTGTTTGTAAGGCTTGAGGAGCTTGGGATTAGTTTTGAGGATGTTTCTGGTCGGCTTTTGAGGGAGGGTGTGGAGAAGTTTGAGGTTGCGTGGGGTGTGTTGCTTGGGAATGTTGAGGGGGCGTTGGGTGATGTTGGTTAGGGTGGGCGTGGTTTAGGGCCTGTTTTTGGTATGAGTTTGGGGCTCTCTGGCACCGTGTGTTCGGTGTTGGAGAGCCCCAAACTGTTTGTGTGGGGTGCGGACTGGTAGTGGATTCTAGTGGTTAGTGTCCTTTACCAGTGTCGCAGCCTGTGTTGTTATCCGTGTTTCCTGCGTAGGGCGACGAGTAGGCCACCTACGCCGAGGAGTGCTGCAGCTAGGCCGGTGAATAGGCCGGTGCTGGCACCTGTCTTGGGTAGTGCAGGCTTTTCCGGAATGATCGTGTTGGTTACGTTGTAGCCGTCGACCTTCGTGGTGTATCCCTTTACCTTGTCTTCGGTGATGGTGTAGGTGATTTCCTTACCATTCTCGAACTTAGGTAGGTCGGTGAAGGTCCACTTCCAGTCGTCCTTGGCGGTTACCTTGACTTCCTGGATTTCCTTGCCATTGGCAAGGAGGTTGATCGTAATCGATTCTGGACGCTTGCCGGACTTGTTGTCCTTGTCTTCCCACGTCTTCACGCCTTCAACCGCAGTGGTTTCAGGGGTACGCGAGTTCTTGACTACGAAGCCCTTCGTAGCATCGCCAGTGATCTCGGACTTGTAGCCGTTATCGAGCTTGAGCTCCTTGACCGTGTAAACAATCTTCTTACCGGCCTTGTACTCGTCGAGTTCTGTGAACGTGCTGGTCCAGTTGTTCTTCTCGTTCAACGTGAGGGTCTTATCAGTCACTTCACCATCAGCAACCAGCGTTATTTCAACGCTGCCAGGACGAACACCATCTTGGTTATTGGCGTCATCCCAAGCCTTGATTACTTGAACCGAGGTCTTACCCGGAGTGTGAGTGTTCGTGAAGTTGTAACCATCGTACTCAGGAGTGTAGTAATCTACAGCATCCTCAGTAATGGTGTACTTGATCTCCTGACCGTCTTTGTACTTCGGCAGATCAGTAAAGCTCCAAGCCCACTTACCATCAGCATCCGCCTTGACTACCTCACTAGCAACCTTCTTACCATCAGCAAGAACATTGATCGTGATCTGCTCCGGACGCTTACCATCCTGGTCATTGTTATCGTCCCAAGTCTTCTCACCCGAGATAGTCATGGTTTCAGGAGTATGAGTGTTCGTCACGTTGTAACCATCGTACTCAGGAGTGTAGTAATCTACAGCATCCTCAGTAATGGTGTACTTGATCTCCTGACCGTCTTTGTACTTCGGCAGATCAGTAAAGCTCCAAGCCCACTTACCATCAGCATCCGCCTTGACTACCTCACTAGCAACCTTCTTACCATCAGCAAGAACATTGATCGTGATCTGCTCCGGACGCTTACCATCCTGGTCATTGTTATCGTCCCAAGTCTTCTCACCCGAAATAGTCATAGGCTTAAGCGTGTTCGTGATCGTGAAACTACCATCATCGTTCTTTACAGGCGTCGAAGGAGTGTAGCCGGGAACAGGTACTTCTTCAACCTTGTAGTTGATTGGGTCACCTTTATCATCGAATCGGGCGAGTCCCGTAAACTCACCCGCCCAATCTGGCGCAGTCAGTTTTAGTGAATCAGTCGGATCCTGATCGATACCCGCGTAGAGATTGACCTTCACGTAGTCCGGGCGATCCGCATCTTTACCACTATCACCGGCCCACTTCTTTTCAACAGGGATCGTGACAGGCTCCTCCTTGTAAGTGTTCGTTACGCGAGCCGTCGGGGTAGCCTCCCTGACGTCGTAGAACAACGTAGCGACCTTATTCCACTGTTTTGTACGCTCGATTGTAATTTCGCCGGCAGCCTGTGAATAAGTGATGTGAACCCCGAACGCTTTGAAGTCTGTGCCCTTGGTGGCGATATCGACATACTCGATTCGCTTATTCGCAAAGTTAGCGCCCAGCTTCCTAACCCCGGTTTCAATGTGCTCCTTCTGTTCCTGAGGAACCACATTCTGGGTGACAATGAGGATTACGCCATCCGTAGAAGACGCCGCAAAGAATGTGTTCTTTACATCATCCAACTTAACCGGGAACACGTTGTAAGAGTTAGATGTAATTACGCCCTCGTTCTTTACCGTGAAAGATGGCTGAGGAATGTTCACGGAAACCCCGTCCGAGAGTTCTACCGTGTTTCCATCAACCGTCACCGTAGTTGCTGCTACCTCATAACCTGGAACGTCCTCGCCAGATTCAGAGATCGTGTAATCACCAATCGGTGCTCCGTTGATCCTCCAACGCTGAACCACACTATTCGGTTTAATGTCCGGTTTAAGCGGGTCTGCTACATTAGCGTCATTTGTGGAGTACGTATGCTTTCCGTCTGTAGACTTTAACGTGATCTGAAAGTTAGTGGGAATCTCATTCTGCGAAATGCCCACGAATTCCTTTTCGACGATCACGTTTCCCTTGGTCAGATCGATCGCCGCTTCGGCGGTCAACGCAGGGGCCAGACTTGGCACCACCAAGCCCAGCAAAACCGTGAAAGCAGCCAGGACAGCAGATAGCCTGCCCCACCGCTTTCTCTTGTGTTTCAGTTCTTTCTTCATCTTTGCCTCCAAGCCGACAGCGAATCGCTCCAACACCGCAACCCAGAGGCATACGCGGTCGAACGCTTTCGGTATCCGAGAGATCGATCAGCTTCTGCAAGCATCACCAGATGCTAGTAGTGGGATTATAAAAACAGGGTTATAGGACATTTTGTGTGTCTATAGATTGGGTTTTCGCTTGTTGTGGT
>JAUNLF010000030.1 GCA_030532405.1 Actinomycetaceae bacterium | reverse complement strand
TAAAAACCAAGCTTACTAGCCACGATCAAACCTCCTAAACCCTCTCAACCTGAACCAAAGCCGTATGTTGCCCATTGCCCTTTGATACCGGGGTGGGGTGCCAGCTGGTTAGCACGTTCACGGCGCCTCCGTTATCGACCCCGTCCTTATCGAACTGGGTCCACGCGCCTTGTGGCAGTGAAATGATGCCGGGAGCAATCCTGTTAGTTACGCGCGCCTTGATGCGCACACGTCCTCGATCGTTATAAATGAGGACGAGGTCGCCATTGTCGATGCCTCTTGCTTGAGCGTCGAGCTGGTTGATCCATACGGCCTGCGGGTGAGCCTCGTTGGTCCACGCCAGGTTTCCGTACGTCGAGTGCGTGCGTTGCTTGTAATGGTGACCGATGCACTGCAGCGGGTATTTTTCGTTAGTCTTCGCTTCTTCGGCGCCCTCCCAGGTCGCGACGTACGCCGGAATCGGAGTGATCACGTCACCCGGTAGCGGGTCTTCAAACTCCCAAGTCTTAGCCATCTGGGCTAGTTCTTCGGAGTAGATTTCGATCTTGCCAGACGGCGTATCCAACGGATTCGCCTCCGGATCCTCACGGAATGCCTTGAGCGCAACCGTCGTGCCTTCCGGGTTCTGGTAGCGGTAAACACCCATTTCTTGCAGTTCTTCCCAGGTTGGGAACTCCGGGTGTTCCTTAACCGTTTCGGCCTGCATCTTGCGGGCAACGGTTTCCAGATCGTCCTCGAATTCTTTTTCAAATCCGAGTCGTTTCGCGATTTCACGAACCATTTCGTAGGCGGGCATTGAATCGTAAAGCGGTTCGATCGCCTTGTCGACAATGATCAAGTACGCCATGTCGCCCGTGTATTCAGATGGTACGAGGTCGTAGCGTTCCGCGGTCGTGGTGTCGGGTAGCACCAGGTCGGCTAGCTCACAGCTTCGTGTCATCTGGTTGTCAACGGACAGGATGAACTCGCACTTGGACTCGTCCTTTAGTAGCTCGCGAGTGCGGTTGATGTCCGCGTGTTGTGAGCCGGGCATGTTGGTTGCGTAGTTCAGTAGGAACTTGATTCCGGTGTCGAGTTTTTCAACGCCTCGAATGCCGTCCTTGGTGGCCGTCATGCGTTCGCCGTGGTCGATTGCGTCGGTCCATCCGAAGCAAGAGATTGATGCCTTGCACGGGTTTTCTCCGTTGTCGAGCCACTTGGTGATGGGCCAGTAGTAGCCTTCGCGGCCACCGGTGCCTCCGCCGGGGATGCCGACATTGCCGGTTGCGCAGGCTAGCAGGTAGATCGAGGTCGCCTGGTTTTCACCGTTTGCGTTGCGCTGCGGGCCCCAACCTTGCGAAATGTTGCAAGCTTTCGCGCCGGCGACCTCGCGGGCAAGCTGGCGGATTGTGGCGGCGGGGATGCCGGTAATCTTGGACGCCCACTCGGGAGTCTTCTCGATTCCGTCCTCGCCCTTGCCTTCCACGTAGGACCGGTACGACGCGTTGGCTGGAGCACTTTCGGGCATGTGGTCCTCATCGAACCCAATGCAGTACTTGTCTAGGAAGGCCCGGTCGTGCAGGTTTTCTTCCAGCATTACGTGGATCATTGCGGCCACGAGGGCGGCGTCGGTTCCCGGACGGATCGGCACCCACTGGTCAGCCAGGAGCTGCGCCGAGTCGGAGTATCGCGGGTCGATCACAATGATCTTGCACTTACCGTGCTTCTTAGCCCAGTTGGATGTGAATACTAGGCCGCCGCCGGACATGCGGGTTTCTTGCGGATTGTTACCCCAAAGCACTAGCAGGTCAGAGTTTAGGGCCGCGTCCTCAAACGAGTTAGAAATCTGCTCGCCCTGCGCGCCGTAGAAGAACCTGGTGATTGTGCCAATCTGCGCGAAAGAGTAGTTGCCGTAATAGTTCAGGTGACCACCCATTAGGTTGAACAGCTTTTGCCAGCCGGCAGTGTTGGCAATGTGAGCGTTCCAAGCCCCTGAACCGTAGTTGCGGAACACGGCTTGCGGCCCGTACTTGTCGTACGTGTACTTTAGTTTTTCGGCAACGAGGTCGAATGCCTCGTCCCAAGAGATCTCTTCCCACTCGCCGCCTCCGCGCGGGGTGCCTTCTTTTCGTTTGAGCGGAGTTTTGATGCGGTCGGGGTTGTGAATGCGTTGGCGCATGGCACGTCCTCGTACGCATGCGCGAATCTGGCGGGTAAATAGGCCGTCATCACCGGTGTTGTCGGGCAGGACGCGAATAACTTGGCCGTCTTTCACCTGCAGGCGTAGGGGGCAACGCGAACCGCAGTTGATGACGCACGCGCTCCAGACGGTCTTTTCAGCTTCGGGGTGCCCTTCGGCAGCCATTGCCTGGTTGGCAAGCCCAACGCCGGGTTTGCCTGAGAAGAATGCGGGGGAGGTGGCGAGGGCAGTCGCGCCGCCGGCGACTGCGCTCCACTTTAAGAATGAGCGTCGAGACGGCCCCTTATGGACGTCTTCAACCTCGTGTAGCTGGTCAACAGGCACTGCAAACGCCTCCTAAAAATCTCGGAAGTTTCTTCCAAAACTATCAGCGAGATTGTTATAACTGAGGAAACGCCTGTTAAATCAATGCAAACCGTCCAAAAAAATATGTGATTAAGCCAACAGGTTCTAATTAGAAATAAAAATTGTTTCTTAAATATTTGAGGGCGTGCGGGCCCCGCTCGGGGTGTGGTTTTGCCCGCGCACAAGTGCGTGGGCAAATGCAAACCACTCGGATCTGCCTAACTGAGATTCTTAGCTGAGGCTTGTGAGGAGCTACTTGGTTAGCTCCTCGGTTAGTTCCTCGGCTGCGCTGAGGAAGCCCAGGGTGAACTCCGCTAGGGCCTTGTATGCGGCGGTGTTTGCGTTCTTTCGGATGCGCTCGATCACGTCGGGAGCGAACTGATTCAAATGCTCATCCAAGAAGGTTCGAATGTCACCAAGAGTTTGCTCAGCGGCGCCCTCATCGGATTCAACTTCGCGCGAATAACGATCGGCAAGGTTCGCAATGAATGCGATCTCGAGGCCGATATGGTCGTCAGGCTCACGGTTAAAGTTAGGGGCCTGGAAACCGTAGCGGCGGTAATACTCGCGCACCTGGAAAGTCTGCTCGTCAAACACGAGGCCTTCCCTAGAAAGGTAGGGCGACTCGTGCGGCTCTGCCAAAGGCTTCCCGATCCCCTTAAAAAGGTAAAGATGGTCGCGCTTTAGTTCCTCAGCCGTTTCCGGCTTGGACTTTTGAAGCGTGAACACGCCCTGCTTCGAGTCCGCATCCCGCAGCGGCCAATCAGAGAGCATCTCTTTAGAATACAAAGCCGCCCGCAACTCCTCGGTGGGAGCCGCTAAGTACATGTGAGACAAAACAGTTCCCGCCGCATTAATCCGCTGGGCAAGTTCGCTGGGTTTGTGGTTCATGGTTTTATTTTTGTTGGTTGGGTGTGGGGTTGCAA
>JAUNLF010000020.1 GCA_030532405.1 Actinomycetaceae bacterium | reverse complement strand
CGTTGTCGTTGATTGCCTTACCCTGCGGGCCGAAGATACCGCCGTTAGCCTCGAGCAGGTCAGCGCGTTCCATACCCTTGGTGCGCGGACGTGCACCAACCAGGAATGCAGCGTTGGCGCCCTCGAACGCCTTGTTGGCGTCATCGGAAATGTCAATGCCCTGTAGTAGCGGGAATGCAGCGTCGTCTAGTTCCATGGCGGTGCCCTCGGCGGCCTTCAGCGCCGGGGTGATTTCCAGCAGGTTCAGCTTGACGGGAACGTCGGGGCCGAATACCGCGCCGGAAGCGATGCGGAAGAGCAGTGCGTAGCCAATGTTTCCGGCAGCACCGGTCACAGTAACAATACGAGCTTCTGTCATGATGGACATCTCCTTAGATTTTTGACAGCAGTCAGGGCCGTTTTGGACCCACTGTTACCTATCGTAGTAGCCGCGCGGCGTTCCGTCCTAACGATTGAGGGGTGTCACAGGTCGCTTTCAGGGCGCTTTCAGGTCTTCCAAAAGTTTTCGTAACGATTTCTTCTTACACTGTGACAAGGAGGAAGACATGGCTGGTAAAAAGTTAGAAAAACAAAAACGTAAGGAAGCGATCAAGCGGGCGAAGAAGGCCGCTAAAGACATTAAGAGGGCGAGGCGGGAAGCTGAAAAGCAAAAGCGCCGCGAGATCCGCGAGCGTAAGCCCGATTGGTCTGCGGATCCGCGCGAGTTGCTGCGGGTTCCCGGCGATTTTGACCTGTCTGAGTTTAAGCGTGACGCGACCCCGGGTTGGGATGCGGGCAAAAAGGCGGGTAAGCAGTACCGCAAGGATCGCGGCGACCTGATGGCCGAGTTGCAGGAGCGTCTGTACGCGCAGTCCAAGATGGGCGCTAAGGACGCCCTCCTTATCATCGTTCAGGGCTTGGATACGGCTGGGAAGGGTGGCATCGCGCGGCACGTGATGTCGATGGTGGATCCGCAGGGTATTCATTTGAAGGCGTTTAAGGCGCCGACTGAGGAGGAGCGCGGCCAGCACTTCCTTGAGCGCATCCGCAAGGAGCTTCCCGAGCCCGGCATGATTGGCCTTTTCGACCGTTCGCAATACGAGGACCTGCTGGTGCCGACCGCGCAAATGCGTTCGGGGCAGACCGATAAGGATGGTAGGTCGTGGATGATTTCCGAGGACGAGCTGAACTCTAGGTATCACGACATTTACCAGATGGAGCTCGAAGCGACTCGGCGTGGGATTCGGATTGTGAAGTTGTGCCTCATGGTGTCGTATGAGGAGCAGGGCGAGCGTCTAATGGACCGCCTGGTACGCCCGGATAAGCACTGGAAGTATTCGCCGCACGACCTGGATGTTCGCGACCAGTGGGACGCATACCAGGCTACCTACGAGGAGATTTTGCGGCGAACCTCCACCGAGATTGCCCCGTGGTACGTGATTCCGGCCGACAAGAAGTGGTATTCGCGCCTCGTGGCCACCGAAATTATTACGCGCACCCTGGCTGACATTGACCCGCAGTGGCCCGCGGCTGACTTTGATGTCGAGCATGAAAAAGCTCGCCTAGGACTTACTTTGACCGATGAGGCGTGCGCCAAATACCGCCGCGAACGCGTCGACAAAGTCATCGACGTTGTCACACAAGATGAAGCCGTCGAGACAGAAGTCGAAGCCATCCAAAACGGATTCTAATTTTTGAGGGCGGCTGGGTTCCCTTTGAGGTTCCCAGCCGCCCTCACGCGTATTACTGTTACGCGGACGCTACTTAACGCGCAGGCGCAAGTGTTTGGCTTCCCGCGCGCTACTTGTCGCGCTTTTCCAGGTAGTAGCTAATCAGCGACTGCGTGGAGGGATCCTGCTTGTCGAGGACCTCGCGGTCGCCCGCTACAGCCGGGGTGAGTTCGATTGCGAGAACCTTGCCGAGTTCTACGCCCCACTGGTCGAACGAGTCGATTCCCCACACGATGCCTTGAACGAACGTGATGTGCTCGTACAGGGCGATGAGCTGGCCGAGGACGCTCGGTGTAAGTGCGGGCGCCATGATCGACGTGGTCGGCTTGTTGCCCTTGAAGACGCGGGCCGGAACGATCGCCTCCGCGGTGCCTTCAGCGCGAACTTCGTCAGCGGTCTTGCCGAAAGCGAGCGCCTTGGTTTGCGCGAAGAAGTTTCCAAGGAACAGCTCGTGCATGTCCGCGTCGCCATCTTGGATCGGCCACGCCGGGTTTGCGAACGCGATGAAGTCGGCGGGAATCAGGCGGGTTCCCTGGTGGATCAGCTGGTAGAACGCGTGCTGGCCGTTGGTGCCAGGCTCGCCCCAGAACACTTCACCCGTGTGGTAGTCGACGCTCTGGCCGTCCCACGTTACGGTCTTGCCGTTGGATTCCATCGTGAGCTGTTGCAGGTATGCGGGGAACCTGTGCAAGTACTGCGAGTACGGCAGTACGGCGTGCGTGTGTGCGTCCAGGAAGTTCGTGTACCACACGTTAAGTAGGCCCATGAGGGCGGGAACGTTAGCCTCCCACGGCTGGGTCTTGAAGTGTTCATCCATCGCGTGGAAGCCGGACAGGAAGTCGTCGAACGCCTCCGGGCCGAGCACCACCGCGAGGGAGGTTCCTACCGCGGAGTCAACCGAGTAACGTCCTCCGACCCAATCCCAAAAACCAAACGCGTTGTTCGGGTCGATACCAAACGCTTCGACCTTTTCAAGCGCGGTGGACACGGCTACGAAGTGCTTGCGCACGGCCTCTTCGCGGGACTTACCTTCCAGCGCGCCGGCCTTTTCAAGGCCGTTTAGTAGCCACTCGCGGACAACGCGCGCGTTCGTTAGGGTCTCCAGGGTGGTGAACGTCTTGGATGCGACGATCACCAGGGTGGTTTCGGGGTCGAGGTCCTTAGTCTTCTCCCCCGCATCCGTGGGGTCAATGTTTGAAATGTAGCGGGCGGTGAGGCCGTCCTTTGCGTACGGCTTTAGCGCCTCGTAAGCCATTACGGGTCCGAGGTCGGAGCCGCCAATACCGATGTTCACGACCGTCTCGATAGGCTTGCCCGTGATGCCAACCCACTCGCCGGAGCGCACCTTGTTTGCGAACGCGTAAATCTTTTCCAACTCGCCGTGCACGTCCTCGACGACGTTTTGGCCGTCAACTTCAAGCTCGGCGTCCTTCGGTAGGCGCAGCGCGGTGTGGAGGACGGCGCGGTCTTCGGTGATGTTGATGTGCTCGCCGCCGAACATGGCTTCCATGCGTTCGCGCAGACCAACCTGGTCGGCAAGCTCGGTGAGCGCCTGCAGGACCTCGTCGGTGAGCAGGTTCTTAGACAGGTCAACACGCAGGTCCGCCGCGTCAAACGTCAGCTTTTCAGCGCGCTGGGGATCGTCCTCAAACCACTTACGCAGGTCGGGCGAAAATGCGGGAGCGATCTGTTCGAGCTTCTTCCAAGCCTCGGTCGTGGTCGGATTCACCGGATTAGTCATTCTTGTCATCCTTTTCGAAAAGGTTTAGTTGGGGCTTCGGGACTAATAGTCCATGGTTTCGGTGGAGTTTTCTATCGGAATCTCAACTGGGATCACGTCACCGCGCGGCATGGAAACCACCGGAATGACGGGGTATAGCGAGAGCCACCACTGTTCGTAGGGGCGCCTGTTTTCCACGTCGAGTTGGTCCATCATGCGGTCGACCGGGAAGGTCTCGATCTTTGATCCAGATTGTCCGATATAGAGGGCGTCCTTGCGGCCTTTCTCTAATATTTTCGCGAGCTTGGCGACGGCTTCGAAAACCAGTCGCGTGGCTAGCAGACGGTCGAACGGGGAAGGCGCCCCACCTTGTTGCAGGTGGCCGAGGGCGGCGTGGCGAACGTCGTAGAGCCCTTCGCCCTCGGATTCGAAAACGCGGGCGAGGAACTCGCGGTTGTACGTGTCGTGCGCTTCCTCGTTGCGAACCACGAGGAACAGGCGGCGACCCGCGCGGAACGATTCTTTGAGGTACGCGGCGTCTTTAGAAATGTCGGCGAGGTCGGTGGACTTTTCGTTCAGGTACACCTTCTCGGCGCCCGCCGCGATGCCGGACATGAGGGCCAGGTAGCCGCACTTGCGGCCCATCGCGTCGGCAACGAAACAGCGCCTGGAAGCTGCGGCGGATTCCTTGATGCGGTCCAGCGCCCACACCGCGTTGTTCAAAGCGGTGTCGCACCCGATGGACAGTTCCGAGCCCGGCAGGTTGTTATCAATCGTGGCGGGCACAAGCATCATGGGAATGTTGAACGCGGGGTAACGGTCGCGCTCTTTCACCATGCCGTAAACCGACAGGTAAGCATTCAAACCACCGATAACTAGCAGCGCGTCGATGTTGTTGTTTTCGATTGCGCGGCCAAGCGCGTAGTACTCCTCGACCTTCGGGACGCGGCGCCTGGTGCCCAGTTCCGCGCCGCCCTTGAACGCCCAACCTTCAACGTCCGCCCACGTGAGTTCGCGAACATTGCCGTCCATGAGGCCGCCAAACGAGCCCTGGACTCCCAGGATTTGAAGGCCGGCGTCGAGGCCGATACGAACCGCCGCGCGGGCGGCCGTGTTCATGCCCGGGGCTAGGCCACCAACGTGCAAGACAGCGACGCGTTTGGCGCCCTCTTTAATCTTGCCCGACATGTTCTGGGGAGGTTCGGAAAGGATCCGGTTAATGTTCATCATCTTGACGAACGATGAGCCACGCGACTTAGCGGCGGCCTCGAAGTCTTTACTGGCAACCAGGTTCGCGACATTGCGGGTCGCGGCAACGGACTCGACCAGCGGGATGCGAGTCAGGCGGTTGTTACGCACGCCGATAATGTTTGCGGGGCTATCCGCGGTAGCGTTCAGGACCTCCTGCGTGGCGCCATACCCCATGAGGGTCGGCATCCAACGGTCGTATGCCGTCGGAATACCACCGCGTTGCACGTGGCCGAGGATAGTGATGCGGGCCGACTCGTTGAGACGTTCCTCGATAGCATCCGCGATGTCCTGGGACGTAATGTGGTTGCCATCCGCGTCCATGGCACCCTCGGCAACGATGACGATGGATTCGCGGCGGCCAGCCTCACGGCCAAGACGCAACTTCTCAGCCATGTCATCTTCCCAGCCCGGACGAGGCGGATCTTCGGGGGTGAACACGTAGTCAGCGCCACCCGCGACAGCGCTCATAAGCGGCAAATACCCGCAGTGGCGGCCCATAACCTCGATGACGAACGTGCGCTGATGCGACGCCGCCGTCGCAGAAATGTCGTCAATCGCGTCCACGATCCTCGTGAGCGCAGAATCCGTTCCAATCGTCATGTCCGTGCCGACCATGTCGTTATCGATCGAACCAACGATTCCAACGATCATGAGGGCGGGGTACTGGTCGGCAAGCTCCTGGGAGATCTCACCCATCTCAACCAGTTCGGCGACGAGTTCCGGCCACTCGTTACGGAACGCGTTCGTACCCGTCAGTGAGCCGTCACCACCGATCACAACCAGGCGGTTAATGCCGCGTTCGATCAGGTTGCGGCACGCGGTTCTGCGGCCTTCACGTTCGCGAAACTCGGGGCTACGGGCCGTGCCGATAATAGTTCCGCCCTCGTTCAATATCGACGAAACGTCAGACCACTCGAGTTGCTTAATACGCTCGCCGCCCTCGACGGCTCCCTGCCAACCTTCCATGATGGCAAACGGTGTCGCGCCCATCTCCAGGCTTGTACGAACCACCGCGCGAACAGCAGCATTCATTCCTTGTGCATCACCGCCGGAGGTAAGCACCCCAAGGCGCTTCCCCGCATTTGGTGAGGGTGTCATCTAGGCCTCCATCAAACGGATTTCAGATCCACCCCCCATTATCGGTGTTTTTGGGTGACTTGTGCCAAATCTTCGCAAAAACTTGACTAATTGCAGTCATTTTCCACGATTTTCGAGGGCGTTCCTGGCCGCGGTTTGGTTTTCGGTGCTGGTTTCAGTGTTTTGCCCGCGCGTGCGGGGTGCTTTCGGGTGCTGGCGCTGGCGCTGGCGATGTTCTTTCGCGCGGTTGTCTCGCGGGCGCTGGCGCTGTTCGCTCGCGCGGCGCGGGCGCGGGGTGCTTTTGGGCGCTGGCGCTGGCGCTGGCGATGTTCTTTCGCGCGGTTGTCTCGCGGGCGCTGGCGCTGTTCGCTCGCGCGGCGCGGGCGCGGGGTGCTTTTGGGCGCTGGCGCTGGCGCTATTCGCTCGCGCAGCGCCCGCGCGTCTAGACCGGGGACGGGGTTGTTGCGAACGTAATCGTTAGTGACAAACCGATGATGATGAGTAGCAGGAAGACTGCGTCGAATAGCCGCGAGCGCGCGCGAAGCCAGATTCGGTCCGGCCCAAGAAGGCGCGCTAATAGCATCACCGCGAAGAATCCGACCAGGCCCCACAGTGCGGTGGCGACGTCGACGAACAGCGCGAGCGCCGTGAGCACTCCCAACACCACCAGCAGCAGGATCATGCTCGTAGCGATTAATACTCTTCGTCGGACCACGTCCTCATCCTAGCGCGATCCGAATTTGGTTGTTCAAAATAATCCACGAGGGCGGGCCGCCGGACACGATGTGCGCCAAGCTCGCCCTCGTAATGGGAAAAACTATTTAGTTCTTGGATCCGGCACGCGGGCTTCGATATCGGACGTGTGGACTTCGGTATCGGACGCACTCCTCGGCTTCCGGCGCGCTCCTCGGCTTCCGGCGTGTGGACTTCGGTATCCTGCGAACGCCTCGGCTTCCGGCGCACTCCTCGGCTTCCGGCGCGCGCTTGCAGTGTTGATGCGGATACGCCACGGGGGACGGCCCTGGAGTGTACCCAGGACCGTCCCCCTACTGCGATTGCTAGGAGCAGAGTTGCGGTTTAGTGCGAGAAGTGGCGGTTTCCAGTGAAGTACATGGTGATGCCGGCAGCTTGTGCGGCTTCGATGACTTCTTCGTCGCGGATGGACCCGCCGGGCTGGACAACAGCCTTCACGCCGGCGTCGATCAGCAGTTGCAGGCCGTCAGCAAACGGGAAGAACGCGTCGGATGCGGCGACGGCTCCTTCCGCGCGCTTGGGAGGCTCAGCGACGGTGAGGTCCGCGGCAGATGCGCCGCCTACGCCAGCTTCGACCTTTGCGGTCTTGTCGGATGCGGCGTCACCTGTTTCACGGCCGCCAAGCGTGTTTGCGCGTTCGATTGCGAGGGCGCACGAGTCAACTCGGTTCACTTGCCCCATGCCAACACCGACCGACGCCTGATCCTTGACCAGCAAAATCGCGTTGGAACGAACAGCGCGCACCGTGGTCCACGCGAACTTGAGGTCGGCAAGGGTTTGCTCGTCGGCCGCTTCACCAGAGACGAGCTTCCAGTTCGCCGGGTCATCACCGTGAGCGTTGACATCGTCACGGTCCTGGGCGACGAGGCCGCCGGTGATCTGCTTGAACTCGATCGTTCCGCGCGAGGGCGGCTGAACCGTGAGCAGGCGGATATTCTTCTTACGCGAAAGCACCTCAAGGGCCCCGTCCTCATACGCGGGGGCGACGACAACTTCGGTGAAGATGGGGGCGATTTGCTCGGCGAGCTCAACGGAGACCGGGCGGTTCACGGCGATCACACCACCAAACGCGGAGACGGGGTCGCAGGCGTGAGCGCGACGGTGAGCCTCGGCAACGTCAGCGCCAACAGCGATTCCGCACGGGTTCGCGTGCTTGATGATTGCGACGCAAGGATCCTCGTGGTCGTAAGCGGCACGCAGGGCAGCGTCAGCATCGGTGTAGTTGTTGTAGCTCATGGCCTTGCCGTGAAGCTGCTTGGCGCGGGCCAGGCCACCCGTCTCAGCGCGGCCGCCAAACCCGTCCCCCACATTCACGTAAACAGCACCACGCTGGTGCGGGTTCTCGCCGTAACGCAGCGTGTCCAGACGCTTCCACGTGCCCGCAACAAAGTTCGGCAAAGCCGCCGCCGGGGCGCTGTCGGTAGCGTCGGCCGCTTGAGCTTCAGCCTCGCCCTCATCCACTTTCTGCGCAAACCACGTGGAAACCGCAGCGTCGTACGTGGCGGTGTGGGCGAAAGCTTCGGCGGCGAGGCGGCGACGCTGCTCGTAAGTGAAGCCCCCGGTCTTCACGGCTTCAATGACTTCGTCGTAACGGGCCGGATCAATCACAATCGCAACGGACGCGTGATTCTTCGCAGACGCGCGAACCATAGTGGGGCCACCAATATCAATCTGCTCGATGGCCTCTTCAAACGTCGCGCCAGACGCGATCGTTTCCGCAAACGGGTACAGATTTACGACAACGAGGTCGAACGCCGCAACACCAAGCTCAGCGAGCTCATCAACATGGCTCTTCTTGGTACGGTCAGCGAGAATTCCCGCATGAATACGCGGATGGAGAGTCTTAACACGCCCTCCCAAACATTCTGGAAAACCCGTAACCTCCTCAACGTGAGTTACAGGAATACCAGCATTTTCAATCTTGCCGGCAGTGGAACCAGTGGAGACAAGCTCGACGCCATTTTCGTGAAGGGCGCGGGCAAGCTCAATGACATTGGTCTTGTCGTAAACGGAAATCAGGGCACGTTTAATAGCTGTACGAGACATCAAGCTTCCTACGGTGCTAGCGGTTCTAGTCGTTGCTTGACGCCCAGGCGGGCGGCGTCAGCGGCGTTGCCTGGCCGCTCCCCGGTGGTAATCCACCTTCGCCAGTCACGGCCACGGCCAGTCTAACCGACTTCGCCCCAGAATCTAAGGCCTGTCCAAGCGCATTAGCGTGGCTTACACTACGCGCGGCGGTATTTGTACTCGGCTTTGGTGCTCGGTTTAGGTTTTGGCGCTCGGTTTTGGTTTTGGTGCTCGGTTTCGGTTTTGTTAGCGCCGGCGTCGCAGTTCCGCCGCGGGCACTCGCGGCGCGCACCCACGTGTCGGCAACGAAAAGTGCTCGTGTCTTGGTTTTATGCGCGCCGCGCGGCGGTGGTTGGCGCCCTCTTTATCCGACTTCGACCCAGCGGCCCGTGCAGGTCCAGCCGTCGCGCATCATGCGGCCGACGGTATCGACGAGCTGTTTGCGTTCCTCCACCTGGATACGTTCGAGGAGTTCGGCGACCGTGTCGTGCGCCTCCACGGGAACTATGCACTGCGCGATCACGCGGCCCGTGTCCACACCCGGATCGACAAAGAATAGCGTCGCGCCTGTGAACTTCACACCGTATTCGAGAGCGTCCGCCGGGCCGTGAATACCCGCGAACGACGGAAGCAACGAGTTATGCGTATTCACCACGCGTCCCGCGAAAGTCTCCAAAAACTCCTTGCCGAGCAGCTTCAAGAACCCCGCCGACACAACCAAATCAGGGTCATACTGCTGAACCGCGTCAGTCATCGCGGCATCCCAGTCGTCGCGAGACTCGTAGTCCGACACCTTCTCCACAAACGTTGGAATCCCAGCGTTTTCAGCGCGTTCGAGCCCCTTAATGCCAGCGCGATCCGCACCCACAGCCACGACCTCACACCCGTAATCCGGGTCTTCACAAGCGTCCATCAGGGCCTGCAAATTCGTGCCGGATCCCGACACGAGCACCACAAGTTTCGCCTTCGCGCCCTTTATCGCGTTCGAGGGCGAGCTTTGCAAGCCTTCCGCGGAGTTATCCGCACGGCTAGTGACGGGACTGGTCATCCTGAGACTCCTTCGGTGATGGTGTCGGGCCGGTATTGGTTTCGGGTTCGTTACCGGTGTCGGCTTCAGGTTCGCCGCCGGCGTCGGCCTGGGGTTCGCGGCCGGTGTCGGTTTGTGTCGCCTGGCCGGTATCAATTTGGGGTTCGTCGCTGGTATTGGTTTGTGTTTCCTGGCCGGTATCGGTTTCGGGTTCGTCGCCGGTGTCAGCCTGGGGTCCGCGGCCGGTATCGGTTTGGGCTATCTGGCCGGTATCAGTTTGGCTCTCTGCGCCAGACTCGTCAACATCGAGTTCATCAGGGGCTAACGCCGGGGTGTTTTGCTCCGCGAGTTCTTGCTCGCGTTGCTCGGTGCGTTCGGCCCCGGTGGCACCAGCTGAGTTCATGGCTTCGCTGACACCCGCAGCATCACTTCTATCAGCGGCGCCGTCTGAATCCATGGTTTCGACTGCAATGGTGGTGTCTACACCGTCGGTGGTTTCAACGGCGTTTGCGTCATCAGTGCTGTCAGCTGCCACTTCGGGTCGGAATCGTTGCGTAGTATCCTCGACCTCGTCTGCGGGCGTATCCAGTTCGAGGTCGTCCGAGGCAGCTTCATCCACAGGTGCGTCCGGGTCGGCCTCCTCCACAGCTGCGTCGCAACCATCGCTGTCCACAGCAATGGCTGATTCGTCCTCGTCACCGGAAGATTTGCCGCGACGAGCCTGCAGTTTTTCCGACGCCGATCCGACGGCGCTGAGCGTGGAAGCCTTGGCGTACCGCCCGCCCTCGACATATTTAGCCAACAGCAGGGGATGCGCCAGTGCATAAATCAATGCCGCGCTGAGTCCGCCCTCCAATGTGGAAAAAACAGTGGCGTAGATCCAGCGGGGGCCGAGAAGGCTCATGCGTTCCCCACCCAGCGAGCCTGTGGATAACCACATCCAGATGGCGACCAGAACTAGCATGGTGAGCGCTACGAAACCCGCGTGAATTAGGTGATGAGTCAGGCTGGTTTCGCGGCGTTTCCAAATCATGAATCCGCCCAGTGCGAGGCCGGCGGCGAGGGGGATTAGAACTACCCAGATGCCGACCTCAGTTTGAGGCAGGGCGCCCATCAGCGGAATGGCCGGAATGGCGGTCACGTCCGCGCGGGAAGGAGTCACTATCGCATCAGACGCAGTATAAAAACCGGGACCGGTCAGCCAAGACGCGCCCCACGCAGCGATGTTCGGCAGGTACAGGGCCTGCGCAATCCACGCGATCACGAGGTCGAACGTGGATGCGTTGAGCAGGTCTTGAATGCCGAGGACGCGGCTCCAGCCGGCAATCGTGCCGACGACCGCTACGACTAGGCCAAGGATTGCAAGAGAGGAGGTAGCAATCAGGCCGTCGCGAACACCGCGCAAATACGGGCCCGCCTTAGTGAGCCATTGGGGGTCCCATTCCCAGGACCTCAACGACCAAACCCACGCGAGGGTGGACACCAGGAGTGCTCCAAGTATCAGCCACCCCTTGTGCGCGTGAACTGACATTACAAGCATCAGCACTATCACGGTCAGCACGTATGCGGGTATGAAGAGGGCGGAGCCTTGCCATGATTCGGCGCGGGCGCGGCGCAACCCTGCCCTGGCGAGCAGAATATGCAACACCGTCAGGCCGAGCGGAATCATCCGCACAGTTGCTCCGCCAGCAACTATTGGTGCGCCAAGTGACATCGCCCAAATGTCCGCGCCGATACTCATCGCAGCGTTCCAGTCGGTTTCTAGCATCCACGGGTTTTGCGCAGTCATCAAGAACGCCAAAAGTGCAACAGCTACGAGGACGGCCCACGAAATCACGGCCACCTCAACGGCAGCAAGCACAATGCGCGCCCAACCACGCGGAGCCCGAACAACGATCACCTTGCGTTCCACGGGAACGCGGGTAATCTGCGGTTCAGTACTCTGAGCTATCGGGTCGGTATCCGTGTGGGCGTCCGTTGCGGCCGCGGTTTCTGCGGCTGTTTCGGTTTTGGTGGCGGTTGTTTCTGCGACTGTTTCGGTGGCGGTTTCACTTTCGGCCGGCGGCGTGGCGTGGGTTTCGATGTCGGTCGGGGCCGCGGTTTCGGTTTCGAATTCGGTGAGGTCCCAACTGTGGTCGTATCCGGCTTCCTCTAGAAGTCGGGCTTGTTCGACGGGGTCGAGTCGCTCGGTAGGTAGGTCTTGGGGGTCGCGCGGGTTTCGGCGGCGCCGGAAGCCGCGTCCATTTCTGCTGGTTTCGCGTTGTTGTTGGAGGCGGCGCTGTTCCTCGAGCTTGCGTTGCTCGTCAAGGAGGCGCTGTTGTTCGATTGCTTGGGAAACCTGGTCGCGGTTTGGTTTTTGGCGTTGGATGCCGGCGGCTCGTTCGCGGCGGCGCTCGTCGAGGACTCGTTCGCGTACGCGTGCGGCTTCCTGTTGTCGGGCAGCTCGCCGGGTGTCAGCCGCCCTCGTACGCTTATCGCTTGAAATGCTGGGGTTTCGGGCTTCGGATTGCATCCGATCGCCGGCCGCGCGTTGCTGTCGGCCGGAGTAGCGGCGCTGTTGTGCTTCGCGTTCTGCACGCAGGTTACGGCCTTGCCTCCCATCACGGTCCACGCGCGGATTGCCACCCTGCTTGGCTTCGCGTTCTACACGCGGGTAGCGACCCTGTCTCCGATCACGGTCCACGCGTGGATTGCCACCCTGTTTGGCTTCGCCTTCTGCATGCCGGTTGCGGCCTTGTCTCCCATCACGGTCCACGTGTGGGGAGCGACCTGCACTGAGGTTTCGTGATTCGTTTCGCGGCTGGCGCGCACCGTGTTCGCGTGGCGTTTCGGCCTGGGTGTCGTGGTGGGGGTTGGTTTCCGAGGACTGTCGGTTTCGACGAGTTTTGCCTTCAAGGGGTTGCTTTTTGCGCCCCCACTTCTGCCAGAATTTGGGTGAAGTGGAGGGCTGGTTCGTGTTGTCCTCGGATCTTTGGTGCATCGGTTCTATCTTCGGCCATAGCGCGCGTATCGCCCGCCCACTTGGCCGGTGTGTCCACCAAACCCCGACCTCGCTGCTTGCCTACGCCTCACCTCCCCGCTCCTCCCCTACCGCGATTCAGACCCAAACTGCCACCCAAATTTGGGATTCAGACCCGAACTGCCCACCGTAAGGCAGCCGCTCCTAAATACCCGCACCCAATCCAAGCGATTCAGACCCAAAGTGCCCACCATGAGGTAGCCGTCCTCCCTTGCCTTCCTCTCAGTCCGTGCGACTCAGACCCAAAGTGTCCGTTCACCCAGATTTCTTCGTCTCAGTCACCCATTACGCAAGGCTTTTCGTCGCTGAGCTGCCCAGCACGCCCTCCTACGCCCTCCGCAAAAAATGATTCAGACGGGAAGTTCCCAAATCCCGCCGAGTTGCGGGCACTTTGGGTCGGAATCATGCCCCAACACCTGCTACCCGAAAACCATTCAGAGGGAAACTGACCAAAACAGGCACCAGTTTAGCCACTTAGGGTCTGACTCATGTACGAGGGCGTGCCAGGCGCGCACCATTCAGAGGGGAAGTGCCCAGAAAACACCCACATTTGGGCACTTAGGGTCTCGGACCCAATTTGAGCAGCCCTCATTCTGCGAATCTTGGCTAATTTCCGCCCTATTTTCCGATTGCTGATCGAATCCAAAAACCTATTCAGAGGGGAAGTTCCCAAATCCCGCCGAGTTGCGGGCACTTTGGGTCGGAATCATGCCCCAACACCTGCTACCCGAAAACCATTCAGAGGGAAACTGACCAAAACAGGCACCAGTTTAGCCACTTAGGGTCTGACTCATGTACGAGGGCGTGCCAGGCGCGCACCATTCAGAGGGGAAGTGCCCAGAAAACACCCACATTTGGGCACTTAGGGTCTCGGACCCAATTTCTGTCCCACAGCTAGTGGTGGAGTGGGAAGTTTGAGTCTGAATCACCTGGACGGAGAGCACTCCCACAGAGGTCTCACACACCGCGGCCTTCGCGGCAACACCGCGAAGGGGAAGGCAGCCGCGCGCGAACGCGCGACGCTTTTCTCCTGTCAGCCCGCCCGGCGGGCTGACAGGCACCAAAAGGACGCGGCCCCGCAACGCGGGGCCGACGCGACCTCCTCCCCCCGACACTTTGGGTCGGAAACCCAAATTTGGTTGCGCTTTAAGGGGTAGGCACACTCCGCAGACAGGGAAGCGGCCCGACTGTGTGTCCAGTCGGGCCGCCCCCCTATTTAAACGTCCAAGTCAGCGAGCCAGCCAGCCAGTCCGCCAGCGAGCCAGTCAGAAACAGGCCACAGCCGGGCCGCTCCTAACTAGGCGTGTTACTTATCCGTTCAGGATTTCGCGCGCGAGGTTTGCCGTCTCGGTCGGCGTCTTGCCGACCTTCACGCCGACAGCTTCCAGCGCTTCCTTCTTCGCCTCGGCGGTGCCGGTCGAGCCAGTCACGATGGCGCCAGCGTGGCCCATCGTCTTACCCTCCGGAGCGGTGAAGCCCGCCACGTAGCCAACGACCGGCTTCGTCACGTTCTCCTTGATGTACTCGGCGGCGCGCTCTTCAGCGTCACCACCAATCTCACCAATCATGACAATCAGTTCAGTGTCGGGGTCCTCTTCGAATGCCTTCAACGCGTCGATGTGGGTCGTGCCGATAACCGGGTCTCCACCAATACCGATAGCCGTGGTGAATCCGATGTCACGCAGCTCGTACATCATCTGGTACGTCAGCGTGCCCGACTTGGACACCAGGCCGATCTTGCCCGGGCCCGTAATGTCGGCCGGCGTGATACCTACGTTCGACTTTCCAGGCGAGATGATGCCCGGGCAGTTCGGACCAATAATCTGAACGCCCTTCTCGGCCGCAACCTCGCGGAACTCCACCGAGTCCAGCACCGGAATGCCCTCCGTGATCACGACGACCAGGCGCATGCCAGCCTCAACGGCCTCCAGCACAGCGCCCTTCGCGAAGCGCGGCGGTACGAACACTACGGAAACGTCGGCGCCCGTCGCGGCCTTGGCCTCTGCGACCGTGCCGAACACGGGAACGTCAACGGAGCCTGCCTCAACCTTGTCCGCCATCGGGCCGTACGGCTCAATCTCAAAGGTCTGGGTTTGGCCGGCCTTGCGCGGGTTAACACCGCCAACAACCTTGGTGCCGGATGCGAGCATGCGGGTCGTGTGCTTCGTGCCTTCCGAGCCCGTCATGCCCTGGACAATTACGAGATCGTTTTCATCTAGAAAGATAGCCATCTTTTATCGGTCCTCTCAGGCTTTCGCGAGTTCGGCGGCCTTGGCTGCAGCGCCGTCCATCGTGTCGATCATGGTTACGAGCGGGTGGTTGGCTTCTTCCAGAATCTGGCGGCCTTCCTCTACCTTGTTGCCGTCCAGGCGCACAACGATCGGCTTCGTCGCGCTGTCGCCCAGTAGCTCAAGTGCCCCCAAGATGCCCTTCGCAACTTCGTCACATGCGGTGATACCGCCGAATACGTTAACGAGGCACGAGCGTACCTGCTCGTCTCCAAGGATGACGTCCAGGCCCTTCGCCATGACTTCTGCGGATGCGCCGCCGCCGATGTCTAGGAAGTTCGCCGGACGCGTGCCGTACTGTTCACCGGCGTATGCGACGACGTCAAGCGTTGACATTACGAGGCCCGCACCGTTTCCGATGATGCCTACTTCGCCTTCGAGGCGAACGTAGTTGAGGCCCTCAGCCTTTGCGCGCGCTTCGCGTTCGTCCTGCGCGGACGTGTCCTTCAGTTCTTCGTGTTCCGGGTGGCGGAAGGTCGCGTTGTCGTCTAGCGATACCTTGCCGTCGAGGGCGATGATCGACCCGTCTGAAACCTTGACTAGCGGGTTGACCTCAACGAGGGTTGCGTCCTCGCCGGAGTAAACGTCCCATAGCTGCATTAGTACGGGGACGAGGGCGTCGAACTCGGACTCGTCGAAGGATGCTTCCTTCAGGATCTCGCGGGCCTTGGCTTCGTCTAGGCCGACGGATGCGTCGATGCCGACCTTTGCGAGTGCTTCCGGGCGTTCCTTCGCGAGCGTTTCAATGTCCATGCCGCCTTCGCGCGAGCACATTGCCAGGTGGCGGCGGTTTGCGCGGTCGAGCAGGATGGAGAAGTAGTATTCCTCTTCAATGGACGCGCCTTCCGCGATCATTACGCGGTGTACGGTGTGTCCCTTGATGTCCATGCCGAGGATTTCTTCGGCCTTTTCCTTTGCCTCTTCAGGCGATTTTGCAAGCTTGACGCCGCCGGCCTTGCCGCGGCCTCCAATCTTGACCTGAGCCTTGACGACGACTACGCCGCCGCCCAGTTCCTTAGCTGCGTTTTCTGCTTCTTCTGGGGTGGTGGCGACGATGCCACGCAGAACGGGTACGCCGTGCGCTTCGAATAGATCACGCGCTTGGTATTCGTAGAGATCCACGCCCTTGCCTTTCGTCTGGATCGTATGGTCCTCGGTCGGGAGGCCTCTCCGCCTTGCTCCTGTAACCGGAAGTCGATCCCCCTGTTCGGGGGTCTCAGCTTCCAAAAGCAAGAAGCTCGACATCGAGACATCTGGTTACAAGAGTAACGCGATTCACCAGAAATTGGAGGTTAAATGGCACAGATCTCATTTCATATACGAAGCCGCCCGCCCCGCCAGAAACTCCGTTGAACATCCCCTCAGAGTTTCTTTAAGGGTGCATAACGAAGTAGTAATCTGCGGGGCTTCCCCTCACCAAAATCGACGTTCGCCACCATCGAGGCACCTGACCCGTCTAGGCCCACAACTGTGCCTTCACCGTACGATCCGTGCGACACGCGGTCCCCGATCGACAACTGAATCGGCGGTTTGCTCGTCGAGGCCTTCTTCTTTCCTTGTCCGAGTTTGCGCGGTTTGAACTTCTCACTCGCTTCTTGCACGCGTCCCAGCGCGCCGGCAGTTGACGAGTCGTAGGATTTTGACCTTCCCGTGTAGGAGGACGAGCCTGACCCGTACCCGCGTGAACCACCGTAGGAGCCGCCGCGATAAGATCCGCTGGACCCGCGTCCGTAGCCGCCGCCTGATCCGTACCCGGACCCTGACCGCCCGTAGGAACGGTACCCGCCGGACCCGATGGCGGGCCCAAAGTCGTCATCAGAGTCGTACCCGGCCCCGCGCGAACCGTACCCGGCCCCGCTCGAGCCGTACCCCGACCCGCCAGCGCGGTAGGTGTCCATGAGTGTGTGTTCGCGTCGCACGTCCAGCAGTTGCGCTGGAATATCGTCGAGGAACCTGGACGGAGGCAAATCCGTCGGGGTTCCCCACGCGGAGCGCACGGCCGCCCTCGTTAAATAGAGTTTCTTGCGCGCCCTCGTAATCGCAACGTACGCGAGTCGGCGTTCTTCGGATAGTTCCGTTTCGTCCATGAGCGAGCGTTGGTGCGGGAACGTGCCGTCCTCCAGGCCGGTGACGAACACGACCGGGAATTCCAGGCCTTTCGCGGTGTGAACGGTCATGAGGGTGACCTCTCCGGTCGGGCCTTCGCTCACGTCCGGCGAGTCGGGAACCTGGTCTGCGTCCGCAACTAGCGACACGCGTTCCAGGAAGTCGACGAGTGTGCCTTCCGGGTTCGTTGTTGAAAAGTCCTCTGCAACAGCGTGCAGTTCCGCTAGGTTTTCCACGCGGGACGCGTCTTGCGGGTCGTTCGATTCGCGCAACTCTTTCAGGTATCCGGTTGCGTCCATTACATCGTCGAGGACGTTGCTGACCGTCGCGCCGTTCGCGACCGCGCAGCGCATCGTCTCTAGGAGGCCCCAGAACTCGGCGGCCGCGTTCACGGCTCGCGGGCTCGGCCCGACGACGATGTTGCCCGTGCCCTCTTCGCGGGCGGCGGCGACGTGCGTCTCCCAAGCGCCTTCGGGTAGTTCCACGGAGTCGCCCTCCCCGCGCGGGCATTCCTTCGAAATCCACGCGTCGCGAAGTGCGCCTCCAAAGTTGGTGCCGTTTAGTTCGGCGTGCGAGATGAAACCGGCCTCCGCTTTCGCGCCGATTCCGCGGCGCGGCAGATTCACAACGCGGCGTAGCGACACGGTGTCGTCAGGGTTAGCGATGGACTGCAGGTACGCAATCGCGTCCTTGATTTCCTTGCGCTCATAGAACTTTGTGCCACCCACGACACGGTATGGGATTCCTGATCTTACGAGCGATTCTTCCAGCGCACGCGACTGCGCGTTGGTCCGGTAGAAGATCGCGACGTCACCGTAGTCATAGTCGTCCGTCAGTTTGTCGATCTCGCCGATGATGAACCGCGCCTCGTCGTGTTCGGATTCGGCCGCGTCATAGGTAATCGGGCTACCCTCACCCAGGTCGGTCCACAGGGCTTTCGCCCTCCGACCCGAATTTTTCGAAATCACAGCGTTTGCCGCTGACAGGATCGTTTGCGTTGACCGGTAGTTTTGCTCCAAAACCACCGTGTGAGCGTCCTCGAAGTCCTTCTCAAACTCCTCAATGTTGCGAATCGTCGCACCGCGGAACGCGTAGATTGACTGATCCGAGTCACCAACCACCGTGAGTTCTCCTCGCGGCACCTCCGACCCATCACCAATCAGCTCGCGGATCAACACGTACTGCGCGTGGTTCGTGTCTTGATATTCGTCGACGAGGACGTGCCTGAAGCGCCGATGGTAGTGCTCCGCGACAGCTTTGTTGGACTGTAGAAGCTGCACGGTCTTCATGATGAGGTCGTCAAAGTCAAGGGCGTTGGACTCGTTTAGGCGCCGCTGGTAGTCGCGGTAAACCTCTGAAACTATTCGCGACACGGGGTCGTTCGGGGCGATCTCGGCGTATTTTTGCGGCGTGATCAGGTCGTTCTTCAAGTCCGAGATGCGCGATTGGATCATTTTTGCGCTAAACCGCTTCGTGTCCACGTTCTGCGCCTTGGCAACCATGGTTACTAGGCGGTTGGAGTCTTGCGAATCGTAAATCGTGAAGGACGAGCGTAGCCCGGCCGCCTGGTACTGCTCACGCAGGATTCGAACGCACGCGGAGTGGAACGTGAACACCCACATTCTGCGCGCCTCGGGGCCGACAAGGCTGGCGACGCGCTCGCGCATCTCGGCCGCGGCCTTGTTGGTGAATGTGATTGCGAGGATTTCACCTGCCCGCGCCCTCCCGGTTGCCAGCAGGTACGCGATGCGGCGAGTCAGCACGCGGGTTTTACCCGACCCCGCACCCGCCACGACTAGTAGCGGCCCACCCTCGTATTCAACGGCTTCACGCTGCTGTGGATTGAGGCCGGCTACCAACTCATCGGTCTTAGCGGTGTCAACCGTCCGCTGGTTCGGGTCGGTTTCCCAGGGGTCGCCGGGCTGATCCCACGCTACTTCAATGGGAGGCAGGCCCGGCAGAGCCAGGTGAGAGGCAGATGAATCGTTAAAGCTTCGCATCGCGCTTTCCACTGTTGACGGTTGGACGTTCCGCATCAACTGTACACACTCGCGGGGACACTGCCTTACCCGAGCGAGGTGGCGTGCACCATGCCCGGCACGCCCTCGAAAATTAAACGATATTACGCTGGGCCGCCCAGTGCGTGAGTTCGTTGCGGTTCGACAACTGGAGCTTGCGTAGCACTGCAGACACGTGCGTTTCCACGGTTTTCACGGAAATGAACAGTTCCGAAGCTGCTTCTTTGTACGTGAATCCGCGTGCGATTAGGCGCATGACTTCTTGTTCGCGTTTGGAAAGCAGGTCCAGTTCGTCGTCGCGTTTGGCAACTTCTTGTGTTCCAAAGGCGTCGAGGACGAATCCGGCAAGTCTTGGTGAGAACGCGGCGTCTCCCGCGCCCACGCGTTTGATCGCGTTAACCAGGTCTTTTGTGGAGATCGACTTCGTAACATAGCCGCGAGCGCCCGCGCGGATGACGGCGACGACGTCCTCCGGCGAGTCGGACACGGACAGGGCTAGGAACCTGGTTTGCGTAAGGTTCGCGCATTTGCGGGGGACTTCGGCTCCGCCGCCGCCTTGCCCGCCGGGCATGTGAACGTCGAGGAGGACGACGTCGGGTTGAAGCTCTTGGACGACTTTCACCGCGGAATCAACGTCCTCGGCCTCCCCAATAACTTCCACGTCGTCGGGGTATTTGGACAGTTCGTGGCGGACTCCAGCACGAACGAGGGCGTGGTCATCGGCAATCACGATAGAAAGGGTCACTGTTGCTCCATGTGCGAGTGCGGAACTTGTATGTGGATTTCTGTACCTGGGTTCAGTCTACGTATGTTTGCGCGTCCTCCGACGCGTTCGCTTCGCGCGATTATCGAGTCGCGCACGCCGTGGCGGTCTTCGGGAACGTCGGACAGGTCGAACCCGGGGCCGGAGTCTTTCACGTAAATATCAATCGTTTCGGGACTGACTTCGGCGTAAACCTGTATTGGCGGGGCGCCGTGGCGCATCGCGTTCTTCACGGCTTCGGCTGCGGCCGCGGCTGCCGCTTGTTCCGCGGGGCCGGGAATGCATTCGCCGACCGTTACGACTTCGGCCTCTTGGCCGTACATTTCTTCGACGGTTTCAATGGATTCGTCGATTAGTTTTTTGAATGATTTCGAAACTTCCTGACTGCCCGTGTAAAGCCACGCCCGCAGTTCGCGTTCTTGTTTGAGGGCGAGCGACCGCACTCGCGCCGGGTTGTCCGCGTTCGTCTTGATTAACGTGAGGGTTTGAAGCACGGAGTCGTGCAGGTGCGCGGCGATGTTGGCGCGCTCAGCTTCGCGGGCGCGGGCGACCTCACTGGATGAAAGTTCTTTCGTAAGACGCAATATGAGGGGCGAAAACGCGAACGTCAACGCGAGGATGAGGGCGAGGCCCAGGCCGATCCCGGGGAGCAGATACGACTCTCTCCAGCCTGGCAGAAGCAGAATCATGCCACCTAAAAGCAGGACAACACCCGTGGAGGTGAGCCCCAAAACCATCGGGTTTTTCCAATCTTTGAACTGGGAGGCCTGGCTCCAAATCAGCGAGATTCCAAACGCCAGCAGGAGCATCCCCACCCAGTTGTTGGCAAAACTCCACCATCCCAATTCGGAGCCGAGGACGACGCCTGCAATCGCTAGCATCACGAAGCCGAAAGCAAAACCTTGGCTAACGGTTGACAGCTTGCGCTCTTCGAAAGGCTCACGCAGCGCGGTGGCTAAACGTTCGGAGCGATACCTGCGCTCCCCACTCGCCTTCGGCACGAACGCCCACAGCCACACGTACAAGAGGAACATGCCGAAAATGGCAAGCAACACGAACAGTACTCGTACCAGCGTGACCGACACGCCCAAGTGGACGGAGAGTCCGGAACACACGCCGGCAATTACTGGTCGAGGACGTCCGGGAAACCCGCGGGGAGTGCGCTCAAGCGGCAACCGGGAAAACGCGTCTTGAGGGTACGGCTCACGCCAGCCCACCTGCGGGGGCTGGTTTGTTTGCCAGTTAGGGTAAGAAGCGTTGTTCACACTCCCATAGTGCCAAACGATCAGCGTGTTTTCGCCCCTGAACGCAAAAATCAGGGACTAATCAGGGTAGTACCCGATTCCAGAAACGCCCCGAACCTAACAGAATGTAAATATGAGCTACAACGACCATCGTCCACCGCAGGGGCCACCGTCCAAACCGCCCTTCGGCTCGACGTTTTTCGACTCGCTAAGGCGGTCGACCTTGCGCCGCCCACTCGACCGCTGGGTAGGTGGCGTGGCATCCGCCCTCGCATATCGAATGGGATGGGACCCGATACTAGTTCGCGGCCTCGTCCTCATTTTGGCACTGTTCACTTTCGGTGGAGTCATAGTCCTATACGCGTTGGGCTGGGCATTACTCCCCGACGCGGTAACGGGACGCATCCACCTGGAAGACCTGTTCCACGGTAACTTCGACATCGCCCACGTCGGCATCATTTTGCTGTTCATCTGGGGCTTGACGTCTAACGATTTCTCGTTCGGAGTGCGCGATAGCGGGTGGATCTCCATCACCGGCCTGGTCGTAACCGCCCTAATCATTGCGGCGGCCATGTTCGTAGCAATTCGCGGCGGTAACCAATCACCTCCACCGCGCAGGCGCCCGCCCCACCCGAGCTGGCAGGCACCTGACGCCGGCTCGCCCTCATACCACGAATCCACCCCCGAAACTGCAAAGGAAGAATCCCTTGACGCCAATCGATCGCCAGCTGATCATGAGGGAGGCTCTACGCAGGAATCTTCGACGCCCCTCAATGACGCTCCGCACGCGGCTTCAACTTCGGGAGCAGCCTACGAAACCCCGCGAGCACAGTGGGAAGACGCCGAAGAATCCGCAGTAAACGATCAACGTCCCTCCCGCACATTTGACGCAATCAACGACAACCCGCGCCCGCACGACACGGGTTACGCCGGCAACTACGCGCCAGAGTACCTGCAACGGAACAGCTACGATGCGGACTTTGCACAACGCGGGAACTACGGTGCGGAATACGCCCAACGCGGCGGTTACGGCCCGCAAGGCCCGGCTAGTCCGGAGTACCCGCAGCGGAACAGCTACGGGGCCGCGCAGCGTCAAGCTTTCACGGAGCCCGCGCGCGGCGAAGTAGAACCAGGGCCTGGCCTATCGACTTTCCTCGGCATTACCGGGCTTTTGTTCGTCACATTCGCGGTATTGTGGGGCTCCTGGATGACCGGAATGTTCATGGAGCCGACCATTATCTTCACGGTCACCGTGGGCATTGCCTACGTAGTTACCGGCCTGGTTTTAGGCGTTAGAGCCCTGCAAGGTAAACGAGGAACCTGGCTCACTGGCCTAAGCGCGGCTGTAACTGTGCTACTACCCGCGTTCATTGGGCTTACCGCCCAGTTCGTAACGCATTAGAGGTGATTCAAAATGGCTGAAGACCCCAAATCAGACGAAACACAGATCCTTAACACTGACGACACCCGAGTAATGGATACCGCGTCAGAGCGCAGCGACGCCGCGGAACAAGACGACACTGAAGCGGCAGAACAGGACGCGACCGTCGTAGTAGATCAGGACGCGACCCGCGTAATAAACGCGGAGGAGGACGACACCCGGGTAATGGATACCGCGTCAGAGCGCAGCGACGCCGCGGAAGATGTGGCGGCAGACTCAGACTTGCCGGAGCTGAACTTTGACCCAGCGGAAGAGCCCTCAACATTCGACCCGCGCGTAACCGGTGAAGGTGCGAGTGATTCGGATCTGCCGGAACTGAACTTTGACCCAGCGGAAGAGCCCTCAGCATTCGACCCGCGCGTAACCGGTGAGGGCACCGGCAAAATTGAGTTGCCCGAGCAAGCCCCGTCCTCATGGGACGAAGTGGATCCCTTCGAAGATGTCCAGCAGCCCGGCCCAGAAGCCACCCACTCCCCCGACGCGCAGTGGCCCGCCGGTACGGCCAGCATTGCGGCAGGCGCCCAACACCCGGGCGCGCAAGGCACGCCCTCCAACACGGAAACACCCCAACCGGGAAGTACCGCAGATACAGCCACGACACCGGCGAAGCGTTCGGTGAAATTCGGCCTCCTAACGTGGTCACTGATCATGATCGTGATCGGTGTGGCAATAATCGCAATGCCGTGGTGGGGCCTCATCGACTGGCCCGTCGTCGGTGCTATCACATTCGGCACAATGGGTGTTTTCATGCTGGTTATCGCACTAATCGCGCTATTTTCCGAGAAAAAGCACCGAAACGACTAATATCTGGGCATTTCACGCTCAAAGTTAGATACCCCCTACGGTATGTACTACGATTAGGCACATATCTTAGGGGGCGTCCTTTTAAGGCAAACCTTCTTGAAAACACCCCTTAAACAAGCCGGAAAATGGATGCGTCGGATCGTGAAATCCTACGCGTTTAGGCCTCTGAAGACAGGTGGTGACTCCAATGACAGGTTCAGTAAAGCTCAGAGATGAAGATCGCCGCGCAATCCGAAACAGGTTGTCGCGGGCACGCGGGCAACTCGATGCGATCATCCGTCAGATCGAGGAAGACCAAGCGTGCTTGGAGGTCCTCCCTCAAATGATCGCTGCCAGCAAGGCTGTGGACCGAGCTACTTACGCGATGGTGCTTTCAGCCATTGAATCTTGCTCCACTGAGCCCAGCGATCACCCGGATTCAATAGAATTGAAGAAGATCTTCCTCTCCCTGGCCTGATCTACGCGTCCAGTACGTGCCGACCCGGACACCTGTCCGAGTCGGTTTTGTCCTGGGCAGTTTTAACCAAGTCACCCATCTAACCGAAATTATTAATAAGGAACCCAATGAAACTAGTCGTAGTAGGCGGCGTAGCTGGCGGCATGTCAGCCGCGACGCGCGCTCGTCGCCTGAACGAGCATGCCGAAATCGTAGTCTTTGAAGCCGGCGAGTACGTGTCGTTCGCTAACTGTGGTTTGCCCTACCACTTGGCAGGCGAAATCGAAGAGCGCGACGCCCTCCTTCTTCACACCCCCGAATCGCTGGCCCGCCGGGCGGCACTGGACGTGCGAATCAACTCGAAGGTCACGTCAATCGACCGCGAGAACAAGACCGTCACCGTTGCGGGCCCCGAAGGTGAATACACCGAGTCGTACGACAAGCTCATCTTGTCGCCGGGTTCCGTCGCCGTGCAACCACCCATCCCGGGGATCGATCACCCCGCCGTCTCGACGTTGCGTACCATTCCGGAAATGGATTACGTAATTAAGCTTGCCGAGGACGGAGCCGAGGCCGCTAAGCAGGCTGGCCGCAGTCCACGCGCTGTCGTGATTGGTGCGGGCTTCATTGGTTTGGAGGCCGTGGAGGCCCTGGTTCACCGCGGCTTTGAGGTGGATCTCGTTGAGTTTGCCGACCACGTGCTGCCGGTAATCGACGGTGACCTTGCCGTATTGCTACACCGTGAGCTTCGCGCCAAGGGCGTTGGACTACACCTCGGTGTTGCCGCCCAGTCGTTCCGTGACGGCGACGAGCGCGCCGTGACTGTTGCGTTGAGTTCAGGTGAAGAGCTTGAGGCCGACCTCGTAATCACTTCTATTGGTGTTCGCCCTAACTCGAAGCTTGCTGAAGAAGCCGGACTAGAGCTCGGGGAGCGCGGCGCTATCGTCGTTGACGAAAACCAGTTCACTTCCGACCCGAACATCCTTGCGGCGGGCGACGCCGTCGAGGTCAAGTTCCACGATGGCCGCCGCGGTTCCGTGATGCTTGCTGGCCCCGCGAATCGTCAGGGCCGCCGCGCAGCTGACGCCGCGATGGGTTATGAGACGATCAAGCAGCAGCCCGTCCTCGGCACCGCCGGTGTGCGCGTGTTCGACCTGGTTGCCGCCGCTACGGGCTCCACGTCCGCAGCCCTAGAGAAGGCCGGTATTGAACACTTCGTGGTTCACCTCCACTCCGGCCACCACGCGGGCTACTACCCGGGTGCAACGCCGATCCACTTGAACGCTGCTTTCTCGAAGGACGGCCGCCTCCTCGGCGCGCAGGCTGTTGGTGAAAACGGTGTGGCTCGCCGCATCGACATTCTCGCCACCGCGATCCGCGCGGGCATGACCGCTGAGGACCTCGCGGAGCTCGAACTCACCTACTCTCCCCCGCTCGGCACCGCCAAGGACATCATCAACATGCTTGGCTTCACCGTGCAGAACATTCTGTTCGAAGACTGCCCGATCTGGGATTGGGAAGAGTTTGAAGAGATCAAGGACAAGTACCTGATCCTCGACGTTCGCCCCACCAAGGCAACCGAAGGTGGCCGCAAGCTTGATGAGGCCGTAAACATCCCGTTCCTGGAGCTTCGCGACCGCATCGACGAAGTCCGCGAACTCGCGAACGGCCGTCCGATTGCTCTGCACTGCAAGACCGGCCTCACCGCCTACCTGTCGCAGCGCACGTTGCAGCAGGAAGGCTTCGAGGTCAAGAACTTCACCGGTGGTTACGACACCATCGACCTGAAGATCGAAGCGTTCAACACTAACCACAGCAAGAGCGAGTAACCTCCTGCATCGCGCCGGCGCCCTCGGACCACTTTCCGTTTAAAGTGTTTCGAGGGCGTTTTCGCACCCGTCCGGCCCGCGCGCGCACCAACCCTGCCTACTTCAGCGTCCGTCGGGGCCGTCATTTTATGCATCGAGGGCGTCCAACTGTGTGCTGGACGCCCTCGAACTGTATGAAGCGCGTATTACTTGCCTAGGTCTGCGTAGCGTTCTAGTTCCTCTTCGATGATTGCTTCATCGAGTTTTTGGAACACGGGTTTCGGCTTCGCGATCGGCGTTCCGACGGTGACGTCGTGTCGTTTCCACTCGGGGAATCCGGAGTAGTCGCCGGTGATGATCGGGTAGTGCAGGTCGGAGCCGTCCTCCGCCTTCACATCCAGGTCCGTGACTTCTTCGATGCGCGGCATGGGCGCGACTTCACCCGAGCCACCCATTACCTTGTCGACCGCGTTTGCGGAGTGCGGCAAGAACGGGGACAGCATGTGGTTAAGGTCGTTCACGGCCTGCGCCAGCGTCCACAGCACCGTGCGTAGCCGTGGCATTTCTTCTTCGGCCTTCAGCTTGAACGGTGTCGTGTCGGCAACGTACTTGTTGGCTTCTGCTACGAGCGCCATGATTTCGCGGATCGCTGCCTTTTGGTGGTGCGTTCCGATCAGTTCACCGACGCGTTCGAAACCGGCCTCAATCTTGCCCAGTAGTTCCTTGTCAATGTCTTCAAGTTCCGCAGGCTGCGGGATTTCACCGAAGCGTTTTGCGATCATTGAGGCCGTGCGGTTCACCAGGTTACCCCAGCCGGCCACGAGCTCGGAGTTTGTGCGGCGCACGAACTCCGCCCACGTGAAGTCGGCGTCCGAAGATTCTGGACCGGCGGCCGAAATGAAGTAACGCAGCGCGTCGGCCTGGTAACGCGACAGCATGTCGCGAACGTAGATCACGATTCCGCGTGAGGACGCGAACTTCTTGCCCTCCATCGTGAGGAACTCGGACGACACAACCTCGGTCGGGAGGTTGAGCTTGCCGAATGCGCCGGGCTCGCCGCCCTTGTCCCCATCACCGTTGTAGCCGAGGAGTTCGGCCGGCCAGATCTGGGAGTGGAAGACGATGTTGTCCTTGCCCATGAAGTAGTAGGACAGGGCTTCCGGGTCGTTCCACCACTTTCGCCACGCATCCGGGTCGCCGATGCGGCGCGCCCACTCAATTGATGCGGACAGGTAGCCAACTACCGCGTCGAACCACACGTATAGGCGCTTTGACGGCTGGTCTTCCCAGCCGGGCACGGGAATGCCCCAGTCAATGTCGCGAGTCATCGCGCGCGGGCGAATGTCTTCGAGGAAGTTTTGGCTGAACTTAATGACGTTGGGGCGCCAGCGGCCGGATTCTTCACGCTCATCCAACCACGCCGACAGCGCCTTGGATAGTGCCGGCAAATCGAGGAAGTAGTGGTCGGTCTCCACAAATTCGGGAGTCTCACCATTAATCCTGGACTTCGGTTCAATCAGGTCAGTCGGGTCGAGCTGGTTACCACAGTTGTCGCACTGGTCTCCCCGCGCACTGGGGTCACCGCAGATCGGGCACGTGCCTTCAATGTAACGGTCAGGTAGTGTGCGTCCCGTCGACGGAGAAATCGCACCGTGCGTTGTTTGCACAAGCATGTAACCGTTATCCCGCACGACCTCGAACATGGCGCGGACGACTTCGTAATGGTTTCCAGTAGTTGTGCGTGTAAAGAGGTCGTAGGACAGGCCTAGTGCTACCAGGTCCTCAACGATGAGGCGATTGTTCTTGTCAGCGAGCTCGCGGGGCTTCAGTCCCTGCTCGTCGGCGGCTACCAGGATCGGCGTGCCGTGCTCGTCAGTGCCTGACACCATGAGGACGTCGTGCCCACGCATTCGCATGTAGCGGGAGAATACGTCGGAGGGAACTCCGAAACCTGCTACGTGACCAATGTGACGGGGGCCGTTCGCGTACGGCCAGGCTACTGCTGACAGAATTTGACTCATGGGCCTATTTTAGGCAGTTTCCACACCGCGGTTCCACCCGCGCCCCTATAAGCCGTCCAGACGACTATTCCGGTTGGCGTACCAGGCGCCCATGAGTCTATTCAGGCTTGTCGGCTAAGGCGCTACGGAGCCTATTCCGGCTTTCGCGCTAGGGCCGCCCGGTAGAGTTCATTCTTGCGAACCCCTGTTTCCAGCGATACTTGTTTCGCTGCTTCCTTGAGCCGCATTCCGCTGGCAGCGAGTGCGAGGACCTCCGCTACGTGGTCCTCTGCCTTTTCAGATTCGGGTTCAGCGCCCGCAACGACAAGAGTAATCTCACCGCGAACCTTGTCGCGTGTTTCGTAAATTAGATGATTGAGGTCGCCGCGGATGATTTCTTCGTGGACCTTGGTGAGCTCCCTGCATAGGACTGCGCGGCGGCCACCGCCGAACTCGTTTGCGAGTTCTGTGAGGGTTTCATGAACGCGCCTGGCTGATTCAAAGAAAACCATGGTCCTGCGTTCGGTTGACATTTCTTGTAGGTACCGGGCTCGGTCTCCAGCTTTGCGGGGTACGAAGCCTTCGAAGCAGAAGCGGTCTGTAGGTAGTCCGGAAACTGACAATGCGGTCAGTACTGCTGATGGGCCCGGCAACGCGGAGACAGGCAGACCCCGTTTAGCGGCTTCTGAGACTACGCGGTATCCGGGGTCGGAGATGGTTGGCATACCCGCATCTGACACGATGAGGACGCGCTCCCCGTCCTCTGCGCGGTCTAGGACTTTGCCTACGCGTTCGTGTTCGTTGTGCTCGTGCAAAGACATAATGTCTCCGTTGACACGCACTCCTAGGCGTGTGCCGAGCTGTAGGAGTTTTCTGGTATCTTCTGCGGCGACTAGGTCCGCCTCGGATAGGGCTCTGATGAATCGCGGTGAGGCATCATCTGTGTCGCCGATGGGAGTGGCTGCAAGCAGTATCGATCCACTTCTTTGGACCGGCTGATAGTTATCTTCCGTCACGCTTATAGGATGCCAAACTTTTGAATACTTAGCGACTACAACCAGGTTACAAACATGTTTAGCGTTTGAAGCTTGTTTTTGGGGTTGTTTTTGGGCCCCCACCAGCGTGGTTGCTGTTGGGGGCCCTTGTTTTGGTTTTGGTTGCGGTGGTTTCCTACTCTCCCACATCCTG
>JAUNLF010000029.1 GCA_030532405.1 Actinomycetaceae bacterium | reverse complement strand
CGCGGCAGCAACCAGCTCGCCCTCTTAAATGTATTTTTTGGCTGTTAAAACCGCTTCGTAGCCGTAAGAACCGCCAAACAAGTTCGCGTGGACCATAAGAATGTGGAGCTGGTGGAGTCCGATGCGTTCTTGCCAGCCGGACTCGAGTGGGGATTCCTCGTTGTAGCCGGCGTAAATCTGCTCCCAATGCGGCTGGCCAAAGACACCCAAATCCGCGAGGTCCTTCTCCGCGTGACCACCATGCGCCGCCGGATCAATCAGCACTCCGACAACCTCGGGAAGCTCCTCTTCGCTCGACCCGAATCCGGCCTCCTCGGGCGCCCAATCCAACTCGGACGTGCGCGTCCAAATCACGTTTCCAGTCCACAAATCCCCATGAATTCGCGACGCAACATCGCGCACGAGGGCGGGCTGGGGCGTGTCGAAATCCCGATCGCGAAGGCGTTCGCAAAGGCGCTCCACGACTTGCATTCCCGACTTGTCAATAGCGCCGTTATCCACCGCGATGGGCAGGTGCGGCAGGATGCGTTCTTGCGCGTAGAAATCGCCCCACCCATCGTGAACTCCAGGGCGGTCAACATAAGTCAGTTCAGAGCGGCCCATCCAACCATCGCCCTCCCAACCAGTGGGAGCCTGACCGAAAAAATCCGAGCCCTCCGCATGAGTCCACGCCAACGCTCGACCAAACTGAAACGCCGCGTCTGAAGTGCAACGAGTGCTCAACACCGCCCTCGTAGAAATCGAACCACGCTCCACGTCAACAACCGGCACCACGTGTGCACCACCAGACTGCATGCCGGATGCGAGCCACTCCAAGCTGAGAGCCTCAAGCTCCGTATTCGTCGGATTCACACTGTCAGTCTTGATATAAACGTCGCCAGATTTTTCAACACCCATGCACCCAAGTATGACAGGAACGCGCGCAAGCGAGCGCGTTAGCGACTGGGAAGGAGGGCGAGCGGGTGGCGTGTGGGAGAGAGGTGAGTGGGGAGGGGAGTGCGGGAGAAAAGTACGAGTGGGCGAGCGGGCGAGTGGGCGCGGGAGAGAGGTGCGCGGAGGGCGTGCGAGCAAGAGGGGAGCGCGGGAGAAAAGCGCATCTCGCAAAGAAGGAAAGAAAAAGTATTGAAAGGAATGTAGTACAACTGCTACATTGTGGAGCTGTAGTTGTACGAAAAACTATTGGAGGCTGCATGCACGCAATCATCAGCGCGCAAGACGTCCACTTTGCATACGGAAAAGTCAAGGCACTTCGCGGCATAGACCTAGAAGTCGAACCCGGAGAAGTCATCGCAATCCTCGGCCCAAACGGCGCAGGAAAAACGACCTTCATCGAGACCCTCATGGGCTCCATCCGTCCAGACAAAGGCAAAATCGAAGTCTTCGGCAAACACCCAATCGACTTCAAAGCCGCCGAATGGTCGCGCATAGGCCTCGTGCAACAGTACTGGAAAGACCACGCCAAATGGCGCGTCATCGACCACCTCAAATGGGTCAAACACGCGCACGAAAGCGTGGGCGCGCAAACATTAGACCCCGTCGAGGAGCTAGAACGCCAAGGCCTTGGCGACAAACAGAAAGCAAAGCTCGTCTCCCTCTCCGGCGGTCAACGCCGCCGCGTCGACTTCATCGCCGCAACCATTGCGAACCCGAACCTTCTGCTCCTGGACGAGCCGGCCACCGGCCTCGACCCCGAAGCCAAAGCCGGCATCCACGACACAATCATGGCCTCCGCAGACAGAGGCTCCACCGTCCTAATCACCACGCACGACCTGCACGAGGCCGAAAAAATCGCCTCCCGCATCATCATCATCAAAAACGGCACCATCATCGCCGACGGAACCGGCCCCCAGCTTCGCGAACACCTCCGCAAACCTGCACAGGTCTCCTGGAAACAAGACGGCCAACAACACGTGCACGCCACCGAAACTGTCGAACAATTCATCAAAACGCTCGACCTCGACAGCATCTCAGGCCTTACCATCACGCGTCCCACCATGGAAGACGCCTACATCGCCCTCGTAAATGACAAAAATTCCACGAGGACGAACCCCGGCCCCGACGCACTAACACACGAAGACGGTGCAACAACCGCCACCGAAATAGCGGACGCGCCCGCAACAGAAGGCGCACCCGCAACAGAAGACGCTGCCGTGAAGGAAGGAGGCGCGCGATGAAACTGCAAGCATTCATGAGGGCAGTCGGCGTTCAAGTCAAAGAAGAAGTGCGAATCAACCTGCTCGGTGGAAGCCTATTCGGACTACTGATAACGCCCATTGCGATCATCGGAATCAGCCAATGGGTCAACGACACAGTGATTGAAGAAGTCCAAATGACCATCGGCTCCTACATGTTCGTATCCATGCTGGGCGGGCTCGCAATGATGTTGGTCATGCACCTCAACTCAGAAATGATGAACGACAGGCTCTCCGGAGTCCTTTTGAGGGCGCGATCTTTGCCGAATGGGCCACTGATCTGGTCCGTCGCAAAGTCGACCTCAATGGCGCTACTCGTGTTCCTAATGCAGGCCGTGCTGCTCATAGCCGCGTTCATCCTATTTGACTTCTCCGACATGGGGATCGCAAGAATCTTGCTACTCATCGGGATCATGATCTTCGCAGTTATCGCTCACGCGCCCCTCGGCCTGATGCTAGGCGTACTCAACCGAGGAGTTTGGATCAACATGATCATCTTGATCGGACTACTCGGAGTATTCATAACCTCGGGAGCCGCATTCCCCATCAGCGTCCTGCCTAGATGGCTACAAGTCATCCAGCTTGCCCTGCCCGTGTACTGGTCCGGACACCTCGCCCGCTGGGCGGTACTACCCGCAGAACTAGGCGCCTCCGAGATCGTTGGCGGGTACCAGCCGCTATTAGCAGTCGGCGTACTACTCGCGTGGATCATCATCGGCTACGCGATCGCCTCGAAGCTCGTGAAACGATTCTTCCGAGCCGAATCCATCGGCACATTGGCAAAGCTACAGTCCAGCCTGAAAAACCAATTGGGGGTGTGATGTCAGACGATAAAGTGCACAACCGGATCGCCCTCATGCGCACAGACCGAGGGGTTTCAAGGCGCGAACTCGCCGCCGCCATGGGTGTGCACTACCAAACCATCGGGTACCTAGAACGCGGCGAATACGCGCCATCGCTCTCCCTGGCCCTGCACCTCGCACGCTTCTTCGACGTACCCGTCGAGTCACTATTCTCCCTCGACGAATTCCCACACCTCGCGTGAGCCGCGTGGGCCGGCGAGCCCTTCCCGCCCGCGGGGCCGCGGGGGCCATGGGCCCTTTCCTGCCCCTCGCGTGAGCCGCGTGGGCCGCATGAGGGCGGGAGGCGCGTGGGCGTTCGCCTGCAAAAGGGCTAGTGCGTTGTAAAGTCCGGCCCCTCGCGTAATCCGCGAGGGGCCGACAAGTCCTGTGAGCCGCGTGGGCCCACGAGTCGCGTCAGAGCAACTCTTTACGCAGCTGCTCGCCCGACTTCGGTGAGTAGTAGGCCGGCGGAATATCAAACACCGTCGCTGCGCCCCTCACGCCCGCGCGATACAAGCGCGCGACAGCGCGAGCCGTTGCCGTAACCATCGCGCCGGTAAACTCAGGATTCGAGTCCAACGCAAGGTTGAACGAGTACGCCTGCTTCACGCCCTCCGACGTCTGCCCCACGCGGATCACGTCACCGCCGTGCGGCATCCCCGAATGGTCGCGCTCCAACTCTTCCATAGAGATGAACTCGACGGTCGTGTCGTAGTCAGCAAAATAGGCCGGCATGTTGACGATCTCTTCGCGAATCCGATCCAGGTCAGCACCGTCCTCAGCAACCACAAAACATTCACGGCGATGCTTGTCACGCGTGGTTAGCTCCATTTTTTCGCCGGCAAGAATCCGCTGCTTCGTCTCCTCCACAGGCACGGTGTACTGCACGGCAGCGGCCACGCCCTCAATCCGACGCACAGCCTGCGAGTGCCCCTGCGAGACGCCCGGCCCCCAGAAAGTCGTGGTCGCACCGTCGGGCAGCACGGCCTCCGCCATCAAACGATTCAAAGAGAACAACCCCGGATCCCAGCCCGTCGAAATCACGGAAACGTGGTCGCCGGATCGCGCGGCCTCATCCATCACCGCGAAATACTGCGGAATATTCGAGTGATTATCGTAAGAATCCACCGTGTT
>JAUNLF010000019.1 GCA_030532405.1 Actinomycetaceae bacterium | reverse complement strand
CGCGGGCGAGGACGTCAAGGAAGCCCTGGACGAGATGAACGAAACCGGTGAACTCGACATTTTGCGCGACCTCTACAAAGACAAGACCCTTCGCAATGCTGACTCTTTTACGGTCAGCCGCGAACGGTACAAGCGACTGCGAGAAAGGGAAATCGCATGACACAAGACACCGCCCTCGCCCTCAGGGCATACCGGGAAGCCCTAGGCCTCAACCAACCGGAAGCCGCGCGCATGGTCGGCGTGCAACAATCTGGCTGGTCGAAGTGGGAAAACGGGCTCCGCGAACCTCGAGACATGCTCTCCACCATGATGATCCTCCACACCCTCATGGACTATCGCGACGAACTTTTCGACGACATGTGCGACTACATTGAGAGCTTGGAGCCCGAGGAAGAGGCTGTGCTTCGCACGTACGCCACCGATGAAGCCTTCTGGGCAGACTATCCCAACGCGGGCGTGCAACAGCTTCCCGCCGCGTTGCACCGCACGGCCGCAGCGCTTTGCGCATTCGTCATGCTGGATGAACACGGGATCGTAGTTTCGATCGAGAACGCGGGCTAGTGAACTATCCGGAAAATCCGGAGAGTTCAAACAGAGCATAAAAAATAGGCCCCCCACCAAGCCATGTAAAACTTGGTGAGGGGCAATACTTCTATTTTCGGGTGTGCGGGTCATTCCCGGCTGCGACGCGCTTTAACCGGTCGATTAACGCGGTGTCGGCCTCCAATCGGACGAGTTCGCGCAGCGCTTCATATAGGGCTTGTGCGCAGTCGAAGGCGCGGGCTCGTTCGGCTTCCAACGCCCTTGCGGTTTCGGCTTCCATGTCGCGTTTGTCTTTTGCGCGACCGGCCAGCCAGTCGCCGGCCTTGCTTAGAATCGTGCTGGCCGCCGCGCCAACGGCTGTAGATCCGAGGAGGAGGGAAATAAGTTCATGGTTCAAGCCAGCGGCCTCCCTCCTACTTCGTCAAGCGTGGCGCATGGATAACCGGCTCGCCTGGAGTCACAGTAAAAACTCTGATCCTAAGCCACCTTGTGACGAGGAACAGGAGGGCGAAAACGCCGATTAGTCCCGCGTTTGGCGAGATCGTCCACGTGTTGATAACCCAGATCGCGATACCCACGGCGGTTAGCATGACTGCCGGGCGCTCCAGCGCGTAATAGCCAATGAGACTAGATAAAGCGCCGACCGTGCCGCCCATGATGAGAACAACGCCTTGCACGATAGCTATATATCGCATGATTTCGACCGGCTCGAGATAACCCGTGCTTATCGTCCACACGCCGGCAACCAGCGTCACCACATAAGCGAGGCTCATAGTCACTGTTATTGCTTTCGGCTCGTGCACGTAGGACCAGAAAACGGCGAGCGGGTTTTCAGTTGGTTTCGTGAAGGGCCTCATAGTCGCCCGCCTCCCCCGGGTTAATTTTCAGTTCGACCGCGTCAAGCACCGGTTTCATCGCCGTGTACACGACCTGCATTACCCCCAGAGCAGCGGCGATTACGCCCGCTATCTCCTGCCATGTTGCGGGCTGGTACGTGGCAAAAATCCCCACGCCGACGAGTAGGAGAGTAACGAAGATCGCGACGAGGCGCTTATAAGTCGAGCGTAAATTAACCTGGGTTAGGATTGCGGTCAACCAAGGTGCGATAAGCCCGGCGAGTGCGGCGACAGTCAATTCAGTAGACATAAGGGTCTCCTTAGTATCCGAGCTTCCGATTAATCCACTTTTGAAGTGGTGTAACCGTAATCGGCCCCATGTAGCCATCCACGGTGACGCCGAGCCACTTCTGTAGTTTCTTCACCGTGTCCGGGCCCATAATCCCGTCAGCATACGCGCCAACTATTTGCTGTAGCTTAACTATGAGCTTGGAACCTACAGCGGCCGCGCCAGTCCACACCCAGCCGCTACCAGCCGCCGGCAAATACTTCATGTTTGGCGCATACTGCGAGGAAACCACGCCATCTTGTGGCGTGCCAAGCACGAACTGCAAGGCGTAAGTAGTGAGAGTACCCCAGACCCCATCTTCTACGAGTTTCTTGGGCTTCGCCGGCGCGGCTGGTGCGGCTGGTGCGGTTGGCTTGGCCGGCGTAGTGCCCTTGCGGATCTCCTCCGCACGCCGGTCAAGCCAACCAAGCTTGCCCGCGTACGTGCCGGGGCAAGCAGTATTAGAATGATCCGAATGCAGAGACAAGGGTAGGCGGCCGTATACGGAGCGCAAGTCCGCGATCAGCTCCGCCACGGTCTCCAAGTCGCCCTGCGTCATACGCGGATTACACTCGATACCGATGGTCCTGCGGTTCACACTGAGATTCCCCGCGTGCCAGGCCGTGTCCTCCGGATCCACTATGCAAGCAACTTTTCCGGCTTCAACTACATAATGCGCGCTCGAATTACCTTCGTTACGGCATAGCCAGTCGACGACGCCTTGGAACGACGGCCGCGTCGCCGGATCGCCCCACCAGTGGATGACTATGCCCGTGATTTTGTTGCCTTGACGGCCGGCGTTCCGGTTTGGAGACGTCCGGTCGGTGATGTACGTGTATGCCATATTGCGCCAGTCCTATCATGGTGTGGCGCTCTCAAAGGGTGTCCTATAAGTTAGGCTACCGGCCGTAGTGGCTGGGCTAATAGTCTTACTGTATTTTCACTAGCTGCCAGCCGGCTTTTCTAAATGCCTTCAAATCATTGTTGAAAAACTGGACTGTGCGAATAGCGGTAGCGCGATTCGCCCAGTTTACGCCAGCCACGTCAGTGAACGTGAAACCTGAAGACGCTCTCGAATAGTAGTGGAACCCCCAACCAGCAGGAGGCGTGTACGGGAACGGGAACGTGATTGTCGTGACGTACACCGGGTGCTGGCTATAAGTCCACGTGAACGACGGCACCGACTGCACACCGCTCGCCTGATACTCCACGCCGCCCACGACGATCGTGTTCTCCGTCGCCGGCTCCTCCGGCTGAGGCCGCGCCACGCCCAACACCGTCGCCCGCCGGTTCCACAACAACACCAACACGCGCGCGCCCAGCACGGGAACCACCACGGTACCCACGCCAGTCAACGGCGTAGACTCCGCATCCAACACCACCGCCAGCGGATCCACACTCTCAACCCGGCCCCACCTAAACTGCGGCAACGCATCCAACCGCGACGCCAAACCACGCACCTGAACCACAAGATCACGCACCGTAATCATGCGGGCACCTCCCTAAGCTCCGAGGACATCAAAAACCCCGGCGACACCACACTCAACTTCTGCACTGTCGCCCGCACCCGCAACGGGCTCGACTCCAACACGACCAAGTCGCGCGGCCGCAACGGTAGCACCGCGTGCTCAACCGACACGGTCGCCACCGGACTACCCGCCTCCAACAAACGCCGCTGCGCCATCGCATTAATCTGCGCCTGACTCGTCGCCTCCACGTCATACACGCGCGTAACCCAACGACCGCGCGCCTGGAACGAAAACCGGCTCACCGGATCCTCATTCAACGCCACACCTACCAGCGCCGGCTCCTCATCCGTCCCCGCCGTCCTGCACACTACGCGGTTAGGCACGCCCGTCAAGTCCTGCTCCCTACTCCACTCGCCCGAATGCGTAGCATGCTCGCCCTCAACGAACTCCCACTTAACCGGCCGCTCCGCTGGAGGCACGTACGGGCTCGACGTGAGCACGCCCTCACCGTCCACCGTAATGCCCCAGTATCCTACGGCGTCCAACAGCTGGTTCACGATAGCCAGCTTGCTCTCGCCCGCGTCGAACACAATCGGTTCACGCACGTACTCGCCCGACGCCGTAACCGTCACCCGGGTTTCGCCCGTACTCTCAACCAACGCTAGAACGGTCTGCACGATGTTCGCGCCCTTCGGCACCGTGTAAGACTCCTCAAGCTTGTCATCATCCAACACGGCAAGTTTCGACACTAGGCCGACGCGCGTCGTCGAATGCGTCTCCTGCCTGTCCAGCCCCGGCTCTGCGAACAAGAAAACGCCCAAACCCCACGGGTCTACGCCCTCCACGCCCGGATCATACGAGACTTTAACGCGGTGCCTCATGAAATCCACGCCCTCCACTCCGACCAGGAGCGTGAGACTACCCGAGTCACCCAATTGTGCGAGCGGATTCAAATCCAGCGACCAGGCGGACACGGTGCGCAGCCGTTTCAACGGCCGATCAGCCTCGTCCAGCAATGTGAACACCCAGTCCGGCCGCCTCGCCCCCTCCAGCCTAGTATCGTTCAACTCCTGGCTCCTTCTCCGTCTCCTCCAGTTTCACCGTCAGCTTCCAAGCCTGCGCAGACACGCGCTCCAACCCCAGGTCGCGAATAATCCCGTACATTCGCAAGCCTGGTACGCGCACAAGATGCGTCACGTACTGGCCGTTAACCAGTGGAATCACGTCGTGTATAGACGGCGTATCCTTGTCGAACACGATGCCCGAGAGGGATATTTGCCCGCCCCTAGCAGGACCTAGGACCGGCACGGGGAGGGCGCGGCCATCGAAGCGCAGCGCCTCTCGCTGGGCACTGTACGACGCAGACGCCGACGGATCATACAGGAGCCCGACTTGGCGCGCGTACCCGGCTCCCGCGCCTAGCCAAAGTTTCTTAGACCCCGGCTCTAAAAGTGTTTCGCTAGTGGCTTCGCCGCCGATGCTCGTGTACGCGGTCGCCCGGTACAGTGTGGAGCCGGCGGTCATGCCTTCATGGTCGGAGATGACGCTCCCCGGCTCTAGTCCCTCCGCCACGGGCTCCCAAGTGGCTCCATTGGTGACGGATCGCCAGACGCTGACCGACGCCGTAGCCTCTACGCCTTCCTCTTGGCCTGCGTCCACGTACACAGTTGCCTGTCCGAGCAGGTCGTCCCAAGACACGGTAAACGCGGGCTTAGCTGGGGGAGCGTACTCGACTTGGAACGCGTGCACGGTCGCGTGCGACCAAACACCCGACACGGCCGCGCGCACCTGCACCTGGTAGGCCTTATGGTTCTCCAACGGTATGGGGAGGCTGAACTTGGTGGCCGCGTTGGCTCCCGTCCATTGGCCTACCTGTAGGCCGCCCGCGTCCAGGAGCGTCACTTCCCACGCGTTTTGCGTCCAACCATCCGCCTGCAGAGTCTCCCACTCCACCGCGATAAACCTCGCGGTAGCCTCCTCGCCCGGCGTAATAATACTCACCGTTGGAGCTTGTATTGCCCGGTGAGTTTTGAACGTAGACCAAGGCCCGTAACTAGCGTGCGAGCCCTTCGTGCGCGCCTGCCACTTGTACTCGCCCGGCTTGGTGAAATCTACAAGCGTGGACTGCCTGTCCCCAGTAACGGTTATAGTGCGCGTGACCCCGCCGGGGGGAGTGTACGACACTTGCGCGCTCGTTTGCGCGGATCCGTCGGTCGCGTAATGCTCCCACTCCAGGGTCGTCGCGTCTGCCGCAATATAGTACGAGGCTGGTGCTACTAGGTTTGGCTCGGCCGGAGGGGAGGTCACACTAATCGGCTGTGTCTCCGCCCAAGTCGAATACAACGTCGCCCCACCGTCGTGCGGCGTGTACGCTGTCTGCCGCACCCTGTACGTCTGCGGAACTGTAGTGGACGGAGACTCGTCTGCCGCGCTAGTCCGCGACGCCGCCACGGTTGTAAGCGCCGTCCACGCTCCACTGCCTTGCCGGCGCTGCACTTCAATGCGTGCATCCGGCGCGGACTGTGTGCGCGGCCACGTGACAGTGATCGACGCGCCGGAGCGCGACGCGGACGCGGACGCTGGCGCGCCTGGCGTCGTAGGCGTAACCAAGCTAGCCTTACTAAACGCGGACTGGCCCTCGTTATTGTAAGCGGCAACGCGCCACTGGTAGGCGGCGCCCGCCCTGGTGGAAGTGTCCGTGTAGGAGCGTGCCGCCGCGCCTGGGCGTGCGATCTCCCGCCACGGCCCCCACGCCGTCCCGGTCCATTCCTGGCGCTGCACAATGAAACCCGTGGGCGCAATCGTCGTGGACTGGCTCCACGTGAGCGTGTGCCGCGTGTCCGAAGCGCGCGAAACCCTCGACAAGGAAGGCGCGGCCGGCGGCTTAGGGCTCGCAACAGTCACCGACCTGGACACCGACGCGGAACCGTTCCAGTACGACGTGTTCGCCCCATACGTGCGCGTACCCGTGAAAGATGCACTCGACCGGTGCAGTTCCTTCGTTACCGTCTGACCAGTTCCAGAGTAGAAACTGATTGCCCTCGATCCGCTCCAAGAGCCTGTAAGATTCAAGGTCCCGTGCCAGTCATGCCCGTAGCCTACCGACTGGCCATACACAATGATCGTCGCCGTCGTCCCCGACACCCGGACATCAATACCCAGCCGGAAATACCCCGACGTAGCACCCCAAGTAATAGCCATCAGATCACCCCGAACTCCGCGCGGGCGGAACCGCCAGCGCCTAGAACTTCCTCAATCTCCGCCGCCACTGCGAGCTTCACGTCTCCCGAAGTCGTCTTAAGCACCAGCGTGACCGGCCCCTCACCCCAAGCGCCAAGCTTACTCAGCTGGTTCTTCGTGAACACCGCCTCCGGCTGTCCGGTCTTGTTAACCGCCATGGTCTCGCCCGGCTCCAACCAGCCCCCGTTGTCATACTGTAGGCGCCGCAAACGTGCAACCATCTGATCCGCACTGTCAGACCGGCGAGCCGTCGACTGCACGAGCCCCGAGTAAGTATCCATGCGGCCACGGCCACCACCACCCGCGTACGCGCCAACAGTAGGCGACCCGTATATGGCGGCATCACGCACCACGTCACCCGGCTGCGGCGCGTGAACCATCATGCCCGGCCCCGTGTAAATACCCACGTGATACGCCGGGTTCCCCCAGAACAGCAGGTCACCAGGTACCGCCTGGTTCATCGACTTCACGCGGCTCGCACTCTGGTAGCCTGCGGCCGTCAGACGCGGCCACCCAAGCCCCAACTGCGCGGACGCCCAATGCACCAAGCCCGAACAGTCCAAACCAGGAGGAAGCGTCGAACCGCCCCAAACGTAAGGGACGCCCAAAGCGCGGCGCGCCGCCCCAACCAAATCCGTGTTACCGATCGTGTCGGCCTTCTTCTTAAAGAAACTGGGAATACCCGCCAGGATGCTCTTAGCCCCGCCCTTAGCCACGTCGCCCCACACCGTGGCATCAACACCGCCGAGCATCCGCTCGACCGGTCGAACAATCAAATCGAGCACGGACCCAATCGGGTCAGCGAGAAACCCGCCGATACCCCGCGCCGCGTCCTTAAAGAACCCGACGATACCGCCGTCGGCAAACCCGGGCAGGCCACAAGACCCACCACCACAACCACCACTAGTAACACTGGTGCCGACACCACCGTTAGACCGGCCGTGAGAAAAATACCGGTTCGCCCAGCCAACAAACCCCGCACCCAAACCCCGCACGGCCTCCGGAACGAGGATCCCCTCACCACCGGACAACATCGCAAGAATCGAGTCACGCCCCGGCGAATACCCAGGCAGGACGCCGCCCTTAGCGAACTTCAATGGCGCAACATACGGCAGCGACACGTTGAACCCGAGCTTGCCCGCGACCGACTCCGTGAACGCCTTAATACCCTTGCCGTACACGGTCTCGATCACGAAGTTAACGGGCTTCGCCGCTATAGCCTTCAACCCGCCCCACGCCCGTCCAATCGCGTCACGCATCTTAGTAAACGCCTCGACCGCTCCCGTGCGGAGCTCGTTGAACTTGCCTAGGGTCTTGTCCTTCACCCACGCGGCCGCATTCGCCGTGAGAGTCTTAATACCCTCCCACGCTCCCTTGATGCCGTCAGTAATACGCGCCCACAAGTCCATTGCCGAGGCCTTCATACCCGTCCACAAGTCAGAGAACCAGCGGCCGAGCGTGTCGAAACTATTGCCTAGCCAGTCGACGAACTTAGACCACGTCTCACTGATCCACGCAGTAATGTCCTCCCAGTGGACGGCGAGGAGCACAATCGCCGCGATCACGGCCATCACGCCCACAATAATCCACGTGATCGGCGACGCCAACATCGCGCTATTCATAGCCCACTGTGCGGCCGCCGCCACTGCCAAACCCGCTGCGAGCGCGCCCAACACGCCCGCCATCACCTTAACCATCGCCGGGTTATCCTGCATCCACCGCGAGAACGCCTGCGCGTACGGGACCATGCCTTCCAAAGCGTCACTCACCGTGCTAAACGCCAAGGAAGCTAAGGGTTCGGCCATGAGTTCCGCATTGTTTTTCATGATCGCGAAACTGTCCGCCGCCGTCCGGGTTTCCTCACCTACGCCGAGGATCGTGTCCGACGTCGCGCCAATACCGCTCATCAGGTCGTCCAACGCGAGCGCACCACCGTCGATTGCGTTGACGAAGGCTTGCGCGTTCCTCGTGCCAAAGATTTGCGCGGCCAAGTCCGTCGCCCCAGCCGTATCGCCCTCGTCAATCAGTCCCTGGATGCTGTCGGTGATACGCGTGAGAGCCTCGCGAGGCTCCTCACCATCCTTAGCCAACGTCACCAAACCCTTGGACAAGCCCGCCATCATCTTGTTACTCTGCAAGCCCGCCTTGTCGAAGGAACCAATGAGGCTGGCAGTGTCCTTGAAGTCCAGGCCGAGGGACTGCGCTGCCGGGCCCGCCATCTTCACGCCGTCCGCCAGCTCGTTCATGCCCACGCCCGTCGCCTGGCTTACGCGGAACAAGTCATCCATCGCCGCAGACACGTCAACGCCCTCGATCTTGAACGCGCTGAATGCGGCCGTGGTGCGGTTAATATCGATCTCTTCACCGAGGATGCGGCCGGCCTCCACGTACTGCGACGCGACCGTCTGCATGACCTCACCAGACAGGCCGAGCCTCGTGTTCACGTCCGCAACCACGCTACTAATCTGATCGAAACTCGCAGGCACCTTAGACGCCACCTGCTTAGCATCATCCACCAGGCCGGCGAGCGCATCACCACTCGCACCGGTACCCACGCGGATAGTATTCGTGGCTTCCGTGAACTTCGCGCCAAGCTGGTACAGGCCGGTGCCTACGCCGACGAGTGCAGCGCTTACCGCGGCCGGCGCGAGCACCTTCTTCGTCTGCGACAGCAGTCCTGCGCCAAGGTTTTTACCGCCCTCTTGGCCGGCCTTATCCGCCGCCGGAGCAACCTCCTTAACGAGGCTCTTCGTGATCTCCGCCCGCGACCCTTCCATCGAGGGGATCACCGTTAAATACGCATTGGCGAGATTATACTTGTCAGCCACACTGCACCCCTTGCTTCACCCTGTTTATTCCAGATTAGAGCGGGCAAGTGTAATGCCCGTACAGGGAAGTACGGGCATTACGTTTATACTTCTTGCTCCTTGAGCCGGATCCACTCGTCCAAGCTCTCCACCGTCCAGGACTCGCCCTGACCGTAACGTTTCTTATCACCCGGCCGGGGTATGGGTTTAGGCCGGTTACCGTTTTTACCGCCGGCGAGCATCCACCGAACGACGTCCAAACCCTCCCGGATCTGCGCCAACAGCTCAACCTGGAGAGTCCACTGCGCGGCCTCCGGGTCCGTCGCATGATGGTATGCACTAGACGCGGGACCATACTCGAACGCGGCGAGGATGTTCGCCCAGTTCGACCTGCCCCGACCGGCCTCGTCCAAGTCCAACCCCAACGCCAGCAAGTCATACCTGATTGGCGCCTCGTTGGCTTCGACGATTTGGAGGAAGCTTAGAATTTTCCCACTGTCACACCGGAATCAGACTGCCAGTGCTTTAGGAACGTGTTGAGCTCGTCCATGGGGAGCTCGTCGATCAGCTCCATGGCTTCCTCGCTCGCGTACTCCTCGAGGATCGTGAACATCTGGTCGGCCGGGTCCAGGCGGCGCACGAGACGGAACGCGCGGCCAGGAAGCGCCGAAAACTTGCGCACCTCAATCGTGTCACCGGCCGCGGTTTCAAACTTAAACACGGGGAGCTTTTCAGCCATTACACGCCCGCCTTAACGCCATTATCGACATAAATGTAGATGGACTTGTTGTTCTCATCCGGGTAGCAGGATAGCGTGCATCCAAGTGGAATCGCTTCGGTCTTGTTGAACGTCATCTCGTCCCACGAGGTCGGCTGCGCGTTCGGCAACACAATACGGATCAGGTTGTCGCCGTCCTTCATTTTGAACACGAAAGACTTCGGGTCTGGCAGTTGCGGGCCCATCGCGATCGCAATCTGCTCACCGTGCTCTGCTGTGGCGTTCGTAACCGTCACGTTGTTGTCGCCGAAGATCATGCGCGCCGAGTCTCCGTCCATCTGGATGAACGAAAACGCCACACTGCCCTTAAAGTTTTCCAACATGGTACGCACTGTTGCGCCACTCCAGTCAGTAATGTCTGTGGTCGACATGTCCGGTGTCACGGTTACGCCAGCGGTGGACACGTATCCGGACGACACGAACGCCTCCGCGAGCGTGTCTACCGCGGACGCGGGAAGCGTGGTGCCAAGCGGAGCTGCTTCGATAGCCCCGGACGCGCCGGACTGCTCCGGAGCGCCTACTAGTACGCGGGTTGCGTCAATACCTGCCATGATTTCCTCCAAAAACTAGGCTCTTACCTGCAAGTCTATTAACCGATTTTGATAGTCAGTATCGTCTGGCACGAATACCGGAAAAACCCCGGGTTCAAAGGGTCAAAGTTCACGTACGGCATGCTCTCCAACTCCATGCCCACGATGTTCACGCTGTCCTCGTGGATCCTCTCCGCGTCCAACGCCAACACGATACGGGGGATCAGGCCGGCGAGGATGGCGGCGTCGCCTTCCGACTTCGTGCGCAGGTGGAGGCTTACCACGGGGTACGCGATGCCGGGCTCGCCCGTGCGGCCGCCCACCGGCACGGCTTGGAGACTCACCTCCGGCAACTCCGCTGGGAGGGCCCCCGCGATTGCCTGCACTTTTACGCCGCTCTCAGCGGTTAGCCGCTGGGCGAGGGCTTCGACCAGCTTCCACTCATAGTCTCCGGCCATGGCTTAAACTCCTCCGTACAAGGCTCTGGTTAGTGTTTCGTCCTCCGCCTGCTCTTTGCGGGCTTTGTCGGTCGCGGTACGCACGGTGTGCATGACACGCGGCGAACCGCCGTAACCGCCCTCAAACCGTTTAACGGAGTAGTCCTCCTCGTCGCCCGCGGCGCTTGCGATCTGTTTAGCTAAGGCCTCTGTCGCGGCCGCCACCTCTGGAGAGGTAAGCACTTCACGGAAACCCTTGTCGTTCCACTCAATCCGCACTTTTCCCACTGCGAGTCAGCCTTCCCAGTCCACCAGGTCAAGGCGCTTATGCGATGTAAGCCCAGTAGGGCTCCGCCAATCTTCCGGCACCCCGTAAACCCGGTAATGCCTCCCACGTACGGTCACGCGCGCGTGCCGCGTCACTTCCACGGACGGGTTCATGAACACTACTTTGCGGATCTCCACAGCGTCGCGTAGATCAAACGACGGCGACGCAGAGCCTTCCTGCACGACCACCGGGAACACGGCCTCGCCCTGCGCGGGGTAGCGTTTAACCTGCTTGCCGCGCTCCTCAACCCACTCCGGCTCAGTAATGACTATCGTCTCGCTCGCAAAACTAGGTATCATCACGCCCTCCTTGGAAGCCGGTAAGCATCGAGGATCCGCATGTCCCGCTCCATAAGCGCAAGGCCACCAGCAACACCGAGACCCGTGCGGGAATACTCGATGCTCACTTGCCCAGAGGACTCTCTTACTACACCCATAGGGGAGGCCAGGCCGACCAGTGCGGCCTGTACTGCCACCTGCCGCAGGTCGGCTACTTCCTCCACCGGGTAGCCATGCTGTACGCGGGCTTGCACGCCTTGCCACTTGGCTGGACGCGCTCCGAGGCGTACGTCTCCCGCCCGACTCCACTCCGGGTCTGCCACTTCTACGCCGTCCACGGTGAGGCTAAGCAGCGCTTCTACTCGAAGGGTTGGGAGAGTGAGGACGCCGCCACCGTCGTAGTCAAGGACGAGAGTTTCTTCGACTACTGGCGCGACGTGCCAACCACAATAGCGCCTAATCATTGCGGTGACGCCCTTAGCCATGTCGCCAGCGACATCTAACGGCACCGTGAGGCGCCCGCCGCTGGCTTTAATAATGTCCGCGCCGGTGATGAAGTCTGGGAGCTCGCTCATGCGGGCCTCCTACTTGTTCGCGGGCGTGCGGGCCTTGTTCGCGGGCTTGCGCCCCTTAACCACCGGCTCGCCCTCAACAGCGTCAGCCTCTGCCTCGACAGCATCAGCATCAGACTTCAAAACCGCATCAGCCGGCGCATCACGCTCATCAAACTGCCAGGTACCCCCGCGCCAAAAATATTCCTTCAACACGACCCAAAACCCCAATCCATCAAACCGCCTTTATAGAGCCGCGGCCTGACCCGAGTCTCACCCATTGAGAGCAACCAAACCAACAAAAATTGCAATCAAAACCCAGGCCAAGCCGCCGCGTCCTCCCCTGCCATCAACAGGAGGCCTTACTAAGCTCCGACCGTTACCTTCACGAAACCAGCCGGACGACGCACCGCCAGCGCGGCACGCTTCTCCGCACGAACCGTCACCAGGTTGTAAGCGAAATCCGTGTCATGAGAGTTAGTCATGTCCACGCGCACGCCGCCCTTGCGGTAGAGCATGGCCGCGGTCTTAAACGCGCCAACAAGAGCCGTACCCTCAGCAATCGAAGGCGTCACAACAGTGCTCAACCCCCACAAAGGCGGCATAAGCACAACATTATTCAACTGCCCGTACGCGCCGGTGAAGTAACCACCACCGTAGTACTGGTTGTTCTGATCCTTCGCTAGACGAAGCGACTCGTAATCCGTCGGATGCATAACCACCGCGTCGGCCGACAAGTGCGCGCCAGTAGAAATCTTCGTCACACCACGGTAGATAGCGTCGGCAAGATCCGCGGACGCCGTCGCCGTCTCCGTCTGAATACCCGAACGGTTCAGCACACCCACGAGACTTCCACCCGTGCCATCACCGTTAAGCAGCTGAGCCTCTTCCGCCAGGTCAAGATCCTGCAGCAGGCGCGCGTTAATCTCAGACGCGAGGAACTCCAGGTCCTCAAGGATCTCATCAGACTCCTTAATGAACCCGGCGATCTTCGATAGACCGTCCATCTTGCGAGTGTAGTTGTACTTGATCTGTGGCTTCTGGCCACCCTCAGCTACGGCCTTGAACGCGCCTTCCACGCCGGACTCTACAAAGTAAGTCACTGCCTGGCCTGCGATCGTGCCAGTCGTGAACAGGTCCGTCACGGTTAGGCGCGGAACCGTGGACACGATGGAAGTGTCAACGTCCAGCATCGCCGGACTAAACGTCCCATCAGTACCGACGGTAACGTGCGGATCAGTGGCGGCCTTGAACTCAGGCACGGTCAGCGACGCGCCAGTCACGCCCTTGAACCCGTCGATACGGTCAGCCACGTTAGACACTACGTGCGCGCCAAGCGACTTCACGCCCCCCATGCGAGGCTTAGCCTCATCATCCGCGCCAATCTGGTCGAGCAGGCCGGACGCGGCCTTCACCGACTGGATACGCTGGTTAAGCTCCTGGATCTCCGCGATCATCTCCTCAGCGGCCTTAGCCGCCTCCGGATCGCCGCCCTTAGCGGCCTCTACTAGCTCACGCGCAAGCTTCGTAAGCTCATCACGCTTCTCGATAAGATTCATTTCTACCTCTCCTCTAACTCGAGCAATGCCAGGTCAAGCGATAGGGCATCGAGTCGTGCTTTAGCCCCAAGGTCTCGGGACTTCTCCGCCGTATCAGTCGATGTGGCATTGCCGTCACCCGACCCCTGATTCTCATTATCATCACGCCGAACAGAATCTAATACACTAGCCAGCGCATTAATCGCAGATTCCAAAACTTCCACTAGATCCGCGGGAAGCTCTTCCTCTTCCTCGCCCTCTTCCTCAGCCTTTTCCTCTACCGGCGCGTCCTCCGCGGCCTTCACCTCAAGGATCTCCGTGTCCTGGTTCGCGCCAACCGGGACGATAGACACCTCATAAAGCTTGAGCTTACGAAGCTCGAACTTTTCCTCCCCGTCCTCTTGGATGAACGCCGAGTCAATCACGTCGAAAGCGAAAGACATTTGCGTAACCCGCCTGGCCTTAATCAGCCGGTAAACCTGCTTCGCTAACGGGTTATCCAGGTCTAACTGGCCGCGAACCTTCAACCCGTGGTCGTCCTCGCCCGCGTCCAACACGGAGCCAATGTTCTTATAAGGGTCAGCAAAATCATGCCCCCATAGCACGGGGATGACGTTCCCCGACGCCTTCCACTCCTCCAGACTGTCCTTAAACGCACCCGGCGCAACCACGTCACCATACGAGTCAGGCGTCCTCGTGAACGTGGACGCGTACGCAGTGAACTGGCCGAGGTCGCCCTCATCGGCCTTAACCCCGAGCTCAATAAGCTTTGTTTTCATTAGTCCCCTCTAATCCCTTTTTATGGCTGGTACGAATACTCAAGAGCACACAAGCAGTTAACGAAATCCTCCGGAGCCCCCGACGAATCCCCCGGATACGCCAACCCGTTAGAGAAATCGTCGTCAATCGACACTGTCTCCCCGTCCAAGCTCGCATGCTCATCTCGAGGATCGCCCGACACGGTCACCCATGTTTTAAGCACGGTGCCGCCCGAGTGCGACCGGACTTTATATGCGGCCTCCTGCTGCGCCCAGTTCTGCGTCTGGTGCGCGTGCTCGACCGCGCGCCAAGGCGCGAAAGTCTCCCGGTACTCGCCGGTTAGCTCGTCAATAATCCCCGTGAACACGTCAGGATCCTTAAACGCGTCACCCTCGCGTAGCTTGCCCTCAGTGCTGGACACGAGGCGCTCGACGATAGCTTCCGCCCGCGTTGTCGCACGATGCTGGAGGAACTCAGTTTCCCGCCCCGTTAGTTTGAAGAAATCGTCTCCGTATCCCATGAGCTTGCTCGACGCCGCCCCCACGTGCTTAGCCTGCTCCGCGGACACGTCATAAAACGCCTTAGACAAGGTCTCCACCAAGGCCTTCACCTCGTCCGCGTCCACCCTCGCAGACCCCGGCCCCGAATAATAGTACGCGACCAAGTCAGAGCCTATGTCGGTGATGGCTTTGCTGATTGCCTGCTCGTACTGCGACCGGAAACCAGCCTCGTCAAAGATCATGCGAGTCACGCGCCCCAAGTTCTTACGCGCCGCCGGCTCGATGAGCTTACGCTCCAACCCCGCGGCCGCGTTAAACCCCGTAATGTTCTGCGAGCCAGAGTCCCTAGGCGACGCCTGCCCACCCAACAGCACGTTCAACGGCGTCACGATCTCATCCCCACCATCAACACGCGGCAGGTTCATGCGCGCACGCGCCTCATTACGAGACAGCCAAGGAGCTCCAACACTCGACGACAGGATCGCCGCCTGCTCCTCGAACGTGCCCGCCAACTTAGCCTGCAAGTTAAACTCCACGTACACGTTCGCGTTACCGGTTACGAAGGGAACGATGAAGGCGTTAATACGCTGCTGAATCATAGCCAAGTCAGGGCCGAGCGAGTCCTGGTACAGCATCTTGTGAAACTCCTTCACGTTGCTGTAGTTCGCGCCGTCGGTCTGGCCTAGCATCGTCGGGTTAATGTGGTAAACGCCGGCGACAGTGGTGAGCGCGAGCTTTGCTACCTCGCTCCATTCCTCCTCGCGCGCGTTAAACCTCGTGGACTCGAGTGTCATGCCCTCCTCTAGGAGGGGAGTGCCTCCAGCCCTCGCGCCGGCCGGGCCGCTCCAAGCGTTCGCCCAGTCTCTAGCGAACTTGGCGCGAGCCTCCGGACTCCACGCCGGCGCATCCACTGGCCGCTTCAAGTACATGCCTACGCGCCCGCCGCGCGCCCACAACTGTTGCCTGTAGGACCAGGCCTGCACCTGCTCTTGCAGGATGTCCTTCAACGCTTCTACCGGGCTGGACCAGCCATCCGGCGACGCCGGGTCCCAGCCATGGAACAACACGAACCGCATCGAGTCCGTGTTCGAGATCCGCGTCGCCTGGGCCTGTCCTGGGCGTTGCACGTCTACCCACGCCGGGCCCCAAACATCACCGCCACCGGTGCGCACGATCCACGACGGCGACACTGGGTAAATCGACGCTCCAGCCGGCCGCTCCTCATCCACCGCAACCAGCCACAAAGCCACGTCGTACAGTTTTAAGTCCGACACGAGCCCATAAATCAGCTCGTACTGGGTCATGTGATCGTTAGGCGAAGCCAGCAGGAGACTAACCGGATCCTCACGCAACCTTTTACGATCCGTATCCGACGACCTCTCGTACACGTGCAACGGCAGTTGTGCAATGTTGCGTGCAATGAACGAAATCACGGTGCGCAAATGCGGTTGAGACCGGTACAAGGCGGCCGGCGTCATACCAGCAATCGAGTCCAAGTTAAAACTCGACTGCACCACCAGCGGCGCATCCGCCGGCGTAGAAAACCCGCGCCGAAGCCAGTCTAGTAGTCCCACAAGCACCCTCTCCCCATACAATCGCAGGGCAAACCCGTCCTATAAGACCACGATAGAATAAGAATCATCCTCATAAACACTACGAACCGCGACCGATTCTCCGAACTCCAACAGGAACCCCAAAGCAATAATCGACGCGACCAACGGCGTCGCATCCGTAGCCGAGTTCTTCCGGTCAACACCCGGCGCACCCCCGTGACTGTAGTTCAGTTTCATACCGGCCACCGCCATGTCCAACACGGGCTGGGGCAAGTGAGCCAAGCCCCGCCTCGCCCCGCCCTGCGACTGCGCGGCCTCCTCCACCAAAGTTAAGAACCGCTCCGTCCAACGCCGCTCTTCAGGGAACGCCGCCCGGTACACGGTCACGCCCTCAATCTCCTCCAAATCCATACGCAACACGTCAGCCGGAGACGACCGGTTAATCACCACCTGCATCCCCTCGTAGTCCTCCACGCGGTCCGCGAACCACTTACGCACCCAGTCCGAACCCTGCCTCGACGCCACAATCTCCACGTGCGGTAAACCATCCTCACGAAAACCCGCAACCGCAATATGAGTAACCGACTTATTCGACGAACGCTCCACACCAAACGCCAACGGCGAGTCCTCCCTAATCTGACTCGTAGGATCCGACGCCGCCTCCCACTCACCAGACTCCCAGTAAGACGACGCCTTCACCGTCAACCACTGGCCCAAACGCTCACGCGAAAACCCCACGCCACTCATCACCGACTGCTCCATCGCAACAGTGTCCAACCCAATACGAATCCCCAAAGCCGGATTAGTCTCATACGCCAAATCAACCCAATCCTGACGAGCCGTCTCCGGATCCATATCCTGCGGAATACTCCACTCCTGCCAAAACATGCCCACCGGAGGCTTATCCGCGTGCGCACCCTTATGAATACGCGGAAACACCTCCGCCACCGAATCCACCGAAGGCGGCGTCCCATAAAAATACTGCTGCGGATCCCCAGACGGCGCGGCCGCCATCGTCGGCAACAACGCTTCCAACTGCTCGTCCGTCAACTCCTGCGCCTCATCGCAAAACAAATCATCAACAGTGAAACCACGCGCCGCACCCTTAGACCTAGCAGAAAACTCAATAGACCCACCCTCATTAGGCTTACACGAACATCCCCCGCCAACAGGAGCCGAACAGGACGGCTTATGCAACAAGATCGCCTCCTGCCCGTTCGCCTTACGAATCATCCGCACCATCGCCGCCAAATCCGGATACTGACCAGGATTCTCAAAATAAGACGCCAACCGCATAAACGCCTTACGCGCAGTCTTAACCTCATGCGCCGTATGCAAAATCCGACGCCCCTGCACGATCATCTTGTGCAATTGAATAATTTCGATCTCACCGTTCTTACCATTCTGGCGAGGCACCGACTGAGCCACCCGCTTAAACGCCACCAAGCCACCCGCGCGACGCGACAACGCGTAGCGCACGTGCCGCGCCTGCCAAGGATCCGGACGCAAACCATAAGCCGGAGCCAACTCCAACGCCTCCTCACCATCCGTAAAATCAACCGGCTCGCCACTAACCACCTCAAAGGAAGGCTCCTGCTTACCTACCCGCTCACGCGCCACGCTTACTCATCCTCTCGCGCTGTAGCCTCTGCGCCACCGTCTCCACCCGCGCCGCCCCGCCCGGCTCCAACGCATCCAAATCACGCAGCACCCCACGCAACTGCGCCACAAGCGCAGGCAGTTGCCCCGGCTCCGCCACGTCGATCGCCTTCCACAACGCCTCCCTAGCCCGCACCAAGTCCCCACGGGCCTGCACAATGTCATTAACCTCGCTCATCGCCGTCTCCTCCACGCATAAAGGCCCTCTTTTTGCCGGGGAGGGATGACTTATTCATTTGACCGCGCCCAGGCGTGGGCTTGGTGTTTGTGATTTGTACGCCCTTCCCCCTTCTGGTAATGATTCTCTCTACCATTTGCGTGAACTAATACCAATCTGGAAGGTTGACACGTCGTTGGTCTTGCCTGCAGCCATGTTGCAGCCGGCGTGCTCCTGCTGGAGATTACCCGGGTCAGTGCGCAGCTCGGGGTAGTCGTGCCAGGAGAGTTTATGGCCGAGTTGGAAGCTGTTAGGGCTTTTACGGTGCGCGTCGTAGTCGATGGGCTGACCGCACCGCATGCACGGCTGGGGCCGCTCTCTCATGTACTGGTCTCGTATGGCTTTAAGCCGGCGGTCTGCCCGGTGTGCTGGCTTCATGACTCTCTTCTCCTCTGACTGGATGCTGTCTCAAGTATTCGTGGATTACTGTTTTGATTTGGCTGGGTGTGAGGCCGGCACGGTACCCGGCGGGCTGGTACACCCACCGGAACGTGCTGGCCGCGTACTGGACTTCGTCGGCTAGGCAGTCTTGCTTTACCGGGCAGGCTTGGCAGGTGCGGGCTATGTGTTCTGGGACTGACCGGGCGCGAGGCGTGATCCACGTTCCCGCGTGCGGGTGCGCGGCGCAGGCGGCCTGGCTCATCCAACTTCTGTCCACTGGCTACTCCTGTTGGCGGGGCGTGTCTCTAAGGTGCGTTTCTATTTGGAGGATGAGCCGGTGGAGTCTGTCGCAGGCTTGGTCGAACCCGATGTCGGCCATCATTGCGGCTTGCATTATGTGACCGTCAGTGTAGGGCTGGAGGCGTTCGTCGGCGTCGATGAAGTCGTCTTGCGCGTCCTGTAGCGCGTGTTCGGCTTGGCGCAAGCCGTGCAGGGCCTGCTCGTAGCGTTGGCTGCTCATTTGCTGGCTCCTGCCTGCTGGAGCTTGGGGTTGAACATGATGAAGATGACTCGCCGGTCGCGGTATTCCTCGCCGAGCGCTTCTTCAAACATGGGCCAGCTCTCGCCTAAGTCGCCGGCTGGAATACTGTTGATTTGGAAGCCTCTGCGCCGGGCGGAGGCGGCAAGGTTAGCTACTTGTTTACGGTTGAAGAGGATCTCGTCTATACGGAAGGCTTGCCCTGGTGTGCGTACTATCTGGGCTTGCACGTTCCGGGGGAATACGCGGTTGAAGATTGCTTGCCCGGCCCTGCTGTGGACGCGGGGAACGGCTTTTACTGGTACAAGTTTAATAACTGTTTTTCCTTTTCTGTTTAGACGGCGAGTCTGGTTTTAACGGCGTTTACTAGGGCTTCTTGCGTAGCGCTTTTACCCGCTAGGGCATCGAGGACTTCCATGTCGATCGTGTCCTCACACGCGAGGTGCGTGACGGTTACGGGCTGGGTCTGGCCCTGCCGGTATAACCTGGCGTTCGTCTGCTCGTAGAGTTCTAGACTCCAGGTGAGGGAGTACCACACTAGGAGGGAGCCTCCGGCCTGTAGGTTGAGGCCGTGGCCGGCGCTCGCGGGGTGTATCAACGCGACCGGAATAAGTCCGGCGTTCCAGTCCCGCATGTCCTCGCTCGTGGTTAGCGTGCGCGCACTGGGGATGCGCTGCTGTATGAGTTCGGTATCGAACTTGTACCAGACGGCGACGAGTACGGGCTGCCCGTTTGCGGCTTCGACGATGTCCTCGAGGGCGTCTAGCTTGCGTTCATGCACTGGCAAGTATGATCCTTCTGGCGTGTAGAGGTTGCCGGAGGCAAGTTGGAGGAGTTTGCCGGACAGGCTGGCCGCGTTGGCCGCGTCTATATTTTGACCGCCGAGGTTTACGACCATGTCGCGCCGCAACTGGTCATACACCGCGCGCTCGCTGGCGTTCATGCGCACGATCATGGTCGTGTCTGTGCGCTCTGGAAGTTGTAGGTGGTCTACGGTTTGCAGGCTCATAGTAATGTCCCCAATCGCCGCATAGATTTCTTTCTCCGCGCCCTCGCGAGGCTTCCAAGTGAAAACTTGGTACCGGTTTCGCTTGTCCGGCGTGAAGTAGTCGTTGCGGTAGTGGGTGATGTATTTGCCGAGGCGCTGGCCTCCGTCGAGGATCCTGTACTGGGCCCAAAGGTCTAACAGTCCGTTGGGGCTAGGCGTGCCGGTGAGGCCAATGATCCGAGTGGCGTGGCGGCTGAGGTTTTTGATGGCTTTGAACCGTTTGGCGCGCGGGTTTTTGAAGCTCGAGAGTTCGTCGATTACGACAGTGTCGTAAGGCCACTGGCCGTCTAGAGCATCGACGAGCCAGGGGATGTTTTCCCGGTTGATGATATGAATGTCAGCCTTAGCGCTAAGTGCTTTTTCGCGCGTGGTTCGGCGGCCAACCATCACCTGGTAAGAAACATCCTTGAGGTGGTCCCATTTCTTGATCTCATCCGGCCACGTGTCGCGCGCTACGCGCAATGGTGCGATGACGAGGGCCCGCTGGGTGTCTCCGAGGAGCGTGAGAGTGCGCAGCGCTGTGAGGGTGATGACGGTTTTGCCCAGTCCCATTTGGAGGAATAGTGCTGCGTGGGGGTGTTCAAGGATGAAGCGTGTGGCCTGGGTTTGGTAGGCGTGAGGCTTGTATTTCATCGAGGGTTCCTTCGATCTGGCTGGGGTGGTCGAGTACGAATACTTTGTGTCCGAGGTTTTGGATTTGGCGTATTCGGTGTTGTTGTAGTGGCCTTGGTTTTTGGCCGGGCGCTTTGACTTCGATGAACGCTGCGGGTCGGTGGGGTAGGAGGATGAGTCGGTCGGGGACTCCGCTGAGTCCTGGGCTGGTGAATTTGTAGGCGACGCCGCCTCTTCGCTTGACCGCCTGGGTTAGCGCTTTTTCTACGTCGCGTTCTGTTATCTGGCCGGACAAGTCCAAAAAATCCCCCTATATATCCCCTATATGCCCTCGCGCGCGCGTATATACGCGTAATTACGCGCTTTTTAGTACTCCTGTACTCCTTAGGTTTTACTTGTCCCGTTGTCCCATAACTTGGAGTTTTCCGCGTAATAGCAGTGTTTTCGACGTTTGGACAGGTTGGGGACGTGTCTAAAACTTTTTGGCGCTCGTCCTCACAGTTTTTGGGACAAGTCCAAGGGCTCGAGTTCGTCCCAACAGGGTTTGTCAGCCTCATTTCTGGCTCCTTATCCAAACTCTTTGACGGCCGTAAATTGGCAGATATGGGCGTGACGTGCCGGTAGCGCGCTCCCACCCTTCGATGCGGCTCATGATGTTCGCTATCTGGTAAGCCTCCCTGCGCGTGAAGTCAGCCTTGGCACGTCCGAAGCACTCACACCAGATCTCAATGCCGGAGACTTGGCCGCGCAGGCTCGTGCCAGGCTGTTCCTTGTCGAACTCGTCGGAATCGTCCAGCCATCCACGCCTCTCTACTAGCGTGCGGGTGTCCCAGTCGCTGGGTAGGAGCGTGTCGAGGTAGGCGCGTACGATGCCTTCCCTGTCGTCGGTCTCCAGCGCGCCGGCTTGCGCGGCCTCCGCAAGTTCCAGTGTCTCGCCCTTTAGGTAGAGTTCTTCGCCTTGCGAGTAGTAGTGGAGGGCTTCGGCCCATATTTGGTCTCTGGTTTCGTCGGTAATATGCCAGGGCTTGACCGTGGTGTTTCCGGTGACACTGACGGGCCAGAACCGCCTGTTGCCGGTCACGTCGCGCAGGAATCCGTCCTCGTCGTTTGTGGTGCCGACGATGATGCAGGCGCGGGCGTGGGTTTCGACGTTGCGACCGTAGGCTGGCCGGTATTTGTCGTGGGTGCGGGTGATGAAGCTTTTGATGGTTTCGGCGTCCATTTTGCGCATGCCGGCGAGTTCGCCTAGTTCTAGGATCCACGCTTCTTTGACTTTTTCGGCTGCGGTTTTATCCCGCATGTCCGATAGCGTGAGGTTGTCGGAGAACCAGTCGCCCGCCAACCTGTTGAACAGGTAGGATTTGCCGATGCCTTGGGGGCCGTTGAGGATCAGGACGTTGTCGAATTTGATGCCGGGCGCGTGTATGCGCGCTACTGCGGCGGCGAGGGTTTTGCGGGTGGCTTCGCGCGTGTAAACCGTGTCCTCAGCGCCTAGGTAGTCGATTAGTAGCGTGTCTACTCGTGGTAGTTCGTCCCAGTCTGGCAGGTGGTTTAGGTAGTCCCTAATGGGGTGCCAGGCGCGGTTGGTGGCGAGGACGGTTAGGGCGTCGTGCAACTGTCCTGGCGAGTCGATCGTGTATGCGCGCTGAATGTAGACACGCAACTGTGCTTCGTCTGCGTCTGACCAGGTTTCGCCTAGTTGCTCCCAGGGTAGGGCTTTGGGGTCGCGGGCTTCGATGGTTCCTGTCATTTCGTTGTAGGCGATTGACTTGAACGCGTCGGTGTTTCCGAGGATTGTGAGGAAGTTGTTTACCGTGGTTTTGATGGCTCCTTTTTCGGTGAATTGGAGCCTGGAGTACCAGTCGGGTGTTTCGTCTGGCGTGGTGATTTCGGTGAATTCTTCTGAGGCTTCTCGTAGCCGGTCTGCTGTCAACTGTTTTTTTGTTTCTTCGTCGTCTACTGCGAGGCGTGCCATGGCTTGGTAGGACGGGTAGTCAGTGATCGGCGTGCCTGCTTCGACGTTGGTGTCTTGGTCTGCGTATTTGTGGATTCGGACGAGGTCGAACGCGTTTAACGCTTGCCCGCCTGCCGGGTCAGTCGCATGGTGGCTGTAGGCCCTAGTGGAGTGGTCGTAGACGACCACGCCGCCAGTTGTCTCACCGGGCTTGTACGTGTACCTGTTCGGCCCGGCGGGCTCGTACACGTCTGGCAAAAACTTTTCGATGGCGGCGTCGATGGTGTAAGCACGGCTGAACGCTCCGACTATGCCGGGTTTTAGGGTGGGATCCTCTTTTTTCGCGTGCGACGCGCGGGGCGCTGCTTCGTCGGGGTGGGTGGGCCACTGGCTCATGTCCCGCCAATCAGAGTACTCGGCGAGGATCATGTCGGGGTCGAGCGACGCACCGTCCTGGTGTTCGTACACGTATTCGCCGTCGCTTGGCGTGCTGGGCCAGTACATGAGACGCGCGGCCTGGTAGGTGGTGGGGTCAAACTGTCGGATGCCTAGCCGGTCTGCGACTTTGCGTGCCACGGCGGGGTACTCGTCCTCAGACACTGGACGCGACAAAGGAATGATGAGGCGCAAGCGGGCGTTGTCTGGCGTGTGTGAGTGCGTCGAGTAGAGGACGGCTGCCGTGCCGTCGTACAGGAGGGTGAACGCGACCCATAGGCCGGGCTCTGCCTGGTCAATGTCGAGAGTGAGGAGGCTCCGGTGGTGGACGTGTCCGGCCTTCCTATGCCCGTCGGTAAGGTGGCCTCCGACGAAGCCACCGACGTCTTTAACCTGCGCCTGGTCGTCTTTGCTCATCGCGTGGTACTCGCTTACGGTTTCGCTGGTGCGTTTCGTGTGGGCCAGCAAGTCGGTGAGTTCTCTCCACGTGATGGTGATGTTGCGCCACGTGCGGGCGGTGCGGCTCTTACCGGTGCTAATCGTAATGTCCACTGGGGTTAATCCTTCTGATAGTAGTCGCACGTGTAGCCGTCGGCGGCTAGGGGTAGACCGTCTGCCCACGCGGGCGCTCTAGTCATGAGCGCCGCGACGTGGTTGAGGTGTGCTTCATCTTTGGGGGTTTCGATGACGACTTCGTCGTGTACGTGCATGACCGTGCGGTAGCTGGCTTCGTGTAGTTCGGTGAGGGCGTGGGCGAGGATGTCCCTTGCTGTGGCTTGCGTAATGTTCTCAACAAGCTTCGGCCCATAAGTCTCCAGGGGCGCCCACGCTCGCATGCTGTTCACGCCCTTAAAAGTGATGACGGGTTTGCCGTAGCGGCCTGGTTTTACGTGGGGGTCGTGGTAGTACAGGCGCCGGCCGGAGGGGAGTGTGACCGCGAGCGCGTCGTGTTCGAGGGTGAACGTGCAGCGGCCTGCTGTGGTGGTGCGGCTGGTGGTTATCGCGTCGCGTGCGGCCTGGTCGACAGTCCACCAAAGGCGGGTGATGGCGGGGCTGGAGTCTCTCCACGCCTTGACGATGGGTTTTAGTTCGCTTTCGGTTAGTCCCATGTTTAGCGCTCCCATGGCTTTGAGTGCGCCGACGCTTCCTCCGTATCCGCAGGCGAGTTCTGCTACTTTGCCTTTTTGGCGTAGGTGCGCGTTTTGCCCGTGTTTTTCGACGGGTACTTTGAACATGCGCGACGCTGTGGTGCAGTAGATGTCTTCGCCTTGTTTGAATGCGTCGAGTCGCCATTGCTCTCCTGCGAGCCATGCGATTACGCGGGCTTCGATAGCACTGTAATCACACACCGTGAACTCGTAGCCGTCGCTGGGGATGAGGGCGGTGCGGATCAGCTGGCTCAGCGTGTCGGGCACGTCGTACAACATTTCGACCGTGTCGGGGTCTAGCTTGGCGACGGCTTGGCGGGCTTGGTCGAGGCCGTGCATGTGGTTGCGTGGCAGGTTTTGGACTTGGACGAGGCGGCCTGCCCACCTGCCGGTGCGTCCCGCGCCGTAGAACTGTAGGAGACCGTGCGCGCGTGCTTCACCACTGGGCTCGTTGAGGGCGCAGGCTAGCATCGCGTCGTATTTCTTCGTGCTGGTGCGGGACATGTCCTGCCTGAGTTCTAGCACGCGGCGCACCGTGTCTGGCGTTGCCGGGTCATCTATGGCCGTGGCTACCTGCTGCTTGGTTAGGGATGGCATGTCTACGCCCTGACTGGTGAGCCAGTCCTGCAACTGTGTGACACTGTTGGGGTTGTCTAGGCCGGTGAGCGTCTTGGCTTCGTTGAGGGTTTTCGCGTAATGCTGGCCGCCCACGTGTTGCGCCGCAGTAGCGAACCGGGTGTCTACGCGCACGCCAAGGTCGTTAATGTGCTGGTCGAGCCAGTACTCGCTCCACGTGTCGTGGCTTGGCTCCCGGTGCCGGAGGGCTTGGCGGACTGCGTATTCTACTTCTACGTCTTGCACGCAGTACTGCTTGAACTGCTCCCACCCGGTGGGGTCGGAGGCTGGGAGCGTGCGCCCGCCGGGCGTGAGCGTGTTGCGTGAGGAGGGGACGCTGAATTTCTTAATCAAGCGTACGCCGGCCGTGTTTTTACGCTGGTCCAGGCCTAGCGATATCGATGCTTGTTTTAGACTGCCGGGCATGCCGGCGTGTAGTGCATGGACCATGGTGCAGTGACACTGCTCAGGTTCTAACTGCCGGCCAAGATGTCGGCTGAGGCATACTCGTTCGAACTGGGCGTTAAACGCGTGCTTCACCACACTCGGGTCGGTAAGGGCCTTCAGGATACGCTGTGGGATTTGTTCGCCTTGGGCCACGTCAACCACGCGCGCGGCCTGGTCGTCCTCCTTGTAGGCGAACAGGAGGATCTGGAAGAACTCATCGGATGCGTACTTGTACACGCCCGCCGAGGCCAGGTCAGTAGTTGAGAAAGTTTCAATGTCAATGCTTAGTTCGCGCATCACAGGTCAGTCCTAAAACAGTGGAGGGGTGGTGGCGTGGGAAGGAGAACAAGAAAACCCGCGCCACCACGATTAGTTGGTGCTAGTCGAGGAGGCCGCCCAGGTCTGGCGTCTCGTCCTCGAGCACTTCGAACTCGTCGGAGGCGTCCACGCGGCCATCCAACGGTTCACCGTCGCGGATCTTCTGCACGTTGCCAAGGCCGCACGCGATACCGTTATTGCCTGACGCACTGTACGGGTAGAACTCGACGCTGACGTTCGCGTAGCAGCCGGAGTACACTTCCGCGGGGTCGGTGATTTTCTTGACGCGGCGGTCAACAACAGACGGAGCCGTGTTGGAGCGTGCGTTCATGAAGAACTTACCCACGTAAGCCGGGCCCTTATCCTCCGCGTCGCCGTCACGCAGCGGGTTCCGGTTCGCCTTCCACCGTGATCCGAACTTCTCCACGCCGGCGCGCTCAGCGGCCTTAATAGCCTCCGCGATCCGCTTGACCGTTTCCGCATCGTTCTTGTCGATCAGTAGCGCTGCGGAGTACTTCGGGTCTCCCTCACCTGCCGTGTACGGCTCGAAAAGGTGAGCGTAAGATAGGCGCACGTTTTTGATAGTGATTCGACTCATGACTATTTTCCTTGCTTTTCTAGGTTCTCGAATTCGGTCTCAGCACTGGTTAGTGTGAGGGGCTTGCGCCGGTCGCTCTCAGGGACGAGGGCGGGCTTCCCGGCTGGTTTGACGACGAGGCCGCCAAAAATCTCTGTGAACTTTTTCTTGCCAACTAGGCGCTCCATTTTCGTGAGCGTGATGAGCTTGCGCTCGAAGATGTCCTCATCCGCATATCCGGCTTCGTGGGCGGCTTGGATGACTTGGTTTTCGTCCGCGTACTTGCGCATGGAGCGGCCGGCGACGAGTTTCATGCCCGGCCACTGCTTACCGTGGTGGATGGCGGCCTGCGTGGCGTGCTTTTCCACGTCGCTCGCCCACTTGAGCAGTTCAGGAAGTTGTTGCAGTATTTCTGCGACTTCCGCGTCCTCAAGCTCGTCAGCGGGTTGGAAGTCGAACCGAGCGAGCTTGAGGTTTTCCTCTGCGCGAGCCCTGCAGGTGGGTGCGAGTTTGCAGAACTGGCACCAAGTGCCGGGCTTGAAGTCGCCCAATCCTTCTACGGCGAGGTCGGCGGCGGGGCGCACCACGCGGTTGCCCCACTCGCGCAACTCTGCGGCCGTGTACGTGGCTGACACGATATTGTCTCGGCGGGGTTGGAAGATCGTTGCACGCACGGTCTCGACGTCGTAGATTGCCTCAAACGCCGCCAAAGCTCCCAGCGCGTAGAGTTTCAGCTGCGGGTTGTCGTCTGCTTCGACGAGGACGCCTTGCCCGTATTTGAGGTCTACTATGTCGAGCATCGTGTCGGAGATGATGACGCAGTCGCCGGTGCCGTACCCGTCTGGCGCGTACTGGGAGTAGTCGAGCCTTTGTTCGATAAACACGCTGGTTTTAGTGTCGTGTTCGCCGATCAGGGTTGACACGTGGTCGACGTACGCGTCCGTGTACGCTTCCATGTCGTCACTGTCGTAGTTGGAGGCGGGTCGGGGTCCGGGGCCGCGTCCTAGCGTTTCGGCGAGCTTCCACTCAGCCAAGGCGTGCGCCGCCGTCCCCTCCAAGGACGCGGCAGAGCCTCGGTCGGGCTTGCCAGCCTCCAACAGGGCGCTGGGAGTGCAGTTCAGCCACCTGTGCGCACTGGAGGCGGATAGTAGAGCGTGTGTTTCTGGTGCCATTGTGGTTACTCCTGGATTTCTGCCAGCACGGCCGCATAGTCGGAGGGGTTTAGGCCACTGACGTTGCGCGCCCCGTACTTAGCGAGGATCTGGGCTAGGCGGGCTTGGTTGGCTGCCTGGTCTTTGAGGACGAACTCGGATAGGCGTGCTTTGAGTTCGTCGAGCGTGGCCTCCGGCTCCGGGTCTGGATCTGCCTGTGGCTGTGGGGCTGGCGTGGTTTCGGCTTGTTGCGCGGCTTCAACACTTGTTTTAACTAGGTCGCGCATGAGGAACATTTGTTCTGCGATCGTGTCGAAGGCTTTATAGATTTCTTCCAGCATGGGCTGGAGAGTTGGGTGGCTCATTCCTGGTTCTCCTGTTCGTTGATTTGGCGCGTGATTTTCTTGCGTAAGGACGCGAGATTGTCGCTGGTTGTAGATAGCTGGCGGCCGCGCTGTTTGACCGCGTTTAAGAGCTTTTCGAAGTCTTCGTATGGGCCGTCGTCAAGCATGTGTGCGGGCGTGAAGGATAGCCACGAGTGCGCGTACCATAGGTAGGAGCTGGCATGCGTGATCCACTTTCCAGCAGTAGCCACGGTCTCGTAGGCGTGTTCTACAGAGTCGCGGTCCTCCTCAAGCGTGTTGACTTGTTTCCGTACGTAGTTGAACTTGCCACGATCAAGCTTGCGCAGCGCTTCGCTGATTTCTTCCAGCGCGGTGATCGTCGTAGTGGTTTTAATACCGGTGATTTGGTTTAGGATTGCTGTGGCGTCGATGGCGTCTGTGAGGCGTTCGAGGGCTTGGCCGATGCCGATTTCGGCGGCGGTGAACTGGTAGCGGGCTTCAGCTGTTTGCGCGGGGGTTAGAGGTTTCATTTTCGTTTTATTTCGTGGTCTGCGATGGTTACGCCAGTGATGGTTAACCCGCCGAGGTACGTGGCTAGCGCGTAGCCCGCGAGCGCTGAGTCTGGGTTGAGGCTCATGGTGAAGAGGATGGTCGCGCCGATGGCGGTTAAGGCGACGCCGAGGGCGACTAGTTTGCGGTGGAGGCTAGTCACTTTGTGCTCCTAACTGTTTGCGGGCGTAGTAGGCGTCGAGGACGGTGTTGGTAACAGCCCAGGAGTAGTCTTCGAGGATGCTTATGACGCCGGCAGGGTCTTGTTTTGCTTCGGCGAGCAGGTTGCGCGCTTTCACCAGGGTTAGATAGCTCTCGAGTAGGTCAGAATTAATGACGATTGTTAGCGTGATGGTCTTGTCGTAAGGCATTTGGTTTGTCTCCTTACCAGGGGTGGTTGTCTATGAATTCGTTGAATGCTTTGCGGCTGATGCGCACGGTCCGGTCTTTGCGGAACGCGCGGAGGGAGTGGTCTGCGATCCAGGACTGGACGGTGTCTTTTGAAACTTCGAGGAGGGTGGCAACGTCGTCGACGGTGAGGAAGGCTTTAGTCTCTAGCGGCGCGGTCATAGTCGGCTCCTTCCTTGTAGATTTCGTCGAGTTGGCGGCGGATTTCCCGCATTTGCTTGGCGTGGCGGTTCATGTCCTTGAGGTCGACGATGGCGATGGTTATGGCCGCGACGATGAGGAAAGCGGTGTATCCGATGACGATTACGGTTTCTGTGCTCATTTCCCGGCCTCTCGCATTTCTTCTACGCGGTCGATCAAGTAAAGGTCCGCGTAAGAGCGCAGCAGGTCTGCCCCGTCCTCTGGCAGGAGTGTGTTGATGATTTCTACAATTCCCTTGAGCGTTTCTGATGCCTCGGTGTTGCCGTCGAACTTGGTTTTTGTGGACATGTCGAGGGCGATGACTTTAACGTCGTGCATCAGGTCTGTGGCGAGGAGGATGGCGTCGCCTGCGGCTCTAGCGAATTGTTCTAGGTCGTCGCTGGTGAATGGCTTGTTGTCCTCGTAGCGGGCGTTGAGTGTGGCGTTGGCTTGCTCTAGTCGCGGGTTTTCTGAGTAGAGGATTTCAGGGGTCACTGGTCTTCCTCCGCGTGCTCCATGTTGTTGGCGATGTCGGTGAGGTCGAATTCGATAATGCTGGTGAGCTCGCCCATGTCAGCGTTGAGGGTGAGGCTGACTGCGTTTTCGATGATTCCGCGTACTACTTGCGCGTCCGTGGCTTGGCCTTGGCGTTCCATGAGGCGCGCTATGCTGCCGGCGGTCTCGGTGACCGTGTGGAGTAGGTTGCGGACGGTGTATAGGGCGTATTCAGCGGCGTTGGCGTAGGCGCGTACCGTGCCGGCGGTGAGCTCTTGATGCTGGTCGAGTAGTTGCTCGATCTCGCTACTAATAGCGTCGAGCTCAGCTGTAGCGTGCTGTGGCTGGGTGTTCATGCTGAGATTCCTTCGTTAACTGCACGCGTGATGCCTTCGGCGCGTGCGATGATGACGGATACGGGCGTGTTTAGTACTCGTCCGATGCGTTCTAGTTCGTCCGTAGTGAAGGGCGAGTAGTGGTTGAGTCGGCGGGAGAGTGTGGCGCGGGGGATTCCGGCGTCTTCGGAGAGTTGCAGGCTTGTTTTGCGCTGTTCGCGGAGTAGCTCGGCGATTACCGTGGCTACCGCTTCGGTGATTGCAAGCGGTGTTTTAATGTCCATATGGAAATCATAGCGCCTGAAAAGGTGAGGTGCAAGTATTAGATACTAAATGTCTAAAAATAGTTACTATTGTGACCGTGTTTGTTATTATGGCGGTATGACACCCTTAGATAAAGAACCAGAAACAGGCATGAACGGCTTCATCGCCGCTGAACTAAGAGCCGAACGAAGCGCAAAACAAATCACCTATGATCAGTTATCCGAAGAAAGCGGCGTGAACCGGCGCACCCTTATTCGCTTACTCCAGGCGCAACGCTCCATCGACGTGGCTCATATGGCGTCTATTGCCAGCGCGCTAGGTTTGGATCTTGTCGAACTTATGGAACGCGCGGAAGGACGCGCCGAGCAAGCGACGGGTAATAAGTTCGGCTTCTCCATTGAGGATCTGCCAGCGGCGGCTGGCTTGGCTCCATACCCCGAAGAAACAGACTGGGAGCAGCCGGAATAATTGTCCGCCCCATGCTCTATACATGTACGCATGGATTCCTATGCGCAGTATGAGGCTTTAAAAGCCGAGCTTGATCGGCTTGGCGTGAGACTGGTGGAGACGCCGCTTAAACACTATGGCGTCTGGGGTCTATACGTACACGCAACTAAAACGGTTGCAACTGACCCGTCTCTTACAGCGCGTCAGAGGACCGCGACACTAGCACACGAGTACACACACGCGTTGCGCGGGGATGACGGCCACCAGTCTCCAGCAGTGGAGCGCCTGGTTAGCGAGGAGGCCGCGCGCCTGCTCATTGACGCCCGTGATTATGCGCAGGCTGAGGAGCTGTACGGGGCGGACGAGTACGCTATCGCGGCTGAGCTGGATGTCGCGCTGGCAGTGGTGCAACATTACCGTTCTTGGTTGTCGAGATCGCGCGTATAAGAAAGGCGCCTCCCTGGCCCGGTGTTCAGGTCCGGCGGGAGGCGATCTATCAACACTTATTCTAGTGCGCTTATAAACGTGTTTTCGCGTTTGTAAGCGGTGTTTCTGGCTGTTTCCTCCTGTTTTCGTGTGTTTCGGAGTGGTTTCCGGTTTTTAAGGATCCAGCGCTGGACGTTTATGGACGTTTATGGACGGTGTTTTGACGGTTATGGACGGTGGCGGCTTGCGCCAACCACGCGGTTTGTGATGGGAGTTTTTGATGGCTTGTGAT
>JAUNLF010000018.1 GCA_030532405.1 Actinomycetaceae bacterium | reverse complement strand
CGCACCACAACAAGCGAAAACCCAATCTATAGACACACAAAATGTCCTATAACCCATAGAAGGGGGAGAACGCCGAACCGGCGTTCTCCCCCTTCTATTCATTCAGTTTCCATAGGCGCTACGCGCGGCCCCGTGCGGGACACCGTCCGCGTCACCGCGGCATTTACGCGCGGTAGGAGCCCGTGAGGAGTGCGGATCCTCCGTCGACACCCTTCGCGCCCTGAACTAGGCGCTGGCCGGTTGCGAGCTGTAGCGACTCTGAAGATAGTTCAACCTGGCCGAGTACCCACGGCTCCATTTCCTTGGATGCGAGGTAGCCGAGCGCCTCGTCTGCGGCCTCTTCATCAACGATTGCGACCATGCCGACGCCGAGGTTGAAGGTCTCTTCTAGCGCGTCCCACTTAACGCCACCGAGTTCTCCAAGCACCGAGAATACGGGTGGCACTACCCACGATTCGCGGTCCACGGTTGCGACAAAGCCGCGCGGAATTACGCGTGAAATGTTTGCGCCCAGTCCGCCGCCGGTGATGTGCGATAGCGCCTTTACGGCCCCGTCGGGGAGCGCATCAATCATGTCGAGCAGTACGCCCGTGTATAGGCGCGTAGGCTCAAGCAGTTCTTCACCAAGGGTGCGGCCAAACTCAGGCACATCACGGTCCAGCTTCCAGCCCGCATCAGAGATAATGCGGCGAACCAGCGAGTATCCGTTTGAATGCAGGCCCGAGGACGCCATGCCGATGATGACGTCTCCGACGGTTACGCGGTGAGCGCCCAGGACCTTCTCTTCATCGACCACGCCGGTTGCAGCGCCCGCAATGTCGTAGTCGTCCGGTGCCATGAGGCCCGGGTGTTCCGCGGTTTCACCACCGATTAGCGGGCAGTCAACGGCCGCGCACGCTTCGGCCACGCCGCGCACAATATCCGCGATACGTTCGGGGTGCACTTTTCCGGTGGCAATGTAGTCGGTCATAAGGAGCGGCTTCGCGCCCATCACCACAATGTCGTCCACAACCATGCCGACCAGGTCTTGGCCGATCGTGTCGTGAATATCCATGGCCTGCGCGATGGCAACCTTGGTTCCAACCCCGTCGGTAGAGGAAGCCAGCAGCGGCCTCTTCATCCCCTTCAACGCGGACGCGTCAATCAGGCCGGCGAAACCGCCTGACTCGCCGAACACGGTCTGGTTGTGAGACTTAGCGACAGCGGACTTCATTAGTTCAACGGCGCGGTCACCGGCTTCGATATCAACACCGGCGGATGCGTAGTCAACCATGGGGCTCCTTACTTAGTTACTCCGGGGGTTCCTGGAATCGGGGTTCCAGGTGGAACAGGCATTGGGTATTCCCCTGTAAAACAGGCCATGCACAGGTTGCCGGCAGGCTGACCCGTGGACTCGATCATGCCTTCCAAAGACAAGTAGCCCAGCGAATCTGCACCAATCGAGCGGCAAATGGCGTCCTCATCCATGACGGAAGAGATCAGCTCTGCGCGGGTTGGGAAGTCGATTCCGAAGAAGCACGGCCACCCCACGGGCGGGGACGAAATGCGCACGTGCACTTCTTTCGCGCCCGCCTCGCGAAGCATCGACACGATCGCGCGTTGCGTGTTGCCGCGGACAATCGAGTCATCAACCACGACAAGGCGCTTACCTTCAATAATGTCGCGCAGGGGGTTGAGTTTCAGGCGGATACCGCGCTGGCGGATCGTCTGCGTGGGTTGGATGAACGTGCGGCCAACGTAAGAGTTTTTAACCAGGCCCTGCGCGTACGGGATCCCCGATTCTTGGGCGTAGCCGATCGCGGCGGGCGTGCCGGACTCGGGGGTGGAGATCACGTAGTCGGCCTCCACCGGGTGTTCGCGCGCGAGGTGCGCGCCCATTGCTTGACGCGCCACAATGATCGACTTACCTGAAATCAGGGTGTCCGGGCGCGCAATGTACACATATTCGAACACGCAGCCGTGCGGCGTGGCGTCAGCAAACCGGAAAGTGCGCACGCCCTCCGAATCGATGGCGATAAGTTCACCCGGCTCAAGTTCACGAATAAACGTCGCGCCAACAATATCTAGCGCGGCAGTTTCGGAAGCCAGTACCCAACCGGAAGGAAGGCGTCCGAGGACGAGCGGGCGCAGGCCGTGGGGATCTCGCGCGCCGTACAGGGTGCGTTCGTCCATGAAGACCATCGAGAAGCCGCCCTTGATCTTCGGCAGAATCGCGCGCGCCGGTTCGATTAAGGAGCCGCGCGAGGTTTGCAGCTCGCTGACTTCGTGGCCTTCTTGGCTGGACCTGTGGGCGCGTTCTTTGTCGCTGCCGTAAGCGCCGAGCAGTGAGGTGATCACGCGACTGCCGGTTGCGCCCTCGTCAAGCTTCCTGTTGGCAACCTTGTTGGCCCATTCGCGAAGCTCCGCAAGGTTGGTGAAGTTTCCGTTGTTGCCAAGCGCAATTGACCCCGTCGGAGTGGGCCCCAAAGTGGGTTGCGCGTTTTCCCAAAGGTTGGAATCCTGCGTCGCATACCGCACGTGACCAACGGCGAGGTGCCCTTCGAGCGCGGATAGCGCCTGCTCGTTGAAAACTTGAGACACCAGGCCGAGCTCTTTGAAAACCATGATGCTCTGACCATCCGAGGCCGCTATGCCCGCGGACTGTTGGCCGCGATGCTGCAGGGCGTATAGCCCGAAGTATGTCAGACGCGATACGTCCTCCCCCGGCGCCCAAACGCCGAAGACACCGCATTCGTCTCGGACAGGTCGATCTGAAACAGAACTATCAGCTGATAACAATCCGTCGCCACGCACGCGTCAATCATCGCACATTTTACCCATCAACAATTTCCCCGCCACGTTTTGGATACCGATTCTTTACTTTACGAGGGCGTGCTTGTGACTCGCGGGGCTGACGGGCGCGGTCGGGGTGGATTCGCAGGTGGCGTCGCGCCGGGTCGGCTCTTCTGGGATTGCGCGGCGTGGTGCGGGCGCGTAACGCGGCGGTTTAGACGGGTTCGAGGAGGATTTCGCGGGCTTTCAGGTCGACTGATTCGACGCGGAAGCTGCCTTCGTATCCGGGTTTGAGTCGCCTGTAAACAACACCGGTGACGGCTGGGCTTCGAAGCATGACTTTTGACTTTTTGGTGTTGACGTCTACGACTACGCCGGTGTATTCGCGGTTTTCGTGGCCGCGCATCATAAGGGCTTCAAGGAGCGTGAGGGCACGTTTCGCCACTTGGCTTGCCCGCCCGGTGGTGCGAGCCATCGCGACCGGCAGGTCGTCCAGGGCGTCGCGCACCCACTGCGGGGTTTCGCGGTGCGCACTGTGGGCGATGCAGATTTCTTCACCGTACCGGTCGACCAGGCGGCGAAGCGGAGCGGTGACGTGCGCGTATTCGGCGGCGATAGCGGCGTGAATGATACCGTCCGCGGCCGAGCGCGGCAGCGGCCTCGTGTCTTTCACGCCGAACGACCGGTAGCCCGCCCCGCGAAACAGCGTGGTCGCCTCCAGCAAGAACGCGGCGTGCGCCGGGTCGGCGGGGTCAAGTTTGCGCACAAGGTCAGGGTAAGACTCCTTTAGGGGCCAGTCCACCCCGAGTGCCTGCGCGACCCGTCGCAACCTTGAAATGTCTTCACTGCGGGCGGGTGGCAACGTCCTCATGATCCCGGTATTCATGGCACGCATGTGGTGCGCCGCACGGATGCCGGTAAGCAAGGAGAGCTGCGCGTTCCACTCTTCGATGGGCCGGTTGGAGCGGTATTGCACCGTGTACCAGTCGTCGTCGGATTCGAAGATTTGCTCGGGGATGCGCGCGGAGACGCCGCCGCGAGCGACCTCGCGGGCCAGGCGGAGTTTACCGATCTGCTCCAGCAAGTCGACCATGTCGGTTGGAACCGTGGCGGGTAGCGTGCCTTGTCCACGCCAGGCGGCGTCGACCTGTTCGTACGATAGTTTTTCGCGCGACCTGACTATCGCGCGGTCCACGCGTGACGAGATTGCGTGCCCGTCCTCGTCCAATAAAATCGACCAAACGCACGCGGGCCGCACCTGATTCGGCAGTAGCGACGCAGCGCCGTGGCTGAGTTCCGGCGGGTGAAGCGGCGTGTTTTTGTCGGGCAGGTAGATGGTGGTGCCGCGCTCCCACGTCTCCGTGTCAAGCTGCGATCCGGGGTGCACAAACGTTGATACCGACGCGATCGCGTAGTTGACCAGGTATTTTCCGCGGCTACCACCGCCAACGTCGGTGAGGAGCAGGGCCTGGTCGAGGTCGCGGGACTCCTCGGGGTCGATCGTCACGAACGGCAGGGCGGTCGCGTCCAGAACGGGGAGCGCGTCGCGATGCAAATACTGCACGTCCGGCAACTGGAGTGTCGGCAGCTGCCGGACCGCCTCCACCGGCCGCTTCACGTCCGCCAGGTGGGCCGCCCAGTCAATCGGTTTGTGGGTTAGGAGTTCCGCAATCGAGTTCCACTCGTCCGCCGCGTTTTGTGCTTGTTGGAGGGCGAGCTTGGAAAAACGTGTTGGTATATCGGTTTCGGCGCGAACTTGGTCTAGCAAGGGGATGAGTTCGTCGGCTCCGACCCCGAGCTTTGGTATTTTTCGTTGCACGCTCACGATTCGAAATGTTCCTGTTCGGGTTCGGGGTCGAGCGCGTCGGCGACTAGCGAGTCGGGGTCGTATTCGCCGTTTCGGTAGGCCGCGCGGGCCATCAGGTGCGAGCCGATGGGTGCGGAAACGGTTTGTAGGATCACGATTAGGAGGGCGGCTGCGGCCCACTGCCAGGTGCGCATCATGAGCGCGGTGCCAAGCGCGATTAGGAATACGCTGAGCCACTGCGGTTTGGCGGCGGCGTGCATGCGCGAGTACAGGTCTTTCAGGGTCAGCACGCCGATCGAGCCGATCAGTAGGAATGCGGTTCCGATCAGTAGCATTACGGCGCCCAGGTAGTCGAGGACGGTTAGGAAGATGCTCATTCCTGCGCCTCCCCTTGTTTGGAGCGGGACGCTCGCGCTTCTTGGATTGCCTGACGCGATTCGGCTTCCACTTCTGTTTCTGCTTCGCGGTCCATGCGCAGGTCGTCGGCCGCGACTTGTTCGGGCGTGGGTTTGCCGGCCTCCTCGTCGGGTATGAAGCGCTCGTTGAACCGCCCGATCGTCACTGCGTACAGGAATCCGATCATTGCGAACATAATCGCGAGCACTAGCACGTCACCGCGATCAGTTCGAACGGCCACTATTGCCGTAATACCGAGGCCCGCAACAGACAGCAGTTCGGAAGCGACCGCGCGGTCTGTTGTTGTGGGCCCCAAAATTAGGCGAATGAGGGCGATAAACAGGGTGGCAATCAGCCCGACCAGGCTCACGGTCAAGATGAGTGACAGCGGGTTCATAGTGTCACCCCTAGTTTTATGAGCTCCTCTTTTGAGGCGAATGCGCGTAGTACGCGTTCTTCTTGTCCCCGGGTGGTCCTGCGCACGCCCTCAACACCGCCTTGATGTTCGATATCGAAAACGTGCAGGTGGATTACGCCTTCGCGGCGGTTCATTTTGACGACGATGGTTCCGGGCACCAGGTTCGTCATGGCGGCCGTGATCGCGATGATGATGTCGGATCGTGACTTCAGGTCGATGCGCACGATCGAGCAGTCATAGCTGCGACCGGTAACGACTACGGTGGCGACGTGGATTGCGGATAGGACCAGGTCCCAAATGAACCGGGTGGTTAATACGACCGTGTGCCAGGGGCGCATGTGGCGGAAGAAGCCGGTGTGCGGCAGCGGGAACATGAGCTGCACCGCGAGCACTAAAATCAGGCCGCCAATCACGATCAGGGGCGTGACGTTGCCGAACAGTAGGATCCAGATAACCATCAGCCAGATGGTTACGAACACCGAAATGCGGTTGCGTTTTTTGATTAGCGCGTTCATCGGGAATCACGACCTTGCGGGTAGCCCTCGACGTAGCGGCGCGTGAGCTTTAGGTTCTCGATGCGTTCTTGAATCGCCGGGTCGTCGTCGGTGACGTACGGGGGCCGCCACTGGTGGCTCCACAGTTCGCTGCGCGTTGGGCGAACTTCCGCGGGGATTGTGCGGTCGTCGTGGCGCACGTCGCGGGCGGCGTCTTCCTGCGCTGGTTTTGCGAACTTTTGCAAGTTTTCGGGTGCGTCACTTTGCGCGTACTGCGAGGTTCCGTGTCCGCGCCCATTTTCTTTGAGGACGGAGTGCAAATAGGTGGCCCGGTCCATCTGGTCGAGTGCCGCGTTTGACGCGTACGCGTACATGGGTCCCGCACCGATCGTCATTGCGACCATGACGCCGATGAGGGATCCGGCGGATGCGTACATGAGGACGGAGGCCCCGGTGCGTTCTTTCTCGTTCTTGGTGCGCGAGGATTCTCGCAGGCGCAAAGATGTGGACGCGCGTTCGGAGGCCGCGCGGATTGCTCGGTTGACCGCCCTCTTTTGGCGGGCGGTGCGCACGCGCGCAGGGTCCGCGTCGGTGATGTGCTCGTCGTTTGAGGACTGCCAGAACGCGAAGTTCCACACTTTCACGAACGCGTACAGGGTTAGGAACGAGGTGACCATGCCGGCTGCGAGTAGCGAGTAGCCTTCCCATCCGCCCTGCACTACCGACGCTTGGGCGAGTCCGACCTTGCCGATGAAACCGGTGAATGGCGGAATTCCCACCAGGTTTAATCCGGCTACGAAGAACATTAGTGACAATATCGGGTGGCTCTTTGCCAGGCCGCCCAGGGTTCGAAGCGATGTGGAACCCTCGTGGCGCTCAATCAGGCCGACGATCAAGAACAGGGTGGTTTGCACCAAAATGTGGTGGGCCGCGTAGAAGATGGTTGCCGCCAGGCCGGCCTTGTTCACCAGTGCCAGGCCCCAAATCATGAAACCAATGTGGGATACCAGCGTGAAGGAAAGCAGACGCCTGATGTCATCTTGCGCGATAGCACCTAAGATGCCGACGATCATGGTGGCAATACCGACAAACGTGAGGAAGCCTTCCAGCCCTTCACCGGGGAACAGTAGCACCTGCAGGCGAATCAGCGCGTAAATGCCAACCTTCGTCAGCAGGCCCGCAAATACTGCGGTGACGGGCGCGGGCGCGGTGGGATACGAGTCGGGCAGCCACGCGGCCAGCGGGAACACCGCGGCTTTAATTCCAAACGCGACCAGCAAAACCAGTTGGATTACGAGCGCCACACTCGGGTCAATCTCGCGAAGCCTCGTCGACATTTGCGCCATGTTCGCCGTGCCTACAGCCGCGTAGGTTAGGGCAATACCGATCAGGAACAGTAGCGAAGAAACCAGTGAAACGATTACGTAGACCGTGCCCGCGCGGGTTCGTCCTCTTGTACCCCCAATAGTGATGAGGACGAACGAGGCCGCCAGCAAAATCTCAAAGCCGACGTACAGGTTGAATAGGTCGCCGGTGAGGAACGAGTTGGAAACTCCCGCGCACAGCACCAGGTACGTCGGGTGGTAGATGGCGACCGGAACGTCAGCGCCTTCATCAATGAGGTTCTGCGCGAGCGAGTACACGTGTACCGACAGCATGACGATCTGCGACACGACCAGCATCAGGGAGGACAAGCGGTCGGCAACCAGGGTGATCCCGATCGGGGCGGCCCACGATCCGACGTCTAAAACTATCGGCCCCGAATCGGCTCCCACCGCGAGGATCACGCCGAACACCAGGCTGGTTACCAACGCGACCAGGGCGATCAGCTGTTGGATTCGCGGCCGCGAGCCAACCACTAGTGCAAGTCCTGCCGACAGCAGTGGCAACAGCACGGGGATGGGGAGCATCCAAGCTAGGTTCATAGCCGGCCTCCCTCATCTTCCACGTCGTCAACGTTTCCGGACTCCGCGTCGTAGTCGATGCCAGGGTCTTCGGCGCCCGTGACTTTTTCGGTCAGGTGGTCGTCGACTTGTTCCTTCGCGCTGCGACGCGCTAGGCGGCGGTCTTCAACGTCGTCGATGACCTCGTCGTGTCCCGTGAGTCGCCACGACCGGTACGCCAGTGCCATTCCAAACGCCGTCGTGCCCAGTCCAATAACGATCGCGGTGAGCATCATCGCCTGCGGAAGCGGGTCCGTCATGATTGTCGGGTCAGTTCCATCCAGGAGGGCGGGGCGTCCGGCGGCTCCCCCGGCTGCCAAAAGCAGCACGTTCACGCCGTAGGACATGAGGCCAAGGCCGATGACGATGCGCGTTAGGGTGCGTTCCATGACCAGGTAGGTTCCGGAGGCAACCAGGAAGCCCGCCAGGATGAGTAGTGCAAGTGATGGGGTTGTCATACATTCACCTGCTCTTTGCTTGTTGAGTCTTTGCCCGCGTTCGTGCGATCGCGGTCAATTTGTGCGCCCATTGCGGTTATGAGGTCGAGGACGACCGCGACCACCAGGATGTAAACGCCAATATCGACGACCAGCGCGGAAGTGAAGTGAAGCTCTCCGAGGAACCCGAGGCTGAGGTTGATCTCGGTGGATTGAAGCACGGTGTTGCCGTAGGCCAGGGGCAGTGCGCCACCGGCCGCCGCGATGAACAGGCCAAGGCCTAGCAGGCGGCCCGGATTGACGGGCAAGGCTTCACCGAGTTCGTGTCGCCCTCCGGCCATATAACGCAAAATGAAGGCGATACCTGCAAGCACGCCGCCGGCAAACCCGCCGCCCGGATTGTTGTGACCGATGAGTAGGAGCCAAATCGACACGATGATCATGGTTGGGAACAACAGGCGCGTGCCCACCTCAAGTAGCAAGGAGCGCGACTGACGCGGCACCTTCGCCATTGCGGGAAGCCAAACGCCGGGAGTGGACGGCTTGCTACCGTCGATGCGCACGCTTCTGCGGGTCAGGTAGATCAGCGAAGCAACACCCGTTGCGGTAACCAGCAGCACCGAAAGTTCGCCCACGGTGTCCCACGCGCGCACGTCAACCAAGATGACGTTTACGACGTTCTCACCCGCACCAAACGAGTACGCCTCCGCGGGGATCAGCCTTGACACGGGTAGCGCGACGCGCGCCTGCGTCGCCAAAACTCCCGCACCAACCACGACGACGCCAACCATTGCGGACAGGCCCATTCGCGCCCACCGCGACGCAACCAGGGGCCGCACCGAGAAGTGGCGCGGTAGCGACCGCAAAACCAGAACGAAAACGACCAGCGATACGACCTCGACAAGCATCTGGGTCAGCGCCAAATCGGGGGCGCCGTGCGTCATATACAGCAAGGCGACCGCGGTGCCGACAACACCCAGCGCTAAAACAGCTTTGATGCGGCTCTTCGCCTGCACGGTCGCAAGCGCCGCAACGATCGCGAGGCCAATGATCCCAAGCTGCGCCACGGAATCCCACAGGCGCAGGCGGATTTCGGTTTGCTCCACTTGGAACAGCGCGTAGGCAACCGAACCGGTGAAAACCACCATGATCGTCGTAATATCCCACGGCAGTGAACCGCGTTGGAACATGGCGGTGACGCGCGAGGCGACGACCTCTAGTTCGAGCAGGCTCCAGTGGTAGATTTCGGTGACCTGCAGGCGCTTGGGTTCCAGGCGACGTTGGATTCTGGCGACCGCGGGGCGCTTCCACGCCATGAACACACCGCCGGCGATGATGACCGCAGTGACGGCGGCGGGCATCGGCCCCGACCACAGTGCAATATGAGGTGTTCCAACAGAGTTACCCGCGATGTGTTCCGTTAGCTTTTGCAGGCCGGCGGGATATAGGCCCGCGAACGAGGCCGCAGCGAGTAGCACGATCGGGAACGCGGACAGTTTGGGAGTTTCGTCGACTTCCATCTCGACGCGCAAGCGCTTCTTTGCGAATGCGCCCCACCAGTATCGCCACGAGTACGCGACTGTGAAGATCGAACCGATCGCTAGGATCAGCAGGGCTACAAGGTCGATGCCGCGCCCCGTGCCGGAGCCGTCACCGAACGCCTGTAGCCACGCCGCGTCGGTTCCGTCGATGAAGCTCGTGATGAACGCTTCCTTGCCCATGTAGCCCAGTAGCGGCGGGATGCCGGCCATCGATACCGCGAGGATTCCCGCGGCTGTTGCGAGTACCGGCTTGTAGGTGCGCAGCCCGGTTAGTTCGCGTAGGTCGCGCGTGCCGGTGGTTTTTTCTACGAGGCCGACGCTCATAAACAGCGCCGATTTGAATACGGCGTGGGCGATTAGCATGACTATGCCGGCGGCCATTGTTGCCGCGGTCCCGTACCCGACCGCGGCCACCATAAGTCCTAGTTGCGACACGGTGCCGTATGCCAACACGAGTTTCAAGTCGAACTGTCGCAGCGCGCGATACCCGCCCAAAAGCATGGTTGCAAGGCCCAGCGTTACGAGTACAGCGGACCATCCGGGAATATTCGTGAATCCGGGCGTCAACCGCGCAACCAGGTAAACGCCGGCTTTCACCATTGCGGCGGCGTGCAGGTAGGCGGATACGGGGGTTGGGGCGGCCATTGCGCCGGGTAGCCAAAAATGATGGGGCACGAGGGCGGACTTGGTTGCCGCGCCCAGGATGATCAGCATGGCGCCTACGATTACTTGCCCCGAATGGGTTGGGAAGTAGGTGCCCATCTGCACGCGGGCAACCAGGGAGGCCACCGAGTAGGTGCCTCCGTGGGCTTGCGCGATCATTATGAATCCGGCGAACATTGCGAGTCCGCCAAAGCCTGTTATTTGAATGGCTTGTCGGGCGGCGGCGCGCGCTACGCGGCGGTCATAGTGGTGGCCGATCAGCAGGAACGAGAAGACCGTGGTCAGTTCCCAAAACAGGTAGATGATTAGCAGGTGGTCGGCCGTTACAAGGCCGAGCATGGCGGCTGCGAAACTTACGAATATTGAGGCGAAGCGTCCCAGGTTGGCCGCATTTTTTGAAAAGTAGCGCGACGCGTACACCATTACGAGCGCGCCGATTCCGCCGACCAGGACTGTCATAAGCCAAGATAACGGGTCCAGGCGGAACACTATTGAAAGTCCGAGTTCGCTAACCCAGTTCAATTTAGATTCCGGCGGCGTTGCAGAAAATGCCCGACTGGTCTGCGACAGAGCCCACGCCGCCGCGCTGGCCGGAGCTACGGCCAGAACTAGCAGGGTGTTGCGTCCAATTCGGCTGGCCAGGAAGGGCCCCAGACACGCGGCAACGAAGTGTAAAAGCAGGATTGCTAGCACGTTTCGTCCTTACGTGTCGAAATAAAATATGGGTAAATTTTTTGGCTTATTTCCACTGCTAAGACTAGCTAATTTTTGAGAGTCTCACTCTTTGAAGCGATAATACTGGCAGGTGATTTCCCCACGTGAAGGAGCGTGCCAGTGTCCCCCGCTGATCTTCGGTTTACTTCGCTGGTGATCGCAATTGTGGTCACATTGATCGGCGTGCTTGCGTTTGCTCGCGCGATCCAGGTGCTGTACACGCGCGTGGCGAGCGGTGGGCCCCAGCCGGGTCGGTTACGGCCGGTTGGTAAGCGCTTGTGGATGACCATTAAGACAGTGTTGTCGCACCGCGAGTTTAAGGGCCGTCCTGTTATGCGGGTCGCTCACTGGTTTGTGATGCTGTCTTTCCCGATTTTGGCTGTCACGTTGAAGTCGGGTTTTGGCAAGTTGGCGTATCCGGGCTACGCGCAGGGTGACCTGGAGCATTTCGTTCCGTGGGAGTGGTTGACCGAGTTCATCGCTTGGGCGAGCTTGCTTGGAATCATTTGGTTGATCGTTTTCCGCCAGATTTCAGGCCACGGCTCTAAGGAGGAGGCCGCCGGCGAAACTCGCGTTGGCAGGCACGACAAGCCCGCGTCCCGGTTCCTTGGTTCTACCCGCTGGCAGGCCTATTTTGTAGAGTTCGTAATTTTCGGCGTCGTTTTCGCCGTTTTGGGTCTTCGCGCTCTGTCCTATGCGGCCGGTGTTGAGGGCGTTACTGACGAGGCTGGGCGGATCGTAACCGACCCGGCTGTCGCTACACTCTGGCATTTCCCCACCACGGCGTGGCTAGGGTCTTTACTGGCGGGCATGTCTGACACGGCGATCTTGAACTCAATCACGATCCTGTCGCTGCTCAAGGTCGTGATTTCGATGGCGTGGCTGACCGTCGTGGGCGTGCAAACAACCATGGGCGTGGCTTGGCACAGGTTCCTCGCCCTCGTAAATATTTATACGCGTCGGGAGGTCGACGGGTCGAAAACTTTGGGCGCCGCATCCCCAATGCTGATAAACGGGGTGCCGTTCACGTCCGAAGAGCAGTTGGAAGAACTCGACGACGACGCTGTGCTAGGTGTTGGCACGATTGCGGACACGACGTGGAAGCAGCGCCTGGACCTCATGACCTGCACCGAGTGCGGCCGCTGTCAGGAGCTGTGTCCCGCGTGGAACACGGGCAAACCACTGTCACCGAAGCTACTCGTGATGCAGCTTCGCGACCACGCGGCCGCCGTTGAGCAGATGGCCGCTCTTGGCGAGGACGCTATTGAAAAGGACGAGGACGGCAACGTATTTGTAAGTTCAAACGTTCCGAATACGGCGCACTCAGGTGATTTGCTGGGCGCCCTCATCGCGTCAAAGAACACGGGTGAAGCGGGTGTTGCGTTAACGCCGGAGCCGCTGATTGGCAACGTTGTCGCGGAGGAAGTCCTGTGGGACTGCACGATGTGCGGCGCGTGCGTGGAGCAGTGCCCCGTCGACATTGAGCATATTGATCACGTGCTGGGACTTCGCAGGCATCAGGTGTTGATGGAGTCCGCGTTCCCGCGCGAACTGCAGCGCCCGTTCCGGTCGATGGAAACGAAGGCAAACCCGTACAACCAGTCGCCGCGCAAGCGTCTTGATTGGGCGAAGAACCTTGACTTTGACGTTCCCGTCATTGGCGAGGACGTGCAGGATGCGGCCGAGGTGGACTGGGTCTTTTGGGTTGGTTGCGCCGGCGCGTACGACGACAAGGCGAAGAAGACGACGCAGGCGATCGCGGAACTCTTGCACCGCGCGGACGTGAAGTACGCGGTTTTGGGTAACGCGGAGACGTGCACGGGCGACCCCGCGCGCAGGTCCGGTAACGAACTGTTGTTCCAAATGCTTGCCGAACAGGCCATCGAGACGCTTAATGAAGCGAACGTGAAGAAGATCGTCGTGTCGTGCGCGCACTGCTTCAACACGATTGCGAATGAGTACCCGGAGCTCGGCGGCCACTTCGAGGTTGTCCACCACACGCAACTGCTGAACAGGCTTGTGCGTGAGGGCGCGTTGAAGCCGGTTGCTCCTGAGGATTTGGCGGGCGGCCGCAAGGTGACGTACCACGATCCGTGCTACTTGGGCCGTCACAATAAGGTTTACGAGCCTCCGCGCGAGTTGCTGGGCGCCGACCAGGGGCTGCAGATCCTAGAGATGCCGCGCTCGCACGACACCGCGATGTGTTGCGGTGCGGGTGGCGCGAAGGCGTGGATGGAAGAGACCGTGGGTACGCGAATCTCGCAGGCCCGCGTTGACGAGGCGGCGTCCACGGGCGCGGAAGTTATCGCGACGGCGTGCCCGTTCTGTTCGCAAATGCTCGGCTCCACGCCGGTCCCGTCCGGGTCTGAAAAGCAGATTGAGATCCAAGACGTCGCCCAGCTGATGCTGGACGCGGTCAAGCGCGGCGACTCCGACGGCGACTCCGAGTAGTCGCGCGGCCGCTAATGCGGGTCGGCGACCAGGAATTGGTCTTCGTCGAGCACGTGCCCGCCCGTGGAGCGCGTGATGAGCGTGGCGATGAGTTCGATTTGGTCTTTGACGCGGTTGCGTTCGAACCGCACGGCACGCGAGGGTCGTAGCATTTTTTCCATGTAGATCTGCGGGACGATCCAGTGGATGCCGTACTCGATTGCGCTGCCTTGCGGCCACTGTTCAAACCGCAGGGCCGAGGGTGTGAATTGCGCGGGCGACACGGTGATGTGGACGCGCGACTTGTTGCCCGCCGACGCCAGTAGCGAGTACCCGCGCACAACGAAGTCTTCGGCCATGGCTTTCTTGTCCGCGGCCCGCGTGATTTCCGCGATGCGCGCCAACTCGTCCTCCGGAATGTTGATCTTCAAGGCGAGTTCTTCGCGCGACTGCGCGTTTGACGGCGAGTCGATTGGCGGCAGCTTGTCGGCGTCCTGGGAGTCGACAACGTCGGGCAGGTAGGGCCGCAAGAGTTCGGATAGGTCCTCTTCGTCAACCCAGCGCGGCGCGTAGACCAGCATTGATACGGCACTGTCCGCGTCGGGTTCAATTATTTGCCCCGAGGGCGACACTCGGATGGCTCCGGCGAGTCGGCGAGCCATGCGCTGCAGGGCTTGGATGATTTCGAGTTCCTTGCCGGCGGGCATGCCGTCTGGGAAGGCGTGCGCGACGGGGTCGGCGTCTTGCAGGAACTGGGCGGGAGCGTCAGTTCGAATGCGCGGCACGCCAACGATCCAGGCTTGCTCCAGGCGCATGGGGGTGCCGATTTGCATGCGCGTTTCTTTGCTGATCTTCCACGGGCCCGACAGTGTTGCCTCGCCCGTCAGGCGAAGGGTGCCGGGCTCTATCCAACCGGCGTCGTCCCAGATCGAGACCGCTAGGGCTTCAAGTTCGCGCGGGTCAACGTCCGGCCCTACGACGAATAAGTGTTGGTTTGCCACAGTCTCGGGGTCGAGCTCAGACGCGTCCTCGAACGGTGTAACGGGAATGCTGACGGAGGCGCGATGCGCGATTTCGTCGAGCCGGCCCGCCGCGGTGACGGTGAGCGCGGGCGTGCGCGGGGCGTTCACTTTGTTGACGAAGTCCGAGAACGCCTCGGTGGAAACAGCGTCCACTGAGGTTGGGGTGGTTTCGCGCGCGGGTGAGCCTTCTTTGTTGAGCTCTTTGAGGCGCTGCGCGATCGGTATGCGTTTGGGTTGATTCATGGTTGCTTTACTTCGTGGCCGAAGTCCGGGGAGGGCTCCACGGTTACGCATTCGAAGTTCAAGTGTGACCGCGACGCCGTGGGGCCGCGTTGGCCTTGATAGCGCGATCCGCGAGCGCCCTGCCCGTAGGGTGCCTGCGCGGGTGAGGATAGTTGGAAGAAGCACAGTTGCCCGATCTTCATGCCGGGGTACAGCAGGATCGGCATGGTGGCCGTGTTTGAAAGTTCTAGTGTTACGTGGCCTGTGAATCCGGGGTCGATGAATCCTGCGGTTGAATGTGTCAGGAGGCCGAGCCGGCCTAGGGATGACTTGCCCTCTAGCCGGGCGGCGACGTCGTCGGCGAGGGTGACTTGTTCGTATGTTGATCCCAGGATGAACTCGCCGGGGTGCAGGACGAAGGGTTCGTCGCCGGCGTCGACGAGCGAGGTGAGTTCGGATTGGTTTGCTGCCGGGTCGATGACCGGGTACTTGTGGTTGTTGAACAGTCTGAAGTACCGGTCTAGGCGTACATCGATTGAGGCGGGTTGCACCATATTGGGGTCCCACGGATCGAGGGCGATCTTGCCCTGCTCTACGTGTACGTGTATGTCTCGATCACTTAGCAACATGGGTCCATTTTTCCATGAATCCGCCGGTAAGTGGCAACATCGTCCACCGAAGTTCCGCCGGGTCCGCCCTCAATTATCAAAAGTACTTTACGTGGCGTAGTAAAGCTGATACTATTTACTACGACAGACATAGTACGTGTGTCGAAGTACTTGGAGATAACAATGATTAGTAGCGACGTTCTACGCGGATACACGGATCAGATGATCCTTCGCGTCCTACTGGACGGGGACAACTACGGGTACGAGATCTCTAAGGCGATCAACGAGATTTCTGGAGGAACTTACGTTATGAAGGAAACGACCTTGTACTCCGCCTTTAAACGCCTCGAAAAAAATGGGCACATAAACTCATACCCGGGGACGGTCACGTCCGGGAAACCGCGAACCTACTTCACAATCACACCAACCGGCAAAGAGCACTACCACCACAAAATCGCCGAATGGCGCGAGACCAAAGAACTGGTTGAACGCTTCGTACTGGACGCTTAGGAGAACCCAATGGACGCCATCAAACAGTACCTGGATTACATGTTCCGATCCCTCCCGCCCACGCCGCAGGTCATGCAGGCGCGCGGCGACCTCCTCGAGATGATGGGGGACAAATACAACGAGCTTCGCGCCTCCGGCATGCCGGAACATCAGGCGGTCGCGCAGGTCATTTCCGATTTCGGAGACCTTGAAGAAGTCACCAGCGAGCTGGGAATCGATTCTTCGATTTCGGAGGGCGAGCTGGCAAACCCCGTGATTTCAGTGGACGCCCCCACCGCGGAGGAGTTCTTGGAGCACAGGCGCGTGCGCTCCGTGTCAATCGCTTCGGGCGTGAGTCTTTCGATCTTGGCTGTTGCCGCACTGACGACGTTTACTCAGCTGGGGGACGACGCGGTCGGTTTGATCTCCGAATCGATGGGTTTGATTCTGGGGTTTGGCATCGGACTGTTGTTTGTTGCCGTAGCGCTGTTCCTTTTCCTTAACCATCCGTACGGCGATGAGCATGAGCGCCTGTCTAAGAATCCGCTCGCATTGGACTACGACGCGAAGGCTCTGGTGCACGAGCAGCGCGCGGCTAGTTCGCGGGATGTTCGCATGAAGGTGATGTCGGGGCTGGCGCTGCTACTCGTAACGTTCTTCATGGTGATCGTTTCGTCGGTTATCGGAGATGGTAAGTGGGGCGAGCTCGGATTCGTCCTGAGCTTCGCCGCGTCACTGGTTGTAGCTTCGATTGGCGTGTGGTTCCTTGTAAGCGCGGGGACGATCAATAACTCGTTCAAGATTTTGCTTGAAGAGGGCGATTTTACGCGCGCCGAGAAGGAGTCTGACCCGATATTTGCGGGCTTTGCCGGCATCTACTGGCTTGGCGCAGTGCTGCTATTCTTGGCGCTTGGCTTCGCGAAGAACTGGGAGAACGCGGACACGGTTTGGATCGTTTGGCCGCTAGCTGGCGTCCTGTTTGCGATCATCGCGGTCACGTGGTCGACCGTGCAGAATGTCCGTAAACGCCGGGCTGCGACCGTAGGCAACATTAGGCGCTGAACGCTATTCACGCGCGAGAATTGCGACATTGTAACTATGTTGCCCGCGTCACACAAGACTGTTACCGTTGAATGGTAGCGCCTGGCGCTTAGCTAACTTCAAGATAGCCAGCATCGCCAAGCGAACAGTGAAGGAGCACTATATGACCGAATACGCAGGCCAATTCAACGATCAGGGTAAGAAACCCTTCGTTTTGAACATCGAAGAAGAAACCGTAAAGAACGAGAATTTCCGTACGACCATGTGGACTGGCGAGCACATTCAGATGACCGTCATGGACATTCCGGTTGGCGGAGACATCGGCCTTGAGGTTCACCCCGACACCGACCAGTTCCTTCGTATTGAAGCTGGCAAGGGCAAGTGCGAGATGGGCGATTCCAAGGACAACCTTGATTTCGTCAAGGAGGTCGAGGACGACTACGCGATCTTTGTCCCTGCAGGCAAGTGGCACAACGTGACCAACATCGGTGATGAGCCGTTGAAGCTGTACACGATTTACGGCCCGGCTGACCACCTCCCCGGCACCGTCCACAAGACTCAGGAGGACGCCGAGAAGGATCCGAACGAGGACTAAGCAATCGGCATTAACTATGAGCGCCCACCGGTTTTCGGTGGGCGCCCATAGTTAATTAGTTGGTGCGTCTAAAAGTCTAAGACTTGGTCGATAACCCGCTCGTTGAGGTGCAGGGATTCGACACCTGCTCGGACGGTCATGGAGTGCGGGTCGGTTAGCTGGCCTGCAACAACCCTAATGTTCTCCCCCACGAGGGGAAGCGTTCGAGCGCAGAGCATTTGCTCTATCGAGCGAAGTATCGAAGGGTCGAGTTCACTAATTTCGCCCGCAATCACAATCGCTTCGGGGTCGTGCAGGTTGGCAAGATTCACCAAAGTTCGCCCCAGAATCTCGCCGACGCGGTCCAGAATATCGAGCGCGCGAGAATCGCCCTCACGAACGAGTCTTTGAACATCTTCAAAGTCTTGAACGGTTGGCTCTACTATTTTCAAATCCCGCACGAGGGCGGGCACGGACACGTATTGCTGCAAGCAACCTCGGTTTCCACACTCGCACTGGGGCCCATTCCAGTCGAATACCGTGTGCCCGAGTTCTCCGGCGCCACCGTGAAAACCCGAGTGGATAATGCCATCAGTTATGTGCGCCGACGTAACGCCTTCGGACAGTTCGATGTAATAAACGTCGTCATAGTTCTGGCCAGCCCCCCACTTATACTCGGCAAGCCCTCGCAGGCGCGCGGTGTTTTGAACGTAAACATCGACACCGAACGCATCCTGGAAAATCTTTTTCGGGTTCGCGGCGCGCCAACGCGCTGACGCAAGCGAGGAGTAGACGCGACCTTGCCGCACATCGATTTGAGTATCCACCGCCAGGTGGATGGCCCTCAGCTTGTCACGCAGCTGACGCTCATCAAGAATTTTGTCAAGAAGTTGAACACCTTCGGTCGTTCTTTCCTCGGCCGGCTGGTCCAGGTCAAGGCTGACGGAGTCGGTTGCCAAAATTCGACCATCGGGCAGAGCGATCGCGAGTGTGCACCTAGAAATGTGGAAGACTACCGCGGCCACGATCCCCAGGTTGGCGGTGATAGAGATGCCATTTTTGAGGCTTCCGTCCGCGCGCCCTTCTTCCTCCACAAGCCCCATGTCTTCGAGCTGATTAACGAGGTTCGTCACGGTCGTGCGCGAGATATCAAGCGCGCGCGCAAGTTCCGCGCGGAAAGTCGGACCGTCTTCGATAAGGGCCCTCAACAGTCTGTAGAGATTTGGAGGGAGAGTCGCCATATAAAACATCGTACATTGACGACCGCGAAATCGCCCGCGTTAGTGAACTTTCGTAACGAAAAGACTGCCCAGCGAAGGGTTTTATAACAATTTCATCAACTTCTGTTCACTTTCTTGACAGAACTGGCTGTTTAAGGGATTCTGGAATTGGTCCAAACCTCACCGTAGAGAAGTCGGACCGCATCATCCGACTCTGCACAACAAAGTAGTCGTGCACTTATGGAGGAATCATGAAGATTAAGAAGATTGCCACGGGTATAGCCGCCTTGGCGACGACCTTCGCGCTAGCCGCCTGCGGCTCCAGCGCGCCCGACGCGGATTCTGGGGACACCGGGAACGCCGCAGACCAAACCGGCACAGTCCGTGTCTGGTTCATGGAAGGTTCAATTTCCGAGGACGCCCAGGCCTACCTGACCGAGGAATTCAAGAAGCAAAACCCCGACGCTGACATCGCTGTTGAGATTCAACAGTGGGACGGCATTGTGTCAAAGCTTCAGACGTCACTGGCTTCCAAGAACGAGAGCCCCGACCTCGTCGAAATTGGAAACACCCAGACCACAACTTTCACCACTATCGGCGCACTTGCGGACGTTACCGATATGAAGGAAACCCTGGGCGGAGATGCTTTGATCCCCTCCTTCGTAGACTCCTCCACGGTTGACGGCAAAATTTACGCATACCCGCTCTACGCTGGAGCGCGCGGAGTGTTCTATCGCACCGATCTTCTAGAGCAGGCCGGCATCGAGGTTCCCACCACCATCGACGAGTTCACGCAAGCCGCAATCGACCTGCAGGCTGCAAACCCGGAAGGTGTTGACGGCTTCTCTGGCCTATACCTCGCCGCGGTTGACCCGCACGGCGTGGAATCCTACCTGTTCGCACAGGGATTCGAATACGCGCAGCAGGAGGGCGACAAGTGGGTGGGCAAGACCTCGTCGCCAGACTCGATCGCAGCGCTTTCTAACGCCCAGAAGGTCTTTAAGGAAGGCACCCAGTACGCCCTGGATTCGCAGCAGGGACAAAAGTCTTTCGAACGCTACTTCAACGAAGGCAAGGTCGGCATGCTGATCGGCACCGGCAACATTGGCGTGAAGATTGACCAGCAGATGTGGGACGACGGCAAGGTCGGCGTGTTCGCTATCCCGTCCAAGACTCCGGGCGAGCCGGGCGCTACCTTCGCCGGCGGTTCAAACATCGCCATGGCGAAGAATGCTCCCTACCCTGAGCTTGCTAAGTCCGCCCTCGAAATCATCTTCTCGGAAGGTTTCCAAACGAAGCTCGCAGCTGACGGCTGGGTACCCGGAAACACCTCTTACGGTGACGCTGTTTCGGGCCCGTTCGGCGACATCGCGGCGGACATTATCAACAATTCCAAGCTGACTCCGAACAGCCCTGAATGGGGCGTCAACTACGGCGCTACGGAGCTCAACGAGTTCTTCACCCGCATCGCAAAGGGTGAGGACGTAAACCAGGTTGCAAGCGCGTTCGACGCTGAACTTGATTCCACTTTGAATAAGTGATCCAACGAGGTTGGTCATGAGTAATACGCCAGTTCGGCCCCTCCCACCGAAAAAAGAGGAGCTTGCCGCAAAGCCGAGACGTCTCAAGGGGAAACGTAGCCTTAAGGCCCTAGCCCCCTGGATGTTGCTTGCGCCGGGAATAATCATGGTGCTAGTTGCCTTGGGATACCCCTTGGCCCGCCAGATTGTCATGTCGTTCCAGCACTTCGGCTTGGAGCAACAGTTCGGAGCTCCTGTGGAGTGGGCCGGACTGGCAAATTACAAAGAGATCCTGACCGACCCGTACTTTTGGACAGTTTTTGTAAAGTCCGTCCTCTTCTGCCTGTGGACGGCAGGGATCACGATGGGCGTGGGCATTATGCTCGCTGTGCTCATGCTAAGGATCACGAAAACGGTCCGCACGATTCTGAATACGACTTTGGTCATTGTGTGGGCAATGCCCGCGCTGGCTTCTTTGACCGTTTGGCAGTGGCTTGTTGACCCGCGTTCGGGCTTGCTGAACTACACGCTGACCTCGCTTGGTTTGGAGAGTTTCCGCAACTTCAACTGGTTGGGAGGAAACTTCTGGACGTTCTACCTGATTGCCTCCGGAGTTATCATTTGGGCGTCCATGCCTTTGGTAACGATCACCATTTATGCGGCTTTAGCTCAGGTTCCCGGCGAGATTCTTGAGGCGGCGCAAATTGATGGCGCGTCGTGGCGCGAGCAGATCCTTCGTATCCAGCTGCCGATGATCTTCCCCGTCATCTCGTTGATCGGTGTTTTGCAGATCATTTGGGACCTGCGTGTTTTTACTCAGATTTATGTTCTTCAACAGGCGGGTGGCATCGCTTCTGAAACGAACCTGCTTGGCACTTACGTCTACCAAACCGGCATTGCTCAAGGTAACTACGGGGTCGCGTCGGCACTGGCAATGGTGATCCTCGCGCTCACTTTGGTGATGACGTTTAAGTACTTGCAAATGCTGTACCGACAGGGAGGCGTTGAATAATGAATACGGACACTCGATTCCGTAAGCATCCGTGGTCAAATCTTATTGCCCTCATTTTGGCGTTGCTTTGGCTGGTTCCGGTTTATTGGATGGTTAACTCTGCTTTCCAGTCTGAGTCCGAACTGATGTCTTGGCCTCCGCACTTGTTCCCTCAAGAGTTCACTTGGCAAAACTTTGTCACCGCGTTGAATGCGAACTTCTTTACCGCGTTGAGGGCGTCTGCGATCGCCGCAACTTTGACGGTCTTGTTCGCTGCCACCGGCGCGATTTTGGCTGCCATGGCGCTGTCTAGGTTCCGTTTCAGGGGTCGCACGATCATGATCATCTCTATCTTGATTGTCCAGATGATTCCTGCGGAAGCACTGTTCATTTCGCAGTACCGCATGCTTGACGGTTGGGGGCTGCTGAACTCGGTCGTTGGCCTGTCTATCCTTTACATCGGTTCGATTGTTCCGTTTATTACGTGGATGATGCGCGGGTTTGTGGATGGCATTCCGATTGATCTTGAGGAAGCCGCGATGGTTGATGGGTGCACTCGGCTGGGAGCGTTCCGCCGCGTCACGCTGCCGCTACTCGTGCCGGGCATTGTTGCGACCTCGGTGTTTGGCTTCTTGTTTGCGTGGAACGAGTACACGCTCGCCCTCATCGTTCTGTCGAAAGATTCGGCTGTTACGTTGCCGATTTGGTTGCAGTCGTTCCAGCAGGGCCTGAAGGCTACGGACTGGGGTGGTGTCATGGCGGGCGCGACTTTGATTGCTATTCCTGTGATCATCATTTTCGTGTTGATCCAGAACAAGATTTCGCAGGGCATGGTTGCTGGAGCAGTCAAGGGATGATTACCGACATGCAGTCTTTACCGAAGCCTTTAGTTGGACCGATTGGGGATCGCCCTCAAAGATTCAACTGGAGGGGGTTCATGATTGATTCCGCGAGGACGAGATTTGACCCTCAGACGATTATTCGAACGCTGGAACTTGCGGGCAGGTACGGTTTTAACCGGTTCCATTGGCATCTGACTAATGACGCGGGATGGCGGTTTGAGGTTCCGGAGTATCCTTTACTGACTGAGGTCGGCGCGTACCTGCCTCGCCCAAGTTTTGATGACTATACGAACTTGTATGGGGATAGTCTTACTCGCGCGCTGGATGAGGCGCCCGGTAAATGGTCGAATGGTTTTTATACGGATCAAGAAATTCGGCTGGTGGCGGCTAAGGCCGCGGAGCTGGGGATTGAGATTATTCCGGAGGTCGATCTGCCCGGCCACATGATGAGTGCTATCAGGGCGTACCCGCATTTGGGGCGGCCGGAGGGCCTGCCTTTACCTGAGGGGTCCATGCGCGAGCACATGTGGTGGCCGGCGCGAAACGACCTGCTTTGGCCGACGGATGAGGCGGCCGAATTTGTACGCACTATCCTGCGTCGAATTATGGATTTGATTCCTTCGAAGTGGGTTCACGTCGGGGGCGACGAGTGTGCGTACCAGCAGTGGGCGTCCGACCCGGATATTGATTCTTGGCTGCGCTTGCGTGGCGTTGACCGGGTTGAACACCTGCAGGCGTGGTTCTTGGATATTGCTAAGGAAGAAGTGCGTAGTCGAGGACGCGAACTTGTTGCTTGGGATGAGGTTTCGGACATTACGGATGATCCGGATATCTTGATAATGGCGTGGGATGAGGATCGCGCGGAGGAGCGCGTCAAGGATATTAATAACCCGCTGGTTTATGCGGATGCACGCTACTTCTATCTAAATCGGATTGACCCCGACAGCGAACTGCCACAGAAGGGGATGGTTCCCCCGATTACGGTGGATTCAGTGCTTACGGCAGACTTGCCGATTACTCAGAGGAGCCAGGTGAAAGGCATGCACACCTGTCTTTGGTCCGAGTTCATTTTGGACACTGATGACCTGATGTCCATGATGTTCCCAAGGTTCCTCGCGGTAGCTGAGCGCATGTGGAACCCCGAGCTTATAGATGGGGAAGCTTCTAGGAGCGCCCTTGAGGACGCGAAGGATCGTGTTGCTCGAGAGTATGAGGTTTTAAGAGCCGCCGGGGTCGTGTAAACACGGCACTTGTGTTGCGATGCCCTGACGGCGTACTTCAAATGTTCTGGCGGCCTGCGTGTGCAGGCCGCCAGCGTGTTAGTCCGGTGGGCTGTTTCAGCCTCCGGCGATTCGGTTGTCCGGTTAGTTGGCGCGTTCGTTGCCGACGTGCTTGTCGGCCTCGGCGCGTGCCTTCTGGATTTTGTCGTCGTGCTTGCCGCCGGTTACCTTCGAGGCTGCGTTTGCGGCCTTGTCTAGAACGGAGTCGCTGGTGGCCTCATCGTTCATCGCGTTGCGTGCAGCTTCGGTTGCCTTGTTCTTGATGCTGTCGAAGTTCATCAGGATTCCCTTCCTATTGTTTGATCGCCTCCCATGGTACAAAACCGGCGCGTAAGGAGAAACAGTAAACCAAAAGTCGGATCGTGACGCGGCAACTTCCTTGACATACTGGAAGCATGTTGCTTTCCAAAGCCCGCGAAACATTTGCCAACCGGATCCGCGATAAGGTTGCCGGAACTGATCGGAAGGAACGCGCCGACCTGATCTGGCGCACTCCTGGAGAGCGTTGGTTCACCAACGCTGACCCGATTACGCGGGTGAACGGCGCCCCAACCATGTACATAGGTGGGATTAGGGCCCTGCTTTTGCAAAGCCTCCACCCCTTGGCGATGGCTGGTGTTGCCGGTCATTCGGGCTACCAGGACGACCCGTGGGGGCGACTGCAACGCACCGCAGATTACGTGGCGACTACGACTTTTGCGCGCAAAGTAGACGTGGAGGAAATGATTGCTCACGTTCGGCGCATCCACGGTTACATTAAGGGCAGGTTGCCTGACGGGCGTGCGTATGCGGCCTCCGACCCCCATTTGCTGAAGTGGGTTCACTGCGCGGAAATCGAATCATTCCTCATCGCCCACCAGCGGTTTGGTTCAAAACCACTAACGCCCGCCGAATGCGATACGTACGTGGCGCAGACTGCGATTTCAGCACGGATGCTCGGCGTTGTTGACCCGCCGCAAACAGTGGAGGAGTTGTACAAGACGCTCGCATCTTACGGCCCTGAACTGGAGTTTTCGACAGCCACCGCAGATGTTGTCGATCTGCTGGTAGACAATCCTCCGCTGGACGTGCCGATGAAGTGGGGCTACGACATGCTGAAGGTAGGCGCAATCGCGTTGCTTCCCAGCACTGCTCGCACCATGCTTGGGCTTGGCGGATCAGCTGATTCTAATCGCGTCAGTTTTTCTGACGAGTTCTGGCGTCGCCCCGTCGCGCGAGCCGCAACATTCGCGTTGCAGTACACGCTCGGCCAAGTCAGGCTCTCCGAAGAAGTCGAGGCCGCCGCTCTCAAAACTCCCTACTCGCCACTATCTTTCGACTAACCACCAGTGACACACCCGTGAAGACGAGGACGACACCCAGCACGATCCCCGAAATCGCCACTGACGAAAACGCGTGAATATCCGCAAACCACTGCGCGATTTGCTCCTTGTAGTCACCAATGAACGATGAGGATGCAAAAATCAGAACAAATACCGCGACCAGGAACAACTTCGCTTTTTCAGGTCCAAACCTGTAAAACAGGGGCAGCTGGATAATCACAAGTAGTACTGCGCCTGCAAAGCTGAGCAAAGCGAAAGCAAGCACGTCCTCCCACATCATTGCACCCATAAACTTGCCCACGAGCGCATCAACTAGAAATGCAACCACCCCAATAACAATGGTTACCAGATAATTTAGATAAACGAGGGCGTTCCTGCTAACGGGTCCGGCAAGAATAGTGCGGTTAACCCCGGACTCCGCATCACGAGCGAATACCGCCGTAAAATAGAGCATGCCTACAACGCTAAATAGGAGTGGGAAAATAATAATCTCATTCATATAAACGGCCAGAGCGCCTAACGCGACAAGGCCAACGGGGATCCAAACCACTTGTGGCTTCGTCAAAGATCAGCAGTTCTGCATCATGCGCCGGCCAAACTCGCCTGCGTGGCCCACCGTAAAGCTTGCGGGCAAACTGAGATCGTCAAAGACTACGCCAATGCGCTCGCGCACCCGCGGATATTCGGGGCCGGCTGGCTCACCCAGTAGACGAATATCGCCGGCATCAACGCGGGTCAAACCGAGGATTGCTCGCAAAGTGGTGGATTTTCCTGCACCGTTTTCTCCAACGAATCCAACAATTGTCCCCTGTGGAACGTTGAGGTCAAGAGGACCTAGAGTGAACCCTAGATAATGCTTTACCACGCCAGAGACTTCAATACTATTCATCAGTTCCCCCTAACAAGCCAACAAGTTCCTTCAGTTCTTCGAGGTTCAATCCAGCAGCCGGAGCGAGTTCGAGGACCTTTTTCAACAGTTCTTCAATCTGCTTACGGTTTTCTTCTTGCAACAGTTCCGTACTTTTTGAGGCCACAAAGCTACCGCGCCCCTGCATTGAGTCGATAAAGCCTTCACGTTCAAGCTCGTCATACGCCCGCTTCGTAGTAATCACCGATACGCGCAGTTGCGAAGCTAATCGACGGATAGAAGGCAACTTCTCGCCGGGCGCAAGTTGTCCATTTATGATTGCTACCTTCAACTGATCCTTGATCTGCAGGTAAATCGGATCAGGACTCGCATTGCTGACTACAACATCCATAAACACCTCCTACTGTACATAGTAGTACATATACAGTAGGTCTAAGGCAACGAGATGCAGAAGACTCTTCAGCAAGCCCGCAAAGCACGCCCTCATGCACAAAAGGCGCGACGCAAAAGGCCGTCTAGTGCCCTAATCTGGACTCACACATTCCACAGGGTGGAGATCGGCATGGCCCACAATCGCTCCCCCATCGGAAGGACATCGCGCCCCGTGTAGAGGACGATACCCGCGTGGAACTTCTCCGCCGCGATGTCTTTCAGCGCTTTCAAACCGTTGAAATCTCGCGCACCAATAGATGTCGACGCCTTAACTTCAATACCGACAATTTCGCGGCGACGGTTCTCTAGGACCAAATCCACTTCTTTACCCGTGGAAGTCCTGAAATGGAACAGCCTGAAACTCACGTCCGACCACGTATGCTGTTTCAAAAGCTCAGTGGCAACAAACGATTCCAACAGGCCACCCGTAAACACGCTCGCAATTTGATCTTCCAACGAGGGCGCATCAACCCCTGTTAGGGATGCCGCAACTCCCGGATCGCTTAGAAACACCTTGGGTTTCGAGATTGCTCGTTTACCAAGATTTGTCCCCCACGCCGGCAGAGCGTCAATCAGGAAAACGGAACGCAGAGCATCCAAATAGCCCGGGAGCGAGCGGGCGGGCACATCCAGTCGGTTAGCGAACTTCGCCGCAACAAACTCACTCGTGCCCATCGCGGCAAGGGTTCGAGTTAAAGCACTTAAACGGTCGGGATATTGAACACCAAACAGCGCGCTAGCGTCCTTGGTTAGCACACGTTCAACATAAGCATCCACCCACCGGTCACGACGACGTTCGGTAGCATCGGCAACCTCGGGGAAACTTACCCGCGTGAGCATCTCTAGATACTCACCGCGAGACACGTCCTCAATATACGAAATATCGGGTACTTCGGAGTCTTGTAAGTTCCAAACGAACCTGGCGAAGTCCTCACGCCTTTGGGCGCGCTCCCCGCGGCTCAGCCCACGAAGGTGCAAGGTTTCAGCCCTACCTGCAAGCGACTCTTCAGCCCCCTTGAGGTTCAACAAATTTGAGGACCCCGTGATCACAAAACGCCCCGGGCGACGGTCCTCCTCCAATGCGCCCTTTAACGCCCGGAACAGTTCCGGGGCGCGTTGTATCTCATCAATTGCGAGCGTGCCGTCAGGAAACTGACGAACAAAGCCATCCGGATCAGCCTTTGCAGACGACAACGCGTTAGAAACATCCAGATTTACGAGCTTTGAAGGACGGTCTTTTAGCAGCATGGCAACGAGGGTGCTCTTACCCACTTGACGCGCGCCAGACACAGACAAAACCGGGGTGTCATTCAAGATCTCTTCAGCTAAGCCGAGGGCATTGCGCCTCACTAAATTCGTTGCCATTTAGCGAATTTATCCCATCCTATTGCCGTTTTGCAAGGGTCCCGTCGCCGTTCTGCAATGCTTGCGTTGCCGTTTTGCAGCACCTTCACTGCCGTTCTGCAAGGGTCCCGTTGCCGTTTTGCAAGGCCTGTGCTACTTGCAGACACGAAAGTTCGCGCCCAAAAACGCTGGAAATAAACAATCTGCGGGCCCAGGTTGTAAACCCGGGCCCGCAGGATTAGGCGATCAGATTAGGAGTTCGCGCGCTTAGTCCTAACGGCCGTTGCGCCAGCAAGCAGGAGCAGGCCGGCAAGTCCAGCTAGGCCAGTAACCTCGATACCCGTCTTAGCTAGCGAGCCGTTCGGCTTTCCAGTAGCAGGCTTCTCGGTCGGCTTGTCAGTGGCGGGCTGATCATCGCCAGGCTCCTTAGCGTCATCATCCTGACCATTCGTGTCATCAGGATCAGTGGAAGCACCCGGCTCGGACGGAGCAGGCTCGTCGGCGCCCGGCTCGTCCTCGTCACACGAGATCGAAACTACGCGCAGAGCCGCGGGCTCTTCACCATCTGCGAAGAACCACGCGAACGCACTGCCGTCAACACAGTCGGACTCAGCGTAGCCCTCATTGTTCAGGTTCGGCATGCCCGCGGGACGCTCATAGTGGACCACACGGGGGCTTGATGTGCCGTCGAAGAAGATTTCCGCAGTCACTCCGTTATAGCCGTTATCCGCTGCGACACGCAGAGTCTTTCGACTGTAATCAAGGCCCATCGCGCCCCCAATAAAGGAGTCGTAGGACGTCAGCAGGACCGGGCCTTCATCAGTTAGGACGAACGCGTAAACCTTACCGCCGTCTTCCAAGGCCACAACAAACACGCCGTCAGCTACAGCGCCCGGGTAGTCTGCCGGGTCGTACGCCTTACCGGTGGAATCATCAAACAGTAGGCCGCGGGCATCCGCGTTCGGAATCCACTCGATAGCCTCAATACCCGTGTTCGCGTTGACCGACGGTAGCAGGCTCGTCAGATCCCACTCGGCCGACGCAACCACGTCAGGGCCCGCCGCATTCGGGTCGATCTGCAAGATCACGTTGTAGTTGACTCCCTTGTTGGAGTTGTCGCGCTCGGAAGCAATATAAATGTGTCCATCACCGGCCATGGTGATACCCTCCGCGTCTGGGCCTGCCGCGTTCGGGTTATCCGCATCCTTCATGAAACGGGCACGCTTGCCCTGCTCCCAACCGTCTGCGAACTTCACGGTCCCATCGGCCTGCGGAACCAGCTTCCAGAACGTCGCGGTGCCATTATCCACTGCCCACAAGAACCCATCGGCAAAGTCCAAGCCGGAAGAGTCACCCTGGAACATCTGAGTCTTATCAACTACGACTGGCTCTGAGGTGGCCTTAGAAGGAAGCAGATCCGGGATGCCATCGCAAGAGTTACGCGCACCCGGCGTGGGCTTGCGAGTATTCGCAAAATCGCCAGTCACATCGGGGCAACGCCCGTAAGTCTGGCCCGCGTGCTCAGTCCAGCTGTGGTCCTGAACCATCTTGTCGCCATCAAAGATACGCACCGAATCCGAACCACCAAGGCCGAATCCGAGGTCGTCAATCACCAGGTAGCCACCGGCCTCAATCACGGTGCCATCCGCTACGACGTATTCAGAATCGTCCTCTTCGTCACGAATAACAAGGCCGGAGATGTCTAGCGGCTCATCAGTCAGCGGATTGGCCAGTTCGATCCAGTCGGGGCCTTCCCCGGCGTCTTTGGATTCAATCTCGTTCAGGACAACGGGGTTACCGCACGAGTTCGGCTTTCCCTTAGTCGTCACTGCTACGTCCTCGAACTCACCGGTACCGTCTGGGCAGCGGGACAGGGAGCCGGCGGCGTGGTCCTTGCCCGTACCCTGCTCGGCTACTAGCAGGCCGTATTCCGTGTAAACGGAGGCGACGTCATTCTTTCCAAGGCCGAAGGTGAAGTGGGTGTTCTGGTCGAATACGAACAGTTCGCCCGGCTTCAAGATGGTGCCTTCAGCAACCGGCGTCACGGCGTCGGCGCGACTCTCGCCACCGTCGTCGTACATGTACCAGCCCGAAATGTCGACGTCAGTGTCACCAATGTTCATGATCTCTACCCAGTCGGTAGTGTCACCATTGGTCTCGACCTCGTTGATAACAACGGCGGGCTTGGGGCACGTATTCGGCTTTCCGCGGGTTGCGTTGCCGATCTGGAACTTACCGGTCACGTCGGGGCAACGCGAGATTGTCGCCGCAACTTCATCACCGTCAATAGCGGCGTGGGCGGTCCACTTCGCGGAGTCGATCATCGTGCCTTCAGGGTTGTACACGCGGATCATGTCACTGGAGCCGATGCCGATCGCAGACTCAAAAGTTCCCGTTGCAAGCTCGCCGGTCTGGTCGTTGTAAACCAGACCCTCCGTCGTGGAGTCTACGACCAGGTATTTGCCACCCTCGATAACGGCCCCTTCGGGGAACTGCCAGCGGTGATCGTCACTATCATCGCGGATTTCATAACCTGAAATGTTCAGATCCTGCTCACCTGGATTTACAAATTCGATCCAGTCGGAGGGCGAGGAGTCAATCTCGTTCAGTACAAGCCTGGCTACCGGGGCGGGTTCCGGTTCAGGCTCGGGCAGGGGTGTGCAGTCGTTTTTTTGGCCAAGGGTTTGTTTGGTGCCCTGCGCAAAATCGCCGGTGCCGTCGGGGCAACGCGACCAGTTCTCCGTGGCGTTAACTTCGTAGGTGTAGGAGTCGACCTCGTCCGTGCCATTCATAAGGCGCACCGCGTCTCCCTTGCCCAGGCCGAACGTGAAGTCCACGTCTTCGGCAAAGACCTTGTATTCGCCGGGGTCAATCGTCCCAGTCAGGTCACCCTCACCAGGTTGATCCTTGTTGTCGTGGAGCGACCAGCCGGTTAGGTCTACGACCTCATCGCCGGCGTTGTAGAGTTCGATGGAGTCAGGGGTTCCGGGAACTAGGTTGTCTCCGTAGACGATCTCGTTGATGACGACACCGGGCCCGTCCGGCGCCGCCAGGGCTGGCACGGGCAGGACTGCAACCAGTCCTAGGCCGGCCAGGCCAGCAATGGATGCGCGAGCTAGTCGCATGTTTTCTCCTTCTTGTAGCCCTCCGGTGCGGAGGGCTCACGTCACCTAGGTGTACGGGGCCTACACAATCACGTCCAGGTGATGGCAAGGGAAGGAGAAAGTTAAATCATCGTGAACGACCTAGCGCGTTTCGCGTTGTTGCATTGCCTGCACAATCTTGCGCGCTTCGATGGGATCTGTTGTACCCCTCGGCCCGGGGGCTCGCATGTGGACCTCGCGTGCTTGCGACTGCCGTACGATTTGCGCGACGTTGTGGGATCGTAGTCCGCCTGATGCGAGGATTGTGAGGGCGTCTTGCGCATGCTCTTGCAGTTCGCGCAGCCGCGTGGGGTCGGCGACTGCCCCGTTGCCGCCCGTGGTGAGGATCCTGTCGTACCCCAGTTCCAGTAGCTCGTCGAGGGCCTGGAACACGTCGGGAGTTTCATCAAACGCGCGGTGGAACGTGAGTGGGCTTGAACCAGCAGCGCTACGGAATCGGCGTGCCGCGTCGACGTTTACCCGCCCATTCGGCAACAGTGCTCCGACGACGAAACCAAGGTTTACAGACACGTCCTCGTGCGCATTTTTTATACGTTTTATGTCGCTGACGATTTTGGATATTTCCTCTTTAGAATGCGCGAAATTTCCGGCCCGAGGGCGGATCAGCACCTGGATGTCTATACCGACTTCTAGTGCTTGCGCGATTAGCTCGTCGCCGGGTGTGAGGCCGCCGACGGACAGGTCGCGGCAAAGCTCGACCCGGTCGAAGCCGGCATCATGGGCGGTTTGGACGCCAGCGAGGTCTTGAATGCACAGTTCGAGGACGGTCATCGGCTTACTTGAACAGGTCCCAAGCGCTGAAGGTGGTGCGCTTGTAGATCGCGTTCTTAATGGCGCGCTTCGGGTCCCTGATGTAGCCCATGCCCTTCTTGCCGTAAAGCGGGTTGATTGCGCGTTTCGCGGCGCGAGTGGCCCTGCCTTTTGTGCGCGCGCTGACAGACTTTTTAAGCGATGGTTTTCTCATTCCAAACTTCATAGCTTCATACTACGAAGAACTACGCTCAGGCTACGCAAAATGGGCCGTAAAGATCAGAGC
>JAUNLF010000017.1 GCA_030532405.1 Actinomycetaceae bacterium | reverse complement strand
CCGTACTTGATGCAGATACTAGGATCTCTCGCTTGGGCGCATGGGTTTGCGACGTTTTGCGTCCAGCTCGCCGTGGACATTTTCAAGACCGGCAAGCAACCGGCTGGAAGCGTCTTTGCCGAGCTTCTTTAGTGCTAGGCGTGCAACCATCTGCTGATTAGTAGTGGTCCGCGCAGAGCGGTTGTTTGACACAAAAGCGATAAACCAGCGCAAGAGTGTCGCAACCTGATTCTTAAAACCGGCAATGTAAAGCAGATGCAAGAACAGCCAGGCTGACCAGGCGGTGAAACCGTCCATCTTCAGGTTGCCAATCGACACTACGGCCTCATATTTCGCAATGGTCGCCATAGAGCCCTTGTCTTTGTACTCAAATACCGTCTTCTTTGGCTTTCGCCCCGAAACCCGCGCGTCAATGAGGTCAGCGACAAACTTCGCGGATTGAATAGCGCCCTGAGCGACACCGGGCACGTCCTTGTAAGCCATCAGGTCGCCGATCGCAAAGACGTCCTCACGGCCTGGAAGAGTCAAATTGTCGTTGACAAGCACGCGTCCGCTTCTATCCACCTTCGCACCGACCTGATCGGTCAACTTCTTTCCAAGGGGATTTGCCTGCACGCCGGCGGCCCAAACCTTGCAAACGCACGGAACAACTTCCTCCGTACCGTCCTTGCTGCGCATGGTCACGGTGCGGTCATCAATGTCGGTAACGAGCGTATTTGTGCGGACCTCCACGCCTAACTTTTCAAGCGAATGCTTAGTGCGCTTGCCGAGCTTCTCACCAAACTGCGAAAGCGGCAGATCCACTCCGTCAGCAAGGATGACGCGCGCGTCCTCAGGGTCAAAACTGCGGTACTCACCGCGGAACGTGTCGTTCGCGAGCTCGCGGATCTGACCCGCCATCTCCACGCCCGTCGGGCCGGCACCGACGACTACAAAAGTGAGTAGGCGCCGGATCTCTTCGGGATCGTCCTCAATCTCTGCAAGTTCAAATGCGCCGAAGATACGTGCACGCAGTTCCAAAGCGTCATCAATCGTCTTCATACCCGGCGCGTAGGTGGCGAAATGATCGTTGCCAAAGTAAGACTGTCCCGCGCCCGCCGCGACAATCAAAGTGTCGTACGAAGTCTGCTGGTAGCGCCCGTTGTTCTGCCAGTGCACGACCTTCGCCTCGACATCAATGTCATCTACCGTGCCGAGCAACACCTGCACATTCTTCTGCTTTTGCAGGACTTCGCGAGTTGCCGGCGCGATCTCTCCAGACGACAAAATACCCGTCGCAACTTGATACAGGAGCGGCTGGAAAAGGTGATGGTTAGTCTGGGCGATCAGCGTGATTTTGACTTTAGATTTTCTAAGCGCCTGCGCGGCAAAGAGGCCGCCAAATCCTGAACCGATGATTACTACGTGATGCCGGGTCATTGCCGTCCTCCGAAATCCTTTTCCCCATTCTACCGGTCAAAGACGGTGCCAGGCGTGTTAATGTCCGTCGTTGCTTGTAAGCTCAAAGCATGAGTAACTGGACTGTTTCGCAAATCATGGACCAAATGGAGTCCCGCTACCCGAAGCACCTGCAGGAATCGTGGGACAAGAACGGCCTCATTGTTGGCGACCCCGAACAACCCGTTCGTAAAATTCTCCTGGCTGTCGACCCCGTGGAAGCCACCGTTCGACAGGCGATTGAGGGCGAATACGACCTCATGATTACTCACCATCCGCTGTTCTTGCGCGGTACGAACTTTGTGTCCCGCCTGGACTGCAAGGGCCGGATCGTGCACGACCTCATCAAGAATGACGTTGCCCTTCTGAACGCTCACACGAATGCTGACGCCGCCACGCGCGGGGTTGCCTGGGCGCTCGCAAAGGCATGCGGAATCGATGGGGAACCTTTTGACATCGTCGACGAGGACGCATCTGGAAACCCGCGGGGTTTGGGGCGGGTCGGAAAGCTTGCCGAACCGATGACGCTCGACCAGTTTGCAAACGTCGTTGCTAATGCGTTGCCCGCGGGGCCGCACGGAATCTTCATCGGAACGCCAGCGGGGGAGGACCTCGCGACGGTAGTCGAAACCGTTGCGGTTTCCGGCGGTTCGGGAGACTCCTTCCTAGACCGAGCCCGAGAGGTACAAGCAGACGTGTACGTCACCGCCGACCTGCGCCACCATCCGGCATCCGAACACCTGGAGCGCGGCAAGCCCGCCCTCATATCCGGATCACACTGGGCAACAGAATGGCTATGGCTACCACACTTGGCGGACGACCTAGAAGCAGCAGCTGAAGATGACGGCGTGGAAGTTCAAGTAGATATCTCGCGAACAGTCACCGAACCGTGGATAGATCACCGTCCCACTTTGGGATAGGGCACCCACACCTTAGAATTGAGCCAGTTAAATACCGAAAACGAAAGAGTGGCGAAGTGAAGGCATCCAGGGAAGATCAGGCGAAGTTACTAGAACTCCAGCAGATTGATACTCGGATCCTGCAGCTCAAAGCTGCGCGCAGGAAGCACCCGGCCGTAAAGACCATGGAAGCCCTAGCGGGCCGCAAAAACGATTTACAACGCGCCACAGTCACCGCGCGTTCCCACGCCAACGACACGCAACGCGACGTGAAACGAGTCGAGCACGACCTGGAGCGGCTCGTATCACGCCAAGACGTCATGAGCGAACGACTCGCGGCGGGCAAAGGCACGCACAAAGACCTGCAAGCCATGCAGCACGAACTGAACCAGATGGCACGGCGCCGCGACGTCCTCGAAAACGAACTACTTGAAGTCATGGACGTTTGGGAGGGCGCAAAAGAAAAGGTTGCCGAACTCGAACGCCAAATCGAAGCGGTTGGTGCGGACGAAGAAAAATCCCAAGCACAGTTCCACGAAGCCATGGGCGACGTGGAGGACGAGCTGCAAGAAAAGCAAGCCAAGCGCGACCAGCTATCCGGCGAAATCGACGGTGAACTGATCGACGAATACGAGTACTGCCGCTCGCGCACCGGTGGCCTGGGCGTGCTGGAAGCCAAGGGGCGTCAAATCATGGGCATGACCGTGTCGCTACCCGAATCCGAATGGCACGACATCGCGATGCTCGCGGCCGATGAAGTACTCGTGTCAGAAGAACTCGACGCCATCATCATCAAGACCGAATAAGCCCTTTAGGGCAAGCCTGGCGGCGCTTAGCTCTCGCGGGCCCGCCTACAGCCGCGTGTTAATGCGAGCGAAGGGTGCTGCGTGGTGCGCGGCCGCGGGGCGACTGGTGGGCGGCTTGCGCGCTGGTGTAAGCCGGGCGGCTACGCGGTGACTAGGACGAGCTCTAGGTAGCCGTTCTTTTGGTGGACTTCCACGTCGCTGAAATCGGCGTGGTCTTTCAACGACCGCGCGGTGTCGACAACAAAGTCGATTGAGTCTTCGACCTCGCCTGCCCGGTCCATAAGTGCGCCAGCCAGTATGCCGCGGTAGCGCTTCGCGTTATGCGAAACCACGGACCGCTTCCCATTCCGTACGCGCACGGCGTTTACTCGAATCAGGTCGTGCTCGCCGCTCACGCCGGGCCACGCCTTTTGGTACGCGCCCGAACGCCCGTCCACAACAATACGGTGGCGGGCCTTACCGTCCATGAGTTCACCGAGCTGCTTCTTCCACCACGTCCCCAAGTTCCCCAGTTCACCGAGCTTCGTATCCATCGACAGCCGGTACGCCGGAATCTGTGACGCCAAATCCACGACCCCGAACAGGGCCGACTGAACCAGCACCTCAAAGTTTTCCGAGGGTTCGTAGGCCCGCCCTCGTCTATTAATTTCACCGGCTTCAAAAAGAACACCGGAATAAATTTGGTATGCGGGCGCCACATTCGCAGCTGGCAAAGTACGGTTTGCCCGCACTTCATACGCAATAGTCTTGCCGACTTTCAAAACTTCCAAAGCGTCGTCGCGTCCAGAAACTTCAATCAAATTTTCGAGGACGAGACTGCGCGGGCCTTCAAGCTCACCGGAAAACGGCTCGACTCTAGACAAGTCGAAAGGAGTGTCAGTTTCGGCTGGAGTTTTACCTTCGGAAGGCGGTAACAGTACGAGCATGGTCCAACTGTATCGGTTCGGCCAGGGAGTGTAGGATTGGAGGCCGGAGAAGACGGCTGGATGGTCGCGACATTGTCGAGGAACGTCCGGACTCCACAGGACACGGTGGTGGCTAACAGCCACCCGGGGTGACCCGCGGGATAGTGCCACAGAAAACAAACCGCCCGTCACGGGTAAGGGTGCAAAGGTGGTGTAAGAGACCACCGCGGAACAGGTGACTGAACCGGCATGGAAAACCCCACCGGGAGCAAGACCAAGCAGCACGCAGGGCTGTCCGTCCGACGCGTGCGGGTAGGTTGCTAGAAGCCGCCGGCAACGGCGGTTCGAGATAGATGACCATCGAAGGGACGCGGTAACGCTTCCCGGAACAGAATCCGGCTTATAGGCCGTCTTCTCCGACATTCCGCACTAAAGTGCCGCCTTGTGGTGCATGTCTCGGAATATTTTTGCCCCCTGTAGTGTTTGCTCGGTTGGAACGATCGTTATCTACAGAGAGGAATCTCAATGTCTAAGCCAGTTCTTCAGGTAATTATTGCAAGTACGCGCCCCAAGCGAGTGGGCGGATTCGTTGGCGAGTGGTTCGCAGAAGCAGCCAAGGAACACGGCGACTTCGAAGTACAGGTTGCTGACCTTCGCGAGCTTGACCTGCCGATGATGAACGAGCCGAACCACCCGCGTATGCATGATTACCAGTACGAATACACGAAGAACTGGGCGAACATCATTGAAAATAGTGACGCGATTGTATTCGTAATGCCGGAGTACAACTTCGGCTTCAACGCGCCGCTGAAGAACGCGATTGATTACCTCTACGACGAATGGTCCTACAAGCCGGTCGGCTTCGTCTCTTACGGCGGCGTCTCCGGTGGTCTGCGCGCAACCCAGATGCTGAAGCAGGTTGTCACCACCGTGAAGATGATTCCAATCATGGAACAGGTCGCCCTCCCGTTCGTCTTCAACGACATTAAGGACGGCAAGTACAACCCGCCGCAGATCGTTTCACAGTCCGCAACCGCAATGCTTAACGAGCTCGCGAAGGTCCAGAAGGCCACCGTTGGCCTGCGCGGCTAGTGCAGCGTTGCTAGCGCGCGACTACGCCACCGCTTAATTCGTGCAGCGTGGCTAGTTCACTGCTTACGCGCATATTTGTTGAAGCCGCATGAGGAGTTGAGTCCTCATGCGGCTTCAATGTTTTTCTGGCTATAGCGGGGTTATAGGGTAGTGGTTGTGAGCGGAATCTTGAACGAATCTAGCTCGTGAAATCTCTTATCGCAGGAGTGGACTTAAAGGGCTTGTGCATGCATCGAGGGGGTAAAGAGTATGAGGAGTACAAACAGTCGTGTTAGCCTCCGAGTTACTGCCTTCACGGGTTGGTGGGCGACAGTTGATTCGTTCGGGAAGTTTCCAGTTCTAACGGGCGCTACCTGGTTAGCCTGTCTTTCGATGATGGCAGTCCCCTCCTTGCAGGTCTGGTCGATTCGATTTGCGGGGGAGTTCGCACCTGGGGAGGCGGGGGCGCGTCTTCTGGTTGTGTCCGCCGTGGTTGCTTTTTCCGCTACGTTACTTGGTTTCGGATCGAGCTTATACAGTAGTTTGAGTCGGATTTTGCAGATGCAACTACGTACCAGGTACGGTGCTGAGTTTTCTAAAGCAATGTCGGATATTTCGCCTGAACAGACGCTTGACAACGACTTTATGATTAAAGCTCGAGCCGCTCGTGAAGCGATTCCCTTCAATGTTGCTTGGCAGGCGACTTCGACAATCACTGTGGTCAGTGCTCTTGTTTCCATGATCCTCTTAGCAATTTCTCTATGGGGCATTAGCCCTATCGCAGCGGTGCTGATTTCTCTGGCACTCATTCCCGATTTGATTGCATATTCGCGGGTTGCAGGCGTGGAGAACGAAGTTTGGCAAGAGGTCAGTGCAGTTGGTCGGCGGATAGATTACCTTGATCAACTTCAAGATTTCGCTCCCTCTTCAACCGAGCTCGCGAAGGCTCACGGGGGATTCGGCATTGCCGAAGAGGTGTCTGAAACGCAACAGAAGTTCGCGCTGTTATGGAATAAGGTACCTCGCGCCTCCTTACGTCTGTCACTGATAGCTAGCACTGTCGTATTCTTGCTTGCCCTGGTATCAATCTGGACTGTAGCTGGTTCTGGGATAGGTCCAGAAGGTATAGCGGCCGCGATGCTCGGAATCGTCTCTGGTTTGTCTGTCACGCGTAGTGTCGGTGCCGCGTTTGGTGAGCTAATGGCTTCTACGCCACTCGTGATTGCATATAAGAAGACACTGGAATCGTTGCATTTGTCTGGTCGCCGTGGAGTTCTCGACAGTCCAATTGGAATTGAGGTAGACGACGTTACCTTTACCTATCCAGGTTCGGGCGAGAACGAAGGGGGCTCGAGTGCCAAAAAGTCACCTGCGCTGAGTCGCGTTACATGCACGTTTTCTCCAGGAAGCATGGTGGCCTTAGTAGGGGAAAATGGATCAGGCAAGACATCGTTAGTGAAGCTGATTGCTGGAATCACAAGTCCCGATTCGGGACAGGTTCGTTACACGGGTTCGTTCGGGAATACATCCGATATAGCGACACTGCGCGATTCGTCGTCTTTAGTCTTTCAAGATTACACGCGATTCGAGGTAAAACTTCGAGATTTTGTTGACCCAACGCGGAAGCTTGATGACGACGTGGTCCGGGAAGGTCTTATTCGCGCGAGAGCGTGGGATTTTGTGAGCTCCCTGCCTAATGGCACGCAAACGATGCTTGGCTCTCAGTGGCGAGGCGAAGGGCTCTCGGGAGGGCAGTGGCAACGGCTAGTAATTGCCCGGACCTTCCTGTCGCAATCGCCTGTGTGGATTCTCGACGAACCGACATCCGCAGTAGATGCAGTTACTGAAGCTGCCATATACCGCGACGTCATCCGAGAGAGGCCCAAGGGAACTACCGTCATCGTCATTAGTCACCGTCCCGAGGCGCTCCGAGAGGTTGATCAAATTCTTGTAATGAAGGATGGACACGTAGTTGAGCAGGGAGCATATCGCGACCTCTGCTCTGCGGGCGGAGAGTTCGAAAGACTATCAAAATGGGCGGAGCGGGGACGGTAACGCTATCGCGGCTCCGCTGGGGGGCGGAACCGCGACAGTTCTGGTGTTAGGTTACTTGCAGTTTTCGCAGTATTTTTTCGCGAGGGCGGCGGCTCCCACGATGCCCGCACTGTTTAGTAGTTGAGCGGGAACGATGGGTGCGTTCAGGTCGAGTAGGGGCAGGAACTTGTCGTGCTTCTTGGAGACGCCACCGCCTACAACGAACAGGTCCGGGGTGAACAGCATTTCTACGTGCGAGTAGAACTTCTGGAGCTTCTTAGCCCACTTTTCGAACGTCCAGCCCTTCTTTTCGCGAACGCCGGAGGACGCGCGGTGTTCCGCGTCCTTACCGTCAATCTCTAGGTGGCCAAGCTCGGTGTTGGGTTGGAGTTGACCGTTGTAGATCATTGCCGACCCAATGCCGGTTCCTAGCGTTGTTACGATGACGAGGCCGTCAACGCCCTTAGCCGCCCCGTAAACGACCTCGGCGTAGCCGGCGGCATCAGCGTCATTCACGGCGTAAACCTTACGGCCGAGCTTGCGCTCCATTAGTTCGGCAACGTCAACGCCCTTCCACGATTCGTCAAGGTTCGCGATGAATAGGACGATGTTGCGTGAAACCGGTGCGGGAAACGTGATGCCGATAGGCATGTCTTTAGGCAGGTCAAACTGGTCGATCAGTTCCCTGCACGTGTCGGCAACAGCTTCGGGAGTTGACGGCTGCGGGGTGGGGATCCTAACCCGGTCGGTCGCGAACTGTCCGGTATCAAGGTCAACGATTGCTCCCTTGATTCCCGAGCCGCCAATATCAATTCCAAAAGCCAAATTTTCCGACATGGTGTTCTCCTGTGGACGAGCCCCTCACGGCTGCGTGAGAATCTCAGCACCGTCCTCGGTAACAACTATAGTGTGCTCCCACTGGGCAGTACGAGACCTATCCTTTGTGGTAACGGTCCAATTATCGTCCCACTGATCCCAGTCAATACCACCGAGCGTGAGCATGGGTTCAACCGTGAATACCATTCCCGGCTCCATGATCGTGGACGCGCGGGGAGTGTCGTAGTGGGGGATTATGAGGCCGGAGTGGAACGCTTCGCCAACCCCGTGGCCCGTGTAGTCGCGGACAACCCCGTAGTCAAAACGCTTCGCGTAGCGTTCGATCACGTGGCCAATCACGTTGATTTCACGTCCCGGTGCGATCGCTTTAATGCCGCGCATCATCGCGTTTTTGGTGCGTTCAGACAGCAGGCGCGACTCCTCGTCCACGTCACCGACCATGAACATTGCGCACGTGTCGCCGTGCACGCCGTCAATGTACGCGGTCACGTCGATGTTCAAAATGTCGCCATCTTCAAGCGGACGCGAGTCAGGAATCCCGTGGCAAATCACTTCGTTTACGGACGTGCAGCAAGACTTCGGGTAGCCCATGTAGTCCAGTGTGGACGGGTATGCGCCGTGAGACACAATGTAGTCGTGCACGATCGCATCCAACTCGTCGGTGGTCACGCCCGGCTTTGCGGCCTCCCCAGCGGCGTAGAGGGCGCCGGCCGCGATCTTGCCTGCCCGCCTGATCTTTTCGATGACCTCGGGCGGCTTCACGTCAGACGTTGTAACGACCTCCGGGCCATCATGAAACAAGTATTCGGGGCGTTCAATGTGTGCGGGAACGCTCCGTTTAGGTGAAATGATGCCCGGCTTGGTGTTTCCAAGCGGTGCGCGCAATGCGAGTTTTTCGGTAGAAGTCATAAGTTCATTCGATTCTAAAGTTAAGCCAATTGTATTTTGCGTATTGAGGGCGCGTTAGTTGCTCTTGTAGTTTTCAGGCCCGGGGAAGGTGCCGTCTTGAACCTGATCGCGGTAATCCTCCACGGCGGAGCGCAGCAGGGCGCGAGCATCCGCGAACTTCTTAACGAAGCTCGGCACCCAGTCATTCATTCCAGCCATGTCGGCCCACACCAGCACCTGACCGTCAGTTTGCGGGCCCGCACCAATACCGATTGTTGGCACATCAAGCGCGGCCGTCACCTCCGTGGCTACAGGAGCGGGAACGAGTTCAAGCACAATCGCGATCGCGCCGGCCTCTTGCAGGGCGAGGGCGTCCTCAATCATCTTTTGCTTCGCATCCCCGCGGCCCTGCATGCGCGGACCGCCGAGCGCGTTTTCCGACTGGGGTGTAAACCCAAGGTGGCCCACAACGGGGATACCCGACTGGGTCAGAAGCTTCACGGTGTCAGCCAGCTCAGCACCGCCCTCAAACTTGACGGCATTAGCGCCAACGCGGATTAGGCGCGCCGCATTTTCAAAAGCAATCTGCGGCGAATGCTCATAGGTTCCAAACGGAAGGTCGCCAACAATCAGGGGCCTTGAAACGGAGCGGGCAACAGAAGCGGTAGCACGTTCCATATCCTCAATAGTTACCGGAATAGTGGAGCCGTATCCGAGCTGCACGTTTCCGTAAGAATCGCCCACCAAAATCATGTCCATGCCGGCTTCTTCAAAAATCGGCGCGGTCAACGCATCATAAGCGGTAATCATCGTGAGCTTCCGCCCCGCCCGCTTAGCCTGCATCAAGTGATGGACGCGCCACTTCTTAGGTTCTTTGAACTCCGGTTGCGTGTCTTGGTCAGTCATGACCCAATTATGTCCCGTTTAGAGCAAATGTCACCTTAAGGTGGCTTACACCATTTCAGTATCGGGACTGAATTCAACAACTGTGGCGGGCAAGCGATAACCTGGATGGCGTTAAAGCCTGCCGAAAGATGTAAATATGTCAGGGGAGCAAACGAATATGGAAGTCAATCCGCTAGATTCTGCGCAGATGGAATCTGTGATTCAAGATGCCCTGAAAGCCATTGAGGGCGCGCTTGACCTGGACCAGTGGAACGAGGCGAAACGAGTCCACTTTGGTGACTCCGCGCCAGTCGTATTGGCGAACCGCGCAATCGGTCAGCTACCCGGCCCGGATCGAGCCGCCGCCGGAAAAGCGGTCGGAGCCGCCCGCAAGGCGATCAGCGAGGCGCTCGCGGCTCGCAAGGAAATCCTTGACGCGGAACACGAAGCGCGCGTTCTAGTCCAGGAAACCGTGGATGTAACCGCGCCGGTTGAACGTCAAGTAGCAGGCGCGCGTCACCCGTTGCAGATCCTTATGGAAGAGGTCGCGGACTTCTTTATCTCGATGGGTTGGGACGTTGCGGAAGGCCCCGAGGTCGAGCACGAATGGTTCAACTTCGACGCTTTGAACTTTGACATTGACCACCCGGCACGTCAGATGCAGGACACGTTCTACATTGACGGCACAACCGTTGGTGGTGACGAGGCCGACGACGCGAACCTCGTGATGCGAACCCACACTTCGCCCGTGCAGGCGCGCCTCATGCTTTCGCGCGACCTGCCGCTTTACGTTGCAGTCCCGGGCAAGGTGTTCCGCTCCGACGAGTTGGACGCGACCCACACCCCGGTGTTCCACCAGGTTGAAGGCATTGCAGTCGACAAGGGTCTCACGATGGCTCACCTGAAGGGCGTGCTGGACCACTTCGCGAAGGCAATGTTCGGGCCGGAAGCCAAGACACGCCTGCGTCCGTCCTTCTTCCCGTTCACCGAGCCGTCAGCGGAAATGGACCTGTGGTTCCCGCAAAAGAAGGGCGGTCCCGGTTGGATCGAGTGGGGCGGCTGCGGCATGGTGAACCCGAACGTTTTGCGCGCCTGCGGTATCGACCCGGACGAGTACACGGGCTTCGCGTTCGGCATGGGGATTGAGCGTACCCTCATGTTGCGCCACGAAATCGCGGACATGCACGACATTGTGGAGGGCGACCAGCGCTTCTCGCTCCAGTTCGGCACTTGGGGGAAGGGAAACTAAAAAATGCCAAACGTACCTATCTCATGGCTTAAAGACCACGTTGAGGTCCGCCCCGGAACCGACGCCGAAACTCTGGCTGCCGACCTTGTCAAAGTTGGACTGGAAGAAGAAACCATCCACCGCGCGTCTGTACAGGGCCCGCTGGTAGTTGGCCGCGTCCTGTCGAAGGTTCCCGAAAAGCAGACCAACGGTAAGACTATTAACTACTGCCGCGTCGACGTGGGTGTTCACAACGACGCGCCCGGCGAAGGTAAAGAGCCAGCCGACGTAGCATCGCGTGGAATCATTTGCGGCGCCCATAATTTCGAAGAGGGCGACTATGTTGCGGTTGTCCTGCCCGGCGCCGTACTGCCCGGCGACTTCGAGATTTCGGCTCGTAAAACCTACGGCCACATCTCCGATGGCATGATTTGCTCCGAGCGCGAGCTGGGGCTTTCCGATGAGCACGCGGGCATTATCGTCCTCAACGAAAAATACGATGCGGACAAGATTCCCGCCGTTGGTGAAGACCTGATCGAGTTCTTGGGGCTTGGCGAAGAGCTACTTGAAATTAACGTAACTCCGGATCGTGGCTACTGTTTCTCGATGCGAGGCGTTGCCCGCGAGTACTCCCATTCCACGGGCGCGGCGTTCACCGACCCGGGTTTGGAGCAGAACCTGCAGAACAAGCCGCCCCAGCCGACCGAAGATGGGTTCGTTGTCGAGGTTGAAGATGACGCGCCAATCCACGGCCGTGTCGGTTGCGACCGCTTCGTTACCCGCAAAGTCCGCGGTATCGACCCGACCGCGCCGACACCGCGTTGGATGGTCGAGCGCCTAGAAGCTATGGGAATGCGCTCAATCTCGCTGGCCGTAGACATCACGAACTTCGTGATGCTCGACCTGGGGCAGCCGCTGCACGCGTACGACCTGAAGGCCGTAGCCGAACCGATCGTAGTTCGCCGCGCACGTGAGGGCGAAAAGCTTACGACTTTGGACGATGTCGAACGCGGGCTTGACCCCGAAGACCTGCTTATCACCGACTCGCCGGAAGGGGAGCGCGGCAGCCGCATCCTCGGCCTCGCCGGCGTTATGGGCGGTAAGTACTCCGAGGTGGAAGACGACACCACGGACGTGCTGGTAGAAGCCGCACACTTTGACCAGGTGTCGATTGCGCGCGCCGCGCGTCGCCATAAGATCCCGTCCGAGGCGGCAAAGCGTTTCGAACGCGGTGTTGACCCCCAGCTTGCGCCGGTAGCCGCCCAACGCGTTGTCGACCTCCTGGTTGAATACGGTGGTGGAACGGCGGATCCGGCGACTTCCGACCTGAATCAGGTTGCGCCCCGCGAGCCGATTTCGATGAAGCTCACCGAACCTACGCGCCTAACCGGCGTGGACTACGGTGACGACCGCGTTATCGAGCTACTCGAAATGATCGGGTGCGAGGTCGCCCGCGACGGTGAAGTACTTTCGGTTAATGCGCCGAGCTGGCGCCCCGACCTTGGTGAGGCGTGCGACCTCGTTGAGGAAATCGCCCGCCTGGACGGCTACGACCGCATCGAGTCGCTCCTGCCCAAGGCGCGCGCGGGCCTCGGACTACCGCGGCCTTTGACCGCCAGGCGAGTGGTTGCACAGACCCTCGCTGATCGCGGATTTATCGAGGTCGGGTCGTACCCGTTCATTGGTGACGCTCACGACCGCGCCCGAATCCCCGAGGGGGACCCGCGCCGCGACGTAGTGACGCTTCGTAACCCGCTCGTGGATGCCCAGCCGAGTTTGCGCACTTCGATCCTGGACACCTTGCTTGACACCGCGCAGCGCAACGCGGCGCGCGGAGCCGAGTCGGTGCGCGTGTTCGAGCTCGGCATGGTCACGCACCCCAAGGGGACCGTTCCCTCCGCGATTCCGTCGGCAAAGCAAAAGCCGTCGGGCAAGGAGATCGGTGGTCTTCACCGCGGCACGCCGAAGCAGCCGTGGCACCTTGGCCTGGTCGTCGGAGGAGCCGCGACCGCGCCGGGCATGCGTAGCGAGCCGCGCAACTTCGACTGGGCGGACGCCATCGAGGCCGCCAAGGCCGTCGCTTCCGCACTGGGTGTAACCCTGGAGGTCTCCGCGCTCTACCGTGACCCCGCTGTGAAGTTGCCGCACGGCAAGCCCAGCCCGAAGCCGGTAGCCACGCCGGAGGATGCCGCACCGTGGCACCCGGGCCGCAGCGCAATCTTGTTCGTCCGCCAAAAGAAGAACATGGTCGAAGTTGGCCGCGCCGGTGAACTGCACCCCGGTGTAGTGAAGGAGTTTGGACTACCGAAGCGTAGCTCCGCCCTCGAACTAGATCTTGATCAACTAATCAAGGCCATGGCACCAAACCCCGTGACCGTCGATGCAGTTTCCACGTTCCCCGTGGTGAAGGAAGACATCGCGGTTGTCGTTGACGCTACCGTTCCGGTCGGCATGATTTTGGACACCATTCGCACGGCCGGCGGTGAACTGCTTGAGGACGTCGCACTGTTCGATGAGTACTCCGGCTCCCAAATCGAAGAAGGTAAGCGTTCGCTCGCATTTGCACTGCGTATGAGGGCGAGCGACCACACCTTGAAGTCAAAGGAAAGCGCCGCTGTTCGCGAAAACATCGTGAAACGACTGTCTAATCAACTCGGAGCGGAGCTGCGCTCGTAAGAAGTTGACCACACCGGCGTGAGATTTGGTGCAAATCCGCGCGAATTCCCCCACCTAGGCCCTATTAGGTGGGGGAATCGTCGTAAATGATGCAAACTAGAAGTATGAAGATTTTGGCTGTTTGGGCATCACGACACGGAGCTACTAAAGAAGTCGCGGAAACTATTGCCACGGAACTACGTGAAGCTGGCATTGACCTGGACCTCAAAGAGGCCGGCGAAGTTGGTGACATTTCTGAATACGACGGTTTCGTGCTGGGGTCCTCGGTTTACATGACGCAGTGGGAAGACTCCATGCGTCGCTTCATTAAGCAAAACCAGGCGGAGCTGTTTGAAAAGGAACTGTGGGCGTTTTCGGTGGGGCTCTCCGGTGTGCAGACCGGTGTGGCTAAAGATCCGGTCCGCGTAGGCCCCGTCCTCCTTCGCATTGAACCGCGTGATCACAAGACTTTCGCGGGGCGCTTGCAACCGTCTGAACTGTCGTTGCGCGAGCGCTCTATCGCGCGCCTTGGTGGCGCAGTGGAGGGAGATTTTCGCGACTGGGAGGAAATCCGCACCTGGGCGAAACAGGTAGCCGACGACATTAAGTCTTTGGAAGGCTAGTTCGCATCGCAGTTGCCGGTGGCGGCAATGTCTCACAGGTCAGACTCACATTATTGATAACTATTCATGAAGATGTATAGTTATTCGCGTGAGTTATTCAGTAGCAATTGTCGGCGCCTCCGGATCCGCGGGCTCCGAAATCGCGCGCATTGTAAGCGGACACCCAGAACTTGAGGTCTCGGCCCTAACGGCTGCGTCCAGTGCAGGCACGCGATTTGGCGACCTGAACCCTCACATTCCAGGCCTTGCCGACAAGATTATTCAGCCTACCGACGCGGCCCAGCTTGCCGAAGCAGACGTTGTTTTTGTCGCTTTGCCGCACGGCCAGTCCGCCGAAATCACCGGCGAGCTAAGCGCCCTAGATGGCCCTATCATCATCGACGCGGGGGCTGATCACCGCCTAACCAGTGCGGAAGCGTGGAGCCAGTACTACGGCGGCGAATATCCGGGCGCGTGGGATTACGCGATGCCCGAACTCATCCACGCCGACGAAGCTCCCGCCCTATTAAGCGGAAACATCAGCAAGGTTTCCAAACAGCGCGAGGCCCTGAAATCTTCTAAGACCATCGCCGTGCCCGGCTGTAACGTAACCGCCGTGACCCTGGCAATGATGCCGGCCGTCGCCGCCGGATTCGTATCCGCCGGTCACCTATCCGCTACCTTGTCAGTTGGATATTCAGGTGCCGGACGCTCACTTAAACCGCACTTGATGGCGACCTCGGCGCTTTCAAACATGGCCCCGTATTCCGCCGCCGGCAAACACCGTCACATTCCTGAAATCATCCAAAACCTGCAGGTCGCCGGAGCCGGGCAACTAACGCTCGACTTCACGCCCGTCCTCGTCCCCACGTCAAGGGGGATCCTAGCGGTCGTAAATACGATGCTTGAGGGCGTGTCTGATCAGGCTGTGCAAGACGCCTACCGCGCGGCCTACGACGCGGAGGCGTTCATTGACGTAACCAACGGCTACCCGCAAACGCAGCCGATTTTGGCAACTGGTAAGGCGAACGTGTGGGCGGGCGTTGACCCGCATTCGGGTTCGCTGACAGCCATTGCGGCGATCGATAACCTCGGCAAGGGCACCGCATCCGCGGCCGTACAGGCTGCGAACCTGGCCCTTGGCCTCGATGAACAAACCGGCATCCCAACGATCGGAGTAGCCCCGTGATTACCGACTCAACGCAAACCTCGTCCGGAGTGTGCTTCCCTCGCGGCTTCCAAGCGTCCGGTCTTGCCGCCGGCCTGAAAGCGTCGGGTAACCTTGATCTCGCCCTCGTGGCAAATAATGGGGCGCATCCGGCCTCCGCGGCCGTGTTCACTTCCAACCGGGTTGTGGCGGCTCCGGTTACCTACACGCGCGAGCTTATGCAGGCCAGCACGGTCACCCACGTGATTTTGAACGCGGGCAACGCCAACGCGTGCACCGGCCGGCGCGGCATGGACGACGTGCGCGCAACAGTGGAAACCCTTGCCGCCGAGGCGGGGGTGGATCAAAGCCAAATCGCGGTGTGCTCCACAGGGGTCATCGGCGAATACATGGAAATCGACCGGCTCACCCGCGCCATCCCCGCCCTCGTAAATAATTTAAGTGAAGATGGGGCGAACCTGGCGGCCCGTGCGATCATGACTACAGACACGGTCGCAAAGGAAATCGAAATAGAAAAGTCCGGCTGGCGAATCGGAGGCATGGCGAAGGGCGCCGGAATGCTCGCACCCGCTTTGGCGACGATGCTGTGCGTAATAACCACCGACGCGAAAGTGTCCAAGGACGTGCTGGCAATCTCTTTGAAGCGCGCTGTGGACGTCAGTTTTAACCGCACCGACACCGATGGTTGCATGTCGACAAACGACACGGTGATCGTCTTGGCATCGGGGGATTCTGGGATTGAGGCCGATGAGGCCGAGTTTGGTGCGGCCCTAGAAGTCGCGTGCCGCGACCTGGCGGGGAAGCTGCGCGACGACGCGGAAGGGGCGTCGCACTCGATTGACATCAATGTAACCGGTGCGAGCAGCGAAGCGGCCGCGGTCGAAGTTGCGCGTTCAGTCTCACGGTCAAACCTAGTAAAGACCGCAATCTTTGGTAATGACCCGAACTGGGGTCGCATCCTGTCGCAGATCGGCACAGTTGATCCCAGCGTCGCCCCGTTTGACGTAAACGACGTGAACGTGTCGATTAACGGCGTGCAGATATGCCGAAACGGGGGCATCGGAGATCCGAAGGACGCCCTCGACCTGGCGGCGTCAAAGCTAGTCACCATCGACATTGAGCTTGGCGCAGGAGACGCGCAAGCAACCGTTTACACCACCGACCTAACCCACGATTACGTCCACGAGAACAGCGCATACACGTCATGACACACCTAACCGCATTCGACAAGACCAAGATTTTGCTGGAGTCCGTACCCTGGCTACGCAAGTATTCAGGCAAGAAGGTTGTCATCAAGTACGGCGGCAACGCGATGACCAGCCCCGAGCTGCAACGCGCATTTGCCGAGGACGTTACCTTCTTGCACACCTGGGGCGTGCAGCCCATCGTCGTGCACGGCGGTGGCCCGCAGATCAACGAAATGCTTGGGCGCCTCGGCCTGGACGCCCCGTTCAAGGGCGGACTTCGCGTGACGACTCCGGAAGTCATGGAGGTAGTCCGCATGGTTTTGCAAGGCAAGGTTCAGCGCGAACTCGTGTCCTTGCTGAACTTGGACTCGATCGCGGCCGTTGGCCTATCGGGTGAAGACGCGCGCCTGTTCCAAGCCAAACGCCGACTGGGCGTTGTAGGTGGGGAGGCCGTAGACATCGGTCAAGTCGGCGACATCACGGGTGTGAACCCAGCACCGGTATGCGACCTGTTGAAATCCAACCGGATCCCCGTCATCTCCTCGGTTGCACTAGACCAGGATTCTCCAACGGACGTGTTGAATGTGAACGCCGACGCCGCGGCCGCCGCGCTCGCGGTTGCCGTGGAAGCGCAGAAACTGATCATGCTCACCGACGTTGAGGGCGTCTACGAGGACTTTGAAGATAAGTCTTCGCTGATTTCCCACATGAACCTAACCAAGCTCAAGGAGCTAATGCCCAGCCTCGCCTCGGGCATGATCCCGAAGATGGACGCTGCCGCGCAAGCCCTGGAAGGCGGAGTGAACCGCGTGCACATTATCGACGGACGCCAGCCGCACTCGATGCTCCTGGAAGTCTTCACAAACCAGGGTGTTGGAACCATGATTACGAGGGATAGCAATGAGTAACCAAGCGTGGAAAGACCGCTACGCAGATTCTATGCTCGGCATTTTCGGCACCCCGCAACTCGTCCTAAAAAGCGGCAGCGGCGTGTGGGTGCAAGACGAAGACGGCAACCAATACATGGACTTGCTGGGTGGAATCGCGGTTAACGCCCTCGGACACGCGCATCCAAAAGTTGCGCGGGCCGTGGCCGAGCAGGCGTCAAAACTAATCCACGTGTCAAACTTTTTCGCCACGCCGCCCGCGATTGAACTGGGGGAGTTCATCCGCAAGATTACGGCCCTGCCCGGCGCGAAGCGGAGCCCGTCCTCAAAAGTCTTCTTGGCAAACTCGGGAACGGAAGCGAACGAAGCTGCCCTGAAGATCGTGAAGGAATGGGCAAATCGGAACTCAAAACCGCGCATTTTAGCGTTGGAGCACGGGTTCCACGGCCGCAGTTTGGGAGCACTTTCGATCACTCATAAGGTGGCCTACCGCGATCCCTTCGCGCCGCTACTGCCAAACATTGAGTGGATCGAGACCGGGAACATTGCCGCGCTTGAAGCCGCTTTCAGTGCCGGCGACGTGGCCGGCATTTTCGTGGAACCGGTGCAGGGCGAAGCGGGCGTACTGCCCCTTTCCAAGCAGTACCTGCAAAAGGTGCGAGAGCTTTGCGATCAAACCGGTGCGCTCATGGTCGTGGACGAGGTCCAAACCGGTATCGGCCGCACCGGCGACTGGATGGGCCACCACTTCGCCGGCATCACGCCCGACGTGATCACGCTCGCCAAAGGTCTGGGCGGGGGAATGCCTATCGGCGCGACCGTCACCATGACAGAAAACGCCACCGGCGTGCTGAAGCCTGGCCAGCACGGCACCACCTTCGGAGGCAACCCCGTAGCCGCCGCCGCGGCGCTTGCCGTACTTGGTGAAATCGAGTCGGGCGCCCTCTTAAATCACGCAAAAAACTTGGGTGAATCTTGGAGGCAAGATCTAAAGGCCCTTGATAATCCGCATATTTTAGATGTTCGAGGGCGGGGTCTGTTGATTGGAATCGAACTGGATGGGAACTTCGCACAGGGTGTCGTAACCGAGGCGCTTCGCGCTGGGTTTATCGTTAATGCGGCGACACCGCACACGCTCCGGTTGGCGCCGCCGCTCATCATCGAGGCGCAGCAGGCGGCAGCATTCACGAACGTGCTACCGGAACTAATTCAAAAGGCCACGCGCAGTTAGGAGGCAAGGTATGAGCGAAAATGATGCAACGCGAACGCCGTCGTCAAAGGCGGGACGCCACGCGGCGATAGAACAGATTCTGTCGACCCGCGCGGTCACATCGCAGTCCGAACTGCGCGAAGCGCTAGAAGAGATGGGGATTTTTGCCGCCCAGGCAACGCTGTCTCGCGACTTGCTTGAAGTGCGCGCAACAAAGGTTCGCGACCCGCAGGGCAGGCAAATCTACGCGCTTTCTGACCGCGCGCCCCGCGCCGAATGGGGCGAGGAAGGCGCCGAACAAAAGCTGCAACGCTGGTCGCAAGACCTGCTTGTCGGCGCCGCAACAGCGGACAACATTGCGGTTTTGAGGACGCCCGCGGGAGCTGCGAACCTGCTGGGCGCGGCAATCGATTCTTCCCGGGACGAAACGGTCCTAGGGTCAGTTGCCGGCGACGACACGATCATGGTCGTGTGCACGTCGGCGGGTGCGGCAGAAGATTTTTGTAACAAGCTACTCGGATATGCCGAGGGCACCAAAGCTAACGAAGCTTAGAAATAGGAGGAGACACAATGGCAAAGAAGGACAGGGTTGTACTCGCGTACTCTGGCGGGCTCGACACGTCGGTCGCAATCGGCTGGATCGGCGAGCAAACCGGCGCTGAAGTTGTCGCGGTTGCAGTTGACGTAGGACAGGGCGGCGAGGACCTTGAGGTCGTACGCCAGCGCGCCCTCGACTGCGGCGCTGTTGAGGCATACGTTGCAGACGCGCGCGAAGAATTCGCGAACGACTACTGCATGCCGGCCCTCAAGGCGAACGGCTTGTACCAGGGACAGTACCCGCTGGTATCGGCACTGTCGCGCCCGCTCATCTCAAAGCACTTGGTGAAGGCTGCTCGCGAGTTCGGCGCAACCACCATGGCGCACGGCTGCACCGGTAAGGGTAACGACCAGGTTCGCTTCGAGGTTTCTTTCACTTCGATCGCGCCGGACCTGAACTGTATCGCTCCGGTCCGCGACCTCGCCCTCACTCGCGACGTCGCGATTGACTACGCGAACAAGCACAAGCTCCCGATCGAGACGACGAAGTCGAACCCGTTCTCGATTGACCAGAACGTGTGGGGTCGCGCTATTGAGACGGGCTTCCTTGAAGACCTGTGGAACGCGCCGACGAAGGACGTGTACTCCTACACGGACGACCCGACTTACCCGCCGCTTCCCGACGAGCTCGTCATCACGTTTGAAAAGGGCATTCCGGTAGCAATCGACGGCCGCAAGATGACGCCGCTGGAGATCATTCAGGAACTGAACACCCGCGCAGGCGCGCAGGGCATCGGCCGTATCGACATGGTTGAAGACCGCCTAGTCGGTATCAAGTCGCGCGAAATCTACGAAGCACCCGGCGCGGTCACTCTGATTGCCGCCCACCAGGAGCTCGAAAACGTAACCCTAGAGCGCGAACAGGCCCGCTACAAGCGTCGCGTCGACATGCGTTGGGGCGAACTCGTGTACGAGGCACAGTGGTTCTCGCCGCTGAAGCAGTCCCTGGATGCGTTCATCGACCACACCCAGGAGTACGTCTCCGGCGACATCCGCATCGTCCTTCACGGTGGTCGCGCTACCGTCACTGGCCGCAAGTCGGAAACGTCGCTGTACGACTTCAACCTCGCCACCTACGACACGGGTGACACGTTCGACCAGTCGCACGCTCGCGGTTTCATCGAGATTTACGGCCTCACCGCCAAGCTCGCTGCCGCTCGCGACGTGAAGTTCGAACACGGCGACGCTTTCAAGGCCACCAAGTAGTTCATTTTTGAGGGCGCAGGCCGGGTAGCCTGTAACTCAGGAGCAGATCTTAAGGAGACAACATGAGCCAGTCATCAAATCAAGGTTCCGTCAGCCTTTGGGGAGGCCGCTTCAGCGGCGCACCTTCGGAGGCATTGGATGCACTGTCCGTTTCGACGCACTTTGATTGGCGGCTGGCCCGCGTTGATATTGCAGGCTCCCGCGCCCACGCCCGCGAACTCGCCCGCGTCGGGTTGTTAAACGACGACGAACTAGAGCACATGCTGAAAGCACTCAAGTTCTTAGAACAAGACGTGATTACGGGCGCGTTTGTTCCCCAGCCGGGGGATGAGGACGTGCACACCGCCTTGGAACGCGGATTGTTAGAACGCGCCGGCTCTGAACTTGGCGGCAAGCTTCGTGCGGGACGTTCACGCAACGATCAGATTGCCACGCTGATCCGCATGTATTTGCGCGACGAGGCACGCCACCTAGCCTCCCGCGTCCTCGATCTTGTCGACGCTATTTTGCATCAAGTGGATGAGGTCGGTGACGCGATCATGCCGGGACGCACGCACCTGCAACACGCGCAACCGGTCCTGGTGGCACACCAGTTGATGGCGCACGCATGGCCGCTGCTTCGCGATCTTGAACGCCTGCAAGACTGGGATAAGCGCGCGGCAAAGTCGCCCTACGGGTCCGGTGCGCTCGCGGGTAACACCCTTGGAATGGATGCTGGCAATATTGCAACCGAACTTGGGTTTGACGATGTTTGCGAAAACTCGATTGACGCCACGGCAGCCCGTGACGTTGCCGCTGAGTTTTCGTTTATTGCCGCCATGATCGGCATCAACCTGTCGCGCCTATCCGAAGAAATAATCATTTGGAACACGGTTGAGTTCGGCTACGTCACCCTGGATGACTCGTACTCCACGGGGTCCTCGATTATGCCGCAAAAGAAGAACCCCGATATTGCGGAGCTTGCGCGCGGTAAAGCGGGACGCATGCTGGGGGACCTCACCGGTCTGCTGGCTGTATTGAAGGGCCTACCCCTGGCGTACGATCGCGACCTCCAGGAAGATAAAGAACCGATCTTTGACCAGATCGACACCCTGGACGTCCTCCTGCCGGCAATGACAGGCATGGTTGCGACCATGAAGCTCCACACCGAACGCATGGAGTATCTAGCGCCGCGCGGATTCTCTTTAGCAACCGACATTGCCGAATGGCTGGTTAAGAAGGGCGTGCCGTTCCGCAACGCCCACGAGATTTCCGGAAAGTGCGTTGCCTTGGCCGACCAGTCGGACCGAGAGCTGTGGGACCTGACCGACGACGAGTTCGCTGGCATCCACGAGGCCCTCACGCCGGATGTTCGTGAAGTTCTGTCAGCGCACGGCTCCGTGTCGGCCCGTGCGGGGCGCGGCGGTACCGCGCCTGACCGCGTTCACGAACAGACAGCAGCTCTGCGAGAAGCAGTGAAATCAATGAGGCAGAACTTCGCGCAGTAAACGCCGGCTCTGCACAGCCGCTAAAATAAGTGTGATGTTCCACACAGAACGCCCCGGTCTGGATTTTGTTCAGGCCGGGGTCAAATTTATGTAAACCAGCCGCTAGCTCCGAAGATTGGCGAAATTCCGCCAAATTTGGCGCTTTTGGTGCGAAAACACGGTTTTTGACCAGTTATCAGGGCATATTTCGCGGTTCTTATTTTGTCCGTTGTAGGGGACAAAATTACCTGCCTACTCTGAGCTCGCTACTCGAATAAAGGTGTTCGAGCCTAATGGAGGACAAAATGTCAAATCCCAAAAGCGCTAGTGGAACTTTGAAAACCACGAAACCTGTTTTCACGCCCGCTCAGCAGCAGGCAAGGAAACGCGCGACTATTTATGCGTTAATCGCAACTCTCGGACCGTTCTTCTACGGCTTCGAGGGCATGGTCCTAAACGGTGCAATCAACGCGGTTGGGTCCGAGTTCAATCTTGGCCCACTGGCATCAGGCCTGGCGGGTTCCGCAGGTATTATCGGCGGCCTGATCGGTGCTCTCTTTGCCGGCCGCATCTCCGACAAGATTGGCCGCAAGCGGACCATGGTTTTGATCGGCCCGTTCTTGCTGTTTGAAGCAATCTTCGGCGCGTTCAGCCCGATCTTTGGTGGCTACTGGTTCCTAATCTTCACTCGTATCGTCGGTGGCATGGGCTTTGGTGCAGCTACCACGGTGGCGCCCGGATACGTCGCGGAGATCGCCCCGGCTGATATTCGTGGCCGTCTGATCGGCTTCCGCCAACTCGCCATTATTTTGGGTCTGTTCTTTGCGGGCACGATCAACTTCCTCGTGGGTAACCAGGCCGGTGGCTCAACCGAGGTTCTTGCACTTGGATTGAAGGCATGGCAGTGGATGTTCATGTGCCTGCTAATCCCCGCACTGTTCTTCGTGGTTCTGACCGCAATCATTCCCGAGTCTCCGCGTTACCTGGTGTCGGTTGGCCGCAACGAAGAGGCACGCGAAGTTCTAGCGAAGGTATCTGGCGAAACTAAGTCCGAGATTGACCAGCGCATCGTCGCGATCCGTCGTTCCTTCGGCGAGGGTGGCGAGAGCCGCAAGCTTTCCATCGGTCAGATCTGGAACTCCCAGTGGCGCAGCCTCGTGCTGGTTGCAATGGCAATTGCAGCGTTCCAACAGTTGACCGGAACTAACGGCATCTTCTTCTACTCGAACATGCTCTTTGAATCGGTAGGCTTCTCGGAAAACGCCGCATTCCAACAGACATTGATCTTGACATTCTTCAAGCTGATTGGTGTAACCACAGGCATCATGCTGGTGGACAAGGTGGGCCGCAAGCGCATGCTCATGTACGGTGGCACGCTGATCGCTATCGCCTTGTTTATCGTCGCTTCGGTATTCACCTACGCGCAGTTCGCCTTGGGTGGCCCCGACATTTCCGGTAACCCCGTCCTTGGTTGGCTCGCAGTTGGCGCCCTGTGCCTGTTCTTGCTCGGCTTTACCTCCTCTTGGGGTCCGATCTTCTCGATCCTCATGGGTGAGATGTTCCCGAACGAGATCCGCGGTGGCGCGATGTCCCTGGCCTCGGGCACGGACTTCTTCGTCAACTTCATCGTGGTTCTTCTGTTCCCGTTCCTCGTGTCTTGGTCGCCTGCCGGCACGTACTGGATCTACTTCGTGTTTGGCGTTCTGGCCATCATCTTCACGGGTCTGTACGTAAAGGAAACAACGGGCAAGTCGCTAGAGGAAATGGGATAAAGCATTCGCCTATCAAGTGTTCAAAAATTTCTGAAAGGACCTCTAATGGAAACAATGGCAACGGAGCCAAACGCCTCCGAGCGGACTATTCCAGACAACGTCCGCAACGTGCTGGTGATCATGACCGACCAGCACCGAATCGACACGATTGGCTGCCTAGGCAATCCGCATGCGGTTACGCCAAATCTTGACGAGATGGGCGAGAACGGTTTCGCGTTCACTAACGCGTACACGCCCACGGCAATCTGCACGCCCGCCCGCGCGTCCCTGCTAACCGGAAAGCTTCCCGTAAAGCACCAGGTGCTCGCGAACCCCGAATGGAATATTGCATACCAGACGAAACTACCGCTGGATGCGTGGACCTACACTCAGGAGCTGCGCGACAACGGCTACAACGTCGGGCTCGTTGGCAAGTATCACGTGGGTGCAAACCTGCCGGACAAGTTCGGCATGGACGACGACTCCTACTGGGGTGCAGAAAACCCCGTAGGAAACGAAAAGTACGTGGCCTGGCTGAAAGAAAACAACCTTCCACCCGTGCGAGCCCACGATGTTTATCGCGGAAAACTCCCCGGAGACCGCGACGGACACATCATTGCCGCGCGTTTGCACCAGCCGGAAGAAGCAACGTTCGAACGATTCCTCGCAGACCGAGCTATCGAGAAGCTTCGCGAATACGCTGCCGACTGGAAGAACGAAGGCAAACCATTCAGCCTAGACGTTCACTTCTTCGGCCCGCACTTGCCCTACTTCCTACCCGATGAGTGGTTCGACCTCATCGATCCGGACCTCGTCGAGCTACCCGAAAACTTTGGTGACTCCCTTGTAAACAAGCCGGCAATCCAACAAAACTACGCAACCTACTGGTCAACGGCAGACTTCACGAACGAACAGTGGAAGAAGCTCATAGCCATCTACTGGGGATACGTAGCAATGATCGACTTCGAGATCGGTCGCATCATGGACGTGGCGCGCGAACTTGGAATCCTTGACGACACGGCAGTATTCTTCTGTGCCGATCACGGCGAGTTCACCGGCTCCCACAGGATGAACGACAAGGGCCCGGCAATGTACGACGACATCTACCGTGTCCCGTTCATCGCGCACATCCCGGGAGTCTCAACCGTTGGTCGCTCCGACAAATTCGTCTCAATCCTGGACCTCCCAGCCACGGTCATGGAAATCGCGGGCCTGGACCCCAGCTTGGTTGAAGACGGACGCTCAATCGTTGACCTAACGCGCGGCGATGACGTGCCGCAGTGGCGAGAAAACATTGTGTGCGAGTTCCACGGACACCACTTCCCGCTACAGCAACGCATGATCCGCACCAACGAGTTCAAGCTCATCATTTCGCCAGAGTCAATGAACGAGATGTACGACCTCAGAAATGATCCTGCTGAAATGACCAACGTTTACTACGTGCCCGTCTACGACGAAAAACGTAAGGAACTGGCAACGGAACTTTACAAGCAGCTACGCGCTCGCGGTGACAATTCGTTCGCAAAGTGGATGGCCGCAATGGTCGACTTTGAAATTCCTTTGGTCAATACCGCGCGTTCGGATCTAGACGAAGTGAAGTTCGACTAATGTAAACGCATAGTAAAGCCGTTTAAAGAGGGAAGTTCGATGGATTACCTACTACCGCCTTCTGGATTTGATGTTGCTGGTTTGGTTTTAAAGCACCTGCATGAAAAGCCTTCCAGCCGCAACGAAATCGCAAAGGCGTTTGGGATCTCTCGAACTTCCCTCTCTCGGGCATTGGAAGATATCGCGGACGAAGGGCCGTTCGTAAGGACGAAAACAGTCCACGGTGATTCACCGGGGCGGCCCGTGCAGTTACTGGAGTTTGACCCTACGATTGCCTACTCGGTTGGCATTGACCTGGCGCGCTCCCGCTCCACTGGTGTCATGCTCAATCGGTTGGGGGAACCTATTGTAAAAACTTGGTTCCCCTCAAATCTTTATCCCGATGCGATGACGCGGGCAATCGAGGTGTGCGACCGCCTAATCAAGGAAGCCGACAAGATAGGTGCCAACGCGGAATACATTGCCCGCGTTGGCGTGGGCGTCCCGATTCCGGTCGGGCAACGCCCCGAAATTGAGCAGTGGCGCAAGGACGTTTTAGCACCCCACATTTACGGTCTGTGGCCCGTACCCGTACTGGTCGACAACACGGTTCGCTTCGGCGCGTTAGGGGAGGCCTACTGGGGTGCGGGTAAGGGAAAGAAGTCGCAGTTCTACGTTCGCCTCAGCAAGGGCGTTGGCGGCGGCTTTGTCATATCGGCCCTAGGATCCCAGGTGACGAAAGCCGGCGAGTTCGGACACATCACCGTCCCTGGCGGAAGCAAACAGTGCTACTGCGGAAAGCTCGGATGCCTCGAGACGGTCGCATCCGTGGACGGTATTTGCAGTGCAGCCGGTGTGGCTGATCTGGAAGGTTTACGAAAAGCAATCGATAGTGAGGACGCCAGGGCGGTAGCAGCCGTCGAGGAAGTTGCCTCCACATTGGGATGGGCTCTCGGCATGTTGCAGTTTGCCGTAAATCCCGAAATCATCATCCTTTCCGGTGAGGTCGTTGAGGTAATTCCAGAAATTGCCGGGCCAATAGAGCAAGAAATTAGGAAGCATTTGATGCCGCAGTTCCCGCACGCGGTTTCGGTTGCTGTCGCGGAGCTTGAGCACGTGGGTCCCGCCCTGGGGGCTGCGTACGCGGTGGAAGTTTTGGTAGGTGCAAGAGCGAAATGACTGATCTGAAGAAGCCGCTGGAGCGCAAGCGTTTGCCGCTTTCCGTGGTGACGAAACCAACGGGGGCCGCGTGCAACCTGGACTGTGACTATTGTTTTTTCTTGTCTAAAGAACTGCTTTATGACGACCGGCGCCAGCAGATGAGTCTGGATAGCCTGGAGACCTACATCGCCGAGTACCTTGCTGCTTCTTCAGATGGTGAAGTGACGATGCTGTGGCAGGGCGGCGAACCCACGATGAGGGGGATTGACTTCTTTTCCACCGCGTTTGAACTCGCGGAAGCCTATAAGCGCCCCAGTCAGCGGGTGAATCATGCGTTACAAACTAACGCTACCTTGATCAACGAGGATTGGGCCAGGCTTTTTAAGCAATACGACGTGTTGGTGGGCGTATCTATTGATGGTCCCGAAGATATTCATGATGCGTACCGGCATAATCGCGCGGGCCGCGGGTCTTACGCCGACGTCGTGCGGGGATGGAAGATTTTACAAAATGAGGGCGTGAGGGCGAACATCCTGTGTACTGTTCACGCTCAAAACCAGGACCATCCGCTTCGGGTGTACCGTCACTTCCGCGACGACTTGGGCGCGCAGTTCATGCAGTTCATCCCGATTGTTGAACGCGTGGAACAGGCGGACCTAGCGCGTGCTGAGAGTGGCTGGAGGCCTACCCCGCAGCAACGTGAGGCTGGGCTAACCGGCCTCTTGTATCAACAAAAGGGAGATGCGATCACGTCGAGAAGTGTTGATCCAAAGAAGTACGGCCAGTTTTTGACCGCGATTTTTGACGAGTGGATTAAGACCGACGTGGGTAGCGTGTACGTGCAGGATTTCGATGGTGCGCTGGCGTCTATTTTTGGTCAGCCAACGGTGTGCCACCACGCTCCGGAGTGCGGAAATAACCTCGCGATGGAGTTTAACGGCGATGTTTACGCGTGCGACCACTGGGTGGAGCCGGACTGGAAACTAGGCAATGTGCACGACGCTTCGTTTGCCGACCTGGTGGAAACCGACGTGATGCATGAGTTCTCCAAGAAGAAAAACGACCAGCTGACGAGCCAGTGCCGAGACTGTCGTTTCTTGCGTTTTTGCTGGGGAGGGTGCCCGAAGGATCGCTTCGTAACCTCAGTTGACGGCGAGGAGGGCCACAATTATCTTTGCCCCGGCTACACGGAGCTTTACGGCCATATTCGCCCCGATATCGTTGGGATGGCGCGCTTGTTGCGTGCGGGCCGCGCACCCGCTGAAATCATGAATCCCGCAGTACGTGCAAGAGTGCGCCCGGCCTAGTAACTTCAAAGTGAACCCTTTAACCAACTGCGAAACGGTGGCGCTTTACCTTTATGACTGACTTAAAACGCCTGCTGTTAGACCGTGCGACCGTCGTGGCGCCAAGACTTCTTGGCGGGGTCCTTGCGACCGTGAACGAGGGCGGGGAGTCGGTCGGCTTGCGAATTACAGAAGTTGAAGCGTACGAGGGCGCCCTCGACCCCGGATCGCACGCGTATAGGGGCGTTACACCGCGAACTAGGCCCATGTTTGGGGCCCCTCCGAGGGTGTACGTGTACTTGTCCTACGGGATCCACTCGTGCCTGAATATCGTGTGCGCACCGGAAGGTAGCGGGCAGGGTTGCCTGGTGAGGGCCGGTGAGGTCGTGTGGGGTAGCGACCTCATGGCGAAGCGCAGGCCCAAGGCGCGAAGCAACCGAGATTGGGCGCGCGGGCCGGGCAACGTTGGGTCCGCGCTTGGCGTGAGCGTGGCCGATTCGGATCACGTCCTCGAACTACGAACGATTCCGCCAAAGTGGGATTCGTTTGTTGCAAGCGGAGCGGATGCGTCTAGTTTGAATGATTCGCGCGAAATTAATGCCGACGAGGGCGATGCGGACGCCCGGGTGCGCGAACTGTTTGCACCGAAGTCAAGGCTCACGCTGTACTTGCCGCAAGTTGAGGCGCGCGCGGCGAGCGACGACGCGGCAGGTGCTCCAAGAGGGCGTGCGGGCGTCGCACTCCCGGGCGGCCATCCCGAATACCGAACCACCGCCAGGATCGGGGTGTCCGGTCCCGGCGGGGATGGTCAGAAGTATCCGTGGCGGTTCTACCTAGTCGGTGAGAGGTCGGTCAGCAGGCATCCGACTCCAAAGTCGGAAAAATAGGGGCCTTAAACGCGGCTTCGTAACTGTTCGCCGATCGTGACGTCTTGGAAGTCGAATCCGGCATCCGTAAGGCGCTGCGGAAGCGCGTACTGCGAAGACAGTGCTATCACGGCCATATCACCCAAAACCATGCGAATACCAAAGGCGGGCGCGGGCGGGCCAACGGGCCGGTCAAAGTGCGCTGCCACGGCCTGCGTGAACTCATCGTTTGTGATCGGCTGCGGACCCGTCAGGTTGAAAGCGCCGCTGAGCTCATCAGACTCCAGCAGGAACCTGATCGCGCGCACGTGATCGCGGCGTGAAACAGTTGGCATCCACTGGTTACCGTCCCCGAGCCGCCCTCCTGCAAACATCTGGAAAAGCGGCTTCAACGCGTCGACTAGGCCGCCTTCATCGTCGACAACGAGGCCGGTTCTAATGTTGACAACCCGCTGGACTTTCGCGGTCTGCGCCTGCTTTTCCCACACCTGGCAAAGTCCGCCAAGGAAGTCGTCGGCAGGTTCGGACTGCTCGGTCAGAACCTCATTGCCACGATCCCCGTAATAACCGACCGCAGATCCCGACACAAACACGCGTGGGCGTTCAGATTCCTCGAGGGCGTTAATCGCATCCGCAATAGTCTTAACGGGCTTGAGCCGAGAGTCAACAAGCTGTTGCTTGTACTCCTTAGTCCACGGCCAGCGCGCTAGGGGAGCGCCGTTCAGGCACACCACCGCATCGGCACCGGCCAAAACCCGCGGGTCCAGCTCATAGGAGTCCGGATTCCACCGCCCCTCGTTTTCGGCGCGCGGCTTTGAGCGCGTCAATATCGTCGCCGACCACCCGTTTCGTTCCAGTTCCTTTAGTAACCCGGATCCGACAAAACCGGATACCCCTGCGCATACGACGTGCTTTTGCGGTGTGCTCATAGTCCGATTATTGCGGACATGCGCACTACTAAGTGGGGTAATGAAGCGGGTTTAGGCCAGCTTCATGTCGCCTTCCTTGATCCAGCCCTTCTTGCGCATGAACTCAGAGAACAACAGTGTGAGCACAGCGGGAGCCACAAAGTGCAGGCCAATAATCAAAGCGGTGAGCGTGACCGGGTCGGTCGTTTCCGACATGACCGTCCACGTCATGATCTGGCCAACCAGGCCGGAAGTACCCATGCCCGCACCGGCCGCGTTGCTCTCCATTTGGAAAACGACGGTTGCAACCGGCCCTAAAATCGCGGACGTCAAAATCGGGGGAATCCAAATCTGCGGGTGTCTCACAATGTTTGGCACCTGCAACATGGAGGTGCCAATACCTTGAGAAATCAGACCCGAAATCTTGTTCTCACGGTAGGAGGCGACCGCGAATCCAACCATCTGCGCCGACGTTCCAACCGTTGCCGCGCCCGCCGCGAGGCCGGACAAGCCCAAAATAATTGCAAGCGCCGCAGAAGAGATCGGCAGCGTCAAAATCATGCCCATAACAACCGCGACAATGATGCCCATAACGAACGGGCGGTGCTGGGTGCCCCAGTTAATGATCTCTCCAAGACTCATCATCAGCGAAGAAATGGTCGGGCCAATAAGTAGGCCAACCACCGAGCCGGTAACCACGGTTACGAACGGAGTTACAAGGATGTCGATCGGCGTCCTCTTGGACACCAATCGGCCAAACTCAACGGCAACGAACGAGGCAATAAACGCGCCCAGCGGCTCACCGGGGCCAATCAGTTGCATAGACAGTCCATCTACGACGCCATCTTGCAAAATCTTGCCCGCGTGCGCGCCAACCATGCCCGCAACGCCCGTGCCGGCCAAGACGTACGTTGAAGATTCCAACTTGTGCGCAACTCCAATACCGATGCCGGCACCCGTAAGCACGGATGCGACCGACCCGATTAGTACGATCGTGGAGCCGACTACACCGGGAATAAAGCCGCCGATCTGCACCATGATCGTGCCGATGATCAGCGTGGCGAACAGGCCGTGAGCCATTCCCGTCAAGCCGTCAATAAAGAATCGTGTTGCCCACTTTCGCAGGCGGGGAGGAATCGCCACCGCAGTCTCCTCAGATAGTTACTGTATATACACCAAGAAAGACAGTAGCAGAGGCGTTGTCAAAGGTAAAAAGATTCCAGCGCCCGCCGCGCCCTCATTAATCGACCAGAATTTTCGCTTCCCGCAGTGCGTTTTCAATATCGTCGAGGACGGGCTCGGACTCTGCCTCCACCGTATGGCGGTGGTATCCGTTGGTAAGTCGGGCCAAAGCGTGCGACGGCGCAAACTCGTCCAGGAACTTCCGCAGCTGCACGGGCGAGTGCACATCCAGCTTCGCGGAAATCGGCCCGTAAACTTCGTGATCAATCTCAACATCGAGGACGTGCCCACCCAGATCAATAATGAGACTGAGTTCACGTTCAATCTCGGACGGTTCGTGGCGAACATTAAACGTGCGGCGTGGCCGGTTCGAACCGGATGCGAGCATGTACCCGCGGTTCGTAGAGATGATGTGTACGCCCTTCGCCCTCAAAAGCGCTATGTCTTTAACAATTACTTGGCGAGTAACGCCACAATCTTGCCCGAGTTGCGTTGCCGATACGGGCGTATCAGAACTCGTAAGGGCACGACGAATGTGCTGCAGACGACTGCCACTGGACATGCGCTCGGGATTTCTTGACATAGGAACACGTTAGCGAAATTGGGTGCAATTAGGGGAAACTTGGGGACGGAGGCTTAAAATGCCACCGAAACCACATTGGAATTCATTCTATTTGGAAGGAAATGCAGTGACAGACCTTATTGATGATCTGCAGTGGCGCGGTCTTTTGCGTCAACACACGGATATGGACAAGTTGCGCGACGCGCTGAACTCCGGGCCCGTGACCTTCTATTGTGGTTTCGATCCGACGGCTCCTTCCCTGCATCACGGTCACCTCGTGCAGCTAATCCTCATGCGTCACCTGCAAAACGCGGGCCACAAGCCGATCGCGTTGGTGGGCGGCGCTACGGGCCTTATTGGTGACCCGCGCATGTCCGGCGAGCGCACCCTGCAGCCCCGCGAAGTTGTAGCCGGCTGGGTTGGGCATTTGAAGGAACAGATTTCGCGTTTCCTCGACTTTGAGGGCGACAATCCCGCGACCATGGTTAACAACCTGGACTGGACGGTGGAGCTCTCCGCTATCGACCTGCTTCGCGACCTCGGCAAATACTTCCGCATGGGCACGATGCTGTCTAAGGATGCGGTTGCGCGTCGCCTCGCGTCTAAGGAAGGTATCTCGTACACCGAGTTTTCTTACCAAATCCTGCAGGCGAACGACTTTTTGCAGCTCTACCGCCGGTACGGTTGCACGCTTGAAACCGGTGGTGACGACCAGTGGGGCAACCTCGTTGGCGGCATGGACCTAATCCACCGCGTTGAGGGCGCCGACGTTCACGTCATGACCACGCCTCTAATCACCAAGGCTGACGGCACTAAGTTCGGCAAGTCTGAAGGTGGCGCAGTGTGGCTATCCGCCGACCTGCTGTCGCCGTACGCGTTCTACCAGTTCTGGATCAACACGGATGATGCGGATGTAATCCGTTTCTTGAAGGTCTTCACATTCATGCAACGTGAAGAAATCGAACGTTTAGAAAAGGCCGTTGAGGACGAGCCTTACAAGCGCGAAGCCCAAAAAGCCCTCGCCGCCGAGGTGACGAAGCTAGTTCACGGCGAGGACCAGTTGCAAAAGGTGCTCGCAGCAACCGACGCGCTGTGGGGATCGGGCGACTTGGCTGGAATTGACGCCGCCACCCTATCTTCCGCTACCGAACACCTACCGACCGGAGAGATCGTTCTTGGCGAGTCAACCATCGTGGACGCACTCGTCGCGTCTGGCCTAGAGAAGGGTAAGCGATCCGCGCGCACCACCGTGTCATCGGGCGGCGCCTACCTCAACAACGAACGCGTAGAAGATGAGAACAAAGTACTTACCGAGGCCGATACCCTTGCGGACGGGACAATCCTGATCCGAAAGGGTCGTCGAAACCTCGCCGTCGTTCGTGGCGCATAAACGCATAGACGAATAATCCGCGTAATATAGCCGAAAAACCAGCCTGTGGTCAGTGTCACCGCGGGCTGGTTTGACGTTACGGGGGTGGCGTCGTAAAGTTATTTCT
>JAUNLF010000016.1 GCA_030532405.1 Actinomycetaceae bacterium | reverse complement strand
AACCGGTGTCGCCGCCGTGAGAGGGCGGTGTCCTAGGCCGCTAGACGATGGGGGCCAATGCGGGACTGACAGGCCAGCCCACTCTTGGTTCATATTCGAACCTGTACCCCCAACCGGATTTGAACCGGTGTCGCCGCCGTGAGAGGGCGGTGTCCTAGGCCGCTAGACGATGGGGGCTAGGATGCGAGAAAACTCGCGGATGAAAACCTCGCGCAAAGACGCGCCTGAAGGTGTTTCGCTGGGGTACCAGGACTCGAACCTAGACTAAATGAACCAGAATCACTCGTGCTGCCAATTACACCATACCCCAAGGTATCAGCGCTCTAGCCGGTCGAATTCACTGGCAATCAGTGAAACCTTCTGGCCGAAGCACCGATGAAAAACTTTACCTGACCGGCGCCCTCGTTTCAAAATTACGAGGGCGTGGTTTACTTCACGTCAGTCAGGTTAGCTTTTAGATTGCGCAGTCTGGTGAGGGTTTCCTCGCGTCCGAGGATCTCCATGGACTCAAACAGCGGCGGGGAAACCTGACGGCCGGAAACAGCTACGCGTAGCGGGCCAAACGCGAGGCGCGGCTTGATCTCCATCTGCTCGACGATGCGGGCGCGCAGGGCCTCCTCCAGGGACGCCGTGGTGAACTCCTCAAGGCCTTCAATGACCTCGATGCCGGCTGCAAGTACTTCCGGAGCGTTATCCTTCAGCTTGTTTACGGCCTTGTCCTCAAACTCCAGATCGGCGGCCTCAACGAAGAACGGTCCTAGCATTCCACCAGCTTCGCCAAGCAGACGAATACGGGTTTGGATCAGCGGAGCGCCGGCCTCAATAATCTGCTTTTCACGATCATTCAAGTCGTCAAACTTGTCCGCCGAAACAAAGCCGTCACGGTGTAGGAACGGGACGATTCGCTGTTTGAAGTCGTCGGCCTCCAGCATGCGAATGTGGTCGGCGTTGATTGCGATTGCCTTCTTGAGGTCGAAGCGCGCCGGGTTCGGATTCACGTCGTGAATGTCGAAGGCGTCGACCATTTCCTTGGAGGTGAAGATGTCTTCATCCGGGCTGATCGACCAGCCCAGCAGGGCGAGGTAGTTCAGCAGCCCCTCGGGGATCATGCCGTTCTCGCGGTGCAGAAGCAGGTTCGACTCCGGGTCGCGCTTGGATAGCTTCTTGTTGCCCTCACCCATGACGTAGGGCAGGTGGCCAAACTCGGGCATCTGCTTTGCAATACCCAGCTCTAGCAGCGCGCGGTACAGCACGATCTGGCGAGGCGTGGAAGACAGCAGGTCTTCACCGCGCAACACGTGCGTGATGTCCATTAGCGCGTCGTCCACGGGGTTCACCAGCGTGTAAAGCGGGTGTCCGTTGCCACGCACAATCACGTAGTCGGGCACGGACCCGGCCTTGAACGTGATTTCGCCGCGCACGAGGTCGGTGAACGTGATGTCCTCATCGGGCATCTTCATACGCAAAACAGGCTGACGCCCCTCCGCGCGGAATGCCGCCTTCTGCTCCTCCGTCAGGTTGCGGTCATAGCCGTCGTAGCCCAGCTTCGGGTCGCGGCCGGCAGCGCGGTGGCGCTCCTCAACCTCTTCGGGAGTGGAGAAAGACTCGTACGCGTAGCCGCCCTCCAACAGTTTGCTAGCCACGTCCTCGTAAATGTCCATGCGCTGCGACTGCCTGTAGGGTTCGTGCGGGCCGCCCTTTAGGACGCCCTCATCCCAATCAAGACCAAGCCAACGCAGGGAGTCAATGATTTGATCGAAGGACTCTTCGGAGTCGCGACGCGCATCAGTATCCTCGATGCGGAAAACGAACGTGCCACCAACGTGACGCGCCCACGCCCAGTTGAACAGGCATGTGCGAACCATCCCGACGTGCGGGGTTCCAGTTGGTGATGGGCAAAAACGAACGCGGACCTTGCCGCCATCTAAAGTATCCATGATGCCCCAATTCTACCCCCACTCCCCCACGCAGTATCAACGTGGCCATTTCAGCACTCGTCTCACGCCCAGTAGGGCGGGCGGCGCGCATAGTCGTTAAAGTTAGGTGCGGAGGAAAATGATGACTGATTTTGATGCATTCAACGAGGACGTGGCGCGCGCAAGCGGCCTGCTGAAGTGGGAAACGCCGGACGCGTCCGGCCACTGGGTTGCCGAAATGGACTTTGGCACCGCCCCGGTCATCGAAGAGGCCCTGACCGACGCTTTGCACCGCGGTTTCCTGGGGTACATGCCGCGCGGCCTGCACAGGCGCACGCAGGAGGCGACCGCGAGCATGGTGGAACGCCGGTTCGGCTGGCAGGTTGACGCCGATAACGTGTCGCTCGCGTCGTCGGTGTTGGACGGACTTAAGGCGATGCTCGGTCACATGTTGAAGCCGGGTTCGACCGTTATTGTGCCGACACCCGCATACATGCCGTTCCTATTTTTGCCCGTCAAGTACGGCCATAAGGTCGTGGAGGTTCCATCCAAACTTGGCGAGGACGGTCTTTGGCGGCTCGACTTTGAAAGCATTGAGGCCGCGGCCGCCAGCGCGGATCTATTTATTCTTTGCAACCCGTGGAATCCCACGGGACGCATATTGAACGAGGACGAGCTTCGACGTGTCGGCGACATCGCGGTTCGCCACGACCTGCTGGTTTTTAATGACGAAATCCACGCGCCTTTGGCTGATGGCCACGTTCCGTTTGCGGATTTGGATCCGGCTTTCGCCGACCGGACTGTCACCGCGATTGCGGCGTCGAAAGGTTTTAACCTGGCGGGCCTGCAGTGCGCACAGATGATCACGGCGGGCAAGATGATCGAAACCTTTGAGCCCGTCAAGCAGTGGCTGAACCATCCGACCGCACTCGGGGCACTGGGCGCGTCGGTTGCGTTCGAGTCGGGCGACGAGTGGCTTGCCGACCTCAAACAGTATCTGCGCGGAAATATCGACATGGTGGATGCCATGCTCGCGGGTTCACCCCTGAAATGGTCAAAGCCGCAGGGCACGTACCTGAGCTGGATTGATGCCTCCGCCCTCGGCGCCGAAAATCCCGCGGACGTTTTCCTTGAAAAGGCACGCGTGCACGTTAATGCGGGCAAAACGCTCGGAGCCGGATACGAGCAGTTCGTGCGTTTCAACCTGGCGTCCTCGCGCGCGGTGGTGGAACGCTCGATCACCCGCATGCTTGAAGTCGCGAACTAAAAACTGCGAAGTCCGCTAACGGGAATTTGCGGGGGCTCCAGGGCACTTTCCCTGAATGCCTGCGTGCCCGCGCTGGCCTACATTCGCCGTTTGGTGCGGCTGGTTGCGGGCGCGGTCCAGGGGTCTTCGGGCCAGGGGTGCTTCGGGTAGCGGCCGCGCATTTGTGCGCGCACGTCGGCGTAGCTTTCGTTGAAGAAGTTTTCCAGGTCGGATGTGATTGCCAGAGGGCGACCGGCCGGGGACAGCAACTCGAAAGTTAGGGGCTCACCCAAAATGGTGGGCACTTTGCGAAACCCGAAGCATTCTTGCAGTTTTACGCGCACAGTCGGGCCGCGCTGCGGGTCAAACACGATGCGCGCACGGTTGCCCGAGGGCAGTTCGATGGTCTCGGGGATCAGCGCGTCAAGCTGCGTCACCTTGTCCCACCCGATGATGGTCTTCAACCCGGTGGTTACGTCCACTTCGGACAGTGGGGCGCCCTCTAAAATTTTGGGCCAATCGCCGCCGATTAGTTCATCTACGCGGTCTGCGAGCTGCTGGTTTGAAAGTTCTGGCCACGACTCGTCCTTGCTGGAAATGTATCGCGCTTTTCGGACGAGCTCGCGGGCGTTTTTACTCAAGGTGAACAGTGATAGTCCGCGGTTTTGCAGGGCTCGCGCGAGAGTGCCCCGCGCCTGTTCTACGGGTACTTTGACCCGCTGGGATTTGAGGGGAATCGCCCCTAGACTGAGCCTCTTTGTCGCGCGCAGACGCCCGCCTTCGAGCGTGACTTCAGTATCCGATGTGATCATCGCACTGCCGATCCACTGCGCCCACTCGGGGTTTAAGGGTGCCCCCGCGCGCACGTGCGTTATTCCCCCGATTGTTTGGATGTGCGATGCGGCGATCCACTCATCGGAGGCCAGCGGCGTGCCCGCGTCCACGGAAAGCCCCGAGCCCGCCGCGGACAGGAACTGGACAAAGCGCTCCCCACCCTGTTTGCTTCTGCGCTTTGCGATGCGACCGGGAAACGCCAGACCCGCGGTTACGCCGGGCAGGTCCTGCGCGTTGACAGCCGGCTGTGCCCTCCCCGCGCCGGTTGCGGCGCGCACACCCTCCGACGTGCCCGCGTTCGACATGCCGGAATCACTCCGCGCCATGTCCGCCGCGTTTGGCGACTCGAAAGTTTGCGCGTATTCGTCCATAAACCGGCGGGCCAGATGAGCAAACCTGGAGGCCTCCCGTTTGGGAGCGTCCCGCAACGCCCTCGTAATATCTGCTTGAAGGGCGCGTTCATTTGAAGACATGACGGCCACAATTTTGCCGACTTCACCGGGATTACCGCTCCACGCGGAAGCCAAAAGCAGCGCGTGAGCCATCCGCGGATCCGCGGGAACGCGCGCAAGCACGGAGCCCGCCCGAGTGATTTCCGCGATTCGCTCCTCGCCCACTCGCGCAACTTCTAAGGCTCCCAGGTCCGCGAGCGTGTCTTCTGCGCGCGTGAGGGCGGGCGCCGGGAACTTCGTGGGTAGGCGCAGCGCGGCGGGCGAACTCCAGGCGTGTGACAGGAGCGCCGCCTCGGTCAGGTCCGCGGAATCCATTTGCGCCGGCGCGAACTGCATCATGCGCGCGTAATCCGTCTGCGAATAGCACCGATACACCGTTCCCGGGCCCGTTCGATGAGCGCGGCCTGCCCGCTGCACGGCTGAAGATCGCGACTCGCGGACCGTCACCAGCTCGGTAGCCTCACGTGACACGTCAAAACGCGGCACCCGTGAAAGGCCCGAATCAACCACGCAGTTGACGCCGGGAACCGTCAGCGAAGTCTCCGCAATATCGGTCGCTACAATCACGCGTTCCTCGCTTGCGTTCAGCGCCGCGTCTTGCTGGGCGCCAGTTAGCGAACCGTGCAGTGGATACGCAGGAATTCCAGAGGCTCGCACGCCCTCGACCACGGTTTCAACATCGCGAATTGAAGGGGCAAAAACCAGCGTGGACCCGTGCGCGTCAAATGCTTTTATTGCCGTTGTGGATAGATGATTTATGAGGGCGCTGCTCGCTCCCCTGTCGTCTAATGCCGGCGCAGATATCGGCGACCACACTACGTCGAGAGGGTACGGCTTGCCCTGCGCGATGATCGTGTCGGTGTCGGCGCTGGAGGATAAGAGGCCGTGGAAGCGCTCATTATCAGCCGTTGCCGACATGACTCCCAGGAGCAAGTCGTCGCGCATGTCCGCAATGTCTAACGCGAACGCTAAAGCCAGGTCGGAATCCAAGTGACGCTCGTGTACCTCATCCAAAATGAGGGCGTCCACTCCCGGAAGGTCGGGGTCTGCCAGCAGGCGGCGCAGCAGCGTTCCGGTGGTCGTGAACTCGATACGCGTGTTTTTACTGACGACGCGGTCGGCGCGCATCGTCCACCCAACGCGCTCACCCGGCTTCTCCCCCAGTAGCGACGCCACGAAGGTCGCCGCCGACCGCACGGCCACCCTGCGCGGTTGCGCAATAAGGATCCGACCACCAAGCCCGCCCTCGTCCATCAAATGACGAATAAGCAGCGGAACCAGCGTTGTCTTTCCGGAACCGGGGGACGCGGAGAGGACGAACCGGCGCCCAGCTTGGACACTACGCGTTATCTCGCCGGTGACGGCGGTGATGGGCAGGGATGAGCAGGAGTAGGCGTCGTGGAAGGAAGTCACGGCGGCCTATCGGCGCACCACGTGGTTGCCGAGCGTGCCGATGCCTTCGACAGTGCATTCCACGCGGTCGCCATGCTCGATTGGGCCGACGCCGGCGGGAGTTCCGGTCAAAATGACGTCCCCGGGAAGCAGCGTCATGGCCGAAGATATGTACTCAATCAGGTAGGGCACGTCGAACACCATGTCGCGCGTGTTGCCCTCCTGGACGCCCTTGCCGTTAACTTCAGTCTTGATGTCTAGATTGTCAATGTCCAGGTCGGGGTCGACCGTGATCCACGGCCCGAGCGGACAGGACGTGTCGAATCCCTTCGCACGCGCCCACTGCCCGTCCGCGCGCTGTGCATCGCGGGCCGACACATCGTTGCCAACCGTGTAGCCGAAAATGTAGTCCTTCGCGTTTTCTGCCGACACGTTGCGACACATCGTGCGGATAACAACTGCGAGTTCGGCCTCGTAGTGAATTTCCTCAGACCAATCCGGCAACACGATCGGGTCGTCGGGGCCGATCACCGCGGTGTTGGGTTTGAAGAAAATATTGGGGTGGGTTGGTACTTCCCCACCCATTTCAGCGGCGTGCGCGTGATAGTTCTTCGCAACCGCAACAACCTTGGATCGCGGGATCACCGGGCTTAGCAGGCGCACCTCGTCCAGTTTGAATACTTCACCGGAGGGTTCCACGCCCTGGAATAGCGGGTCGCCCTTCAGGCCCTCAATGCGGTCGGTGCCCTCTGCGATTGCACCGTATTTGGGCCCGCCGCCGGCGGAAAAACGAGCTACGCGCATGGTGATCTCCTTCAAGCTTCTTGACTGACTCTGATTTTAGCCAAACTGTTGAAGGGATGCTTAGACCCAGATGTCCTCTTCGACGCGCTTTTCAAGCTCGGGGTACTTTGCGACCTTGAAGTGTAGGTCGTCACCCGCCTTGTTTCTGGCGTTCCAGTCTTTCAACACGACGCGTACCCACTTGACCAGGAAGATGAGTGCGACCAGGTTGATGAGGGCGCCCAGGCCGAGCAGGAAGTCCGATAGGGCCCACGCAACCGGAAGGCTGACAACAGCGCCCAGGCCAGCAACGAGTACTGCAACTACGCGGAAGGTGTAGGACACGACCGTGTTACGGGTCAGGTGGTCCAGAGCGGACTGGCCGTAGGAGTACGCGCCGTACGCGGAGGTGTAGCCGAAGATGAAGATGATCAGCGACATCGGCAGGGCCATCCAGCTACCGAACTCGGAGGTCACGGCCTGCGCGGTTAGCGAACCGGCCAGGGCATCTTCCATTCCCGGTTCGTACAGGCCGGAGATCAGGATGAGCAGCGCGGTTGCCGTACATACGACGATGGTGTCAATGAAAACACCGAATGCTTGGATGAAGCCCTGTTGCGCGGGGTGCGCCACCGTGGCGGAACCCGCCGCGTGAGGCGTGGTACCAAGCCCGGCCTCGTTCGAAAATAGGCCGCGACGTGCACCGTTTACCAGCGCGACAAAAATGCCACCCGTGATACCGCCAACGACGGGATCCAGGCCGAACGCGGACTGGACGATCCAAACCAGCGAGTTCCACGCCTGCATCGGGTTCATGACGATCACGATGAGGGTGATCAGGATGTAAACACCAGCCATGATCGGCGCGAGGTATTCGGACGCGCGGGCTACCGACTTGATGCCGCCGAGGATAACGGGGGCGAGCAGGAGGATCACGAAGATCATGGTCGATACCGGCGAGATTCCGTGGTTGGCTTCAAACGTGGAAGCTACGGTGTTGATCTGAACCATCGGGACTGCCAGGCCGGAGGCGATAATCGACACGACCGCGAAGATCGCACCGGGGATCTTCCATCCCAAGCCCTTTGACATGTAGTAGGCCGGGCCACCACGGAACGCGCCGTCGGTGTGCTTTTCCTTGAACACCTGCGCAAGTACGGATTCAACGAATGACGTGGCCATTCCGATGAGGGCAATTACCCACATCCAGAAGATCGCGCCCGGCCCACCCATGATCAGCGCCAGTGCGACACCGCCGATATTGCCGATACCCACGCGAGTGCCGATACCAACGGCGAATGCCTGGAACGACGTTACGCCCTGCAGGGCTTTGGTACGTGAGCCGGAGATCGACGTGAAAATGTCTTTCGCGTTCTTAATCTGCGGGAAGCCCAGATAAACAGTGAGGCCAATGCCGACTCCGATCAGCAAGAAGACCAGAATCCACGAGTAGAGCAGGTCCACAGACCACATCAGCGCATCTTCAAGCGCTTTCCCAATCGACGCGTTTACCATTGCGTTCCCTTACGTGTTTGATGAGATTTAGGGTATGTACAGATTGTAGGTTCATTTTCTTCCAAGGTGAAAATCGTCCACATAGTTGGACAGGGTGCGGACATATCTTTATTTTTGACCGACTTTGAGAGTCAGTCCTGTCCGCCTATCCATACGGGAGGGCGGGGCTTGGCATACTGCCTTCAGTTTTTGAGACAATCGGTACATGAGCCCGGTACTCAATGAACTACTTGATGACTTAGAAGATGACGGCAAACTCGATGATGCTGACTCGCTGTACGAGGCATTTACCGGGTGGGCGGCAGATGGTGGCCGCCCGCTTTATCCGCACCAGGATGAGGCTTTTATTGAACTGCTTGGCGGCAATCATGTGATTGCGGCGACGCCGACGGGTTCGGGTAAGTCGATGATCGCTTTGGCGGGCCACATTATTTCACTGGCGCGCGGTGGCAGGTCGTATTACACGGCCCCGTTGAAGGCGTTGGTGTCAGAGAAGTTCTTTGACCTTGTTGCACTGTTTGGTTCGGATAATGTCGGCATGGTTACGGGGGATGCGTCCGTTAACGCGGATGCGCCAATTATCTGTTGTACTGCTGAGATCCTTGCTAATCAGGCATTGCGTGAGGGCGAAGCTCTTGATGCTGACATGATCATCATGGATGAGTTCCACTTTTACGGTGACCCGCAGCGCGGCTGGGCGTGGCAGGTGCCGTTGCTGGAGCTCACGAAACCTCAGTTTGTGTTGCTCTCTGCGACCTTGGGTGATGTTTCGTTTTTTGTTGAAGACATCGAGAAACGCACGGGCCGCGACGTTTCGGTAGTTGACGAGGCTAAGCGTCCTGTTCCGTTGGAGATGGCCTACACGCTACTGCCTTTGGCGGATGCGGTTTCAGAGCTTATCGAGTCGGGCAAGTACCCGATTTACATAGTGCATTTTGGACAAAAAGCTGCGATGCAAACAGCTCACGGTTTGGCGGCTCCGGGGCTGATTTCGAAGCGGCATCAGGAAAAGATCAAGGATGCCACCGCAGATTTTCGTTTCGGTAAGGGTTTTGGCCAGATCTTGCGCCGCCTGCTTCACCATGGCGTGGGTGTTCATCACGCGGGGATGCTCCCGCGTTATCGGCGTTTAGTGGAGCGCCTAACCCAACGCGGTCTGCTCGCCGCTATTTGCGGAACAGACACTTTGGGGGTTGGCATTAACGTGCCAATTACCACCGTCCTTATGACCTCACTGGTGAAGTTTGACGGCCGCCGCGAGCGGCACCTGTCAGCCCGAGAGTTCCATCAGATTGCGGGCCGGGCCGGCCGCGCCGGGTTCGACGAGGTCGGCTGGGTTGTGGTTCAAGCCCCCGAACACGTCATTGAGAACCGGCAGATGGAGATTCGCGCCGGCGACGATCCGAAGAAGTTGAAGAAGATCGTTCGTAAGAAGTTGGAGGAAGGCCGCGTTGGCTGGTCTGAATCCACGTTTGAGCGTCTTGAGGCGGCGCAGCCGGAGCCGCTTCGCTCTCAGTTTGAGATGACCCACGCGATGGTGTTGAACGTCCTCGCAAATGGGAAAAATGCTACCGACCACCTGTTGCGTCTAGCGACTGATAATCACGATCCGGAGCATGAGTCGAATCCACACCTGCGTAGGCTCGGACAGATCTACACTTCTTTGCGGCAGGCGGGAGTAGTGGACAAACTATCTTCCAAGGAGGCGCGGGGACGCGGAGTGGACCGCCTGCAGTTGGTGCGCGATTTACCCGATGATTTCGCGTTAAACCAGCCGCTGTCCCCGTTCGCGTTGGCGGCTTTGGAACTGCTTGACACCGAGTCGGATTCGTACGCGCTGGACGCCATTTCGGTTGTGGAGGCCGTGCTTGAAGACCCGCGTCCCCTGCTGTTCGCGCAGCAAAATGAGGCGAAGGGCGAAGCGGTTGCCGCCATGAAAGCGGCGGGCATTGAGTACGGCGAACGCATGGAGCGCCTGGAAGAAGTGACGTGGCCGCAGCCGCTGGCGGAATTGTTAGAGCCGGCGTTTAGGACTTTTGAGGAGTCGAACCCGTGGGTTGGGAGCCACGAGTTGTCTCCAAAGTCGGTTGTGCGGCTGATGGTTGAGAATGCGATGACGTTCTCTGAACTCGTGGCGCGCTACGATGTTGCGCGTTCCGAGGGCGTGATTTTGCGCTACCTGACGGACGCTTACCGGGCGCTGCGCCAGATCATTCCGGACTCGATGCGAAATGAGGAAATCGACCAGATTATCGACTGGTTGGCCGAGCTGATTAGGACTGTCGACTCGTCCCTGCTGGATGAGTGGGAGGCCATGGCGAATCCGGATGCTGGAGCCCCTGGTGATGCCGCGGATAGCGAGGGTGAAGAACGAGCTTTTGGCGCGGACGAGGACGGCAAGGTTTCCGTCACTGCGAACCAGCACTACTTTTATCAGTTGATCCGCGCCGACATTTTCAAACGGGTTGACAGGTTCGCCCTCGACGACCTGGATGGCCTTGTTGATTTTGGGGACTCCGACGGTGTTGAACAGTGGAGTGCGGACCGTTGGGACAATACTTTGGACCGGTTCTACGCCGAGTACGACTGGGTGGGAGCGGGGCCCGAGGCGCGTTCGAAGGCCCGCTACGACTGGGTCCCAAACGCGGCCGCGAGCGACCTGGCGGCGGCCGGCGTGCCGGACCGGTTGATTGACGCGAACTCGCAACTGTTGGAGGCCGGCGCACTACTCGTTACTTACACTTTGGAAGATGAAAGCGGCGACGGTGACTGGCGTTTGCTAGCGCTTGTAGATCTGCAAGCATCCTCCGATGCTGACAAGCCGGTGTGGCGTCTGCTTGAGGTCGGCCCGCGTTAGGCCGACCGTGCCCGGGCGAGGGCCGGTGCAGGGGCCGGGCGCCCCTGGTGCGGCTCCCTAGCGCGCGGCCTTGGGGATGCCGTGCCGCGTTAGGCGAGGACGCCCTCGTACCCGTCGGATGCGACGATCTGCTTGCCGAACGGGAAGCACGTGACTGGAATGAGTTTCAGGTTCGCGATAGCCATGGGAATACCGATGATTGTGACCGCGAGGGCGGCCGCAGTGGCGATGTGGCCGATTGCTAGCCACAGTCCTGCGATTAGGAACCATACGACGTTCATGAGGGCGGAACCCACGCCGGCTCCCGGTTTGTCTACAACTTTGCGTCCAAATGGCCAGAGCACGTAGAGGGCCATGCGGAATGACGCGACGGCCGCGGGGATTGTGACGATCGGGATGATTGCTAGTAGGCCGAAAAGAACATAGAGGAGTGCTAGTTCGATGCCGGCGAAGATTAGCCAAATAATGTTGAGAATTGTGCGCATTTTTGCCTCTACTTTCGGGGGCCGAAGATTGCCGAACCCATTCGGATTCTAGTGGCACCCTCAGCGATGGCGAGCGCGTAGTCGCTTGTCATGCCCATTGACAGTTCGCGGGCGTCCCCCAAGTTTGGAAGTACGAGGGCGGCGTCTCTGATTTTGCGTAGGTCTGCAAACGACTTGCGGACCAGGTCTTCGTCGTGAGTGTGCGCACCGATCGTCATAAACCCGATCACGTGGAGTTTGTCGAAATCCGCGATTTGTTGCGCTACGTCGAGGGCTTCACGAGGGTTCGCACCGGACTTGGATTCTTCCCCGGATGTGTTGACCTGCACCATCACATCCAGTGGCTCACTGCCGCGGATGCGCTTATTAATGGCTTCCGCAAGACGCACGGAGTCTATGGTTTCGATCTGGTCTACCACCTGCAGGACCTTGTTAATCTTGTTGGTCTGCAGCGGGCCAATCATGGTTGTTATTAGATTTTCGAGGCCGAGTTGGCGCAGGAATGGTGACGTAACCTCGGCTTCTTGCACCCGGTTTTGGCCCATCAGTACGGGTCGCCCATGAGACTCGAGTTCGCGCGCTGCAATCTCGCACTCTGCGACGGTACGCGTTTTAATGGCGAGTTCAAGATCGACGTCTTCGGGGCGGCGACCAGCGGCCCGCGCGGCCTCGTCAATATCGGCTAAAACTTGCTCAATCTGAAGGGGAATGTGTGAGTGTTCCATTACGGTAAGCGCTTGGTCCATTCTTCGGTGGCGAACTTTTCTGCGGCGCGTTGCTTCGCGTTTTCAATGTCAGCTTCGGTGATTTCACCGATAGTAGCGTCGTACTTGTTTTTGAAGTGGTCGAGGAATACTTCGATGATGTCTTCGCGCGGCATGCCGGTTTGAGACTTCATGGGGTCGACGCGTTTAACAGCGGAACGCGTGCCCTTGTCTTTCATTTTTTCCTTGCCGATTCGTAGCACTTCCATCATCTTTTCAGCGTCGATGTCGTACGACATGGTCACGTGGTGGACCATGTAGCCGTTAGCGAAACGCTTCTGCGCTGCGCCACCGATCTTGCCCTTTTCAGATGAAATGTCGTTTAGCGGAATGTAGTACGCCTTCACGCCGACTTTTTCGAGAGACTCCATGGCCCATTCGTCAAGGAACGGGTAAGACTCTTCAAAAGACAGGCCGTCCACAAGGCCCGTAGGAATGACCAGAGAGTACGTGACGCAGTTGCCCGGCTCCATGAACATCGCGCCACCGCCGGTCACGCGCCTGGACACCACAATGTCGTGCTTTTTCCGACCTTCCTCATTGATCTCATTGGAGTAGGACTGGAACGAGCCGATCACTACCTGCGGGGCGTTCCACTCCCAAATACGCATGAACGGCTTACGCCTGCCGGCCGCCACATCCTCAACGAGGGTTTCATCCATGGTCACGTTCAGCATGGGGTCAACCGAAGGCCCGTGGATTACTTCAAAATCAATGTCATCCCAATCCAACGCCTTGCCAAGAGCGCGACGCACAGCGATCGCAACGCCACGAGTGGTTAGCCCAAACAGCGTATCGGTCGGTAGCACTGCCGCATCCAGAGCGGCCGTAATTTCCGTGGCGCTTGACTGCGCCGAAAGCCCCTCGAGGGCTCCAGTCATTCGAAAGAGCGCCTCATCGGGTTCCAAAAAGAAATCTCCCGAGAGCCGAACATTGGATAGAACATCATTTTCAACATCGAGGTCGACAACTGCTAGCTTGCCGCCCGGAACCTTATATTCGCCATGCATGTCTCAATCCTATGAGGTTTCCCTCCCCTATGCCCACCCGCGTGCCAGTACCACGCTAGGAGCGAAACCGCGCGGTTTTCCCCACCCGCTCACGGCCCACCCCCACCGACGCGACTAGGGTAGTAGTTCGAGATGCGGTCACAGTTACGGCGTTGCCGGTTCGAACATAGACTAAGTAGGAATTACTGACACACTTCAGGAGGCTGTCATGTCGATTCCACTGCGGTCTAGGACATCCACTTCGGGACGCAACATGGCCGGAGCCCGCGCACTATGGCGTGCAACCGGCATGGAAGATTCCGATTTCGGAAAACCCATTGTCGCTATTGCAAACTCGTTCACGCAGTTCGTTCCCGGGCACGTCCACCTACGCGACGTGGGAAAGATCGTGGCGGGCGCAATCGAAGCAGCCGGCGGCGTCTCCAAAGAGTTCAACACCATCGCTGTCGACGACGGCATCGCAATGGGCCATTCGGGAATGCTGTACTCCCTGCCGTCCCGCGAAGTCATCGCGGACTCCGTTGAATACATGGTCAACGCCCACTGCGCGGACGCCCTCGTATGTATTTCAAACTGCGACAAAATCACGCCGGGCATGCTACTGGCCGCAATGCGTCTGAACATTCCAACCGTATTCGTATCGGGCGGCCCAATGGAGGCGGGCAAGAACATCGACCCCGCAACCATCATCGGCGAATCCAAGGACGGACACGGCAACCTCATCACCGTCATGAACGCGACAGCCGACGACTCGATTTCTGATGAAAAACTCCTCGAAATCGAACGCCTCGCCTGCCCCACCTGCGGATCCTGTTCGGGCATGTTCACAGCGAACTCGATGAACTGTTTGACCGAAGCGCTCGGCCTGTCACTGCCCGGCAACGGTTCGACGTTAGCCACGCACGAGGCGCGTCGCGGCCTCTTCGAAGAAGCGGGACGAACCGTAATCGAACTTACGAATCGTTATTACAACGACGAGGACGACTCTGTGCTGCCTCGAAATATCGCAACCCGCGATGCCTTCGAAAACGCGATGACGCTAGACATGGCGATGGGCGGATCCTCAAACACCGTGCTTCACCTGCTTGCCGCCGCAACGCAGGCGGGCGTCGACTTCGACATCGACGACATTGGACGCCTCGGCGACACTGTGCCGACCCTTTCCAAGGTTGCACCAAACCACAACGACTACCACATGGAAGACGTTCACCGTGCAGGCGGCATCCCCGCGCTACTCGGCGAACTAAACCGCGCGGGATTGCTAAAGGACACCGTCCACTCCGTGCACTCCCCCGACTTGAACTCCTGGCTTGAACAGTGGGACATCCGAGGCGAGTCGCCCTCACAAATGGCATTGGAACTGTTCTCCGCGGCGCCGGGCAACGTTCGTACAACGGAGCCGTTCTCCACGAATAATCGTTGGAAGGAACTCGACACCGACGCCGAAAACGGTTGCATTCGCAGCGTGGAACACGCCTACATGGCAAACGGTGGCCTCACGGTTCTGCACGGCAATATCGCCCCGGACGGCGCGGTTATTAAGGCTGCGGGCATCGACCCGGAACTCTTCCACTTCGAAGGCGAAGCCATCGTATTCGAGTCGCAAGAAGAAGCGATTGAGAAGATCCTGAACAAGACCGTGCACGAAGGACACGTGGTGGTTATCCGCTACGAGGGCCCCTCCGGCGGACCGGGAATGCAAGAAATGCTGTACCCAACCTCATTTATTAAGGGACGCGGCCTTGGCAAGAAGGTCGCGCTAATTACCGACGGCCGCTTCAGTGGCGGCACGTCCGGAATTTCCGTGGGACACATTTCCCCCGAAGCGGCCGCCGGCGGCCTAATCGGCCTCATTGAGGACGGCGACAAGATCGTCATCGACGTGAACGACCGCCTACTCCATTTAGATGTGGACGAGGGCGAACTTGAGCGTCGCCGCCAGGCACAGCTGGAGCGGGAAAACCCGTGGACTCCGAAGGAACGCGTACGCGAAGTTTCTGACGCACTGAAGCTTTACGCGATGACCGCAACCTCCGCGTCAACCGGCGCAGCTCGCGACCTGTCACTGATTCAGCGACGCGCGAAGTAAAGTATCGGACTGGAACAACGCGCCGCACGTCTTAATCCCAAGTGGTTTAGACGTGCGGCGCGGACTTTCAGTCAAAACAGTTTTACAGTCGTCGAAGAAACCGTGAAAGCTCGACAATGTACAACGCTGTGGACGCGGCGACGATACTGCCGGCGATCGCCCACAAGTCCCACAGCGGAGTAATCGGTTGGACTACTAGCAGTACAAACGACACAACCACGAGTGTGAGCGCAAAGTAGTCAGCGACTCTTCTATAGGCGATGGTTAACGATAGGAAGTGCATCGCAACCGACCCAACCAGAAGTAGCCCAAACGGACTCCAAGCATCGGTGATAAAACCTATACCTAGGCCTGTTAGTACTGCAATCAGCTCTGCAATCGATGTCAGCGCTATAAAACTTCCCTGTAGCTTAGTGACATTGCGCCGTGCAGGAAGTGGAAGCACACGAATTAGCGTAAGCCCGACACCAAAAAGACCCACGAATAGTGCTCCTGCGATCACGGCCACACGTGTTTCCGATACCAATACAACTGGCACCAAGTACATAACGGTGAACATGGCAAGCAGCGCAATGTTTCCTTTTGCCACTTTCGCTAACTGTGCAGAGTTTGGCCCTGCATCACTAGGCTCAAGAGAATGCGTGTGGGAGCTTACGCGGTTTTGCATCTGGTCCATAGTATTTGTCGATGATCTTCCTGAGCCGATCTGATTGCAGGGCTCTTTGTTGTTTCCACCCAAAATCTACTGGGAGCAGTCCTGGCGCAACCATCATGACGGTTTCAAGACCGAGTGACTGTTCAAACCTGGAAGTTTGGCGGTGCACCCACAAGTCGATCCCCTCGGCATGCAAGAGTTCAACAATGTGGTCCAATAGCTCTGCCGCATCGCGCGATCCCCAGCGGGCCCAGTCGGGATCCGGTTGTGCCTGCATGGCCTCGCCTGTACCCACGAAATCTAGGTATTCGGCACGCGTTGGGTACATGGCTAGCAACGGGTGATCTTCAATGTCCGCGCACAAAGTGGGATCCTCATGTAAACGTTGGATCTTATCCCCGTTTTCTTGCGCAAACGCAAGGCGTTCGTCGATATACGTCCATGCCTCATTGACAGCTCCGCTTACAGCACTTTCCAAATCGGGGTGGCATGAAGCTCCAATGGCTAAGACTGGTCCGACCTCATCTGTCGCTTGCGCGGACGCGACTACCACGGGAATTCCGATAATTGATGGCAGGAGCCCACATTTGAGTTCGATTCCCAGAAGTTTTGCTCTTGTTAGCAGGGCATCTATACCACTGATCGTCTCAAGGTCGATGGGGCTAGCATCAATTCCTGCATACCAACAGCCCACGAAGGAATCGCGTTCAATCAGCTCTAACACTCCGAACAGTTGGGCCTCCGTCATGGTTGACCCGGTAGCGCAACCAGAGGAAGTGCTCAGCGCCCACAACTGATGTTTCATCTGTTGCCCGTAGTAGATGTACTCGCGCGGCACCCAGGCTACTTCCTGGTCGTGCAAGCGGGTCACCTGCACCCATTCGTGAGGTTGACTGGCACTGTAGGCCGCGCCAAGTTCGCCGTAAAAGTCATCGGGATATGCCGGAAAGTCTGCTGGAGTTAGGACGTTTCCGTCCAGCTCTTCACCCGTTGCCAGGATTGATCGCGGTTCACTCTCGAGTGCTCCAACCCTGCGTTCTATTCCCTCTAGTAAAGCGGCGGTCTCGCTGAGCCCGAGAGTATCTAAGTGCCCAGACCATGACAGCACCCGGACTTCCTTTCCATTCCAGTTTGGAGTTATCCCTGTCGCCGGTGCGGACGTTGTCCAGCCAATTTCTAGGTTTGGTGGGTTTCCTAGATACGACGCCACTCGATTTGCAAGCACGTCAGCGTGCAGGTCCATGTCAGCAAGTGACCTGGCACGAAGCCCGGACTTCACTTGCTGGCTTCCAACACTTTCTGGAACCTCAATACCGTCGGGGTGTTCCCAATTCGCTTGTTCCATATCGGTTTTGAGGACGATGCCCTGGGACCCGTTCCCCGCTTCCCACTCTTTTCCAAGGGTGGGGATACCGCGTCTGACTTGACCGTATACCGTGTGAAATTCCCATACTGCATAACGGTTTTTCTGGGATTGCCCAAGTTCGACACATGCTTCTCGCAGGCTTTCTAGGATGCCTGAAAAGATCGGACGACGTGGAAAAACATATCTTGCTGAAGGATTTACGCTGATTTCCAGAATCTGCTTCGGTCTGGGGCGTAAGCATCTTTCCTGCAGCTCTTGGTCGTCCAGACTATTTCGAACCGCGTCCGTTGTAACTAATACGCCACCGGGAATCTCGAACGTATTCCGCGTAACTTCAGCAAACATGTACAATTCCAGATCCGTCTACTTGAACTTCATGAATCGCTGTGCGAGTAGACCAAATAGTGCGGCCAACCCTGCCAGGTACGCCAAGCCGATTCCGAAATCTTTCCAAGTACCAACATCGATGAGGGTCATCGAGATTGCCTCACGCATATGGTAAATCGGGGTGTACGGGGCGATCGTTTGTACCCAATCCGGCATCATTTCCAGTGGCATCATTGCGCCACCGATCATTCCTAGCGGGATTATTAGAACCGTAGCAGCCATGGACACACCGGCCATTGACGGCACGATCGTGCCGAGTAGTACACCTACAAAGAAGAACAGTAGGTAACCAAAAACTGTAGGTACGATTGCGATTGGTGCTGTAGCTGCCGGTGACACTCCTAGAACCAGCGCAATCACGAAAAGTAACAAGATTTGGCCTAGCAATAGCAAAGTTCCGGCTGACGCTTGCGCTGCAAGAACAACATTCGACGATAGAGGGAAGTTACGCAACACGTTAAACATCCCATTTTCTCGCCAAAGGGCAAGATGCGTTGCGCCCGCATAGATCCCCACGAACGCGGCACCAAATGCGATCATGTTCGCGCTAATGTCACCCGTGGGATCCACGTTTGGTACAGAGTCTTTCAAAGTTAATGCCAAGACAATTAACAGTCCAGCAGGGAATGCAAAGGTGAAAAATAGCGTGGACCAGTCGCGCACGTCGTACTTTAGCATCGTTTTCGATAGTGACTTGTAGGAGCTCATGCCACGTAGTCCTTTCCCGTAATCTCTAGGTAAACGTCTTCGAGCCTTCCGTCCGCGACATGCGCTGCGCTCGCGTCGATTCCCAGTTGTTCAAGTTCCACAAAGAGGCTTGCAGTGTCGTTAGCGCGGATCGCCACACCGTCTTTCGTGATCCGGACTTGGTCACCGCCGAATCGCGCGGAGAGCTCATCAGCCTGGTGGAGCGCGTGCGGCAAGAGCACAGTTGAGCCGAGGGCGGCTTCTTCAATTAGTTTCCTCGGGCTCTCGGTGGTAAGGAGCTGACCGGTATCGATAATTGAAACGACGTCACACAAGCGTTCTGCCTCATCCAGGAAGTGCGTGGTGTACAACGTGGTCATGCCGCTGAGATCCGCGCTTTGGAGCATAGTCACCAAGTTTCGACGCGTCTCTGGATCCAGGCCCGCAGTTGGCTCATCTAAGAACAAGACTTTTGGCTTGTGGATGATCGCAGTTGCCACTGCCAGCCTCTGACGTTCACCGCCTGACAGCGCTTCAACTTTTGTCTTTGCGGCATGCCCCAAGTTCAGTTCTTCAATGAGGGTAGAGACTCGTGATCTTGAAGCTCCTTGTAAATCCGCTACTACTGTCAAATGCTCAAAGAGTGTAGTTTTCGGAAAAAATGAGGAGCGCTGAGGCTGGATTCCAATTTGAGCTAGTAGATCCTTGTTTCGCGGATAGGGATCTTGCCCTAGCAAACGGACCGTACCGTAGGTTGGCGCCCGAAATCCTTGAATAGTTGTAAAGAGTGTGGTTTTGCCTGCCCCGTTGGGACCAATGATGCCATGAAAGGATCCTGGCTCAACCTGCAGGTTGATATCCTCAAGGATCGTTTTTCCCTTGATCTTGACGGTCAGATCTTTGATATCCACGATTGGATCTGTCATTCGCAACTTCCTTCGGTGTGGGAGTGTGGGATGCGCGAAATGGTATTGCACATCCCACACTCATTTCTTTACCGACGTTCTCGGTGAATTTGCTGTGTCACCTTGGTGAACAGGCAGAACACGTTGGGTGACACTTCCCTATCTGATAGATTCCAAATACATCAAGCTACCCAGCATTTGATGTAGAAGCGTGCTCTAGCCGTTTCGGCCGTCACCAGTGGATTACTTTCAGGCAAGCGATCCGTTTGGTGGCGGTTTTTTATTCGGTTTGAAACTTACGCTTTTAGATCTATTCGAAGGGGTTCATCTACTCTTTTGATTGACCTACGCGGTTGCGCACGACGAGGTCGAGGTGCAGCAGGAGGTGCAGGTCGAAGAGCAGGACGAGGAGGACGAGGACGAGCAGGTCGAGCCAAATGCCATGTCTGCGTAGTCAACGTAGTCCTTGACCTCAAAGGTCTCCGACGTGAAGGTATCTAGTTCAGTTGCAAGTGCTTCAAGATTCATGGTTTTTCCTTTCAGGGTTACGCGGTTGCGCACGAAGAAGTCGAGGAACAGCAGGAGGTGCAGGTCGAAGAGCAGGACGAGGAGGACGAGGACGAGCAGGTCGAGCCAAATGCCATGTCTGCGTAGTCAACGTAGTCCTTGACCTCAAAGGTCTCCGACGTGAAGGTATCTAGTTCAGTTGCAAGTGCTTCGAGATTCATAATCTCTCCTTAGGGTTTTGCCCCGTGGGGCTAGCTGAGGATGAGCCGGATGGCCCAACCTATTACTGCCAGCCAAATTCCGATTGTTGCTAGCAGTAAGACTGGATATGCGCGTACGGCAACTCGCGTCTTCTTTGGAAGTGAGGACGGTAGCCGGTATTTGCGCGTAAGTGTGCGGGTTGCAACCGCTTGAATTTGGTCAACTCCACTAGCTGTTTCAAGGATGCGAGTGGCGTCTGTATTCGGGAAAAACGAAATGCCAAGACCGATTATGATCGCATCCAACAGAACGCACGTAGCGATGATCGTTTGCACGTTTTGGGTTTCACTGGCCCAGAAAAATGCAACCGGCACTATCGCTAACATCAGCGAAGTAAGCGGGCCCGCGGCAATCACTGCGATTTTCCGTTTTGATTGCATCAGTGAAATACCCGGCATGTGCGTATTTGGCATCAAGATGATCCCGAAACGCGTGAGCGCAAGATAGGGTTCCCGATTTGAATACGCGTTGAATACTGCGGCATGCGCATTTTCGTGGGTGATAGTCACGATTGTTGACCATAAAATTGCGCTGACCACACCGATAGCAATGTAGGGCAATTCTGCGTTCTTGAGTACGGCGAAGGCGTATGGCACGGTCACTACAAGAGCGCCCACACCTACTACTGCGAGGATTGCCAGAATAGTGAATACGGGTTTGGTTCCCAGCCGTGGCATTTGTTTCCAGAGGGAAAGAAATCCTCCCTGTTGCTTGGAAGCAGTAACCTGATCTTCACGAGCAGTTGGCCCATGCAAGGACGCGGCATCGACCTGCCTCGTTCCGTGAGCAACCGCGAACGGCCTCTGAATAATTCCGAAGAACGCAAACTTATTCAAAACTGTGACGATCTTGCTCTCCGGTAATGCAACACCATCTTCTTGCAAACTCTGTTGAATGTCTGCGACTGATTGTTTGCCGTCAACTTGTTCAAGAACGAGGCGCTCAACGAGTCCGATTCCGATTAGGCGCTGCGCCCCTTCGACGCTTACATCGCTGACAACGGTTGTCCCGTTCCACCTAGCGGGGCCCAGCTCAAGTTGCGGTTCTTGACTGGGGACCCAACTTTTCAGTTCAGTTGTCATCGTTTTTGGCCCTCCGCATTGCTTCCACAATCTGGTAGGCAATGAATGCCTCGTCTGCAACCGACACCATGATTCGGTTATTGGTCATGTGAATGTAAGAGTGGCAAAGCGACCAAGCGGCATCCTTTGGATCTGACACTTCTCGGATGCCGTCCTCATATTGGAACTTCAAAGGAGCCACCGCGCAAGCGTCCTCGATCTGCTGACGAACCTTGGTGCAGGTTTGCGCCCAGTCTCGTAAAATCTGCGGAAAATCATCAATATCCCCATTTAGAATCGAGCTGGCTCTCGGGACAATTTTTCGCCGTATGTTATCTACGGTCGCATTATGTTGTCGGCGTCCCTCTTCGGTGCCGTACGCGGGATTCGTATCGTAGCCATCCGCCCAACGGTGGTGATATGCCACAAAGAAGTCTTCTATAAGGTCGCGGTCTTGAAGCATACACACCGCAGTGATGAACGTAATCTGAGTTGATATGCCCAGAAGAATGGTGCGCACGCCCATGTTACCTAGCCCGGCAAGCTTCACCATCAGTTGGGTTGAATCCACGAACTGCCGCTCGGAGATAAGCATCCCGACTTCGCCGCCATATCGTAACCATTCGGGCTCGTACTCGCGGATTTCGATCGAATTATTTTCTGCGAACTTCGGGTTGCCGTGTTCATCGAAGTACTTTGGACGATCCGCTTCTGTGAACTCCCCTTTGAACAGGCTTTCATAGAAGTTGTTGTCCGCTAGCTCTGCCATTGGGTGGTATGACGGGTGCTTCTCCAGATAGTCCTGAACGCGGCTGATCACTTTTTCATCAACGCGCGCTGCATTCTCCGGGTGGACACGCAGACGGAGCCTCACGTGCGATCCTTCTAGCCAGTAGTTGATGAAGAAATATTCGACTATTTCCCCTTCGTCAACCAGTTCCTGCGCTAACGGCAGCACACATTCGCGTAACACCGTGAGTGGGGTGCCACCGTAAAAGATGTGGTAAGCACGCCAAATGTTTTCTTCGCGCAGCTGCCGCTCGCGTTCTAATGATGTTGGGACTGTAGTTAAGACCGACATTGCGTGCCTTCCATCCAGCTGATTCCTACCATTTGTTCGCTAACCACGCCCTCGCCCTCGTATTCGATACTCGGTTGTTCCGGGAGGACTTCGGAGATTTCCAGGAAAGCCTGCCCTTCAGCTTTACGGATGTCGTTATGCAAGTTAGAGCAGGAAAGTATCTGCCTAATATCAAAGAAGTACGGCTTGTTAGAGGCTGTTGATTCATCACGGATGCGCACGAATCCGGCCATTGGAAGCCCGCGGTCCGTCCAAAATCGGACCCATTCTTCATATCCGGCAACCGTTAACGGACTGTGCTTGGGGCAGTCCGTGGCGGGCACGATTACTCGGGCTCTGGCCACGACTAGGTTGTCTATACGTATTTGAGGTATCAGCGCAACATGGCCCGGCTTCGGCTTTGCCGTAACAATTTCTGTGAGTTTTCGGCTCATCTGCCCCGATGGAGTGAAGAGCGAAAGGATTTGATTACGCTGGGGCGTCGCTGCGGGAACAAGGTAGCCCGAATAGACGGGATGGACCTGTACTTCACCGTGGTAGACCGCCACACGGTTTTCACTTTCAGAAAGCTTTACGCTTAGATCGTCCAGGCTAATGGTTGGCAGTTCGCTGTCTCGAACCGGCTCCCCCGGTAGCACTATCTGTTCGGGCAAGAGTGGTTCGTGCAAATTGAGATTCGAGAACAGTGCCCCACCGGATAGTTCCGCGAGCTTGATACCGCAGTTACGGGCACGCTCGGCAATGTCCTTCGTGTACGTGTATGCGTTTTCGTTCAGCAGGTGGGTAAATCGCGATATTTGGAACCCGATTCCACCGAATGCGTCGTTTACAACCCAACTCGAATCACCGCAGTTTTGCACTAGCAGGTTTGAGTGTCGGAAGGCGGGCTTAAATAGTTGTACTGCACTCACTGCATCTGCAATGGATTCACTTGCGTCGATGGGTTCAAGATCGGCAAGCGTTTTCATGCCAGCGCCCACTTTTTCGTTGATCAAGTGTGCCGTCAACGCGCCCGTTAACTGGCGACGCGCGAAGACCCAAGTCCAAGCGTCACCCCACCGTAGCCATGGGTCTGTCGCCAGATCTTCATCCGCCACGGAGGCAAGATCATAGGATTCAAATGAATCAAACAGTTCTTCGGTAAATCCGCGGATAAATTCGTCCGCGTCAATCGATTCGACGTCTCGACTCTTGAAATATCCGATCATGAGGGCGTGCTTGACGTTGGAATCATCCAAGAGGTCCAGCAGTGTGAAGAGTTTCTGAATCGTATCGTCGTGAACTTCTTCTTCAAAGCTTGCACCGGACACGTTTGCGTCTACCAAGACATCTTCGTAGGCAACGGATCTGGGTAGCTTTGCGCTAACTCCTGCGAGTTCGTACATCCGTGATACGAGGTCCTGTAGTGCTTTAATCTCAACTCCGCGTTGAGCGGCGTCGTTTAGCGCGACAAACCGTTCGGCGCGCTCGACGTATTCACCTATTGCCCCCGCTAGTTCCTCATCGACTGCCCGAACCTCTTGCGCCACCGTTTGTAGCTGCTTGGCATCATGGGGATGAAATGAAAGCGCCGGAATCTCGAGGAACCCAAGTCGAATGAGGTCACCTAGAATCTCGTATGACCTCTCAACTTCGATGCGCGCGCCCTCACTAATATGGGTCGCAAGTTCCCCGAGCTTCATCGTTTCGGATCCGAGCAAGCTACCAACCGCGTCCGTTAGTGCTTTTTGTTGGATTCGAACTGTGTCTTCGGCGCATTTAGCAAAGTCGGTGCGCGAGTTGTTGTCTTTGAATTCCCACGAGGCACGTTCTACGGTCATTTCACCGTCCACTTCGCGAGTGGATTTGGAGATCTGCACATGCAGGTTGCCAAGTTTAGATGGCTCTGTTAGTAGCTGGTTGAAGACGCGGGCAATCGGATAGACCGATGGGCGCGAAACGCGCTTAGCTCCTGCCGTATCGCCACTTCGTGACACGATCGAAATCGGTCCGAGAGTTGAAAATGGGCTCGTCTTTGCTCCGGCGCGCAAGATGTAGGAGTGCAGTGAGCGTTCGGCCTTTTTGTCGTCCTTGTCGACGGCCCCTGCCTGCACGTGCTTTCCTAGTCGTTGGACTGCAGGAACTAAAGCGGGGGAAGATATTGCCAGGCCAGACATGAACTCCGGGGCATTTAAGAACTTCGATATCGCTTCGCGCTCCCACTGCACGGCGTCTTCAAACATTTCATTCATCGAAGCGGTACCCGCCGCGATGGTCTCCGTGAGGTCAATAGTTCTGGGCGCGTGAGTATCTATAGTTTGGCGTGTCTCGGCATCAATGTTGTTGAGAATTGCGGCGGCCTTGGACACGTTGAGTTTGTATAGTTCGCGACGCAAACTAATTGCGGATTTGCGCCTTTCTTGCTCAAGTTCACCGATCGCGGTGTGGAGGGCGTCGCTGATCTGGTCACGGCCTCTCGACAGTTCAGCTTTGGCAGTTACTACCTTGGCAATTCCATTCGCGAATGACGGATGGTAAAGGTCTTGCAATCGCCCTTGCGAAATACCGCCCAGCCGAAGTTGGGTGTAGTTGTCTATGGCTTTCACTTTTCACCCCACATAAGGGACGCGTCGGTGCGGAACTGCCCCGCGTGCGGGTTGTCAACGCCCGTCATGATCATGAGCATTGGCGTCATCTTGTCCTTATCCATACCGGCATGTTGCGCGTGTGCGTCGGCGTCAAAGCCGAGGGCGGTACCTGTTCCGATACCGAGTCGGACCGCCTCGACTGAGATTGCCTGACATGCGGCTCCAATCACTGCGTTGATGAGGCGGTATCCTCGCACTCCCCACTTCTTTGATACTTCGAACACGTTGCCGCAAGGGATAATAGTTGCCGCGGCTTTTCGTCCGTCGTAGTTTTTTAGAAAGTATGTTCCGGCTAGGAAATCTTGCTGCGGTTCCTCTTGCAGAGACTCAAGATTGCCTTCTCGGTAGCGGTAGAGTCCGGGGTCTAATCCTTCAATGTTGTTCACAAACACTAGGTATTCCCACTTGACTCCCTCTTTATTACCTGGCCGGACAAACTGTTCGCATGCCTGATCGCCGGCCTCAAGGAGGTCTGTCAGTGTCTGTTCGGAGTACGAGGCGCCAGTGAAGCGCCCAAAGCTCGTCTGACGCTCGTGTAGAGCTTCCCACCACTGCGTTTTCTGAGGCTCATTAAACTTGTCTGGCACTGCAGCACAACTGAAGGTGGGTGGGCGTTGAGCGATGTCTCGCATGTCTTTTTGCATCGCGAGCGTGGTGGTGAAGTCAGTAACGTCCGGATATTCGGAGCTCACTCGCCTCGGAATTTCAGGCAGTTTCGAGGGCGCATCTGCGTCACTAACTGGGATTTGTTCACCCCACCCTTGGACCACGTAGATGCCTGTCCGGTCAGTATTCAGCCCCAGGAGGGAGGCAAGTTCGACCTCGTTTACCCACATGTCCCAGGTACCGGCAGTCCTGTTTCCCGTCGCTTCCGCAATGGAGCCTACTGCCGTGCCAATATCCATAGCAGTGGCCTGATAGGCGAAGTCGTTGTATTTAAATCCGCTACGCCAGTAGTCAATCGTCACCAAAACATAGCGTTGACTCGTTTTTTCGTATCCCTGCGCGCGTGCCACATAGTGCGTGTAGTCGCCCTCGGCAAGGGTCTCCCAAACATGGCGCAACGGCGAGTAGTGGTAAATCCCAGCGGGCAGATTGTCGCCACGTCCCGATTCAACAAGGTAAAAGTCGGCGCAGTAACGCCCTCCCCCCGAAGCGGTATGGCGACCAAACTTAACTGCATTCATCGACCGATAGACGTCCGAACGGTCGTTTCGGTTGGTCACCAGCCTCAAGCCAGTAAATCCGTACGCGGCGTAAAGTAGGCCCGCAATGTAGTCGGATGAAGAACCAGCTGCGCCCTGCAGCAGTTCGCTCGAGCGATCAGGCAACGGGGTTTTCTGAACCTTATCGGTTAGGTAGTAGGAGTGCGTAAGTGGTTCCTGGCTCCAGTTAACCTTCCAGTCATTGATGAGCATGCCATCGCGTACGCGGAAATGAATCAGGCTCGCGTACGCTGTTGCGGCTTCACCGGGTTTGCACCATTGTTGCATCGCTTGGCTCCTACGGAAACGGATGGGGAATTGGAACGGGTTCAAACGGGGCATCTGCGGGCAGATCGCCAAACGACCTAGCAACACTCTCAAGACGGCTCATGCTGTAAACACGTTGATAGCGCCCAAAGTCGATTGGTATTAGGCCGGGTATGACGACCTTCCACACATGTGCGCCAACAGCGCGCGCCAGACCGTCAGTGAGGTTGCAAGCTACCGGCTCAAAACCCGCTTCACGACATTGCTGGATGCTGAAACGCAGGTCATCTTCCACCGTTTTTCCAGCATCGCTAGAGCGAGAAAGTGCCTTGAGGGAGGTCGCTTCTTTCTTTGGGTGTCTCCAGTGCGCGATTAAAGGTCGGGCCTTCGGGTGGGCGAATAGGTCCGCATGGTCTTCCATGACGCGAACCAGCGAGTAGTCAGCCAGCATAGCTTCAAGTTCACTGCCGCGTTGCTCACGATGTTCGGCCACCACTTGGAAGTCTGAAGCAACTTCTATAAGGGCGCTTTTCAACGCTCGCTCGGGGTCGGGGTGGCATCCCGCACCAACACAAGTTGATCCACCCGGTTCTTCACACACCGCGATAACAGTTGGTATTTGCACCCCGATGGTCGCGTCTAGTAGCACGACTTTGACACCGTTTAGTTCCAGCCGCTGCAGGTAGCTTCGCGAAGTGGCGTCCTCGATAGTGTCTTGACGGATAGGCACCAGGTCCAGGCCCGCGTACCAGGCCGCTAGGAACGCGTCTCTTTCAACGGCTTCCAAAAGGCCAAACAGGATCGCTTCTGCCACTGTTCCGCCAAGTGCGCAACCGTTTGAGGAATCTTGCACCCACGCGTTCAGGTCAGTTGTTGGCGCGTAGTAGACAAGTCTTTCTGGCAAAGCAACTTCTTGACCGAGGAAGTTGGCTTCCTGTTCGTCAAGAACCCGCCCGCTTGTCCAGGCAGCCACCCGCGGGTCCGGAGTCTTCCACGGCCCGATATCAACACCAAACTGGTCCAAGCCGATCTTCGGGGTGTTTTCAGGTACGTGCTCGGTCACGGTACCCGCCGGCGCACTCTCACAGGCAACTCGTTCAATTCCTTCGAGAATGCCCAATCGCGTGGCGTCGTTAAAGTTTTCGCAATGTCCGCCCCACGGTCGTGTGAACGAATCTGAGCCTCGGTATCGGATCATGAATCCCGACGACTTAGCAGTTGCGAATCCTGACATGTCGTAGTCAATACTTATGCCAACAGTTGCGTGAGCCGGGCTCACGAAATCTTCCTCATTAGCAGTCTCGAAAAAGTCCCCCAAATCCTTCGCACGGTAGCTCCCCGATCGGAGCGTATTTTTTTCTTCGGGAGGAGCGTGCCTGCATGTAGACCGTGCTGAGTGCATAGCGAGGCTTAAGTTACTAATCGAAGTCCCATCAGCAAAAGCGCACTCGCTTGCCGCCTCTACTGCGGCAGGAAAGAACGGGTTAACTCGACGACTGCTCACGGTCTTGAGGGAATTACCCGTGCGAAATACAAACGCATCGGTTTCGACTATCTGCTGATGCAGGCATGTCAGACAAGCCTTAGCACCGGGCACAACCGTGTACCGCATCCCCTCGAGAACAGTCATTGGTTACCCACGGTTTCCGTTCAAAGTAACGATGGCTACAAACCAGCCATCTGCCAGCTCGACCGTGTGAATACGGGGAAGGTCAGTCACGACGTTCTTGAAATCTTGCGAAATCGTAAGGTCAACATCCGAGGCCGCCCCAACCTGTTCAAATCCCAGGACGTTTACCGCCGCCCTTGCTTGCGCCTGCTCGCAGGTGGCTGCGACAGCGACGTAAGACCACTCATCCATCTGTGCTCGCACAAAGTGGAAACCCGCGACTTCTCCAAGGCACTCAAGTTTGATTCGGTTACTGGAGATTTCGTCAATGAATCCGCCCAGGCTTCCTGGAACCTGGTGCTCGCCGATTAGAGTGCCGGACGGTAGCGTGAGGTGGTTAGCGATTGTTTCAAGCGCGCGGATGACCGCGCCAAGAGCGCTGCGTTCAACACCAAACACTGTTCGAGCCGGTTTGCCATCTTCACCGGCGTGAGCAGTTAAAGCCAACCCGTACGCCGCTGCGATGCCGTCGATGCGAGCATCCGCTGTTGTCCACGGACTCGTGGTACGAACAGCGCCCCATCTTGTGCGCACAGCCGACACCTTGAGTGGAACCTGCGGCAGATCCAGATCCTCAAAAGCAGTTGCCGGCATGGTAATCGGATCAACTAGGGGTGCCCAGACTGAATCATATTCAGCGCTACGGGAGTCAGCGTTTGAAAACTCCACCGCGGGAATCTTCTCGGCCTTGCTACCATCCCACTCTTGTGCAGAACCGTTGTCCTTAACTAGATCCTCGTGGGTCTTGTAATCAATGGATTCGAAGATGGGCGTTATTTTGTGGATCTCGGTTTCGCCTGTCAAGCAATCTAGTGCGAACAGTGCAGAACCTGTCTCGGCAGAGATTGCCCCCGTGACGCCCTTAAAAACTTCGTATGCCAGCAGTGACCCGTAGAGTCGTTGAACGGCCGGCGAAGATGTCGCATGATTCCACGCCGGAGCCCCGTTCGTTGCACTAGTAAAGGCTTCTTCCCATTGCCCGGACATCGTTGCCCGACGAATCGAGTTCACCCCCGACCGCCAGTTGACGTCACCTTGAGACCATTTCACGGGCAGGGTCCAGATTTTGTTGCCAGCCGGACAAATAATCATTTGAGCCGCGCGACTCTTTTTTGCTTTAGTCAAAGAAGGCAGACCCGTGGGACCAAAGATGATGAGGTCGCCAGTTGCGTCCTCATCAAGGGAAGCAACAGTACTCACATTTCCGGCACCGTTTTCAGTAAGGTTCGCGCGCAACGAGTCGAGAATCTGATCATTGTTACCGACGAGCAAGATTTCGGCCTCTTGGAAATCTTGGAAAGCTGCGTGAGGCTGATCCGTGTACTGCGCTAAGAAAGCAATCTGATCCGAGAACTGCTCTCGAACACTGTCTTCCAGGACTCCAAAATCTTCTTGTGGAATCCAGCGCAAAAAGCCATGCTCAGCAAGAGGGTTGATTATCTGAAGCATCAGGTCCCACACGTTTTGAGACACGGACGCTTTGATTTCTCCAACCGAAACGGTTCCGTTGAACAGGGGCGCAACCTTGTCAAAAAGTGCGTACGCGCTACTGCCAGAGATTTCGAATCCTGTGCTCGCGTTAGAGATCAAAACACCACCGGGAACGGTTGCGTAGATCGTGTCTTTTCTGAGCCAGGGCCTGTCACTGTCGCGCATGGTTATTCTTCCCGTTCAAGTTTGGAAGCCGTATGTGAGAGAGATCTCCAAGCGATCCCGGGCTAGAGAGTAACACAGTGACGTGGATCGCAACGGTGATGACATTTCACGCAAATACTGCCATCCGCTACGTCGCTTTTCGTTGATATATCAGCACTTTCTGGTTTTCTACGACCACTCTAGCGAGGTGCGAACGTCCCGCTCGCACCGGCCACAAAACGGGGCACCACCGGTCGTTTACGGGCCAAACAAACCTGCTTTTTGGAAGGCGCCGCCCAGTTACGAGCGGGTAAACGAATTGGAAACCGAATCAAATAGGTTCCCGAATACAATCGTGCGACATGTCCGATGCCCCACACGTAACCACTGTCCAAGTTTCGTTAACCTTGCCTATCGAGTTCGGCACACAGCCCAAATAAAGAGTGAACACGCTCCGTACTTAAGCAAGCCCAAAATGCACAACTTTGACGAGTGTCATCATCGCCGCTCGGAACCCGTTGTGACACTCACCACATGTCCACGAATAACTAAGTTTTAGCACTTTGGTTACATCAGGTTTACCGCTACACCGCTTGTTAGTAACCTAGCGAGCACTTACAGATCATTTTTGAACGATCGCCATCTCCGCATTACGACCGCAAATATTTTGGAGCACAAAAAATCTCGGGAGGCCCCCATTGGGCCTCCCGAGATCAGGGATTCGCCGTGCAGATCCGCGGCCTGCGCGCTGCTTACGCGAGGCGGTACAGCCAGTTGTACGGGTCGGGTTCTGTACCGTTTTGGATTCCGACCAGCTGGTTGTAAACCGCGAGCGCGAAGTCGGACTTGTCCAGTTCGACCTCAAAATCGGAAGAAGCCAGGCGCCCGATAGGGGTTACTACCGCGGCGGTACCGCAGGCGAACATTTCGGTGACTTCACCGCTTCGAATGTCGGCGACAAGCTCGTCGAGGGCGATGTGGTCTTCGAATACCGGGGTGCCCTTGTCGCGTAGCATGCGGATGATTGCCGAACGCGTTGAGCCCTCCAGGATCGTCCCCGTGAGCGCAGGCGTGACCACCGAACCGTTCTTGCGCACCACAAACACGTTCATGCCGCCAAGTTCTTCAAGATAGCGGGCCTCGCGGGCATCCAGGAAGCAGACTTGGTCAAATCCGCGCTCCGCAGCTTCTTGCTGTGGGAGAAGCGAGGACGCGTAGTTACCGGCAGTTTTTGCCGCACCCGTACCGCCCGGACCCGCGCGGTGGTAGTCGCGCGACACCCAAATCGAAACAGGCTTAAGCCCGCCCTCAAAATATGCGCCAACAGGGCTCGCAATCATCAGGTACGTGTTTTCGCGGGCCGCGTGCACTCCTAGGAACGGTTCGGAAGCGAACATGAACGGGCGCAAATACAGGGACGTTCCGGCGGGGGTCGGAACCCAGCGTTCATCCTCGCGCACAACCTGGACGACGGATGCGAGGAAGTCCTCGACGGGAATTTCGGGCAGCGCGAGCCTGCGGGCGGAAGCGTTGAAACGCGCCGCGTTGTATCCGGGGCGGAACGTCCAGATGGAGCCGTCCTCGTGGCGGTACGCTTTCATGCCTTCAAAAACTTCTTGACCGTAATGCAAAATCGCGGCGGCCGGCGACAGCGAAAGCGGACCGTAGGGGACGATCTGCTTATCGTGCCAGCCCTCCCCCGCCGTCCACACCGCGCGGGCCATGTGGTCAGAAAACTGCATTCCGAACTTCAAGTCGGACATTGCGGCCTTCCAGTCCGCATCACTCGTCAGGTTCGGATGCGGTGCAACCGAGAACCGGGCGGCGACGTCGTCAGCTGGAGGCAGAACCCGCGATCCCTCTTCTTCGAGTGTTGTGGGTGTGTGCGTCAGACCGTCGTTAGCCATGTTGTGTCTCTTCTCTGTTTCGATGCGTCTTTTAAATTATTTTAGGTCGAGGACGGAGCTCAGTACGCCCTCGGTGGTGATCTGCATGTCTGGGTTTTGCGCGCGATAGGCCATGTGGCGGTCCACTGCGGTGCGGACGCGGTCGGCCGCCGCGGGTAGTTCAAGGTGGTCGAACATGAGTGCCATTGATGCGATCGCCGCGATCGGGTCTGCAATCCCCTGCCCCGCAATGTCGGGTGCGGAGCCGTGCACAGGTTCGAACATGGACGGGAACTTGCCCGTCGGGTTCAAGTTTGCAGATGGCGCGAGGCCGATCCCGCCGGTTACCGCGCCGATCTCGTCGGTCAGGATGTCGCCGAACAGGTTATCCGTGACGATCACGTCGTATCGTGTCGGGTCTGTAACCATGTAGATCGTTGCCGCGTCGATGTGGTTGTAGTCCACTTCAACTTCGGGGTACTCGCCTGCGACCTCGTCAACGATTCGTTGCCACATGCCGCCGGCGTGTACGAGGACGTTTTTCTTGTGGATGAGTGTCAGTTTCTTTGCCGGGCGCGACTGCGCCAGTTCGAAGGCGTACCGCACGACGCGTTCGACTCCCGCCGCGGTGTTTACAGAGACTTCGTTGGCGACCTCGCCCTTCGTTCCCTTCCGTAGCGAGCCGCCTGTCCCCGCGTACAGGCCTTCTGTGCCCTCGCGTACTACGACCAGGTCGATGTCTCCCGGGTTCGCCAGGGGGCTTTCGACTGCCGGGTAGTATTTGCCCGGCCGCAGGTTAATGTAGTGGTCAAGTTCGAATCGAAGCTTTAGCAGTAAGCCGCGTTCCAATAGTCCCGAGGGCGTGCGCGGGTCTCCGATTGCGCCAAGTACGATCGCGTCGCGCGTCTTGATGCTCTCTAGCTCTTCGTCGGGCAGGATCGCGCCGTCACGAAGCCACCGATTGGCCCCTAGGTCGTAGTGGTGTTCATTCAGGAGGGCGTCGTCACCCACCGCGGCGTGCGCTACTTTCAGTGCTGCCGCCGTTACTTCGGGTCCGATACCGTCGCCGGGGATTACTGCTAGCTCGATTGTGCGTCTCATAACCCTATTCAACTTGCATTTCACTGCTCGAGCATTTAAGTCCGCCATACGAACGCTTTACGGGGTTTCAGGCGCGGGCAGTTCAGTTCTGTTGCTCTACGTGGACTCATCCCCGTCCAACGCTACGCGCGACGCCAGGTACCCAACTAGGTCCGCGGCGAGTGTAAGCGTGGACAGGTGGCGCATGTTGAGCGCCGATCTGTAAAGATGAAGGCAGTGTCCATAGACAGACAAGGAGCTAGCTTCGTGTCCACTGCTCACGTCTACCCGGCAACCATTGGGCTTCCAACCGGTGCCGACCTATACAAGTGGAGTGTTATCGCAAGCGACCAGTTCTCGGCCTCCCCGGCCTACTGGAAACGCGCCGATGAGATTGTCGGGGCATCGCCCTCCACACTTCGCCTAATGGTCCCAGAAGTTTATTTGACCATTGACAGCGCCGAAGAACTGCAAGAACGCGTTGCCGCCACCTGGGAGGCAATGCGCGACTACCGCGAGAACGTCCTCACATTCACGCCAAATACAGTCATTTATGTGGAGCGTAAAACCCCGCACGTAGACTACCGCCGCAGCCTGGTGCTCGCACTCGACCTCGAAACGTATTCGTACACCGGCGACTCATCCGCGGACGTGCGCGCGTCTGAAGCGACCGTCCTTGAACGCATCCCCGCCCGCGAAGTCGTGCGCCGCGATGCCTCCATCGAACTGCCACACGTACAAGTCCTTTACGACGACCCCGAAAATCGCGTACTTTCCATACTTGAGGGCGCAGCTGGCAACCTCGAAAAACTATACGAGACCGAACTAATGCTCGGTGGCGGCTCGGTAGCTGGATGGCGCATTGACGGCAACTCGCAAACCTGGACGCAAATCAAACGCGTCTTAGACGGACTAGAGTCCAAACACGGATTCAGGTTCATTGTGGGCGACGGCAACCACTCGCTCGCGGCCGCGAAGTCTCACTGGGAGAAAGTCAAGGCCGCTGGTCTACAGGCCGAAGGAGCCGAGGCGGACGCTGAGCGCGACCTTGAAGAGTTCGAGGTCAGCAAACACCCGGCGCGCTACGCCCTCGTCGAACTATTAAACGTTCACGACGAAGGCCTAACAATGGAGCCAATCCACCGCTGGCTACGCGGCATCAGCCCGGACCAGCTTCAAGAAGCGGCCGCCAAGTGGAACGACGCGCACGACGGTGAGCTCGTATCGTTGGAACTTCAAACCCCCGAAGGCGCCGACACGCTTTCGTTGACACAGCCGGGCGCGCTGATTATCGAATCCGTGCAGGAAGTCATTGACGCCCTCATTGACGAACTTGCTTTGGAGCCCTCGCACGCGTGCGAATACATCCACGGCAGTGACGAACTTTCACGTCTTGTATCCGAAGAGGGCGGAATCGGTATCACGTTGCCCGCGTTGGATCGCTCGTCCCTGTTCGACTATGTTGCGCAAAAGGGCGCTATGCCGCGCAAGAGCTTCTCGCTGGGTGAAGCCGAGGAAAAGCGGTACTACCTAGAAACGCGCGTGATCGTAAACGACTGAGCGCGCGCTTCTACACGGTTCTCCCGCTCGCTGGCCGCATCGGACGATCTCATAGAAACGCTCCCCGGAGGAAGGAACTGGATTTTAACCAGTCCAACTCCCGGGGAGCATTTCATTTCTCGCTAAATGCGCGATTCTTAGCGTTCGCTATGGCGACGCTTCACCATCGCTCCACCTAGTCCAAGAAGGACAAGTGAGGCAACACCAAGCGGTAGCACGCCAACACCCGTGGTTGCCAAACCACCCGGCTTACCCGGATTGGCCGGCTTAGTCGGCGTCACCGGCTTTTCCGGCGTGGTTACCGTGGGATCGGAAGGATTCACAGTCTGCGACGGATCGTCCGGTTGCTCGGGGTCTACAGGTCCTTCGGGCTCCTCAGGATCCACAGGCCCTTCGGGTTCCTCGGGTTGCTCGGGATCCACAGGTCCTTCCGGCTCCTCAGGATCCACAGGTCCTTCCGGC
>JAUNLF010000015.1 GCA_030532405.1 Actinomycetaceae bacterium | reverse complement strand
CCCGCAGAGCGTCAGCGAAAATAGTGTCGTCACCGGCAAGGGACGCCAGGTCCCTCACCGGCAAAACCTAGCGAAACAGTGCCGCGTCAAGTGAAGCAGCTGCCGCACCATCCGACAGAGGAATCGCATGCGCATAACACGACATAGTTATCTCCGCCGACGAATGCCCCAATCTCATCTGCACCGTCTTAACATCAACTCCACGAGCAATCAGAAGCGTCGCATGCGTATGCCGCAACTCATGAAACCGGAGCCCCACCCACCCGTTCCTATCTGCCCAACTCCGCCACCAATGCTCAAACGAATTCATACTCGCCCTCGCGCCAAACTCGTCGCAAATCACGTGCTGACGTTCGTGCCACGCACGCTCAGGAAGGTGCTTCCTCTGCCACTCAAGAACCTCAAGCAATAGGGACGCTAAGCACTTCCCTATCGCCACGCTACGAATCCCACTCACGCTCTTCGGAGCCCCCATCCTCCCATCCGCTTTCACAGCCTTCGACACACTAAGTCGACACAAAGCGAGGTCACAGTCGCTCCATTCCAACGCAAAAATTTCACCTCTACGCAGGCCCGTCGCAACTGCAATACACGCTGCTAACGCAAAAGATGAACGACTCACATTCCCAAGAAAAAGCTCGTTACGAACATCGCGCGCCGCCAACGCTCCAAGATCCGACGCTTGCCCCATGGTTAGGAACTGCGACGACCTATGCCTCGCCTTCGGTCTAGGAACCAATCGAAAAGGATTCTGCCGCCCAACCCCCCTGCCAATTGCCCAATCAATCGCCTGCGTTGCAGCCAAATGCGCCGCACGGAGAGTCGAAGAAGAGAGGCCTTTCCCATCTCTACCACCACACCTAGAGAGCTCAACGAGCGCGCCCCTAACGATCTCCGGATCAACCTCACTCGGCCTGAGATCTCCAATCCACGGCATGAACAAAGAAGCCTTCTGCACCCCCTTCATAGCCGTATACGGTTGCACGAGCCCCGCTGTCTCCCTCTCTATCCCCCACTGGTAAACGATCTTTGTGAACACCCACTCCGAATCGTCAGCACCATCAGCACCAGGACTTAAATAACTCCCCTTAGCAATACTCGCGTTCACCGCCATCTCCTTTCGCCTCTTGCTTTACTTGACATGCTCCTTCACTCCAAAGGCGCTGCTTACCACTCTCTGACAAACCGCAAGGATCCCGGGCACAACCAAACAAAGCTCAGGAACCAAACTCGAAGATGAGACCGCCAGCCTCGAATGACTATGAGGCACTAATACCTCTCTCAGCGAAACCGCGTTTCGCCGCAACGCTTGCAACTTGAATGCGTCGCTATAATCTAGAACATCGACCTCTTCCCCATCCCAAGGAGGCAATGGCACAGCACGCACATGTTCTGCACCTCGCAGGCACACGCTTGCCAATACGCGACCAGTTGCCCTGCAACATCCACCAAAGTGAGGAGGAAGTCAAAACTATGGACAATAACCCCATAGCACAGCTGAAGGAGCGCTTCAGCCGTCCACTCGATGACTACGCGACGAGGCGTATCATCTTCTGGCACGACAAGGATCGATCATTCGAAGAAGAGTTCGACTCACTCAATGAGGCCTCATTCAGAAGCCCCCGCACGGTAAGACTCGCAAAGCTCAGCAACAACAACTCTTTCGCGCTGAAACGCAGCATATACCGCGAGCATAGGGACGATGACTTCCTCATTTACACAACCGCCGAGAAGGACCTTTCTCCAAAAGCCCTCGAAAAGAATCCTCTCGCAGACGTAGAAATCTACTCAGACCACTTCCAAGCAGATTTCGCATCCATGCTCCAGGAAGAACTCGGCGCAGCTGACTCAGCCGTCGAGGGTATCCGATACTTTAAGACCTTCTTCAACGCCGCCGAGAGACGCCAAAAGTTCAAGCGACTTATGCCCAACGCCGCGAGCAAATCCGATGTCACCATCGGAATCATGAGCGCCATCCTGGGTGCTACCGACCTCACCACCGAATCAATAATAAAAACCTACCTGCTCTCCCTCAGCTCAGGTTCAGAGCCACTCGAAGCACTCGGCAAGTTTCAAGCCGATCAGGCCTTCGCAACCTTCGTCAAGCAGCGTACCGGCTACCAAGGAGATCTTGCTTCGCCCGATGACCTGGCCACACATCTGCTACTCTCCGCACTCTCAGCGCAACTACCAGAAGGCTCACTCGCAGGCCTAGAGCATAGATTCTCCGAGCAACACGGCCAATTCTGTATCAACATCGTTCAGGCCTGGATGGCAGACAAAGCCGCGGAAGAAACACTATTTGACCTCTGCCGAAGAGCCGAATCTATGTGCGACCTCCCCAACCAATTCAAGGACACACCCACATCGAAGTTCCTAGACGCCGACGTATTCCCATTCATCAACGAAGTAATACTCTCAGATCTCCTCAGAAGCATGTCCGAAGGCGCGGACCGTCACGAAGAAACAATTGCGGTCAGCCAACGCCGAAAAGATCTGAGATGGTACACGCGCGTAGAGCCATATTTCAATGCACTCGAACAGGCAGCACACATTCAACGCTTCCAAAGGGAGCACCTACAAGGTTTTCATTACGCCAAACCATCGGACGTTTGGAATGCTTACACGACCGACTGGTACCTAATGGATTCGTTATACAGGAGCTTCCACAATGCCTTTGAAGCTGGCAAACTCGCAAGTACCGATGTACCAGTCTCTGTCGAGGAAGGGTTAGAAGACCTAGCGACCTGGGTCGAACGTGTATACGTAAATTGGTTCCTAGAAGACACAAACTCCTCTTGGATCGCCGCCACGGAAGACCAGTGGAGACAAACCGGGCACGCAGAAGGTATTCCGCGACAACGAAACTTTTTCGACGAGTTCGTACTTTCAGGCGCGTCCAATGTCAAAAGGACAATGGTCATCATCAGCGACGCGCTCAGGTTCGAAGTGGCCGCTGAACTACGCACGCGCCTTGAGCAAAATACCAACGGCTCTGCGAAGCTTCTAAGCATGCAATCCGTTTTCCCCTCGATAACCGAGTTCGGGATGGCTGCACTCCTCCCCCACACCTCAATGAAAATCAATCCAGCCGACGGACGGATACTTCTGGACGAAGACCTACCAACATCTTCCACCGAATACAGAGAATCCGTACTCAAGAAACGGAAGCCGAGGAGCCTTGCGATTCGTAGCCAACGCCTCCTTGACGCCAGACGCTCGGAACGCAAGCAACTCATAGGAGACTCAGAGTTCGTCTTCGTCTACCACAATAAAATCGATGCTATAGGAGAGAACAGCAACACGGAACATGATGTATTCAGAGCCTGTGACGACGCGATCGACGACATCATTGCGCTAGTCAAAAGCGCGCGCAATGACTTAGGAATCTCCCGCGTCATTGTTACAGCGGACCACGGGTTCCTCTACACCCGTAAGCCGCTCGAAGAATACGCCAAAGTATCGGTTAAAGATGCCCCCGGGCATGTTGTAAAGCAGGGCCGCCGCTACATGATCAGCGATGATATAAACCTCGACGACCCTCTTTTCATCAAGATGAATCTGGAACACATCAGGGGCGGCACCTACACTGGACTTGCACCCCGCACATGCATCAGAATCAAGAAAGCCGGCCCAGGTGAAAACTACGTGCACGGTGGCGTGAGCCTGCAAGAATGCTGCGTACCGGTAATCGAATACCGCAACAGCGGCAGAGGCTCTAAAAACTTTAAGGAACCCAGCACCGCCGCATTTAGGCTCCTGCCAACCGATCGACGAATCACTTCGATGGTCTTCCACATAACGCTATTCCAGACCGAACCTGTGGGCGGCAAGGTCCGACCCGCCGAGTACGATCTCGTAATGGTGGATTCATTCGATCGCGAAATAAGTGAGGTACAGACGGCTCACGCCGACATGGAAATGTTGGATGAGACAGAACGAACGAAGCGAATCCAATTTTCTCTCAAGGCCGGCGTGCAATACGACTCCAAGAAACCGTATTTCCTTAAGTGTATAAACCGTAGAACAGGCGAAATCTGGCGTGAACAGTTCCAAATAGTCTTGGCTTTCACACCTATGGACGACTTTGGATTCTAAGGAGACAAGCGTGAGCGATAATGCCGTAACCCGAGTCGGTCAAGCTGAAGCAGAAAACCTCGACCGCAAAATCATTGACGCCTTCCCCGGCAAGACTGTTCGGAAAGACCTAACAGCTCTCCTAAAGCGAGGCGCGAACATACCAACTTTCGTATTGGAATATCTCCTTGGAATGTACTGCTCGACCACTGACCCGGACCTAATAGATGAAGGTGTAAACCGGATCCGGAAAATTCTCACCGACAACTACGTACGACCAGACGAATCAGAGAGGATCAAGTCAAAGATCCGAGAGCTTCGACAGTACACGGTGATCGATAAGCTCTCGGCAAAACTGGACGAATACCGAGACGTCTACGTCGCTACGTTCACAAACCTAAACATCGACCCGGTGATTGTCCCCGACGATTACATCCGCCAATATCCAAAGATGCTCAGCGGCGGCATGTGGTGCATTCTCCGCATGGAGTATTTCCGCCCTGAAGATGAACAAGATGATGAATTAGCAGGCTTCTTCCAAAATGGAACAACCGCGAGGCGTAAACCCACGCGCACGCAAGGCCCAGAGAACAATCCATTCGAAATCGGCAACCTAACTCCCATCCAAATGCCCAATCTCGATATGGACGAGTTCATCAGCCAACGCCAGAACTTCACGACGGAAGAATGGAAAGATGTGCTCCTCCGCAGCGCCGGTTACGAGCCCAGTGTCATGGACGACCGCGTGAAGATGCATTTTATCGAGAGGATGGTTCCACTCGCTGAAAAGAACTACAACCTCTGCGAACTTGGTCCAAGGGGAACCGGCAAGAGCCACATCTACAACGAAGTCAGCCCCTATGCCATCTTGATTTCTGGCGGCCAAACTAGCACAGCTAGCCTCTTCGGCAGACTAAACGCGAGCGGCAGGAACGCGTCATCCCTAGACCGCACCGGACTTGTCGGCAACTGGGATGTCATCACATTCGACGAAGTCGCTGGCATGCATTTTAAGGACGAAAACGCTATCCAAATCCTCAAGGGTTACATGGCCGGAGGAACTTACGCACGAGGTAGGGAAAGCTTCACGGGAGATGCCTCCATTGTTCTAGAAGGCAATATCAATGACAGTGTGCAGAACGTCTTAAAGACAACGCATCTATTCGACCCGTTCCCGCCCGAATTTAACAACGACTCCGCATTCTTCGACCGCATTCACTGCTATCTTCCCGGATGGGAAGTACCCAAAATGCGAAGTGATCTCCTAACAGAGCGTTACGGTCTAATCACAGACTGTTTCAGCGAAGTCTGCAAAGAGATGCGCAAACGCGACTACACGCACCACCTAGACCGATACTTCCGTCTGAACAGTGATTTCAACAAGAGAGACGAAATTGCGGTTCGAAAGACATTCAGCGGACTCATGAAACTGATCTTCCCCGATGAACAGGTCAGCAAGGAAGATGCTGAGCAAATACTAAAGTACGCAATTGAAGGGCGTCGACGCGTTAAGGAACAGCTGAAAATCATGGCAGGCGTCGAGTTCATGGACGTTAACCTCGGCTATACGAACATTGATAACCCTGCCGCGCCAACAATCGTAGGGGTCCCCGAGCAAGCACAAGACAGCCTAATCCCAGACGCTCCTCTGCAACCAGGACATGTTTTTGCGATTGGTCGAAGCCTGAACGATGAATACGCAGTCTACAAGCTCGAGAACAAGGCGATCGCGGGAAGCTTCAAGTTCCAAAGCGAGGGAGTTGGAGCAAACCGACAAGCGCGGGAGAGTATTGACGCGGCCTGGCACTATTTCACGGACAATGGAGAATCTGTTATACCGGGCATGCACACGAGGCAAAAAGATTACCTACTGTTCTTCAATGACCTACAAGCAAAAGGCCCCAGCGATGAAGTTAGCCTCGCAGAGTTCATCGGCCTATGTTCTGCCGCGTGTGGGAGGCCAGTAGCTAACGCAACGGTAATTCCCGGCATACTTCGTTTGTCCGGCTCGCTCGAGGATGTTAGAGGTCTAGAAGATATCCTTCGAGTCGCAAAGAACGCGGGTGCAAAGAGAATCTTGCTACCGCTAAGCGCTATCAAAGGCTTCCAAGACATTCCCGCTGAACTTGCCGGAAGCGTAAGCCCCGATTTCTACCCAGATGGTGATGCCGTTGCCGCAGCAAGGAAAGCACTAGGCTTCGTCTAAAAAAACAACGCCCCCAAAAACGGACAATGCTCTCCTGGAGAGCACTCGACCATTGGGGCGTGCACGCACGCCCTCACAAAAAAGTAGCCGAGCCACCTTTTGGTGGCCCGGCTACCCCAGCAGATTTACTACCGTTGCCTGGCGGTTACTCCCACTCGATCGTTGCCGGCGGCTTCGACGTCACGTCAAGCACCACGCGGTTAATATGCGGCACCTCGCTCGTGATCCTCGTCGAAATCCGATCCAACACGTCAAACGGAATACGCGCCCACTCGGCACTCATCGCGTCCTCCGAAATAATCGGGCGCAACACAATCGGGTGACCGTACGTGCGCTGATCACCCTGCACGCCAACCGAACGCACATCCGCAAGCAACACGACCGGGCACTGCCACACGACCTCATTCAAGCCCGCGACCTCAAACTCTTCGCGAACAATGAAATCAGCCTCACGCAGAATATCCAGGCGCTCGCGCGTGATCTCACCAATCAAACGCACGCCAAGACCCGGGCCGGGGAACGGGTGACGCTTCACCATCTTCTCCGGCACACCCAGCTCAAGCCCCAGCTCGCGCACCTCATCCTTAAACAGTGCGCGCAGCGGCTCAACCAGCTCAAACGTGAGATCCTCCGGGAGGCCACCCACGTTGTGGTGCGACTTAATGTTCGCCGAACCCTCAGCGCCCGACTCCACCACATCCGGGTAAATCGTGCCCTGCACGAGGAACTTCACCTCCTCGCCGTCGCGACCCGCCTCCTCAATCAACATCTTCTGGGCGTCCTCAAACGCGCGAATAAACTCGCGGCCAATAATCTTGCGCTTCTGCTCCGGATCCGTAACACCCGCGAGCGCATCCAAGAAACGATCCGACTCATCCACGGAAATCACGCGAATACCCATCGAAGCGGCGTAGTCGCGCTCAACCTGCTCGCGCTCACCCTTACGCAGCAGACCGTGATCCACAAAGAAGCACGTCAGCTGGTCGCCAACCGCCTTATGCACAAGCGCCGCGGCAACCGACGAGTCCACACCGCCAGACAGTGCGCAAATAACGCGCGAGGAGCCAACCTGCTCGCGAATCTTCGCAATCTCATCGTCGATAATTGAGGCCGCAGACCAGTCATACTCAATGCCCGCAACCTCACGCACGAACCGCACGATCTGATCCTGACCAAACTCCGTGCGCCTAATCTCCGGCATCCACTGCACGCCATACAAGCCGCGGGAGGGATCCTCCATCGCCGCAACCGGCGCCTTATCCGTGCTCGCCGTAACCGTAAAGCCCTCCGGAGCCTCCGCCACCACGTCAGAATGCGACATCCACACATCCTGATCGCCGTCGCCTCCAAGAAGCTTCGAATCAGACACCAAAACCTTCGCGCGAACGCGACCGTTTTCCAGCGACCCGCCAGGCTCTATACGCCCTCCGAAAGCCTTCGCCATCAACTGGAAACCAGTTGAAATACCTAGTATCGGCACGCCCGATTCAAAAATGCCCGCGTCAAACTTAGTTTGCGCGGAGACATTCGACGGGCCAGACAGGATGATTGCGGCAGGATTCTTAGCAAGCATGTCCTGCGCGCTCATCGACTGGGGAACGATTTCAGAATAAACATGCGCCTCACGGACGCGGCGGGCAATCAGCTGCGCATTCTGCGCACCAAAATCAACCACCAACACCGGGCGATTTAGCATCTCATTTGCGTTGGTCACAACCACAAGAATAACGCTTTTACAGCGCGTTTAAGGCACCTGTTCACGCCATGATGCACAATGGGGCTATGGCCAAGAAGAACGCGGTACCCGAAAGCCTCTCCGAAACAATTATTCGCAGGTGGGGGCGCCGCAAACTAGCACCACTTTCCAAGGCCGAAAAAAAGGCAATTACCGCCATCAACGCCGACTACCTGGCCGCCGCGAAACAAGCGTCCGACGCCGCTCACGCGCCAGACACAAAATGGTTAATATCACTGTGGTGTTCACCAAGAGACCTCGGCAAACGCACCGGACCGAACCTTCCAGACCTGGACCTGGTCCTGCAAGCAATCAACGTCATTGAAAACAAGTACACCGGCAAATCACGCACCCTGCCGCGCAAAAAGATCCGCATCCCACTAAAACGCATGTGGGAAGCCCACGCCGCCCGCATGTCCGACGAACGTTGGACAAAACTATCCGGATCGCGCTGGTTCTCGCAGGACGAGCTTCAAGACTGGTACGACACCCTCGAAGCCGAAGCCCGCAACCTCACCGTCCTGCCCAACCTGGAGCGCCCGTCCTCATTCAATCAAGCCGTTTCCTGGATCGAAGCCTGGGACGGCTTCCTACGCCACCGCGGCCACACGGGCGAAAGATTCTCGCTGCAAGAAGAACTCACGCGCCTACACAACTGGCCCGGCGACCAGTGGAACACGGGCGACGACTACGCGTCCGCCCAAGAGCGCTACCACCGTCGCCTCTACAAAGCACGCCAACGCAAGGTCGACCCGCTTCGCGACCAGGTGCTACGCCGCGCCCTGTACCTGCGCGAAGGCCTGCTCACCACGCCCATCGAACCGTTGGAATGGTTCCTCGCCGCCGCCTCCTACACCACGCACAACCCGCGCGTAATGCTGCCGTGGACGCGAAAAGACCTAAACATGCTCGGCGACGTCCTCGACGAGTTCGAAACGTTCAGCCTGCGCCGCAAAAACCGTCCGTTCCACGCGAAAGTATCCGACCTCAAAATCAAACTAACCGAAGTGGACGAGGACGAACTGCGCTGGGTTTCGGGCCCCGCGCAAATGATCGATTTGGATGAGGACGTGGTCGCCGCACTGCCGCCCGGCTGTCAGGTGAAACGCTTAATCGTCTCCCGAGACCACCCGATCGGCCCCGACTGGATGATCTATTGGGTTGAATCCGAAGACGGCGGCGCCCGGCCGATCCTGGACCTGGTTGAGACCGCGAAACTGCGCCCTCCGATCCTGTTTGTGTCCGACGGTCAGCCCGCGAACCTGGCATCCCTGGTTGAAGACCACCTGCACCGCGCCTACACGATTCCCACCCACCCGCTGTCAGCGTGGGCGGGAATGGAAAGCCACGGGCCCGACACAAATCCGTTCACTTAATAGACGCTTTGTGATTGAATGCAGTCATGGCACGAAAGTTGGATGTTCAGGGTGGATCACAAAAGGCACTTCGAAGCCAAAATGAGCGGCGAGTTCTAGACGCGCTGGCCTCTGGCGGAGACCTCACGCAAGCCCAGATTTCTCGCGAAACCGCGCTCGCCGCCTCCACCGTGTCAAACATCGTCAACGCGCTAGTTAAAGACGGCGTAGTCGAACGCAAACAAAACCTGGGAGGCCCGCACGGGCAACTAATTGGAATCGTTCCAGCACCCGGCACCGTCGTTGGAATCGACCTCGGCAAACGCCACCTGAGGGTGTGCCTATCAAACCTCGCGCACGAAATTATCGCGGAGGCCGGAACCGACCTGCCCTCCGATCACGGCGTCCAAGACGACCTCAACACAATCGACAAAGCGCTAGATAAGGTCACGAAAGAAGCGGGAATCGAGCGGTCCGACATTCGCTCAATCGGCCTTGCCATCCCCGCCCCTATCGACCTAAACCAACGCAGAATCACATCCAGTCAGGTCATGCCTACCTGGTCGGGCATCGACATTCCCGAACTATTCCAAGAACACTTCGGCATCGATACCTTCGTCGATAACGATGCAAACCTCGGCGCGATTGGCGAACGCGTGTGGGGAGCCGCGCACGGATTCGACGACATCACCTACATCAAAGTCGCGGACGGCATTGGCGCGGGCATCATACTGGGCGGACAAATCTACCGCGGAGCCGACGGATCCGCCGGCGAAATCGGCCACATCACCATCGACGAACGCGGCGACATGTGCCGCTGCGGCAACCGCGGATGCCTCGAAACCGTCGCGTCCGTACCGTCTATCCTGACCCTGGCGAAGCCGATCTTCCCCGAAGGATCAACCATTACCGACATCATCGACAGCGCGAAGCAAGGCAACACCGGAGCCATGCGACTGCTCGAAGACACGGGCCGCCAGCTGGGCATCGCCCTTGCAAACATGGTGAACACCCTAAACCCGCGCATCGTGGTCCTGGGCGGCAGCCTCTCAACCGCCGGCGACCTCATCATCGAACCCGTTCGGCGCATCCTTAAACGCAACGCCGTGCACGGAGTCGTAAGGAACCTCGAGTTCAAAGGCGCTGAACTTGGCGAAAAATCTAGCGTGTTAGGCGCCGTTAGCCTCGCCCTCACGCACACGCCCCAAATATAAAACAACTCTCTTTGTGATCCACGCCATAGTTATTTATAGTGTTCATTACTTGACGGCTTTCCCTTTTTTTGATTTCATTAGTTTAACGATCCAACGGAGGGTCGCTAAACGAAAGAGGCTTAACGATGAGCACGAGCACATCCCAAATAAGAAATGCTTCACACAGCAATAAACCAGTAATTTTGATCTCCTCCATCGCCGCACTGGCCGGCTTCCTATTTGGCTACGACTCAGCGGTAATCAACGGCGCAACCGAAGCCATTCGACACCAGTTCGAAGTCGGCCCGGGCCCGCTCGGATTCGCGGTCGCCTCCGCCCTGATTGGCGCGGCAGTTGGCGCATTCTTCGGCGGTTCCGTAGCAGACAAAATCGGCCGCACAGCGGTCATGAAGATTGCCGCAGTCCTATTCTTAGTCTCCGCACTCGGATCGGGCCTGGCACCCGAAATCTACTCGCTAATCATCTTCCGAATCATCGGCGGCGTCGGCATGGGTGTGGCATCCATTATCGCGCCCGCATACATTGCAGAAATCGCACCCTCCCACCTGCGCGGCCGCCTCGGGTCGCTGCAACAGTTCGCAATCGTCGTCGGCATCTTCCTTTCACAGCTTGTAAACAAGATCCTCGCCGACCTCGCTGGCGGATCCGCAGAACCCCTCTGGTTTGGCGCAGGCGCATGGCGTTGGATGCTACTCGCCGAAGTCATTCCAGCAGTCTTGTACTTGCTCGGCGCCTACCTCATCCCCGAATCCCCGCGCCACCTCATCGGCACCGGCCGCATTGACGAAGCCCGCGCAGTCCTCACCCGCGTCCTCGGCGCAGAAGAACTCGACGAATCCGTCGCCCGCATTCGCGACAGCCTCAACCGCGACAACCGTCCCTCCTTCAAAGACCTGCGAGGCTCCTCGTTTGGCCTGAAGCCCATCGTCTGGGTAGGTATCGCGCTCGCCGTCTTCCAACAGTTCGTCGGCATCAACGTAGTGTTCTACTACTCCAACACCCTGTGGCAATCCGTCGGCTTCTCCGAAGACGCCTCATTCGTGTTCTCTCTAATCTCCGCAACAGTTAACGTGACCGTTACGATCGCCGCGATCCTCCTCGTAGATAAGGTAGGGCGCCGCCCGCTCCTGCTGGTCGGCTCCGGCGGCATGGCGGTAACACTTGGCACCATGGCAGTCGTATTCGCATCCGCAACCGTCACCGAAACCGGACCCGTACTGGAAGGCGCCTCGGGCCCAATCGCCCTCGTAGCCGCAAACCTGTTCGTAGTATTCTTCGGAGTTTCCTGGGGTCCAGTCATGTGGGTGATGCTCGGCGAAATGTTCCCCAACCAGATCCGCTTCTCCGCCCTCGCAATCGCAGGATTTGCACAATGGTTCGCCAACTTTGCAGTTACACAAACGTTCCCCATGTTGGCTGATTTCAGCCTCGCGGTGGCATACGGTTTATATGCAGGCTTTGCCCTACTATCCCTGTTCTTCGTACTTCGCTACGTTTCAGAGACCAAGGGCATCGAGCTAGAAGATATGAAGGAGTAAATAAGTGAGTCTCACGATCGGTGTAGACGTAGGCGGCACAAAGATCGCGGCCGGCCTCGTCGATGAAGAAGGCAAGGTACTTCGCACAGCCCGCCGGGAAACCCCCGCACACCTTGTCGACGCAACCGCGGACGCCATCGCAGGCCTCGTTACCCAACTGAGGGAGGGCGAAGAAGTCGCCGCAGTCGGCATCGGCGCGGCAGGATTCTGCGACGCGCAGCGCTCATCCGTTGTCTACGCGCCGAACCTCGCGTGGAGGAACGAGCCCCTCGCAGAGAAAATCCAGCGCGCAACCGGCCTGCAAACCGTCGTCGAAAATGACGCGAACGCGGCCGCGTGGGGCGAGTTCCGCTTCGGCGCCGCCCGCGACGTGAAGAACGCAATCGTCATCACGCTCGGCACCGGCATTGGTGGTGGAATCATCGTGGACAACCGCCTGGTACGTGGTTTCCAGGGATTCGCCGGCGAGGTCGGACACATGCAAGTCAAGGCAGGTGGACGCCGCTGCGGTTGCGGCCTGCGCGGCTGCTGGGAGCGTTACGGCTCCGGCACCGCCCTCGTTCACGAAGCCCGCGAAATCGCGACCGTTGCACCCGCATCCGCTGTGCGACTGCTTGAACTTGCGGGCGGCGATGCTCAAAAGATCACGGGGCAAATGGTCACCCAAGCAGCGCAAGAGGGCGACCCCATCGCGCTAGACGTCATCGAAACCGTCGCCACCTGGGTGGGCCGAGGCCTGGCTGACCTCACCGCGATCCTCGATCCCGAAATGATCGTTCTGGCCGGTGGCGTCGCATCCGCGGGTGAAATCCTGCGCGAACCCGTCGCGCGAGCCTTCGAAAAGAACGTCACCGCACGTCTGTACCGCAAGGTTGCCGATATTACGCTTGCAGAACTTGGCGTGCCGGCCGGTCTGATCGGCGCGGCGGACCTAGCTCGACAGCCGTAAACTACACGGCCACAAAGTCTTTGCCGGCAGGCGGGAATCCCGACTGCCGGCATTGTTCTATCTAAAAGCGGATCCTCACTCGTGCTGCCAGGCGTTCCACAAGGAGGCGTATTCGCCGCCCAGGGCAACCAGTTCATCGTGGGTGCCTAGCTCCACGATGCGCCCGTCCACCATGACGGCCACCCGGTCCGCGTCGTGCGCGGTGTAGAGCCGGTGCGCGATCGCAACAACCGTGCGCCCCTGCAACGCCTTGCCGAGCGACCTTTCCAAAGCGCGCGCAGCTGTTGGATCCATGAGTGAGGTCGCCTCATCCAAAATCAGCGTATGCGGGTTCATGAGGACGATGCGGGCCAAGGCGAGTTGCTGCGCCTGCGCCGGACTCAGTGTTAGTGCGCCAGACCCGACCTTCGCGTTAATGCCGTCGTGCAGGCCGCGGACCCACTGCGCCGCGCCGAGGCTTTCCAAAACCTCCCACATCTGTTCTTCGGTGGCGTCAGCTTTCGCAAGACGCAGGTTGTCCGCAATCGTGCCAACAAACACGTGGTGCTCCTGCGTGACCAGCGAAACGTTGCGGTGTAGCTCCTCTTCGCTTAGCTCCACCAGGGGCACTCCCCCAACGGTCACGGCGCCGGAGGTAGGCGGGTGAATGCCAGCGATCATCCTGCCCAGCGTCGACTTGCCCGCGCCCGATGGCCCCACGATCGCGAGGGTCTCCCCGGGCCGAAGGTCCAAGTCAACACCGTGTAGCACGGGGTGGCCCGCGCGGTACTCGTAGGTTACGCCCGACGCGGAGATCGCATCCGAGGTGGGTTTGCGCATTGACGTTACGCGGTCCGGCTCGACCTCATCAACGCCAAAAATACGCGCCAGTGACGTCGCCGCAGACTGCACGATGTCGATCCAGAAGGAAAGCTCGCCAAGCGGCCGCGAAATCTGCACGCCGTACAGCGCAACGGTTGTGACCGCACCCAAAGTGGCGTAGCCCGCCGGGATTGCCCACGCGCCCGCGAACGCGACCAGTAGCGCCGGGGTTTGCAAGAAGAAGATGATTCCACCCAGCAAGAAGATACGCAGGAACGCGGCGTAACGCTCGACCCGCCAAATCTGCGTGAGCACCACGTCCATCACGTGGTTTCGAATGCGACGCATATTGAGGGCGTCAACGGTGGAGTACTGCTCAACCGTCTCTGTTGCCACGCCCGACAGGTTTGCCCACTGGGCTGACTGAGCCTGATACGCCGGGACCGCGCGGTGCAAGTACCAGCGCAAAACGATCAGCATCGGAATCAGCGGCGCGAGTAGTAGCACCGCGAGGGCGGGCGCCACCAGGAACGCGGCCGCGTACGTTGCGATCGCGGTGAAACCGATGACGATGATTCGCGCGATACCGCGCTGCACGAGGTCTTGAATGCGATCAATGTCGTGGGTCGTGCGGCCAATCAGGTCGCCTGTTCCCGCGGATTCAACAACTGACAGGGGCATGTGCGTAACGGAGTGGACCAGGTCTTCGCGAAGCTGCGCGAATACGGCTTGTCCAAATACTCTCGAGAAGTACTCGCCGAGGAACGTGAGCACGAACTGCGCCAACACAAGCACGCCGATACCGATCAGGTATTGCGTCACAATATCGCGGGTTGTGCCGCCCGAAATCAAGTCGATCAGGCGGCCTATCAGCCACGGCGTCAACACCATTGCGAGGGCGGACAGAATCTGAAAAACCAAGATTCCCGCCAGCAGTTTCGGAAAGCGCCTTAGCGCGGCCCAAAACTTTGTGATGATCTGTTGCCTTCCGGCGATGGGAAGTTTCACTGGTCACCTCCCATAACTCGTTGCACGATTCGCTGATACTCCAGGCCGCCCGCATCACCTTGTTCAGCCTGCGCGAGCAGGCCGGCGTGCGTGCCGCGAGCGACTTCGCGCCCTTCGTCGTCAATCAGCACGACCTCGTCGCACTGGTCCAGAACCAGTGGGGACGCGGTTACTAAAATTGTTGTTCGGCCCGAGCGGTTTGCGCGCAGGTGGTGCGCGATGCGTGATTCCGTGTGGGAGTCCACCGCGGACGTTGGCTCGATCGCAATAACGACGTCGGCCTCGGTTGCAAGGGCCCTGGCCAACGCGACGCGCTGACGTTGCCCGCCTGAAAGCGTGCGCCCCTTCTCTGCGACAATGCCGTCCAGCCCGCCAGGTGTCGAGTCCAGCACGTCTTGCGCGTCAGCTGTGCGCATTGCTGCAAGCAGGCGGTCGTCCTCGGGATGTCCTTCAATTTTCAAAAGAGGGCGTTCTTCGCGCACGCGGTTGTTCAGGTATGTCTCAAAGATCGCGTTCGAAATGGTGAGCGGCGCGTGCAGGTCTGCGCGGCCCGCCAGCAGGTTGTCGCGCAGGGTTCCGTTGAACAGGTGATCGTCGGAGGACGCCAGCACGATGTGGTCGCGAACCTCGTCGATTGGGCGGGTGCGAAGGTCGACCTCGCCGATAAAGACCTGGTCGGCGTCATCAACGCGGGACAGGCGTGTAGCTAGCTGCGCGGTTTTGTCCGGATCAGCGGCTACAAGCGCGGTGATCACACCGGCTTTGAACTCCACTCCGGTTTGCCCATCGCGCAGCGACCCCCGGTATAGATCCGCCTGCGGGGACGTACCGCCAGCGGCAGCAGTGTCATCGGCATTCCCGCTGGCATTTACAACAACATCAGCCGGCACGCCCTCGGACGCATTAATGCGAGTATCGCTTTGCATGCGCTCATCGGAAACGGTTGATTCGAGGCTTTTAACACGCGCGACTTTTCGCAGGCCAACCCATGCCCGGGTTCCAAACTGCATGGCTCCCACGATCGAGAACAGCGGATGCATCAAATAGCCGGCCAGACCGTAAAAGGCGATCATTTCGCCGGCGGTCAACTTGCCGTCCAAGACCATGAACGCCGCGATCGCGACAACCATCAGTGCGAACGCGTGCGGCAGTCCCTGCGATGCGGAACTCAAAACTGCCTGCGGCAGTGCCGTGCGAACTCCGCGCCTGCGAGCCTCCTGCGAAAGCGTTTTGTAGCGTTCGTTAAAAACGTCCTCGCCGCCAATCCCGCGAAGCACACGCAGACCGGTTACAACGTCGGTTCCAATATTTGTGAGGTCGCCTTGAGCATCACGCTGGGATTGCTGGCGCTGCTGAAGCGGCTTAATCACAAACGCGAGCGCCAACACAACCAGTGGCATACCGATAACAACCACGAGGCCGAGCGGTACGGACACGGACAACATCAGGTACGCGATCACGACAGTGGTAATGACCGACGCAATAAGGTCGGGCAGGAATGACATCAACCCACCAATGTGGACGGCGTCCGTCGTGATCGTGGCGATAATGTCACCCGTCGCCATGTCGACCCGCGCCTTACCGCGCCGGTTTCCAACATGCTGCCCCGCCAAGCGGGCACTGCGAACCTGCCCTTGAAGCCAGGTCGCAATCTCAACTATTTGATACGTGCCCGTCGTTGCCGTACTGACCAGTAGGAGGCCTACGAAAATCAAGACCGGCTGAATCAAATGCGGGCCAAAACCGCGATCAAGCCCCGAATCTAAAAGAAGCCCCAGCGCCCACGCCAGCAACGCTGACGACAACTGCGACAAGCTGGTTACAAGTATCGCCAGAGCTAATAGCCCCTTATTCTTGCGCAAGATTTCAAGAAAAATACCCTTAGGATCAGGCGGCACATTCAGTGTCTTACCCAAAGGAGGTTGCAAGAACTGGGGCCACCGGCCAGGCTGGTTCGCAATGGGCGGTAGCTTGATCGAATTCTTCTTCGCAAGCCCAATGTTTGCCTGCGCATGCTTTTCGTTGAAATCAAAGGTGCGCACTCGTGAAAGTCTACTCACCCAGCCCGCCCGCGTCGAACACCCTCACGCGCACCGCGCGTGTAACCACCGGGCCGCCGGCGCGAACCAAAGCCCTACCGCTGGCGCGAACGAAAGCCCGGCCCGCCCGCGTGCACCCACCGGGCCGCCACCGCGGACCAAAGCCCGGCGCGCCCTCGCGGCCGCCCCGCCCTCGCCCCCGTCAAAGTGCACAGTCTTTTAAGCGGACGCAACTTCGAATCAACGTTTGCGAACTTTTTTCACTACGATAGTAGGGACAATGTTGTATATGGGTGATCTTCCCCCTTTAAGGAGCTCGTTGTGGCGCGTACTTTGTTTATTGCCTCCCCGGAGCCAATGACCGGCAAACCAATGGTCACGGTGGGCCTGGCTTCATTCTTTGATGAAAAGGGTATGACGGTCGGCCTGTTGCGCCCCATCGTGCGAGACCGTTCAACTGACGCGATGCTGAACATTTTCAATGATGGCCGTTTCATTAACGCACCGGCCGTCGGGGCGCTCACGTACGAGGAGTACCTTGCAGATCCCGAGTCCGCCCTCGAAAGCATCGTTAACACGTATCGAAAGCTAGCGAAGAACGTTGACGTTGTCCTCGTTTCTGGATCCGACTTTGAGGGCGTGGCTGGGTTTGACGAGTTCGAGTTCAACTGTCGAGTCTCCGCGAACATCGGGGCGCACATGGCCGTGGTTTTGTCGGCGATTGACCGCACGCCGCAGGACATTATTGACGCTGGCCGACTCGCTGTGAACACTGCGCGTCAGGAGTACGCGAACATTTCGGGCGTCGTCATTACGCGCACGCCGAAGGATCAACTGAACGATTACCGCCACAAGATCGAGAAGATCCCGACCTACGTTATTCCCGAAGAGCCCCTGCTCACCGCCCCGCGCGTTGTGGACATCATGAACAAGATGGGCGCCGAGATGATTTCGGGCGAGCGTTTCAACTTGACGCGTGAGGCCGAAAGCGTCCTCGTTTGCGGAATGAACTCCACGCACGTGCTTGAACGCCTCCGCGACGGACAGATCGTGATTGCCGCGGCCGACCGCCCGGAACTGCTCATGACCGTTGCGGCCGCCCACGCAATCGAAGGCTCCCCCAACCTGGCGGGCATCGTCCTCAACGGCGGATTTGAAACACCCAAACGCGTCCTGGAACTAATTGAGAAACTCGTTCCCGACCTGCCGATCATGACCGTTGATACGGGCACGTTCGAAACGGCTGACCTGGCGTCGCGCGCCCGCGGACCGGTCACGCTACAAACGCCGCGCAAACTGGAACGCGCCGTTGAAATCGTTCGTAACAACATTGCGCCGGGCGCGATGGAAGCAATCCTTGCCGCGCCGGACGTTCCGATCGTCACGCCGCTCATGTTCCAAACCGACCTGTTGGAACTCGCCGCTTCGAACCGCAAACGCATCGTCCTGCCCGAACCCGACGACGACCGCATTTTGAAGGCAGCCGGCACGATCGTGCGTCGCGGCGTTGCCGACCTAATCCTTATTGGCGACGAGGACGACATCCGCGAGCGTGCAAAGGAACTGCACGTAAACCTTGGTGAGACGCAGATCGTGTCCCCAACCGACCCTGAACTTTTGGAAAAGTACGCCACCGAGTTTGCGCGCCTGCGTGAAAAGAAGGGCGTAACCCTGGAGCAGGCCCGCGAGAAGGTCCAGGACGTGTCCTACTTCGGCACGATGATGGTCCACATGGGGGATGCGGACGGCATGGTTTCCGGCGCGGCCCACACGACCGCCCACACGATCGTCCCGTCGTTCCAAACGATTAAGACGAAGCCCGGCACATCGATCGTGTCGTCGGTATTCCTAATGCTTATGAAGGACCGCGTCCACGTTTACGGCGACTGCGCTGTAAACCTTGACCCCACGGCCGAAGAACTAGCTGACATTGCGATCTCCTCTGCTGAAACCGCCAAGCAGTTTGGTGTGGAGCCGCGCGTCGCCATGATCTCCTACTCCACCGGAACCTCCGGTAGCGGCCCGGACGTGGACAAGGTTCGCGAAGCCACCGAAATAGTCAAGCAAAAGGCGCCCGAGCTTTCAGTTGACGGCCCGCTCCAGTTTGACGCTTCAGTTGACCCCACGGTCGCCGCAAAGAAACTCCCCGACTCGCCGGTCGCGGGTAAGGCCACCGTATTCATCTTCCCCGACCTGAACACGGGTAACACCACGTACAAGGCGGTCCAACGATCGTCCGGCGCAGTCGCGGTTGGCCCCGTCCTCCAGGGCCTAAATAAGCCCGTCAACGACCTGTCGCGCGGCGCTTTGGTGGAAGACATCATCAACACGGTTGCGATCACCGCCGTCCAGGCACAACAGCAGAAAGTAGACGCTAATGAGTGAAACTCCCCCAAGAGTCCTTGTTATCAACTCCGGTTCTTCATCGCTGAAGTACCAGTTAATCGAGCCTGAGGACGGAATCTCGATCGCTTCGGGTATCGTGGAGCGAATCGGCGAACCGGTTTCCCACACCGAGCACGTGTACGGCGACAAAGAAGTGGCAATGGATCAGCCGATCTTGAACCATTCCTCCGCGCTACGCGAAGCACTGCGCCTGTTTGAGCAGGTCGGCCCCAAGCTACAGGACGCAAACATTGTCGCTGTTGGCCACCGCGTCGTACAGGGTGGCCGGTACTTTGACGGGCCCGCCCTCATTGACGATCAAACGCGAAACCTAATCGACCAGCTGTCCCCGCTTGCGCCGCTGCACAACCCCGCCCACCTCAAAGGCATTGACGTTGCCCGCAGGATGCTGCCGGACGTGCCGCACGTCGCGGTTTTCGATACCGCGTTCTTCCAGTCGCTACCCGAAGAATCGGCAACGTACGCGCTGGATAAAGAGACGGCTGACCTGTACTCGATTCGCCGCTACGGCGCGCACGGCACCTCGCACCAGTACGTGTCGAACCGCGTTCACGACCTGCTGGGCCGCAAGCGCATCCGCCAGATCGTGCTACACCTCGGCAACGGTGCGTCCGCGTCCGCGGTTGTAAACGGCGACGCGGTCGACACCACGATGGGTCTCACGCCGCTCGAAGGCCTCGTGATGGGCACGCGTACAGGCGACATCGACCCGGCCGCAGTCTTCCACCTCATGCGCGTTGGCGGCATGAAGCTCGACGAGATCGACACGCTGTTCAACAAGCGCTCCGGCCTGAAGGGCCTCACGGGCGACAACGACATGCGCACCGTCCGTTCACGCGCTAACGCCGGAGACAAGGAAGCCAGGCTCGCCCTCGATATCATGCTTCACCGCCTGGTGAAATACGTGGGCGCATTCGCCGCTGAAATGGGTGGCCTGGACGTGCTCACGTTCACGGCTGGCATTGGTGAAAACGATGCGGCTTTGCGTCAAGAGCTTGCCGACCGCCTAAAGATTTTCGGCATCAAGCTCGACCCGGTGGGCAACGTGCTGCGCTCGAAGGATCCGCGCACGATCTCGTCGGAAGATTCCAAGGTCCGCGTGATGGTTGTGCCCACCAACGAAGAGCTCGCCATCGCCCAGCAGGCCATGGGTCTTATCGAATAAGCACCACGAATGTGAGTTAAGGGAAGATGATGACCGATTTTTACTCGCCTATCGCGCGCGGTTTTGTCCGCGTTGCGGCGGCGTCGATTCCGACGGTAGTTGCAGATCCGAAAACGAATGCGCAAACCGTTATCGCGGCAATCGAGGAAGCGTCCGACGAGGGCGCCTCGGTTATCGTCTTCCCAGAGCTCACGCTAACCGGTGCCAGCGCCGAAGACCTGTTCAGCCACGACCTCTTGATCGATGAGTGCGAAATGGCGCTACTGGACATCGCGAGTGCGACCGAAGACTGCTCCACCCTGGCGATCGTGGGCACTCCCCTGCGAAGCGGTGGGAAGCTACTGAACGCGGCCGTTGCGATCTCGAACGGAGAACTGCACGCCGCCTGGCTTAAGTCCGATGTGGACAGGTCGCGCTCCAGCTACGAATCCCGCTGGTTTTCACCGGCCGAAGGTATAGATTTCGTGTCTATCCTCAGCGTGCCCATTCCGGCCGGCGACAGTTTCACCCTCCTCGTGCAAGACATTCCCGGCCTGGTGATCGGCACCCAGATTGGTGACAACGTCACCAACTTCGCACCCCAAGCGGCACTTCCCATCCCCGGCGGAGTTGATTCCGCGGGCGTCACCCTGATCGCGAACCCCGCGGCCAGCCCCGCCCTCGTCGGCAAAAAACGCCAGCGACGTCTACAGGCCGCGTATTCTTCGCAGCGCAATCACGCCGCATACATTTACGCGGGTGCGGGCGCCGGCGAATCCACTACCGATTCAGCGTGGGACGGGGATGCATTCATTTTTGAGGACGGTGCTTTGCTGGCCGAAAACGAGCGCTTCGCAACGGGTCCGCGCGTGATTTACGCGGACTTGGACCTGCGAGCCTTGAGCGGCAAACGCAAGTTTGACGCAAAAACCATGGCGGCAGAAGACGCGTTTGGGGCGACGGTGATTCCGATAGTGCTAGGCCCCCATAAAGATTGGGAGCTGTCGCGTGATATCGCCAGGTTCCCCTACATTTCCAGTGACCGCGAGAAAATGCGCGAAGACCTGGAGGAAGCGTTCAACCTGCAGGTGCAGGCACTCGCGCAAAGACTGCGGGCGATTGGGAACCCGCACCCTGTCATCGGTATCTCCGGCGGGCTAGATTCAACGCAGGCGCTCCTCGTGTGCGCCGAAGCGATGGATAGGCTGGGGCGCCCTCGCGAAGATATTCTCACGTTCACAATGCCCGGATTCGGCACGACGGACCACACGAAAAACAACGCGGTGAAACTGTGCGAAAGCCTTGGAACCACGTTTGAAGAACTCGACATTCGCCCAACCGCCAAGCAAATGCTGACCGAAATGGGGCACCCGTTTGGCCGCGGCGAACCCGTTTACGACGTGACGTTCGAAAACGTGCAGGCCGGCCTTCGAACCGATTTCCTGTTCCGAATCGCGAATGCGCGCGGCGGAATCGTGGTGGGCACGGGTGATTTTTCTGAACTAATGCTGGGATGGTGCACGTTCGGCGTGGGCGACCACATGTCGCACTACTCGGTGAATCCGGGGATTCCTAAAACCCTGATGCAGCACTTGATCCGCTGGATTATCCGCACGGACCGTTTCGGTGCGGGCGTAAACGACACCCTGCAGTCGATCCTGGACACCGAGATCACGCCGGAGCTCATCCCCACCCACGACGGCGCGCAAATCCAATCCACGCAAGCCAAGATCGGGCCGTATGAGCTTCAAGACTTCAACGCCTACTACATGCTTCACTTGGGAATGACACCCGAGGACGTTGCGTTCCGCGCCCTGCACGCGTGGGGCATTTCCGCGCGTGGTACTTGGCCCGAAGGGTACGAGGACGACGCTAAGCACGAGTATTCCCTGAAGGAAATCTTGGAGTGGCTGCGCCTGTTTACGCGCCGATTCTTTGCGAATCAGTTCAAACGCTCCACGCTTCCAAACGGCCCAAAGATCGTGGAGGGCGCGGGAGTTTCCCCGCGCGGCGACCTGCGGCTCGGCTCGGATGTGACTTCTGCGGCGTGGGTTCGGCGCATTGACGCGTTGGCTGAAGACCTCGGCCTGACTATCGACAGGAAGTAGCCCCATGATCATTTTCGCCATCATCGCAGGCGTGGTTCTGGTACTGATCGCAACCGTCGCGGTCGCCCTCACAATAAGCATCGCCAGGGGTTTTGCCTGGAACGGATCCGCACTGCACCTGCCCGTGCAATCCGACGATCCTGAAGTGGTCCGCCACGTGCACCGCGCCTCCCTCCCCCTGATTGTCGCCACCGCATTCATCGCCGTAGCGCACGGAGCAACCCTGCTCGCCCTCACCGGCCTACACGTAAGCGGAAGCCCCCAGTCAGCGCAACTGCTCGGACTAATCGTCCTGGCCGGAATCGTGACGTGCGCGGGCCTCATTGGCGTACTAGCCGCCTACGTTCGTAAACCGCACGTCAACCAGTAGCGCCCGCAGCTTTCAGGCACAGTTTTTGCGTTCGTTTTAGCGCGCCCGGCTCGCCCTCGTACATTTTTATATTCCGGAGGGCGAACGCGGCCTAATACTGGGACGCGGCGATAAGGCGTTCGATGTCGGAAACGATTTGTTCGGGCTTTGTGGTTGGGCTGAAGCGTTTCACGACGCGGCCGTTGCGGTCGACGAGGAACTTGGTGAAGTTCCACTTGATTTTTGAGCTCAGAAGGCCCTTCGTTTCGGAGACAAGCCACTTGAACAAAGGGTGCGCGTCGTCGCCGTTTACGTTTACTTTCGCGAAAATCGGGAAGGTGACGTTTAGTTCCTCGCGGCAGGTACGCAAAACTTCCAAGTCGTCGCCGGGCTCCTGTTCGCCAAACTGGTTACTGGGGAAGCCAAGGACGGTGAACCCAGAGTCCTCGTAGCGTTCGTGAATCTGCTGCAGGGCCTTGAACTGGGTTGCTAACCCGCACTTGGTGGCCGTGTTAACCACCAGCAGCACCTGCCCGTAATACATGCCTAGCTTGACTGTCTCGCCCTGAGCTGTTTGGGCACTAAAATCCCGAATATCAAGGGGATGAGTCACTTTCACGCTCTTTCCACGATTGCTAGGCCAACTGCTTGCAAAAGTTTACAAGCCCGCTGTTTACTATACCGCGGTTTTGCCGCCCTCAAATTATTGTGTGCGGCCGGCGGCACGCGGTGCCAGAACGACTGTTGATGCGATGATAAACACGCCCGCGATCGGCAGAATCGCAATGGAGGCGAGTAGCGATGTTGCGCTTACGAGGGCGCCCACTAGCGGTGGGACCAGCAGGAAGGTTAGGCGCATCAGCCACGACACGATCGTGAGGCCAACGCCGGGTGCCAGCCCGTCGATGTCGTCCGCCGCGTTCATGGCGAGGGGCACGGTTGTTGCAGCGCCGAAGCCGGATACGGCAAACGCGATTACCGTTACCACAGGGTTTTGGAAGAACACGGCCGCGCCCATTCCGAGGATCATCAGCAGGCCACCCAGGCGGATCGTGAGTTTTGCGCCCAGGCGCTCAACGAAGCTGTCGCCCGTTAGGCGGCCTAGGAAGTGGAATGCGAGCATCCCAACGTAGGCGGCCGGCGCGATTGCGGGCGCGGCACCCAGGTAGTCGCGCATGTAGAGCGTGGACCACGAGCTCGCGATGTCTTCGACCATCACGCCCGCGATTGCTAGTACCAGCAGCATTGATATGACGAGGGCGGGCGACCAGGCACGCACGCCGACCTTGCTGTGGGAGGCTTCTTCTTCGGCTGAACGCTCCGGCCCTGACAGAGTGAATCGTCTTGCGACCAGCGCCATCACGGTGAACAGGATTCCCGCTCCGCCGATGTGGTACATGATCGGGATTTCTAGCGCTTTCGCGCCCATTGCCATCAGGCCGCCGGTCATTGCGCCGAGCGACCAGAATGCGTGGAAGCCGTTGATTATTGACCGTCCGTAAAGTTTTTGGACGCGCAGGCCGTGCGCGTTTTGGCCAACGTCTACGACGGCGTCTGCGCCGCCTCCAAGGAAGAATAGGAGGGCGAACGGGATCACCAGGATTGCTCCCCCGCCTTGCGCTAAGCCAACTAGGCCGGCGGCAAGGGTAATCATGACGGCTATGACGGCGGTTCCGTATGATGCTAGGCGCGCTGAAGACAGCTTGTTAACGAGCTTCGCGGCGAATGGGCCGGCTATCATCGCTCCCAGTGGGAACGCGGCAAGTAGCAGGCCGTACTGTTCTGGTGACAGCTGGAACGCGTCCTTTAGTTCTGGGAACCTAGGTGCGAAGTTTGCAAACAGGGCACCGTTTGTAAAAAACAGTGCCGTAACACCCGCGCGAGCCCGGCGCGCATTCAAAGAAACCGCTTGTGGCGACGTCATTTTCACTCCTTTTCAGCTAATTCTTAACCTCTTGTGAGCGAAAAACGAAATATGTATAAAAAAACTCGCGCCCGGGGCGAACCACCTGCGAAGAATCGGGCTGTTCGGCGCCTGGGCGCGAGTTTTTAGGTGAAGACTAGTCCATCTTCGGGTGCGTCATCGAAGCAACGTCGAGCGCCTTGTCGAGCTGCTCCTCCGTGATATCACCGTTTGCAACGAAGCCGAGGTCGATAACGGCCTCACGAACCGTCATGCCTTCCTTGACCGAGTGCTTCGCGATCTTAGCCGCGTTCTCGTAGCCGATGATGCGGTTCAGCGGGGTTACGATCGACGGGGAAGACTCGGCGAGCTGCTTGCAACGGTCAACGTTTGCGATCAGGCCGTCAACGGTGCGCTCTGCGAGAACAACAGAGACGTTACCGATGATGTTGATCGACTCGAGAATGTTGCGAGCCATAACCGGGAGCATGACGAGCAGGTCGAAGTTGCCCTGAGCGCCAGCGAACGCGATCGCCGCGTCGTTGCCGATCACCTGAGCAGCGACCATGACGGTTGCCTCGGGAACAACGGGGTTCACCTTGCCCGGCATGATCGAGGAGCCCGGCTGGAGGTCCGGAAGCGAAAGCTCGCCGATGCCGGTGCGCGGGCCGGAGCCCATCCAGCGAAGGTCGTTAGCGATCTTGACGAGCGAGACGGCGATGGTACGCAGAGCGCCCGACATTTCGACGAGCGAATCCTGCGCGGCTTGCGCCTCAAAGTGGTTGGTGGCTTCCTTGAAGGGTAGGCCCGTGTTTTCTGAGATCAGTTCGATCACGCGCTGGGAGAAGCCGGCCGGCGTGTTGATGCCCGTGCCAACAGCGGTGCCGCCGAGCGGAAGCTCGTACAGGCGCGGCAGGGCGGCGTTCACGCGGTCGATGCCGTAGCGGATCTGGGTTGCGTAGCCGGAGAACTCCTGGCCAAGCATGATCGGGGTTGCATCCATGAGGTGCGTGCGGCCGGACTTCACGACGTCCTTGAACTCCTCAGCCTTGCCCTCAAGAGACTTGGCGAGAACCTCGAGGCCCGGTAGTAGGACCTCGTTGACGGCCTGCGCGGCGGCAATGTGGATGGAGGTCGGGAACACGTCGTTGGAAGACTGCGATGCGTTCACGTGGTCGTTGGGGTGTACCTTTTCACCCTTGATTCGCGTGGCTAGCGTGCCGACGACCTCGTTTGTGTTCATGTTGGAGGACGTGCCCGAACCCGTTTGGAAGATGTCGATCGGGAATTCGCCGTTGTGCTTGCCTTCGATTACTTCTTCGGCGGCTTCGCGGATTGCGTTCGAGGTGGCCTCGTCGATTACGCCAAGTTCGAGGTTCGCGATTGCGGCGGCGCGCTTGACCTGGCCTAGCGCGGCGATGTGGTGGTCGGACAGACCACGGCCCGAGATGGGGAAGTTTTCCACTGCGCGCTGCGTCTGCGCAGCGTACAGGGCGTCCTTGGGGACTTTAACTTCGCCCATGGTGTCGTGTTCGATACGGTATTCGGTCTCGGTCATTGAGAACTCCTTGCGTCCTTCATTTCAACGCGTGCTATGCACACACTTATTTCTATTCTCTAATAACTAGGGGCTTAATGCGCAACTATTGCTTGTTTGGTCGTGTTTTGTATGCGAGGGCGGGCTGGCTTTAGGCAGCCGCGCACGCTTCCTCTTCGCTTTGCGTGTTCCCATGTGTGAGGGCGGACCAGCATCTCGCCGGAACGAGCGCTCGGCTACGGGCTGGCCATCTCGCGGGAACGGGCAAGCGGCTAGGAGTGCGGCTCGTAGGGTGATACGACCATTTCGACTCGCTGGAGGTCTTTGACTTCGAGGTAGCCGGTGGTTGCCATGGTGCGGCGTAGCGAGCCGATGTAGTTGACGGTGCCGTCGGCGCGGGAGGACGGGCCGAGCATGATTTCTTGCATGCTTCCGACGGTGCCGACGAATACGCGGTGTCCGCGGGGCACTTCGGGGTGGTGGGCTTCGGATCCCCAGTGCCATCCCTTGCCGGGGGCTTCTGACGCGCGGGCGAGGGCGGCGCCGAGCATGACGGCGTCCGCGCCGCACGCGATGGCTTTCACGAGGTCGCCGGAGCGTCCGATGCCACCGTCGGCGATGACATGCACGTACCGACCGCCTGATTCGTCGAGGTATTCGCGGCGCGCGGCGGCGACGTCTGCGATGGCGGTTGCCATGGGCGCGTGGATGCCGAGTAGTTGGCGGGTGGAGTGCGCGGCTCCCCCACCGAATCCGACTAGGACGCCGGCGGCGCCGGTGCGCATTAGGTGCAGTGCAGCGTTGTAGTTGGCGACGCCTCCCACGATGACGGGCACGTCTAGTTCGTAGATGAACCGTTTCAGGTTGAGTGGTTGTTGGCGGGTGGATACGTGTTCGGCGGACACGGTGGTGCCGCGGATGACGAACAGGTCCACGCCAGCTTCGACGACGGTTCGCCAGTATTTTTGGGTGCGTTGCGGCGAGAGTTTGCCCGCCACGACGACGCCGGCGTCACGGATTTCTTGCAGGCGAGCGCCGATTAGTTCGGGTTTGATTGGTTCGGCGTAGATTTCTTGGAGCCGCTTGTTGGAGGCTTCTTCGGGTAGCTGGTTGATTTCGTCGTAGACGGGTTCGGGGTTTTCGTACCGGGTCCACAGGCCTTCGAGGTCGAGGACGCCGATACCGCCCAGGCGGCCGAGTTCGATTACGGTTTTTGGGCTCATCGATGAGTCCATGGGTGCGCCCAGGATGGGCATGTCGACGTGGTAGGCGTCGATTTGCCAGGAGGTGTTCACGTCCTCGGGGTCACGCGTCCTACGCGACGGGACGACTGCGACGTCGTCGAGGGAGTATGCGCGCCGGGCTTGCTTGCCGCGGCCAATGTCAATCGTTGTAGTCACTCCTTTATGATACGAGGCCGACCAGCCGCGCAGAAGGTAATGTCCTACCTTGCTTGTAAGCTCTACTTATATAGAGCTCCTTAGGAGGAAGCATGGATTGGACTTCGGGCCCATTTGTTGGTTTCGATACTGAAACTACGGGGCTGATCCCGGGCAGTAGCAGGCTGGTTACGGCTTCGATTATTTTCCGTAATGAGGACGGTGATCGGGTCACGAACTGGTTGGCTGACCCCGAAGTTCAGATCCCCGAATCGGCCCAGCAGATTCATGGGATATCCACCGAGTATGCGCGCGAGCACGGCCGCCCTTCCATTGAGGTTGTGGAAGAAGTCGCGGTAATACTGGCCGATGCCATGCGTTCGGGGGTTCCTATCGTTGCGTTTAATGCCGGTTATGATTTTGGGATTATGGAGGGCGAGCTTGACCGGCTCGGCCTGCCAACATTGGCTTCGCGCCTGGGTGATGTGCGGCCCGTGATTGATCCTTTGGTATTGGATCGCGCGCTGGTGAAAAAGCGTAGGGGGAAGCGCCGGTTGGCGGATCTTATGGCGGTTTACGGCGTCACCGCAGATGATTCATTACACGATGCGGAGGTCGACACTCGCGCAACCTTAGACCTGTTACAGCAGATGATTGCGGGGCATCCAAGGCTTGCTGATTTTAGTCTTGGTCAGCTACACGATTTCCAACAGCAAGCGCACGCGGATTGGGCCGCAGACTTCGAAGCGTTCTTGCGTAGCAGGGGCAAAGACGCGCACATCAGCCGTAACTGGCTACCTTAACCGCGCGGTGTTGCCGTTGGCCTTGTTACAGCGCGCACAACTTGGGCCCTAGGAGTCGCCTCCTAGGGCCCAAGTTAAACACCGGGTTTGCATGCAACCGGGTTACACCAGCGGGTGTACAACGGGGTTTTCGGCCAATAGGCGTATACCCCGCAGAACAGGTGTTTAGTTTTGGTTCAGGTGGTAGTTCGGCGCTTCACTCGTGATTGCAACGTCGTGCGGGTGCGATTCACGCAGGCCCGCCGAGGTGATGCGCACGAAACGGCCTCGTTCCTTCAAAGTCGGAATGTCCGATGCGCCCACGTAGAACATGGACTGGTGCAGGCCGCCGATCAGCTGGTACATGACGGCAGCGAGGGAACCTGAGTACGGAACCTGACCTTCGATACCTTCGGGAACGATCTTGTCGTCGGAGTCCACGTCGGCTTGGAAGTAGCGGTCCTTGGAGTAGGACTTGCGGCCGCGCGAGCTCATCGCACCAACCGAACCCATTCCGCGGTAACGCTTGTACTGCTTACCGTTGGTGAACACGAGGTCGCCCGGGGATTCTTCACAGCCCGCCAGCATGGAGCCAACCATGACTGTGTTTGCGCCGGCAACCAGGGCCTTCGCAATGTCACCGGAGTACTGTAGGCCACCGTCCGCGATCAGCGGAATGCCCGCCGGCTTACACGCTAGGGACGCCAGGTGGATTGCGGTGATCTGCGGAACACCAACGCCTGCTACCACGCGCGTGGTGCAGATCGAGCCGGGTCCAACGCCTACCTTAACCGCGTCAACACCGGCATCAATCAGGGCTTGGGCGCCCTCGGTGGTCGCAGCATTGCCACCGATAATGTCGATTCCGTTGAAACGCTCGTCAGCCTTGATGCGCTTAATCATTTCGGTTGCGAGCTTCGCTCCACCGTTCGCGGTGTCAACCACGAGGATGTCCACGCCGGCTTCCGCGAGCGCTAGGGCACGATCCCACGAGTCACCCCAGTAGCCAATCGCAGCGCCTACCAGGAGGCGGCCACGCTTGTCCTTGGCAGAGTTGGGGTACTTGTCAGTCTTGACGAAGTCTTTGACCGTGATGAGGCCGGCTAGGCGGCCGTCGTCGTCAACGATCGGGAGCTTTTCGATGCGGTGCTTGGCAAGCAGGTCGCGCGCGTCCTCACGCTTGATTCCAACGGGAGCGGTGACCAGCGGCATGGGCGTCATCTTGTCTTTAACCTTGGTGGTTGCCCACTCTTTGGTGGGGATGAACGCGAGGTCGCGGTTCGTGATGATGCCTAGGAGTTTGCGGTCCTCGTCAACGACGGGAAGGCCGGAGACGCGGTATTGGCCGCACAGTTCGTCAAGTTCTTCGATAGTTGCTTCTTCACCGATGGTTACGGGGTCCGTGACCATTCCTGATTCGGAGCGCTTCACGGTGCGAACCTGCTGCGCTTGATCTTCGATCGACAGGTTTCGGTGGAGGATGCCGATGCCGCCTTGGCGTGCCATTGCGATCGCCATGCGAGCTTCGGTGACAGTATCCATCGCGGCTGAAAGCATGGGGATCTTCAGCGTGATGTTACGAGTTAGTTGGGCGGTGGTGTCCACGGATGAGGGCACTACGTCCGTAAGTTCTGGCAGTAGCAGAACGTCATCGTATGTAAGACCAGTCAGGGCAAACGGATCAATATTCATCTCACTCACGCGGTCAGTCTATCCCAGGGTGTATATACGGTGGCGACTCCGGTTTCACATACTGACGTGAGAATGCTTGCTTTTTCCGGAAATCGCCAACCGTGTATAGCTGTATTTGATTAGCCCTTTACCGCGCCTTCTTCTACACCTCTGAAGAAGAACTTCTGTGTCGAGATGAAGAGGATGATAATCGGCAGGAGGGCGATCATGGTTCCGGCTGCGACCACGCGCGGGTTGGAGCCGAACGCGGAGTTCAGGTACTGCATGCCGACCGTTAGTGTGTACTTGGCGGGGTCGGACAGTACTACGAGTGGCCACAGGAAGTCGTCCCATGCCTGAATGAACGACATGAGGGCGACTACCATTGCCATGCCCCGCACGTTCGGCCACACAATGAGGCGTAGACGCTGCATGGTGGTGGCACCGTCGATTGCGGCAGCGTCGAGGATTGCCTGCGGGATGGAGCGTGCCGCGGTTGCCATTAACAGCACGTTGATCGCGGTGACGGCGGTGGGCAGGAATACGCCGGTCAGTGTGTTTGCTAGTCCAAGCGACTTAATCGTCAAGTACTGCGAGGTTAGCGTGACTTCGCCGGGGAGCAGAAGGGTTGAGAGGATCAGCGTCATGATGAGCGCCTTCCCCTTGAACTTCATGTTTGCCAGCGCGTAGCCCGCGGCGGTTGCGAACACCACGTTCGTGACAACCATTGCGACGGACACGAGTAGCGAGTGCCACGCGTATTTGATTACCGGGATTGTCCGCATGACTTCGCCGTAGTTAGCGAGTGTCGGATCTGCCGGAATGATTTGCGGTGGGAACGAGTAAATGTCCTCAAACGGCCCCTTCAGGGAGGTTGACAGTTGCCACAGGAACGGGCCGACAGTCAGGGCGAGGATTAGCGCCATCAAAACGTAGCGCATGATGAGGCCGGCAAGGGTCGGCTTGTCGAAGCCGGCTTCACCGCGTTTGCGGTACGGCCTCTCTTTTGGCGGGTTAACTACTGCTGTACTCATTGAGTCTTCCCCTGTACTGCTGCGCCAACCAGCGCGGCTTCCTTTTTAGCTTTTTGTGCGCGGCTCTTTCGGTACGCCCTAGTGCGCTTGCGTAGCTGGCGTGCTTCGCGGATTTCGGCGCCCTGGTTGATGTAGCCAACCAGCAGGAGCGGGCCGATGGTTAGGAAGAACAGGACGACTGAGATGGCGGAGGCGTAGCCGAGGTCGCCGTTGAGGCCCTTGCCTGTCTGTTGGATGAGCATGACGAGGGATTGTGACTGGCCGCCCGGGCCACCCGAGCCGTTTGTGATCACGTAGATTTCGGAGAACACCCTCATGGCCGCAACGGTTACGAGTGCGGAGATGAGGAGCATTGCGCCCTTCACGGCCGGCACGGAAACCGTCCAGAACCTGCGGATCGGGCCGGCACCGTCAAGGGCTGCGGCTTCGTGAAGTTCTTTCGGAACGTTCGTGAGGGCCGCCAGGTAGATAACCATGTAGTAGCCGAGGCCTTTCCACACGGTTAGGGAGATTGCGGAGAACACGATCAGCCACCTGTCGATCAGGAAGTTGATTGGCTGATCTGTAAGCCCAACGAACTGCAGGGATTCATTGATGATTCCCTTCGAGTCGAAGAGCCAAGCCCAGATGATGCCTACGACAACTACGGAGGCAATCACCGGGAAGTAGTAGGAAGTGCGGAAAACCGATATTCCCGGGAGCTTCTTTTGCACGAGTATTGCGAGCAAAAGGGGCAGGAACGTGAGCAGCGGAACGCATATGAGGGCGTACACGAAGCTCGTGCTCATTGCGTACACGAAACGTTCGTCAGCAAACAGGTCTTTGTAGTTATCAAAGGCGATGAACTGCGGTGTGCGCAGTGGCCTAGCGTCCGTAAACGACAGGTAGACCGTGTTTAGAAAGGGCCAGATCGAAAAGACCAGTACCCAAATGACTGCTGGCGCGAGCAGTAAGTACGGCGCAAACCAGCGATGCGATTTCATGATCAGCTCCTCGGGAATATCGGTTTTTCAGTTACTCAACGAGGTTCTTGTTGGCGTAGTCGACAGCCTTGTCGAGTGCTTCTTGAACACCAATGTCACCCTTCACGGCGAGTGCCATCTGCTGTTGCAGGTAGCGGTCCATGTCGTAGGTGAACTGGATCGGGTATTCGGGGGCGGCGTCCGAAATAGCGGCGGCTGCGGCTTCCGTGGCAGTCTTCTGTAGCTCATTTTCGATTACCGAAGTGAACTGTTCGGGGTTGTCGTTGCCTTCCTTGGTGCCGGGGAAGAAGCCCTGCGCGATCTTCAAGAACTCGACCTGGTTTTCGGTGTTCGTCACGTACTGGGCAAACGCGAGTGCTGCGGCCGGGGCCTTCGATGCCTTGGACACGGAGATGCCCTGGATGAATAGCGGCGGGTGGCCGATACGCGGGGTTGCTACGGTTGCGTCCACGAGGGTGGGTGCTTCCTTCTCAAGCTCGGATGCGAAGCCTGCGGAGCCGGTGGTCCAAGCGGTCTTGCCCTGCTTGTAAAGTGCGGAGTTGCCTAGATAGTCCGCGTTTAGAGCCTCGGGAGGCATTGCGCCTGCCTCGTACGCCTTCTTGTAGCGTTCTACTACTTCGACGGCCTCCGGCGTGTTAAATACGAACTCGCCGTCCTTGAAGATTTCAACGCCGGCTGCGGAGAGCGTGCCGGTGCGGGGGACGTCCGCGATCATCTTGACGTCACCGTTGGTTGCTTCAGCAACTTTTCCAGCCATTTCGAATAACTGGTCAAGGTCGGTCGGCAGGTTTTCAGTATCGATTCCCGCTTCTTCAAGCACCTCGACGTTGTACCAGTTGAGGTCGGTACCTAGGTACCACGCGTAGCCATACTGGCCCTCGATGTTCGGGAACCTGTAGGCATCCGTCGCACCTTCAACGTACTCATCTAGTTTCGCGGCGTCGGCTGCTTCGAGGTCTACCAGCTGATCTACCTGGGCGAGCTTGTATGCGAACTCGGGAGGTAGGTTGACCACGTCCGGCAGTTCATTGGAGTTCGCCTGCTGGAGGATCTTGTCTTCGTAGCCGTCACCCGGCTGGTCGATCCAGTTGATCGTCACGTCGGGGTATTCTGCCTCAAAGCTTGCGATGAGGTCTTCGAAGTACGGGGTGAAACGGTCATTCTTTAGTGACCAGGTTTGGAAGGTGATTTCGCCGGCGATCTCGCCGTCAGTGGCGGGCGCTTCCGACTCGGTGCTGGGGGCCGTACCGCCCGTGCAGCCTGCTAGTAGTGCAGCTGTGGCCGCGAAGGCGAGGCCACCCATAAGTTTCTTGTTCCGCATATTTTCTCCTTTGAACGCGGGTTTTTATGCTGTGGTCGAAAGAAACGAAGCTTTCTCGAGCTTGTTGAAACTCCTCTCCAGGTCTTTCACGTAAGTTGTTTGATTCAGCTCGATGGCCAACACGTTGCCGCTCATCGCGGCTTCGATCCATCGGTCAAAGAGTTTTCCAGTAGCGTCGGTTTCCGAGCGTTTCCACGGGGAATCACCGAAAGTGACGCTCTCGCGAGACGTAGGCTCGTACCGTTTGTCTCGCCACTGTGTTGCCGAGTGAGCGAAGGCGTCGCCGATCGGCTTGGGGTTGCCGTTTTGATCGATGAGGCCGAGCGTGTGCTCAAGCGGTGGGAAGTCTGAGAGCTCGCGGGATACGTCGTGGGAGCACCACCAGGTGATTGCTTCGAGTCCGGGTGCTACTCCCCCTCCGTTTTCGCCCATGAGGTTACCTACGGTTTGTAGGAGGAATTCGGGCGCAAGGTGTTCCGACACGTAGTTGTCGGGTGCGCCAATTTCTTGGAGCCACACTCGCCGGCCGGGGTTCCACGCGTGTGCTAGTTCGACGAGGTATCGGCCGAACCACGGCAGTTGCGGCGTGTCTTTGCCAAAACGCGGGCCGATGCGGCCAAACACCCAGGAGTGCACGGTCGTGAGGTCTCCAATGTTCGCGCCGATGCTCGGGGTGAACGGCTGGGAGTTCTCAAACCAGAGGTCATCGTCGTGGCAGTGCACGTGCTCGCCATCCGGCCACTCTTCACGTGCTTTCGCAAGCAGAGTTTCCAACCATACGGCAGCCTCGTCCTCGGAAATAATATCGGGGTCGGGGTGACGCTCGGCGGCGAACTGGATGAACTCGTTGCCAACCGTGAGGCCGGTCGTATTGTCTAGGCCGCGAAGTGCGCGCGCGAGTTCGGCGACGAGGTTAACTTCACCCGAGACGACGTCCGGGTTCGTGAACATGTTTCGCCTGTGCCACGAAAGCGCCCATGCAGGTACGAAGTCGAAGGAGGAAAGGTGACCTTGAAGCACGTCCACGGAGGCTTTCAACCCGAATTCGCCAGCAATTTGCACTGTTTGTACAACGTCGTCAATTGCGGAGGAGCGGATTAGCGTGCGGTTTGGCTGCAGGATTGGCCACAGCGGGAAGATCCTCACGTGGTCGGCGCCGATTTCCTTGATTGCGGCGAAATCGTCGCGAACCTGCTGCGGCTCGAAGTCGAGCCAGGAGTGGAACCAGCCAACTCGCGGGGTGTAGTTGACGCCGAACTTCACTTTGCCACCTCAACTCTAAGGGTTGCGATCTCGAAGGGATCTAGGTCGAACTCGAACGCACCGTCCGCCTCGCGCACGACGACTCCGAGGTCGCTGTCGCGGTAGCGCAGGTCTTGGCCGCGCACGCCGGCAGCTCCCGGGAACCTGAGTGTCGCCTTGGAACGGCCTCCATTCGCCTCGTACGCGCGGATGATTACGTCTCCGGTTTCGTCCGGTGCGATGCGTACCGATTCGACGACCGCGCCTTCAAGCTCGAACAGTCCGCTGATGCGGCCGGGAGCAACCCGCTCACCGATGTTCAGCTCCTGCGCGGCAGCAACGGCGTCTTCTACCGAAGCGTCCGGAACGATCTGGAAGTTCCACTCGTGCCTGCCCTGGTCTTGGCGCGGGTCGGGGTACTTCGCGGCGCGAGCAAGGGAGGCAGAAACGAGGCTCCACGTGCCGCGGGCGCGGCTTTGGTGGCGCGTAACGCTCCAGCCGTAGGTCGAGTCGTTCGCGATCGCGAGTCCGGTGGATGCATCGGAAAGGCGTAGCCAGCGGTGTGCGCTGACCTCGAACTTGTATGCATCCCACGACGTGTTTTCGTGGGTCGGGCGCGTAATGTAGCCCATTTGAGTCTCGTACTGCGCCGAATCCGTGTGAATATCGACGGGCAGTGCGAGCTTCAAGATCTTCTCGCTTTCATGCCAGTCGAGGTCGACGTGCACGTCGAGTGCGGTCGAGCCGGGCCTGAGCGTCCACGTGAGTTTCGCGCTCGAGTTTCCAAACTTTGCAGTTGCACTGACCTTCGCCGTTCCGGATTCGTCCTCAAAAATCGCATTTGAGGGCGTGATTACCTGCCCCGAGCCGCGGTAGAACGGGTCGAGGTCCCACGCGTCCCACATGTTCGGGAAGTCTTGGAACAGGTGGAACTCGCCGCCGCGCTGGCCTGCGGGCACGAACTCGCGGCCGCTTTCTTTCTCGACTAGCGATGTGAGGAGGCCGTCTTCGCTGAACTGCGCGCGCAGGTGCTCATTTTCGAGGGTGCGCCCGTCTACCACTACCGGGGAGGCTTCTGCGTGCACGCCGGCCGAAAGCGCCGGCACTCCCGCGATGGCGAAGCTGGATGCGTTAGCGATCGAGGGCACGGAGTCCTCCGCGAGCGCCTTCAGCGAACGGTCGATGATCGCCTCTAGTTGCTCGGTTACGCGCTCGTAGATCGCTGCAACTTCGCGGTAAACCCAGGCGATGGAGGTGCCCGGGAGGATGTCGTGGAACTGGCACAGCAGCACGTCTCGCCAGGCGTTTTGCAACTCGTCGGCCGGGTAGGCAACGCCCGCGCGCACAAACGCCATAGCGGCCCACAGCTCCGCCTCGCGAAGAAGCGCCTCGGCCCTGCGGTTGCCCTGCTTCGTGTTGATCTGCGAGGTGAACGTGCCCCTGTGCAACTCGAGGTAAAGTTCGCCAACCCAAACGGGCGGGTTGTCGTATTCGGCCTGCGCGCGGTCAAAGAACTGCTTCGGCGTTTCCACGACCGTGCGCGGAGCACCAGCCAGATCGGAGAAACGCGAGATGCGTTCGATCATTTCCCGGGTGGGGCCGCCACCTCCGTCACCGTAGCCGAACAGAAGTGCCGAGCTGTTTGCGCGCCCCTTGTCTTTGAAGTTCGTCTGCGCGTGGCTCAGATTTTCGCCCGTAACCTCCGAGCCGTAGGTGTCGGCCGGCGGGAAGTGCGTGAAAATACGGGAGCCGTCAATGCCCTCCCACTGCAGCGTGTGGTGCGGGAACGTGTTCACCTGGTTCCACGAGATTTTCTGCGTGAGGAACCTGTCGATTCCAGCCAGGCGCGCAATCTGCGGGATCGCCGCGGAGTATCCGAACGAGTCGGGAAGCCAAATCTCCTGGCACGTTGCACCAAGTTCAGTTTCGAAAAAGTCGAGACCCTCCACCAGCTGGCGGCACATCGCCTCACCGCCGGGCAGAACGGCGTCCGGCTCAATCCACATGCCACCCACGGGCACAATCGAGCCGTCCTCCACGTGCTTCTTCACCTTGTCGAACAGCTCGGGATCCTCCTCCTTGAGCCACGCGACATGCTGCGCGGCAGGCAGGGCGAAGATGAGGCCCGTGCCGTCTTCAATCAGGCGGACGACGTTCGCGATCGTGCGCGTAACCTTGCGGCGCGTTTCGCGGATCGGCCACAGCCACGCCGAGTCGATGTGCGCGTGGCCCATTGCGGAAAGCCTGTGCGCGGTCGGGTAAGCCTTGTTCTCAAAGATCGGCTTCAACGCCTCCCGTGCGCGGCCCGCGGTTGCGGCAATATTGTCGAGGTCCACAAGGTCGAGCGCCTCCGACATGGTGAGGAGGATTTTCCAACCCCACGAGTCAGACTCGTCCATTGTTGTAACGAGTTCGCGTAGCGCCGATAGATCGAGGGCGAGCTGGTAGGTGTCTTCGCGGCGGATCACCACATCTGCGCGGGCGATCTTGTACAGGGGCTCCTGACCACTCGTCAGCTTGTCGCCGTCTTCAGTCACCTGGAATGGAGGCACGGCCAGCAAAAGCGGGTTCGCCGCAGCCTCAACGTAGAACACCTGCCGACCCGAGCCGTTAAGCGGGATCCACGTGTTTCGCGGGTTAATCGCCTTTACGATGTGCCCCTCTTCGTCGCGCACTAGACC
>JAUNLF010000014.1 GCA_030532405.1 Actinomycetaceae bacterium | reverse complement strand
CTGCCGCGCGGTGCCGGCTGCGCTTACGGCGCGGGGCTGGTTATGCTTACTGGCGCGTGGCGGCCTTCTTAGCACGCCGAGACCCTACTACCTGTCGTTGCTTCTTGGCGGCCGTCTTCGCCTGCGTCGCGACTATGCTTGCAGGAGCGCGGTGCTTGCCGCGCGAATTGGAAAATCGCCCAGCCGGTGGGTCTCACCAGGTGGGCGATTTGGCGCGCTCGAAGGGATTCGAACCCCCAACCTTCTGATCCGTAGTCAGATGCTCTATCCGTTGAGCTACGAGCGCATCAGCTGTTTGCCTGCGTAACAGTCTATGACCGCGGCCCTCCAAACTTCAAATCTGCTGACTGTCAAACTCACCACACTCATACACATACCTAAAAAACACCCAATTACACAGCAGGTGCGCAGCGCGTGCAGTGCCCATAACCCGTACCGCGTGAGCAGTACATTGTAAAAACACTAAAAACGATGTGTATGGTTCCGAGCTCGTGAGGCGCCAAAGAGAGAGACAAGCGGTCCCAAAACCACCCGTGAGAGGGGGCGGCAAAGAGAGAGAAGGCCGTGTGAGAGAGGGGCGGGAAAGAGAGAGAAAGCTGCGTGAGAGGGGGCGGCAAAGAGAGGCGAGAAAGAAAGAAAGCCGTGTGAGAGAGGAGCTACAAAGAGAGGCGAGAGAGAGAAAGTGCGAGGGGCAGAGAGAAAGTGAGTCAAGAAAGAAAGAAAGAAAGTGAGTCGAGAAAGAAAGAGAAAGCCGCGCCACTGTGGGGTGGCGCGGCTTTCTTGAGTTAACAGTTAGTCGTTAGAGGACTAGTCCAAAGACGGGAACTGCTAGAGCGTAGACGACGACCGTGATCAAAACGATGCCAACCAGGTTCAGGAGGACACCGCCCTTCACCATTTCGCCGATCTTCACGTAGCCCGAACCAAACGCAATAGCGTTCGGCGGCGTAGCCACGGGAAGCATGAACGCACACGTTGCAGCCAACGCAACCGGAACAGTCAACAGCATGACGTTCTGCGGAGCGCCATCCGTCAAACCAATACCAACTGCCACGCCACCAATAATCGGCAGGAACGCGGCCGCAGTAGCCGTATTCGAAGTAAGCTCCGTCAAGAAAATAATCAGAGCCGTAATCACAATAATGATCAAAACCGTCGGAAGCGACGACAGACCCTGCGTGACCTCACCAATCCAAGTCGACAGACCCGAAACAGTAAACATCTTCGACAGTGCCAAACCACCACCGAACAGCAGGAGGACGTCCCACGGCAACTTCTCAGCCGTCTTCCAATCAATCAAACGAATACCACGCTTCGCATCAACCGGAATCAAGAACAGCAACAGAGCCGCCGTCATACCAATACCAGCATCAGCAATGTTCAGGTTCGAACCCGTAATCTTCAACAGTGTCGGAACGAAAACCCAAGACAACGCGGCAAGCAAGAAGACAATACCCGTCATCTTCTCACCCGGAGTCAAACGACCCATCTTGTCAAGCTCATCCTTAATAAGCTCACGACCACCCGGAATATCCTTCATCTCCGGCTTGAAAACAGTCGTCAAAATCAGCCACGCAAGAGCCATGAAAGTAACCGACAACGGAACACCAACAAGCATCCACTGGCCAAAACCAATATGAATATCGTGGTTATCCGACAAGTAGCCAATCAGCAACGCGTTCGGCGGCGTACCAATAATCGTGCCCAACGAACCAATCGACGCCGAATACGCAATCGACAACATCAAAGCAGTCGAGAAGTTCTTCTGATTCTTAAAACCACCAACACGGTCAGCAGTAAGCGTCAAAACAGACAAACCAATCGGCAACATAACAACCGCGGTAGCCGTATTCGACACCCACATCGACAAGAAACCAGTCGCGATCATAAAGCCCGCAATCAAACGCTTCGGACTCGTACCAACCGCAAGAACAACCAGCAACGCAAGGCGACGATGCAGATTCCAACGCTGCATGCCAAGAGCCAAAATGAAGCCAGACATGAACAAGAAAATAGTAGACGACGCGTAAGGCGCCGCAATGTCACCAAAACCAATAATCTGCGCAGTCGGGAACAAAACAAGAGGAACCAAAGCAGTAGCCGCAAGCGGAATCGCCTCAGTCATCCACCAAACACCCATAAGCACCGCACCCGCAGCAGTCATCCGCAGCGCATTCAAAGTGTAAGGCGTCTCCGCATCAGGTACCGCAGCATTCACTACATCAGCACCATTAGCCGGGAAAATGAAGTAAGTAATTACAGCAAGAACTACACCAACAAGCAGACCAATCCAACGCCGCTTCCACTCCAAAGGGGAAGGCGCCGAATCAAGAATATCCTTGGGTAGCCACGATTCACTCGTCTTGGGGGTGGTCATGAATCTCTCCTTCGAGTGCACCAACGCACTCGTGCTAAATGGGATGGGCTGAAAGTCAAAAACTTTCCGCCTTGTGGCCAATTACCCTCGCCCAACATCAATGCCGGAAGGAAAGACAGATCAGCCTGAGCAAAGAATGAATCAGGCCACAAGATACGGTTACGATACCCCGCGGGGTATCACCGTGCAAGCACTTTCGGAAAATAGTCTCATTTAAAGGGGGCAAACATGTTAATTTGCAACTGTTTCGTTACCTCAAGCACATAAAATGCAGAAAAACACGCCCAAAAACAAAAATCTCGGGACACAGACCACACCCAAAACCAAGATCTCGGGACACAGACCACACCCAAAAACCAAAAAAATCTCGCGCCATAGGCGGACCTATGACGCGAGACAACAAACGCGGAGATGGCGGGATTTGAACCCGCGAGGGGCGAACGCCCCAACCTCCTTAGCAGGGAGGCGCACTAGGCCACTATGCGACATCTCCAATCCCGATCAATCTTAATGCGTCAATACCGCGCTTTTCAAACAGAGAAACACAGGTCACACAACCAAGCCAGAACCAAGCTCGCCCTCGTACACAAAAATCGGCAAGCGAACACAACCCAACAGTCGTAGACTCCAAAGAAGGGGCCACATGTACGTGCCCCACAATTCAGGACCCGGTAGATACCTAATAGATACCCAATAGACACCTGAGATACCTATATAGATACCTGCTTACGCAATCTTGAATGCCACAATGACGTGCATACAAAACTCCGAGAGGACGTAAATCGTGGAAGGTACTATGCTCGCGCAGCGCCTATACACAGACACCAAGAAAATCACCATCGAAGAAGTACCGATTCCAAAACCAGGGCCCGGCGAAGTGCTCATCAAAATCGCGTACTGCGGCATCTGCCACTCCGACCTATCACTCATCGACGGGAACTTCCCACCCCAACTACCCGTAATCACACAAGGCCACGAATGCGCCGGCGAAATCGCAGAACTCGGCCCCGGCGTCGACGGCTGGGAAGTCGGTGACAAAGTCATCCCCGTCTCCGGCCGCGCATGCCGCGAATGCCGCGAATGCCGCCGCGGAAACTTCGGCGGATGCATGAACACGCAACTCATGGCGTTCGCCTACGACGGCGCATGGGCACAATACGCCGTAACACCCGCCGCCGGCATGACACGCGTACCCGAGGGCGTCCCCATGGACCAGGCAGCCATCCTCGCCGACGCGGTGGCCACACCATTCGGCGCAGTAAAACGCACCGGCAAAGTCAGCCTCGGAAACGCCGTCGGCGTGTGGGGCCTCGGCGGCATCGGCACGCACATCGTCCAACTCGCGAAACTTGCCGGCGCAGTCCCCGTAATCGGCCTGGACATCAACGACGAAGTCCTCGAACGCGCCAAAGAACTCGGCGCCGACTACGTGTTCCGCTCCGACGACCCCGAACTCATGGACAAAATCCGCGAAGCCACAGGCGGCCGCATGATCGACGTCGCATTCGACGCCGTCGGCATCAAACAAACCTTCCGCCAAGCCATCGAGTCCCTAGACTTCCACGGCCGCGCCATCCTAGTTGGCCTATCCGGACAAGACATGGAGGGCGGACCCCTACTCAACTTCGGCCTACAACAAAAACAGGCGCTCGGACACCTAGGTTACCGACCCGTCGACATCTACCTACTAGCCGAACTCATCAAGGCAGGACGCCTCGACCTGTCCCGCTCCGTTTCAAAAGTCATCCCACTACGTGACATTGAAAAGGGCATCGACATGGTGCACAACAAGGTCGGAAACCCGATCCGCATCGTCGTCGACCCGTGGGCAGAAACCGCCGAAGAAGTCGAAGCGAACTACAAGAAAATGTCCGAAAACGCCTAGGTTATAGGCCGCGCAGAATAATCAAAACCCCGACATTTCGGTGCTAACTCGAGCACTGAAATGTCGGGGTTATTTGCGGAGGGTAAGGGATTCGAACCCTTGGTGCCCTTGCGGACACAATGGTTTTCAAGACCATCACCTTCGGCCACTCGGTCAACCCTCCTGACGAGGCATTAGTCTATCTCGCTTTACGACACGTTTAAAACCCGCGCCGCAAAATGAATCCCGAGCCACAACGCAGCCCCCTCCACCGCGCGTGTTACCAGCCCGCCCTCGACGATTCCGCGCCGCAAAAATCTCGCTCCGCTGTTACGGGCGCCACGTTCAGGGCATGATGGAGCCATGAAGGCAATCATTTCCGTACACGATCGCGACCAGTTCGACCCCACCGCGGAAACCGCCCTGAGCGACCGCCTAATGATGGTCGAAATCCCCACCCCGCAGCCTCGCCCCGGCGAGGTCCGCATCAAAGTCTCCGCCACCGCCATCAACCCGGCTGACATCCTGCAAGCCAAGGGCGCGTACCCTCCCCCGAAGGGCGCCAGTTACGTCCTCGGACTTGAATGTTCCGGCACTATCGACGCGGTAGGTTCCGACATTGCTACCGACCCTGATTTTTCGTGGATTCAAGAGGGCGTGCCTGCCTGCGCACTGCTTTCCGCTGGCGGTTACGCCGAGTACGTGTGCGTCGACGCCCGCCAAGTCCTGCCAATCCCCAAGGTGCCCGGCTCCGAGTTAGCCCCCGAAATCGCGGTAATGGGCCTCATCGAATCGGCCGCGGCGTCTTGGATGGTGCTAGAAACCATTGGCGGCCTCGCAAACGCGCCAGAAAGTAGCGTCCTGATCCACGGGGCGTCCGGCGGCGTCGGATCCATCGCTGTCCAACTCGCCCGCGAATGGGGCCACCGCGTGTACGGTACCGCTGGCGCGCCGGACCGCTGTTACCGCGTAGAACAACTCGGCGCCAACACGTGCTTCAACTACCACGACGACTGGTACACCGCCCTCAAAAAACACGAAAGACGCGGCGTTGACGTAATCATGGACGTACTCGGCGGCAGCGGCCTAAAAACCAACGTGCGCGCCCTGAAACGCTACGGCCACCTCGTAGTCCTGGGCCTGCTCGGCGGGCCAAAAGGTGAACTCAACGTGGGCCGCCTACTTTCCAAAAACGCGTCAATCACCGCGCAGACCCTACGCTCGCAAGTGCCGCAAAAGAAGTTCGCTATCGTCGACCACCTTCGCCACGACGTGTGGCCCCTGGTCGAAAGCGGGAAGATCCAACCCGTCATCGGCAAGGTCCTCCCCTTCGATTCCATCGCCAACGCGCATGCCGTCGTTTCCGGCAAGGCCGGTGAGGACGTTCTTGGCAAAGTCGTAATCCGAGTTAGCTAACGCCGCGGCGCGCAGTCCCATCGAACTGCGCGCCGCGCGGTAAGCCACTGCAGTGGCTACTGGTTTTGCTGGTTATCGCGACGCTTAAACAAGCTGAATCCCTTTCGGTCCGTCGGGGGCTCCTCAGGATGATCCAGCAAGTTCCGCGACAGGGCCGACGCAAACGGAGGCCACAGCGGCAACCTCGGCATCAGCAGCGCCTGCACAGCGTGATAATTATCGGGAAGGCCAGGCAAGCTCGACTCGACAACATTATTGTCCTGGTCAAGCTCACGCAGCCAGCGACCAGGCTTTTCAATGATGTACTCTTCGATGAAGTCAATCCACGACCTGTAACAGTGGTCGTAATGCTCCACATCACCCACACTGCCACCGTCATCCAAAACCGCGCGGCGAAGCGCAACCGTAGCAGCAACGCCCTCGGCTGCAACCCAATGCATGTGGTTAGTAGAAACAGGCTCGCCCTCAAAATCAACGGTGTAAACAAAACCGGGCTGGCCGTTATGGCGACGCCACCCGTCAACGCGGGCGCGTTCAAACATTTCTTGCGCGAGTTCAAGCAGCCAGTCGGGGCTCTTGCGTCCAAGCGTGCGGTTCGCGGCGCGCACGTGCAACGCCAGGCGAGACCACTCCATCTGGTGGCCGATCACAACACCGTACGGGTTCGAGCGATCCACCCTTGAATGCCCGTAATGCTCACGCATGGGCTTCCAGTTTTCGTCAAAATGCTCACCGATTCGCCAGTTATTTTGACTGGCCTCGTCGTACACAAACTTCAAAATAGAAGTAGCCCGGTCAATCCAAATCGGGTCGTTCATGACCTCGGCAACCGCGAGGTACGCCTCCGTCGTGTGCATATTCGAATCCATACCGTAGTAGGGCGCACACGTCTCATAGTCGCGGGAATACCTGTGGCGAACGCGGTCAACGCGCTCGTCCCACCAGTGGGCCTCCTGGTCGCGAATCACATCCATCAACAGGTCATGCCCGCCCGGCCTGTTCGCCGCAGTTCCAGAAGCCGCTGCTAACACTACGAACGAGTTCGCGTACTGCGACTTAGACTCCAGCGCCTTGTCGCACGGGATGCCATTGCCGTCCTCATCCAACTCATGCTTGATCGCGGGGAACCAGCCGCCATACTCGGGGTCCTTAAAGTACTTACTGAGGCACTTAATACCGTGGTCCGCGTACTTTCTTGACCCGGGGATTCCCATCAATGTTGCCAAACAGAACACGTGGGTCAAGCGTCCAGTTAACGCCAGGTCCACGGGCCGGTCAGTGTCGATCTGGCCGTCCGCGTTCAAAAAACCGAATCCAGTTTCAACGATCGCTTTACGGCCGGTCGTTATCAGAGCCTGCATCTGCTGGCTTAGCCAGCGATTATGCTCAACCGAGTTGATCCAACCCACTGTGGTCCTCCCTTTTTAACGATGGATACCCTTATATCTTCCCACAAGAGACTACCCGTTTAGAAAACCATTACCTGCCATCGAAAGTTAACATCTTGTTTCCTGTCACGTAACGAGGCTGTGGAACGATTCCCGCGGGACTGTTATCGGGCCCAATTTAGGACTCCCTAACGTCATTGTGACTTTACGAATGATCACGGCAAAACGCCGTTTTAGGAGAATCATGCAGCACATGCAAACAACTACGCGGGTGATTACCGCATCAGTTGCCACACTGGCCCTGATGGGTATTAGCTTGCCAGCCTTTGCCGCGAACGAGGGCGATCTAGCAACTGCCAATGTAAATATCACCCCGATCGCTGATATCCAGGGCGCTGGCGCTTCCACCCCGCTAGCCGGAAAGACGGTTACAACGAAGGGTGTTGTCACCGCTTCGTACGGCGACGGCACGTTCCGCGGCTACTACCTGCAAACCCCGGGAACCGGTGGAGATGTCAAGACCGCAGGCAAGTCAGACGGTATTTTCGTATACACGGCTAGCGCCACTCCTCCGGAGATTGGCACATGCTTGGAAGTAACCGGCAAGGCCAGTGAATATTACAAGATGACCCAACTGAGCGGTACCACGTCGGTACAAAAGGACGACTGCGCGGCGGTCGAGCCTTACAAGCTAGCTGCGCTTCCCGCGACAGACGCGGAGTACGAGCAGTACGAAGGCATGCTTCTTGCACCCCAAGGTCCGTACACGGTTACAGACACTTACAAGCTGAACTCTGATGGCATGATCACGCTAGCTAACTCGGATAAGCCTCTTCCGCAAGCCACTGATGTCGTCGCGCCCGGAGAAGATGCGAATGCCCAAGAAGATGCGAACCTAGCCAAGCAAATCTTCCTAGACGACGGCACGAAGTACGAATTCCGTCATTTTAGGTCGAATAATCGTAGCGACTTGCCGCTTCCTTACATTGACGCGGATACGATCATCCGCGTTGGCGCTAAGGTAAAGTTTACCGATGGTGTGATCCTTGACTACCGCTGGGATACTTGGGCATTCCAACCCCGACAGATGCAGGTTAGAACAGAGAACTCACCCGTCACATTTGAAAACACCCGTCCAAAGGCCCCAGCAGAAGTTGGCGGAGATATCCAGATCGGTACGTTCAATGTGCTGAACTACTTCGTCACACTTGGCAAGGACGGCGAGAACTGTACGGCGTACGACGACCGCGAAGGCAATCCAATTGCGACGAGCAACTGCGCTGTCCGGGGTGCATACGACGAAGTTAATTTTGCTCGCCAAGAAGGCAAGATCGTGAAGGCAATCAACGCGCTCAATGCAGACGTTGTTGGCCTGCAAGAGATCGAAAACTCTACCTCTATGAATCCTGACCGCGACAAGGCTTTGGCTCACCTAGTTAAGTCGCTAAAAAAAGCGACCGGTGAGGACACTTGGGACTACGTTGCTTCTCCAACCACGGTTCCTAACAACACTGACGCTATTCGCACCGCATTCATTTACAAGAAGGCTGCCGTAGCACCTGTAGGCGAGTCCGTAATCTTGAACGAAACCGACGGCGAAGATTTCGTAACTAAAGCTCGTTCGCCGCTAGCTCAGACGTTCAAGACCCTCAACGCACCCGAGGGTCAGGAGAACCCCGAGTTCGTTGTCATCAACAACCACTTCAAGTCCAAGGGCAGCTCCGCCAAGGGCGAAGGTGACGATGACACCGGCGATGGTCAAGGCTCCAGCAACGGCACCCGCACCAGGCAGGCAACTCAGCTTGCAGAATTCGCCAATACGTTTGAAAACAAGCCGGTCTTCCTGTTGGGTGACTTCAACTCTTACACGCAGGAAGATCCCATGATGATCTTGCAGGACGCGGGTTTCACGAACCTGACCGCAAAAGATGACGGCTACTCGTACGTGTACGACGGCCGCGTAGGCTCGCTCGATCACATTCTTGCAAACGAGGCCGGTGCTGCTCTTATGACTGGCGCAGATATTTGGATGATCAACGCCAACGAACCGCTTCTCACTGAGTACTCGCGTTACAACTACAACGTACCGTTGCTGTACACGGATGACATTTACCGAGCATCTGACCACAATCCGGCCAAGGTAGGCCTAAACCTCTACGAGGACAGCGAAGGCGACACTGAGAAGCCCGGTAAAGGCGAGTCAGAATATGACGATGAGAGTCACAGCGAGACAACTACGGGCAAGCCGGTAGAACCGACCAACCCGTCTGTAGAGCCGTCGGTTGATGTAGACGATTCCGGCGACAAGGTTGCGGGCGACAAGCTTGCAAAGACCGGTATCGCCGCTGGAACCCTTGCCGGCATAGCGATCCTGCTGGCAGCCGCAGGCGCAATCACCCTACTTATTCGCCGCAAAGCTGAGTAAGTAACCCTAATCGCACAACTCAATACAGATTCCCTGGATATTCCAAGGTTTGTTTCAAACTGTATTCAGAATGGCTCTTTATAGTGGAGACATCTTCACTGAGAGACAACGGTTGAAGAAGCTAGTTTTACAGACTTCTAAGGGATTACCTCTTAAGGAAACCACTGGGAAACTTGCACTGTGTTGATGGGATGCACTTGAGGGCCAAGCAAATGCTTGGCCCTCAAGTGTTTATATCTACGCTCGCCTACCCGGCTTACCCCTTCACAGAGCCAGCCATTAGGCCACGAACGAAGTACCTCTGTAGCGTCAAGAACACGACCAGAGGAATGATCATCGAAACGAACGCGCCAGCAGTCAGCAAATGCCAGTCCTGACCGCGCGAACCCGCCATCGACGCTAGACGCGCCGTCAACGGCTGGGTCAGTTCCATACCACCGGAGAACGTCAAACCAACGAGCAAGTCGTTCCACACCCACAGGAACTGGAAGATAGCGAACGACGCAATCGCCGGAATCATCAGCGGTAACATCACCGAAATGAACGTCTTCACGTGCCCCGCACCATCAACCTGAGCCGCCTCAACCAACTCGCGCGGAACCTCAGCCATGAAGTTATGCAACAAGAAGATAGCCAGCGGAAGCGCAAAGATCGTGTGCGCCACCCAAATCGACAAGAACGGGAACATGTCCGACGCCGCCGTGCCCGAGAACACGCGTAGCAACGGAATCAACGCCATCTGCAACGGTACGATCTGCAAAGCGAACACGAACACAAACACAAGGTCGCGTCCCTTCCACTTCAACACCGAGAACGCGTACGCAGCCATCGTCGCCAACAGCAAAGGCGCAAGCGTCGCTGGAACCGTAATCACCAGCGAGTTAATAAAGTACGAAGCCAAATCGCCCTGCGACTTAGCGCCGAACAAAACCGTCTGATAGTTCTCCAACGTGAAGTTCGGATTAGCGAAGAAACTCCACCAGCCAGAGCTCTTAATCTCGCCCTCAGGACGGAAAGACGTAATGAACAATCCAAACGTCGGAACCGTCCAGAAGAACGCAATCAAGATCGCAACAAGCGAACCAAACCGACCCGTGAGGGCCTTCCTCGCGCTGGTAGCGGCACTCTTCTTCTCACGAGTAGGTGCCTTATCCGGACGCAAGTCACGGTCGCCGCGCTCCATCACGGAATCGCGGTCAGCAACTGCGGCCTCACCCTTCGACATAGAAGTGTATTCCTCAGCCACCGCGCACCTCCTTATTGATAAGCATCTGACGAACGTTGTAAATCACGATCGGAATAACGAGGACGAAAATGGCAACCGCCATCGCCGAACCATAACCGTTATTGCCATACGTAAACGACTGGTCGTACATCATGTTCGCAAGCACCTGCGTGCCGAACTTCGCGCCCGTCATCGTCTGCGTAATATCGAAGATCTTCAAAGTAGCGATCGTAATAGTCGTCAAAACAACAACCAAAGTTGGGCGGATCGCCGGAACCGTAATATTCCTGAACATCTGCCAGCTATTAACACCATCCAGCTGCGCGGCCTCCACAATGTCATGCGGAATCGCCTTAATAGCGGCCGACAACAAAACCATTGCGAAACCAGCCTGAATCCAGATCATTACGACCAGGAGGAAAATAGTGTTCAACGGCGAGTCCTGCAAGAACCTCACCGGCTCGCCACCCAGGCCAACAATGATCGCGTTCAGCAAACCACGCTGAGTCTGAGATGCGCCACGGTACTCGTAAACGAACTTCCAAATAATGCCAGCACCCACAAACGAAATCGCCATGGGCATGAACAGTAAGGACTTCGCGATCTTCTCAAAACGCTTACCATCAATCAGGATCGCGTAAAGCAAACCCACAACCGTGGAAACAATCGGGACCAAAAGGACCCAAATGAACGTGTTGATAAACGCCTGCTTAGAGTCAGTCGCAGTAAACATCCAGGCATAGTTATCAAAGCCCACCCAATTTTCGGATCGACGATCCATGAACGACATGATGATCGTTCGAACCGCTGGGTAGATGAGACCCAAAGCCAGCAAAAGCAAGCCCGGACCTAGGAATACTGCAACGCTCGCAACTTCTCGACCACGCCCTTTAATGCGGTCGGCCAACGATGCCAAAAGCATCAAAATCAGCACGACGGCCACAAGCAAGATGACCGCGAAGATCATCTGGCCAATCTTTGTATTGAGCAAATAATCCATGTCTCACCTCCAAAATGCGGGGCACACAATCCGTGCGCCCCGCATTCGGATTGACCGACCTAACTACTTAGTCGGCCAGGAAGTTTCGATTTCACCAAGAACGGTCGGAACGTCCTTCTCACCATTCAGCCACTGGGTCATTGCAGTCCAGAAGGAGCCTGCACCAACCTCGGAAGGCATAAGGTCAGAGCCGTCGAAACGAGCGATTGCGCCCTCATCCTGCATTAGCTCCATAGCCAGACGCAGAATGTCGGAGGAAGCGAGGTTCGGATCGACACCGAGGTTAGCGGAAGTTACGCCACCAATCTCGACGCGGGTGTTTGCCCACAGCTCAGAGGACATGTAAGCCTGAACAGCCTGAGTTGCCTCACGGTCGTTGAATGCGCCAACGAACTCGCCACCAGTTAGCAGCGGGGTCTCGTCAGCATTCATTGCCGGCAGGTAGAAGGCGAAGACGTCACCGGACTCGGAAACATCGGTGCCCTCCGGCCACTGTGCCTCGTAGAAGGAAGCCATGCGGTACATGTAGCACTGGCCGTCAAGAATCGGGAGGCCACCATCGTTGAACGACGTGGTAGCGATCGAACGAGCATCGCCGATACCACCGTTTACGTAGCGGTCATCGCGCAGGATCTTGCCAACCTCTTCGGTTGCCTTCACGATCTCCGGATCGTCGAACGGAATCTCGTGGGTGACCCACTGGTCGTAAACGTCAGCACCAGCGGAACGCAGTACCAGGTCCTCAACCCAGTCAGTTGCCGGCCAGCCGGTAGCGCCACCGGACTCAATGCCAGCACACCACGGCTTAACGTCAGTACCCTCGTTATCCGCAGCGATCTGCTCGGTCAGGGTTAGTAGGTCATCCCAAGTTTCGGGGACCTCGTAGCCGCCCTCTTCAAACATGGACGGGGAGTACCAGACGAACGACTTCACGGAAGCCATCAGCGGAGCCGCGTAGAACTCGCCATCAACCGTGCCGTAGCTCTTCCAGTCTTCGGTCCAACCAGAATCAACATTCTTCTCGACAGCATCCGGAGCCGGCAGTACATAGCCGTCATTGACCATGCGCTGTAGCAGGCCAGGCTGCGGGAAGATAGCCAAGTCAGGTGCGTTACCGCCCTCAACCTGAACAACGATCTGAGACTCAAACTCGCCAACACCGTTGTGCTGGACGTCAATGCCCGTGCACTCGGTGAAAGCATCGAAGGTCTGCTGAAGCTGGTCAGCTTCGACCTCACGAATCGAGGAGAACAGCGTTACGCTCTCGCCCTCAAAAGTCCCATATTCTTCAAACATGGAGCAGTCGACGTCACCGCCGGCTTCACCACCGTCGGTGCCGCCATTAATGTCGCCGCCGCCGCCACAAGCGGAAAGCAGAAGTGCTGTTGCAGCTGCGCCAGCCGCGGCCACAGACCATCGGCTCCTGCTGGACTGCATGCGTGATGAACGCATAGAAACCTCCAGAAAATCATCGTTGATGAAACGTTGTCCCAACCCGATAACGGACATTATTCGGATCGAGAATGTAGCAAGGACCCGGGTAGGTCCCGTTATGGACTACTCAACTTCACAAATGTGAACCTTGCAACTTATTAGGGCCGAAGCAGCTGAAATGTGATCGATTTGTAATCACTTTTTGAAAAATCCCAAAAACCACGGCGCAAAGTGATCATTTGTTCCAATTACCCTATTTTTCGCAGAATTTCGCGGTTTCTGGATTTATCGACGCGGGCAACTTCGCAAAGTTTTTGCAAAAAGTGCATTCAACTATCGCAAGATACCTACAAAAGTGCGTACATTCAATGAATCCTTACGCGCGTCCCAGCGTGCAATTTTGTCGACGAGGGCGGGCGTGGATGCGCTCAAGCAATGGCCGCGGCTTCGGGCGCCGCGGCCGGGAAGGGCCGGGGACGGGATACCGTGGGCTCGGGGCGCCGCGCGCAACAACGCGGGCGAGTCGAAACCACGGCACGCGCCGTGCGTCAGACTGTGGCCGCGCGGCAGCGCGCGCGCCGCGGCGCGGAGCAGAGCTACTTGCGGCGCAGGAGGGCTTCCATGACAGCGCCAGCGCCGTCATACTCGACCGGCCCGGTCAAGGCATTGGCGCACGCCCTCACTTCATCAATGGCACCCCACATGGCGACAGAATGGTGCGCCCACTGAAGCATCGCCATGTCATTGGTTCCGTCACCTATAGACATGGTGCCGTTTTCAGGGACGCCAAGTTCGCGTCGCAGCCACTCCAGGCCACTGGCCTTCGTAGTGTCGGCCGCGTTCACATCCATCCACGACGTCCACCCCACCGCGGGCGTCACGCTGGACAGGTCGAGCTTCGCCATCTCCGCGGCAAAAAAGTCACGATCCATCCCCGGAATGCGCACAACAAGTTTCGTAACCGGCTTGGACTTCAGGCCCTCCATGTCGTCCAAGTCCCACTCCTCGATCAGCTCGTTAGGGGGGAACTGGCGCGAGAGTCGATACCTGAACGTGTCGTCCTCCACCGCGATTAAGGCATCCGGATACACCTTCACGACCTGGTCAATAATCGGCGCGGGATCAAAGTAACGCGAATGCACAACCGTGTGCTTTCCGTCCTCAATTTTCAAAATCAACGCGCCGTTTGACGCGACGACCCAACCGTCGTGGATTCCTACTTCCTTGAGGACGGGCAGAGTTGCCCCAATCCCCCGCCCCGTCGCGATGACGACGTGCACGCCGGCTCGTTGCAGGCGCTCCACGGTGTCAACGATGATCTTGCTGGCACCGTCAACCGTCAGCAGTGTTCCGTCCACGTCCAACGCGATCAAAATTTCAGGGCCCGTGGGTGCAAGGTCGGGCGGGAAGGCCGCCGCGGCCTTACTGACCAGGTCCTCAAACGGGATCGGCGGCAGGTCGGTGGGGGGCGGGGTTAGCAGGGGGTTGCTCATGCGGCTCCTAGATAACCGGTTCCAGCTTCTCGCGGCCACCCAAGTAGGGCCGCATTGCCTTCGGAACGTTCACCGAGCCGTCCTCATTCTGGTGGTTTTCCAAAATCGCAACAATCCAACGCGTCGTCGCAAGCGTGCCATTAATAGTGGCAACCGTTTGCGTGCCGGCCTCGCCGCGTTCGCGAATATTCAGGCGACGAGCCTGGTAGGTCGTGCAGTTGGACGTCGACGTGACCTCCATCCAACGCTGCTGGGTCGGCAACCACGCTTCGCAGTCAAACTTGCGGGCAGCCGAAGTTCCCAGGTCGCCAGCCGCGGTGTCAATCACGCGGTAAGGAAGCTCAACCTTTGCGAGCATCTCCTCTTCCCACGCGAGGAAACGCTCATGCTCCGCGGCGGCCTCCGCCTCCGTGCAGTACGAGAACATTTCCACCTTGTTGAACTGGTGCACGCGGATAATGCCGCGCGTGTCCTTACCCGCGGAACCGGCCTCACGGCGGTAACACGTGGACCAACCCAAGTAGCGCTTCGGATCGTCAACATCGATAATCTCGTCGGTGTGGTAGCCGGCGAGCGCAACCTCAGACGTGCCCGTCAGGTACAGGTCGTCGGTGGGCAGGTAGTAGATCTCCTCGGAATGCTCGTTCAAGAATCCGGTGCCACCCATGATTTCAGGGGTTACCAGCGTCGGGGTGATCATCGGAATGAACCCGTTCTTCACGCCCTGATCCAACGCCATCGTGAGCAGTGCGAGCTCCAACTGCGCGCCAATACCCGTCAGGTAGTAAAAACGCGTACCCGAAACCTTCGCGCCGCGCTTCATGTCGATCGCGCGCAAACCTTCGGCAAGCTCCAAGTGATCCTTCGGCTCAAACCCTTCCGCGGCAAAGTCGCGGGGCTCTCCGCCCTCAAAACGCAAAACTTCAAACGACTCCTCACCACCGGCGGGAACGCCGGGCAGGATAATATTCGGAATCGACTTCGCCAGCGCATCCGCCTTGTCGCGCATTTCGTTCGCGCGGGCCTCAAGGTCCTTCACGGTCGCCGCGAGTTCCTTCGCGTGCGCCAAAACCTGCTGACGCTCCTCCGGGGCGGCCTTACCAATAGAACGCGAAACGGCTTTTTGCTCCGCGCGCTTATCTTCAAAATCGTGGAGGGCGTCGCGGCGCGCCTGGTCGGCTTGCAGAATCTGGTCAACCAGGGCCGGATCCGCTCCGCGAGCGATCTGGGACTGACGTGCGGGTTCGGGATCTTCTCTCAGGGCTTTCAGATCAATCATGGCTCAAGCCTACCGCTTGTATGCGCCCTCATTCACCACGGATTACAGGTTGTGGGATACTCCTATATCCTTAACCTCATATCGACAAGAAATTTAGGTACCGTTTAGTTCTTGGGAGATACCGTGAGTGATTCACAGCAACAGCGTTCGCCCTACATTATTTACAACCCGGTTAAGGTCGCGAAGCTGCACCGGTTGCGGAAGCTGATGACGCTGGGTGCCAGGCAGGCGGGCCTTGGTGAACCCGTGTGGCTGGAGACCACTCCTGAAGATCCCGGCACCGGCCAGGCCGCCCAGGCTGTCGCCGAAAACGCGGCGGTCGTTGTTGCCGCTGGCGGGGACGGCACGGTCCGCGCAGTGGCAGCCGCACTTGCGGGCACCGACATTCCGATGGCACTACTACCTTTTGGTACCGGCAACCTTTTGGGCCGCAACCTGAAAGTTCCACCCGACGACATGCAAGAAGCCGTGGACATCGCGTTCTACGGCGTCGAAAGCCACGTGGACATTGCGTGGTTGAGGGCGTCCGACCTTGAGGGTGGGTACGAGATCCCACCGGAGGGCTCCTTGATTCCGGAAACCCACCAAGAGATGCTCATGAAGAAAGGCCACCCCATTCCCGCCGACGACGAGTTCGCCTTCCTCGTCGTAGCCGGCCAAGGTTGGGACGCGCAAATCATGTCCGGCACCCGCTCCGACCTGAAAGACAAGGTCGGCTGGGGCGCCTACGTGGTCGCCGGGGCGCAGTCGCTTCGATCCCCCAGGTTGAAAGCGCGAGTCGCCCTCGACAATGGAAAACAATACGCGGTGGCAGGGCGTTCAATCCTGTTCGCAAACTGCCCGTCACTAATGATGGGTGTCGTGCTGGCGCCAAACGCGAAGCTGAACGACGGCAAACTTGACGTCGCACTACTGGAAGCAAAATACGGGCTAATCGGCTGGCTGGACCTGTTCACAAAGATCGGCGCGCAAGGCCTTGGCATCAGCAAAGACGAGCTACCCGGCACGACCGGCAACATCGAGTTCAAACAGTCCTCCAGCGTGCACAGTCAAGTCTCGAAAGCCCACCCGATCCAAGTTGACGGCGACACGATCGGCCGCGGACGAACCCTGGACGTACGCGTCGACAAGCAAGCCCTTCTAATTAGGCACGGATAAATTCTGACATTTTCCCCATGGCAAAACCTAGCAATCGACCGCGGCTAAAGTAGACTGGCCCCGCGGCCACTCGCGGGCCGCACACATGTCCTCGAGTCTCTAGGAGCGCCGCATGTCAGATGCGCCCAAGCCCGACAACCAGTGGTCAGCACCCGGTTCTTCACGTAATGAGGACGCTGCTGGCAACACCTACCAAAATGGGCCAGGCCAGGACTACGGGGCACCCCAAGAGCCGCGTGCACCCCAAACGCCGCAACCATACGGTGGCGCGCAGCGCATGACGTGGAGTCAGGTGAAGCCCGGGATTGTGCCGATCCGCCCTCTGGGGGTAGGAGACATGATTGGCGGAGCGTTCGCTCTGATTCGCTTCAACGCGAAGGCGACGATGGGTATGACGTTCGTGATGGCGCTCGTCGCGGGCGTGGTCATGTTTGGTCTGGGCGCGCTGGTGGACGTGCTGAATCTGGGCATCTTTGGCGATTACGTGGGTTTCCTGCCGATGGCTACTATCACGTCGTCGGTGGCGTTGCAGGCGATCATTGCTTTGGTGATGGGCCCGCTCACGATCGTCACCATTCACGCTGTGAAGGGACACAAGATTTCGCCGTCGCAGGCGTGGGCGGAGTTCAGGCCACATTTGGGTAAGTACCTGTTGTTCTACCTGATCATGCTGGTGGGCATCGCGTTGCTGACCGCCGTGTTCTTCGCATTGTTCTACGTGGTCATGTCCTACTTTTCGGACGCCGCAACGCCGCTAATAATCACGATCCTGCTGGCTCTAGGCGTGCTGGCCATCTACTCTTACTTCGTCATCAAACTCGTGGCTGGCGTGCCCGCCGTTTCAATTGAAGGCCTCGGCCCGATCCAGGCGATAAAGAGGTCGTGGAAGCTACTTGAGGGCGGATTTTGGCGCTCATTTGGCGCATACATTCTGATGTACATAATCACGCAGTTCTTAGCCTCGGTGATCGTGCTCCCCGTCATGCTGGCGGCGGGCTTTGGGGGTGCGCTGTTTGTGGATACACTTGCCGGGTTTGGCGGTTTAACCGCGATGGGTACAACCCTCTCGCAGGTGTTAGCAATTATTGTTACCGCGCCTCTTACGGGCGCCCTCGTCGGATTGATTTACGTAAATCAGCGTATTCGCAAGGAGGGTTACGACATCGAACTGCTAGGAAACGCGAGCCGCTAGGCCGATGATCTACTTCCTGGTCACGTCGAAGATCGCCGCCGCGCTTTCGGCCCGGCGCTGGTTTGGCTTTGAGCCTCCGCTGACGCCTTCTCCTGATGAGGGGCGCGAGTTGCTTCGCCGCGAACTGTTAAAGGGTGAGTATCAGGAAAAGCGCAACTGGTTTGAAGAGTTCCTACTGTGGCTGGTGCAACCGTTGAATGATTGGATTGGCGACGGCGGAGAGATTCCCACTAGGCCGATCATTATTGTTTTGATCATCGCGATTGTCGCGGTGGGTAGCTGGATTATTTACACTCGCTTTTTGCGAGGTGGCGGCAGCCCCGAAATCGTCGTTGGGGATGCCCTGCTGGACCCGTCAATCCCGCCCGAGGAGTACCGCCAGCGTGCGATTCAGATGCGTGAGGGCGATCCTAGTGAGGCCGTGAAAGCCGCTTTCCGGGCTATCGTTGCGCGGTTAGATAGGTCGGGCCTCACGTCTACCGCGCCGGGCAGGACCGTGGGTGACGTGACGCGAACGATTGGTGCGAAGTACCCCGACCTTGCGCAGCTAGCGCACGTTTGCGGCCAGTCGTTTGATGTTGCGGCGTACGCCCTCATTCCAAATGGTCGCGTGGATACTGTCGATGTTGATCAGGTGCTGTACCTGGACGACCAGGTCATAGACCGCCTGCAGCGAAGGCCGGTGAAGGCATGAGTGTCGCAACCGCGAAGGGCCGTAGCCTGCGTGAAGTGAGTAAGTCGTGGGGCTTGTGGCTGATTCTCGCGATGGTCGCCGTGATCGTTTTGAGCATGGTTTTTGGCTACGAGAGGCAGTACCAGCCGTCGGACCCGCGTTCGGCCCAGCCCGATGGAACTAAGGGCCTGGTCCAGGTCTTAAAGAGTCAGGGTGTCGACGTTGAGGTCGTACTTAGCGTGGACGAGATGCCGCAAATCGATGAAGACACCGCTGTTTTGATCGACCAGTCACCGTACATAACGCATGAAGATATTACAGCTTTGCCTGGACTCGTGCGGGGTGCGGGCCGCGTCGTCCTCTACGAATGGGCTTACGCGCCGGAGGCTTTCAACCTGGATGATTCTGTTGACGGCGGCGAGCGGGAGTTCTCGGCAAAGGACTTTGACAAGTTGTGCAGTGACATTTTCGGCTATGCCCGCGTGATTGCGACCGATAGTCTCGCGTTTGTCTCTGACATTGAGGGCGCTGACTTGCCGCCGCGCGTGTGTTTTAGCACGGGGTTTGGCTATCACGTTGGTGTTTGGCCCAAGACGGAAGACAACCCGGAATACATTTGGTTCCCCAACCCGATTTTCAAGAACTCGCGTATTCGCGACTATGACACTGCGGCGGCCGCGCTGACTGTGCTTGGCAAGTATGACCGCCTGGTGTGGGTGTATCCCAGTTTTGAAAATACTGCTGTGGACCTGTCGACCGATGGAGTGTGGGGGCTGCTGCCGCGTTGGACTTATTCAAGTGCGATGCTGTTGATTTTGGCGGCTCTTGCTTTCATGTTGTATCGAGGACGTCGCTTCGGCCCCCTTGCGTCCGAGAGGCTTCCCGTTACGGTGAAGTCCTCCGAGACTGTTATCGCTCACGGTCACCTGCTGTATCAGACGAAGGATGCGGCGTGGGCGATTGGGGCTTTGCAGTCGCAAACGCGTCGCAGGATCAGAAAAGCACTGCTGTTGCCCGATGAGATTAGTCAGTCCGATTTTATTACCACGGTTGCTCGCCGTAGCGGGCGGTCGGATCAAGAAATTCACATGTTGCTATTTGCCCCATATGTTGGAAACGAAAGTCAGCTGGTCCAGCGCGCCAAAGAGTTGGATGCCCTGATCGAGGAGGTCACCCATGACTGAAAACCCGACTGAAACCCGCGACGCGCGCGAGGCCCTTGTTCGCGTGCGAAACGAAGTGTCGAAAGCTGTCGTTGGCCAAGATGGTGCCGTTACGGGCCTGATGATTGGTTTGCTTACGCGTGGTCACGTGCTTCTTGAGGGCGTTCCCGGCACGGCGAAGACTCTGCTTGTAAGGGCGCTCGCCCGCTCACTGAGTATCGACACGAAACGCGTGCAGTTCACGCCGGACTTGATGCCCGGTGACGTGACGGGTTCGCTGATTTACGACCGCGGTGCGAACGAGTTCCGATTCCACCCCGGCCCCGTGTTTACGAACCTGCTGCTGGCTGACGAGATTAACCGCACGCCACCAAAAACGCAGGCCGCCCTCTTGGAAGCAATGGCGGAACGCCAGGTGACGATCGACGGCCAGCCGAAACTGCTTCCCGCATCGTTCATGGTTGCGGCAACGCAAAACCCGATCGAGTACGAAGGCACCTATCCCCTGCCCGAAGCGCAGCTGGACCGCTTCACGTTGAAAGTCGTGATGGGCCTGCCCAGTCGCGAGGATGAGGTCGAGATCGTAGGGCGGCACGCCCGCGGGTTTGACGCCTCCGACCTGGAGGCGGCCGGTTTGAATCCGGTTGCAACCGCGCACGACATTGAGGTCGGTATTCGCGAAGTAGCGGCCGTGGACATTCGCCCCGAAGTCATCGGCTACATCGTGGACATTGCGCGGGCCACCCGAAACACGCCCTCGCTGTCGCTGGGAATGTCACCGCGAGCGGCGACCGCCCTCCTGGCAACATCGCGGGCTTGGGCGTGGCTGTCTGGACGCGACTTTGTAACGCCTGACGACGTGAAGGTAATGGCGCAGTCAACGATTGCGCACCGCCTGGGGTTGCGCCCCGAAGCGGAGTTGGAGGGCGTGCGCGTCGAGTCGGTTCTGGCTACGGCCCTGGATTCGATCCCAGTTCCCCGATGAGTATTTCTTGGCGAGTTCCGGTGCTGCTCCTGCTGGGAGTGGTGCCCGTGATTTTCTGGCCGCATCCCACGACGGTTGGGAAGTGGCTGGTTGTCGTGCTCGCCGTGGTGCTGGTCGACCTGCTGGCCGCGCCGTCGCCGCGGAAGCTTCGCATCACGCGTGACGCGGTTGCGCCCGTGCGGGTGGGCGAACAGTCCGAATCCGTCCTGCGCATCACAAACCCGGGCCGGCGCATGAAAGCGGACGTTCGAGACGCCTGGCAACCAAGCGCGGGCGCAAACGAAAACCGGCACAGGATCGTCCTCGTACGCGATCAAGAAACACCTGTTTCGACGACTTTGAATCCAACGCGGCGCGGCAATTTGCGGGCGTCTTCCGTGACCGTGAGGGCGTGGGGGCCGCTCGGTTTGGCGGCGCGTCAGACCACGTTCGAACTGGACGGTGACCTGCGGAGTTTGCCGGAGTTTCCGGCGCGCAAACACCTGCCGGCGGCGCTCGCGAAACTGCAGTTTGTGGAAGGGCAGGCCCTGGCGCGGCAACGCGGACAGGGAACAGAGTTTGACTCACTTCGAGAGTGGGTCGACGGCGACGACGTGCGTTCCATTGATTGGAGGGCGACCGCGCGCCGATCTGAGGACATCATCGTGAAAACGTGGCGGCCCGAACGCGACCGGCACGTGGTGATGGTGCTTGACACTTCACGCGTTTCAGCGGTGCGTTTAGGTGACGTGACGCGGCTGGATGCGCAGATGGACGCGGCGCTGCTGCTGTCGGCGCTGTGCGCGAAGGCGGGCGACTCGGTGTCGATGATTGCCGGCGACCTGGACGTGACGGCCCGCGTTGTGAAACCCGGGCCGCGTGACGTTTTGCGCGAAATGTCGCACGCGATGACACCTTTGGACGCAAACTTTGTAGAAGCGGACTGGAGTTCGCTGGGCGCGGCCGTCACGCAGTTTGGCAAGAAAGTATCACTGGTCGTGGTGTTCACGCCCGTCAACCCGACGGTGCTTTCCGAGTCACTGCTGCCCGTCCTCGTGTCGCTGGCAAAACGCCAGCACATAGTGCTCGCACACGCGTTAGATCCCGACGCTCACGAGTTAGCGCAAGGGCGCGACAGCATCGAGGACGTGTACCTGGCGGCCGCCGCGGAATACTCGCGTGAACGCACCGCCGACGCCGTGCGCGGCCTGCGATCAGCCGGCATCACCACGATCCAGGAGACCCCCGAAGACCTCCCCATGGCCGTCGTCGACCACTACTTGAACCTGAAATCGCAAGGGCTCTTGTAAGCCGCGGTGCCCCGGTTGCGGGCCGCGCGGGTTCAGTGCGGGTTGCGGGCCGCGGGAGGCTACGCGACGGTACGGGTGGCGGCTACGTTGGCCGGCGGGAGGCTACGCGACGGTGACGGACTCTGCGGAGCGACGCCACTGTTCAACATCGCCGTCAATCCCCTGCTGGTATTTTTTGCGTCCAAGGATGAGGGCGTACGCCAAGAACGCCAGCCAGGCGGTGGTGCCGATCATCAGGCGCACCCACACGGGCAGGCCGGAGGGCGTTACGAAACCCTCAATGAGGCCAGAGATGAACAGGGTGACAACCAAACCCAAAACAATGACCACAACCTGGCGGCCACGCTGACCAAACGACGCCAAACGCGTGCGGTCCCCGGGCGAAACCCACGACCAGAACAGGGATAAGCCCGCTCCTCCAGCCACGAAAACCGCCTGCAGTTCCAACAGTCCGTGGGGCAGAATCAGACCCCAGAACAAGGCGGCCTTACCGTAATAAATCATGAGTGCCGCCATAACCGCGACGTTCGTCATGTTCTGGAAAAGCACGAAAAGCACGCCAAAACCAGTCACGCCATAGGCGACTTCTTGCGCGGCCACCCACGCATTATTCGTCCAAACTAAGGCCGCGAAATCAGAGTGAGCGTGCTCGTAGTAGTAGTACTCGAAGTCGTGCTCCACCACGCTTTTGATCGTTCCAGGGTCGCCGATAAGCTCGTGGATCTGCGGGTTCTGGATAATCCACCACGCCATCAGCCCCGCAAACACGTACGACACGACAGTCACCGAAATCCACCACCAGCGCTGCTGATACAGCACAGCGGGAAACATGTCGGTAAAGAAGTCTAAGAAGCGGCGCCCCACCCCGCGGTTCGACCGACCCATACGCCGGCGCGCCCTCGCAAGCAATGCCGACAAAGACGTCACCAAAGTTGGATCGGGCGCGGAAGAACGAATCATCGAAAGGTGGGTTGACGTGCGCTCGTATAACTCGACCAGCTGACGCGCCTCAGAAGCGGTCAGCGTAGCTTTCTTCGTCAGGAAGTCCAAAGACCTCCACGACAGTTCGTTGGCTGCGACAAATGCGTCCAGATCCATGCGACCAGACTACTTCACGGTAACGTTGGTGTCATGGAGCGTTCCGAAAACATCCTTTCCGATGACGTCCTTGTAGGTGAGGGCGTTGCTCTGGATATTCCCTCCGCTGGAGCCGCGGTAAGGGCGGGTTCAGCACTGATCGACATCTCCGCCATCGGTGCTTTCATGTTCGCGCTTATTTACTGGGTCGAAAGTTCCGAGTTTGCAGAGTCGATGACGGAAGCGCAGTACACGATATACATGACGTTGCTTCCGATCCTGATGATGCTGATCATCCCCCTAACGGTCGAAACGCTAAGCGGTGGCAAGTCACTGGGGCGCCTGGTTTTCGGCACGCGCGTGGTCCGAACCGACCAGGGGCGGTCCAGTTTTCGAGAAGCCCTGGTCCGCGCATTGATCGGCGTTGTTGAAATTTGGCTGACCGCGGGTGCTTTGGCGTTGCTGGTCGCCCTCGTGGATAAACGATCACGCCGAATCGGAGACCTGGCTGCCGGAACGATGGTGGTGAGGGAACGCATCGAACTCGTAACCCCCGCGCCTATCCTCATGCCGCCCGCACTGCAGGCGTGGGCGAGCCGCGCTGATATTCGCCGGCTGCCCGGCGGTCTCGCTTTAGGGGTCCGCCAGTTTTTGCACCGTCAAATGACGCTTTCGGAGGGCGCGCGCGAGTCCCTCGCGCGAGAGCTCGCCACCGACGTCCTCAAATACGTCTACCCCGGCCCTCCCGAAGGCACATCACCAACCGATTTCCTGATGGCTGTTTCCGCGGAGCGATCTCGCCGCGAGTTCGGCCGCCTGCAACGCAGCGAGAACCTCGCGAACGTCCTCCTAAACGAAAAAGCATCAAAGTAGCTTTTGCGCACGAGGGCGCATTTGCGGGCAAACTGCTTTACTTAGCCAGCGCATGCGGCAGGCTTGCGCTCAGGGCGCCTAGTTCGCTTCGCCGAGGAGGACGCGGTCGATCCAAGCGCGCCCGTCCACGAAGTCTTCGTCGCGCGTGCCGTCTTGGATGAGCGGGCGGTGGCCGTCGACGCGCGGGTAGGAGCCGATGAAGCGGACCTCGGGACACGTGCGGTGCAGGCCGACCATGGCGGCGCGCACGCGTTCGTCTTGCACGTGGCCCTCAATGTCAATCGAGAACGCGTAGGAGCCCAGCGGGCCTCCGGCGGGGCGGGACTCAATGCGCGACAGGTTCACGCCGCGTACCGAGAACTGCTCTAGCATCGACAGTAGTGCGCCGGCCTCATTGTCGGGTAGGCGGACCTGCACCGTGGTTTTATCAGCGCCGGTTGGCGGCGGTACGGAGCCCAGCGGGGCGACCATCACGAAACGAGTTACAGCACCCTTGTTGTCTGCAACCGACGAGTGCATGGCGTGCAACCCGTAGCGTTTCACGGACGTCCTCGCACACAACGCCGCATCAAAGCCGGGGTTGTCGTCCTCCGCGAGTAGCTGCGCGGCGGCGGCCGTCGACGTTGCGGGCACGTGGATCGCGTCCGGGAACGTCTTTGCCGCCCAGCCGCGACACTGCGCCCACGCGTGCGGGTGCGTTCCAATGCGCGTGACTTCGGGAAGCGAGCCGTCCGGCCGCGGTTTCACGGCGAGCTCGAACGAAACTTCAACCACCATTTCCGCAACAATCACGAGCGGTGACCCGTGAGACAGCGCGTCCAAGGTTGCGTTAACTCCGCCCTCAATCGAATTTTCAATCGGTACGACGGCGCGGTGCGCGCGGCCTTCACGGACAGCGTCGAGGGCCTGTGCGACTCCCGTGCACGGAATGATCTCCGCACCCGCGGGCGCAACCTGCCACAGTGCCTGCTCCGTAAAAGTGCCAAAAGGCCCCAAAAATGAGATCTTCGTTGGCCCCTCGATCTTCGGTCCGGGGAAGTTTGTGTAAGCCTGTTGCGGTTTGTTCACGACGCCTCCTTAGAAGTACCCCTTACTGTATACGCGTTAAAATGGTTGGCGTCTTCAAAGTCATCAGGTGGTCACGTGATATTTCGTCGCATCCAACTTCCGCTGGTCCTTACCGTCCTGTTCCCACTCGTCCTTGCACTCCTGCTAATCGCGCCAAACACCGCGCGGGCTGACGCTTCGGGGCTGGCTGGCGGTTCAGTGCCTGGCAAGGCTCTCGGGCCGGTTGGCGGTTCCCAGCGTGCAAACGATTCCGCGCCCGGCGACGCTACTGACAAAACGGGCGACGCCCCGCGAACGCTGTTTATCGGAATGTCGGGAGTGACAGTAGCGGATGTCGCGCCGGAAACTGTCACGCAGTTGGGGCACCTTGGGGACACCGCCATCTCGAACCTGCACACGCGCACATCCGACCCGTCCACATGTCCGGTTGATGGTTGGATGTCGATGCGCGTCACGGGTGATGCGGTGGACCGTTCCGGGCGTAGCGGCACCGCGCCTTGCCGCCTTAGCGTCGATGTCATTCCCGAGGACGGCGCTGTGGTCACCACCGACTCCATCCGCCCCATTCCCGCGCAGGTGGCTGACTTTGACCGCATAACCAGAGGCGTTGATTGGCCTGATTCCGCGCGTGAGGGCGTGGCCATCGGGATGGGTGCCGCCATCACTTTGGCGGACGCGAACGGGCGCGTTGAACAGTGGCTCCCCGCCGCGGAGAACCCCATCGACCTGCAACTAACCATCCTGGAGACGCTGATTAACAGTGAGGGCGACATCTTCGTCGACATCGGGTGGGCCGCCGGCGCTACCGGTTCGCCGGAACGACAGATGAACGTCGGCTGGGTGAACGAGCGCCTCGAAGCCGCCATCGGCGCGTTTTCCGCGTACCAAAAACTCGGCGGCGAACAACTTGGCGCGGACGGCACCGTCCAAGGTGACGCGCAAACCGGGCTGGGCGCACAAGATGATGCGGCGCAGGATGGCGCCACACAGCCCGACCCGGATGCACAAGATGACGGCGCCGTCAAAGGTGACACGCAGTCCGGCTCGGGTGTGCAAGATGACGTGGCGCAGGATGGCACCGCGCAAGATGGCACCGCGCAGGATAGCGCCGCGAGCCCTCGCGCCGCGTCGGCCTACACGCCCACGAATGTTGTGGTGGCGTCGCTGGGGCAGTCGTGGGATGATCCGGCACTCCAGTTTGCGGCGGTGGTTGAACCAGGGCAGGATGCAGGCTCGCCCTCCGAAATGGAAAAAACCGGGAATAGTTTTATGACCGGACTGTTGCAGTCGGAGGCCACGAAGTCGGCGGGGCTGACGACGATCGGTGAGTTGAAGGAGCTCATGGCGGGCGACCGCGAACTCACGATAGCCCGGCAACCGCTTTCGGACGCGCTGGAAACGTTGCGGGCCGATCACGCGCATTCGCAGGCCGCGCGCGCCACTTTGACGCCGTTTTTTGCGGCGTGGGGCGTCTTTTTGGCGATCGGACTTTTGGCCGGGCTGATGCATTTTGTGCGCAGGCCGGGGCCAAAAGACGGGCCGGTAATGATTTGGCGCAACATCGAAGTGTGGAACACTGTCGCGTTCGCGTGGATTCCCGCGGCAATGATTTTGAACCTCGTGCCGTGGTGGACGTGGTCGCAGGCCGCGTGGATGCCCATCGCGCTGACGTTCGCGATCGCGGTCGCACTGACAATCCTGGTTCGCAAAACCGCGCACCCCGTCGGCATGATCGCCGCCATCACGCTGGTGCTGCTGACCGTCGACATCGTGTCCACAACCCCGTTCCAACGCGACGGATTCTTCGGGTCGATGACGCTGTCGTCGCGCCGGTTCTACGGGATTTCGAACAGGAGTTACATAATCCTCTTGGTCTCGGGCCTCCTGGCCACCTTGCCGTGGCTTTCAAATAAGCTTTCCGAGGGCGAACGAAGCACCCAACCTGCCAACGCTCACGCACGCGCAAACGCAGGTAAGACCGCCAACGGCCACGCGGACGCCACCGCGGGCAGGCTGCCGGGATCGCTGGGCAAACTAACGCAGGCCAGCTCCCGCGCTAACGCGGGGGCTGCTGTTGCCGCGATGGGTGTGGGCATCCTCGCGATTGATGCGCTGCCGATGTGGGGTGCGGACTTTGGCGGGCCCGCCGGGATTATCGCCGCATTCCTGATCGCGTCGGTTCTGATTTCGGGCAAGCGCCTGCAGTGGCGGCACCTGGCGCTGTGGGTGGTATTAACCGCGGCCGCGATGGCATTCACCGGTTACTTGGATGCGAAATCAGGAACGCCCTCGCATATCGGAAAATTCTGGGCAAACCTGGGAAGCGCGCAGTCGTGGCAACTGCTCGGCGGAAAACTGCGCGACCTGACGTACACGTTCACGGGTAACGCGTTCATTTTGGCGGGCGTGCTGGTGGCGCTCGCGGTGGTTGTGGCGGCCGTGATTTGGGCGGTGCGGGGCTTGAAACGCTCCCCGAAACACCGCGAAACCCTGCGTGAAGCCCTGTCAATGGGTGCGCCCGCAGCCGGATCCCAAGCAAGCCTCGCGGCCGGATCTCAAGCAAGCCCCGCATCCGGATCCCAAGCAAGCCCCACGGCCGGATCGACGCGTTCGTCCCGGAAATCGGCTCCGGAAGCCCCTGAGTCGCAACAGGCATCCGCCGCGTCCGCGGATGGTGAAAAGCCCGCCGACGAGCCCTCCATGATTGGTGCGGTGGTGCTCGCGATTTTGGTGGGAATCGTTGTTGCGGTGCCGATTAACGACTCGGGCGCACTGATGCTAGTGGACGGCGTTGCGGTGGCAGGGCCGCCACTGGTGGCTATTCTTGCTCGTCAGATCCTGGTTTCGCGTACGCGTTATACGGAGACCCCGGCGTCTGCGTAGATGCCGCAAAGTCGCGGTCGCGAAGGGACACGCGGTGGCGGTGCAGGCGGCGAATCGACGTGGCTTTCCACGCGTCCTTGTACTGGTCGGCGCGGTGCAGGTATCCGGCCAGGTCGTTGCCGGTGGGGCGGTGCGTGAAGTCGCACGGCACTTCCTGCACGGTGTAGCCCTTGACCAGCAGGTCGATCGTCATCGCGACCTCCACGCCCCAACCGGGAGCGAACGGCATGATGTCGTTGACGGCCTCTCGCGTGATGCAACGCTGCCCCGACAGGGGTGCCAGCGCATACCAACCCGTTGCGCGGCGGATCGCCTTACGCGCGTGGTTCACAACGAAGCCGTGCCCGCCCGCGCCTTTTTGTTTCGGTAGGGTCGCGATCGCGCAGTCGGCCTTCTCGCTTTGGACGGTTTCGATAAGTGAGGTCGCCTCTAGCGCGCTCTCCCCCAAATCCGCATCCAGGAACAGTAGGTGGCGCGGAAGGCCGTCCGCGAGGTCGCGCATCGCGGCTACTTTAACGCCGGTCTCGAGGGCGGACGCTTTGCCGCGTACCACGGAGTGCCGAACCACGACGGCGCCCGCCTGCCGCGCGTACTGTTGAGTGTTGTCGTGCGACCCGTCGTCCACCACGATCAGCAGGTCCACGCCGGGTAGCGCCCTGCAGGCTCGCACGGTGTGCGCGATTTGGCGTGCTTCGTTGTGCGCGGGAATGATGACCGCGACCTTGTGTTTTTGCGGGCGGTTGCGCAGTGATTCGCTTGCACGCGACTGCGCGGGTCTGGCCCGTTCCACGCGCGACCTTCCAGCGTCGGACTGCCCGGGTGCGGGCGTTTCGGCGCGCGACGGCGCGGTCCCGGTTTGCTCGGGTAGCGGTTGGTCGGATTCTTGCGGGCCAGTATCACTCATGGGTTCAATCTTTTCAGATTCGGCCGATTGCCGTATTTATATTGAAACTTGGCGCGAAACCAGGCCGGCACGCGCGCGTCGTTCGTCCTCGTTCATGGGGTCTTTATTTTCGAGGGCGGCGCTGAGTTTCTGTTCGAGTTCCTGCACGGGCTCCGTCAAAGTGTCAGGGTCGACCTCGCCGGGGAACTCGAATACGGGGATGGAGATGCCGCACGCGCGGAACGCGCCGATGAAGCGGTCGCCCTGGCCGAGGGTGAGTTCGCCCGCCGCCTGCAAGCGTGCAAGCGCGGTGAAGAGCTGGTCTTCGTCCTCCAGGCGAATCCAACGCACGAAATGTTTCCCCATGTCGTGCCAGTACGTGTTTTCCACACCCGACACGGCCTTCGATGGGATGAGCTCGTTGGAAGTTTGTTCAATTACCGAGGCGATCTCGTCGTCCTTCTGGCCGTCAGCCACCCAGAAGCCGAGGTCATTTTGGATTTCCATCTTCTGCGTGGAGGCAAGCATGTCATTGATTCGCGGACCAGCATCGCGCACATCTACCCGCACCACACCGTATTCAGCTGCGCCCTCGTCAATCTTCTTTTTACGATCGATTGCGGCAACGAGGGCGACACCCAAGTCGTGTGCGGCATCTCGAGTGCTGGAACGCGTCTGCATGCCTACTAGGATCACGCCGTCTTCGCGGACGATTGCGGGTGCCGCGTCGGGTAGCAGGGTCGCGAAGTAGAAGTCGACGGAGCCGTACTCCTCGGTGGTCATCGCTTTGAGGGTCGCGGCGGGAATGATCTCGCGCATTGCAACTAGGTCCGCTTCAGCGTCGAGGCCTTCAAACGGGCGGGCAACGTGCGGGACGATCGGGCGGAACGGCTTGTTAGCGCCGACCTTCTTGCGGCGAGACTTCTTTCCCATGAGGGCCTCCAAAAGTTAGTGTTCGGCAATCGAGTTTAGCCCCAAAACATGGCCGTGAAAAGTAGACAGTGATTCAATAGGGGGACGAATGCAACCGCACGTAGCTCGGCAAAGGAGCGGAGAACACTATGAAAATTATCGTGCCAACTTCAACCGACCTGGACTTGGACCTGCCCGGAGTTGAAACCGTGGCTATCTCTGAGTTCGGCGAAGTTCCCGAAGAGCATCGCGACGCGCAGGCCGCCATCTTGTGGGGCATGCAGGCGCGCGTGTCGAAGTTCGTGGATCAGTTGCCGAACGTGCGCTGGTATCAGACTTTGGCGGCGGGCCCGGACGGACTGTTGGGCGCGAACCTACCCGACGACGTCATCGTCACTAACGGTGTCCACTTCCACGACCGTCCTGTCGCGGAGCACGCCGCGGCCCTCACGCTCACTTTGACGAGCCGCGTGCCCGAAATGCTACAGCACCAGCGCGAGCACTACTGGTCCGACTTTGGCCGCCCGCGCCCACTGCACGACGGTAAGCACGTGCGCACAACCGTTGGCGCGAACGTTGTCGTCTGGGGTTTTGGCGCTATCGGACAGCAAGTTGGCCGCGTGTTTGACGCCCTCGGTGCAAATGTAACTGGCGTCGCGCGAACGGGCGGAAAACGCGACGGATTCCCCGTCGTCACCGAGGCGGACTTCCCGCAAATCCTGCCCGACACGGACATCCTTGTGATGGTCCTGCCCGCGAGCGCTCAAACGAAGAATATTTTCAACCAGGAAATCGTTGACATGCTTCCCGACCGCGCGCTGCTTATCAATGTTGGCCGTGGGGCCACCGTCGATGAGGGCGTGCTTGTTAACGCGTTGAACGAAGGCAAGCTGGGTGGTGCTGGGCTGGACGTGTTCCAGGTTGAGCCGCTCCCGCAGGACTCGCCGCTGTGGGACTTTGAAAACGTTGTGATCAGCCCGCACTCCGCGGGTGGCAGGCCCGACGGTGCCGCGTCTCGCATCGCTCACAACTTCCAAGCCTGGCAGGCCGGTGACATTGACTCCATGGTCGGAGTCGTCCGCAGGCCGAACTGACCAAAGCGGGGCGCCTCCGAGCGCCCCGCGTGAGCCCGCGATTTTGCATCTTAGGACGAAGATGAAAAATCTAGTGACAGCTGACACAATTGGGGCATGCATGAAAGAGCAGGCCAAGTAGCCAAACCAGAAGATTTAATCAACGTCGAAGAAGTCCTGTCCGCGTATTACGACATTGAACCGGACGTCAACAACCCCGAACAGAAGGTGGTTTTTGGAACGTCAGGCCACAGGGGCTCGTCCCTTGACGGCGCGTTCAACGAGGCGCACATTGTTGCAACCACGCAGGCGATCGTCGAGTACCGCGAATCGCAGGGCTTCAACGGCCCCCTTTTCATCGGCCGTGACACGCACGCACTGTCAGAACCCGCGTGGCGTTCCGCCCTGGAAGTCCTAGTAGCCGCCGGGGTTGAGGTTTACATCGACTCGCGAGGCTCCTTCACACCCACGCCCGCAGTTTCGCACGCGATCCTGGTCGCCAATGGGGCGGGTAGCGAGGACGGTGTTCGCACCGAAGGTGACGGCCTGGCCGACGGTATCGTGGTTACGCCCTCACACAATCCGCCGCGCGATGGCGGGTTTAAGTACAACCCTCCGCACGGCGGCCCCGCAGATTCGGATGCCACGGGTTGGATCGCGAACCGTGCGAACGAAATCTTGAAGCAGGGCTGGCACAGCGTTAAGCGCATCACCGGCAAGTCGCTACTGGACGAGCCGAACGTTAACAAGTACGACTTCCTTGACCGTTACGTATCCGACCTCGACAAGGTAATCGACATGGATGCGATTCGGGAGGCCGGAGTGCGTATTGGTGCCGACCCGCTCGGTGGTGCTTCCGTCGACTACTGGGCGGAGATTTCGGAGCGTTACGGCCTGGACCTCACAGTTGTGAACCCGAAGGTTGATCCCACGTGGAGCTTCATGACGCTGGACTGGGACGGCAAGATCCGTATGGACTGCTCCTCCCCCAACGCGATGGCTTCCCTGCTAGACAAGATGACACCGGACGCGCAGGGCCACACGCCGTACGACGTGGCGACGGGTAACGACGCGGACTCGGACCGCCACGGCATTGTCACCGCTGACGGGCTGATGAACCCGAACCACTACCTGGCGGTCGCGATCGAGTACTTGTTCCAGCACCGCCCCGGCTGGGGTGAGGATTGCGCAGTTGGCAAGACCCTCGTGTCCTCGGCGCTGATCGACCGTGTGGTTGACGCGATGGGCCGCAAGCTCATCGAGGTTCCGGTCGGGTTTAAGTACTTCGTGCCCGGCCTGCTGACCGGCGAAGTCGGGTTCGGCGGTGAGGAGTCCGCGGGTGCTTCGTTCCTACGCAAGGACGGCACCGTGTGGACGACCGATAAGGACGGCATCATCCTGGCGCTGCTTGCCGCTGAGATTATCGCGGTCACAGGTAAGACGCCCTCGCAAATCCATAAGGAGCAGGTGGAACGCTTCGGCGCGTCCGCCTACGCGCGCATCGACAACGCGGCTTCGAAGGATCAGAAGGCAAAGCTCGCGAAGCTAGCACCCGAAGATGTGGAAGCTCAGGAGCTCGCCGGCGAGGAAATCACTGCGCGCCTGGTTAACGCCCCGGGTAACAACGCTGCTATTGGCGGTCTGAAGGTGACTACGCAGAACGCGTGGTTCGCCGCCCGCCCGTCAGGCACCGAGGACGTTTACAAGATTTACGCCGAATCCTTCAAGGGTGCCGACCACCTTGCCCAAGTTCAGGAAGAAGCCAAGGAGGTCGTGAAGGCGGCCCTTTCGGACTGATCCGAACTAATACGTGCACGGGGCGTGAGCTCGACACCAAGTCGGGCCACGCCCCCCTTTATTGCACCGATTTTAGGGACTCGGCAATCAGAGGTTCGCTCAAAATACCAACGCGATGTTCGCGAAGCACGCCCTCAGAATCGATGAAGTAGTGTGCTGGAATCCCAAGCACTCCGTACAGTCGTGAAGCTTGCGTATCAGCGTCCGCAGTGGTTTGGAAGGTGAGCCCCATGCGCTGCGCGTACGGTTCCACCACGTCTGGCGATTCGCCGGTAAAGACTGTCAAAACGTTTAGGTCTTCATTGGCCTCAAATGCGGCCTGCACGTCCGGCATTTCAGCGCGGCACCCCTGACACCACGTGGCCGCGAAAACTAGCCACACCGGCTCCCCCTGCAGGTCTGAAAGGCTCATGGTCTTCCCGGACGAGTCGGTGAAAGTGAAATCAGGGGCAGGCTCGCCAACCTTTGGAGCCGCAGCCACATCATCAACTTGGATTTGCGAAACCGCACCGGCGGTTTCGGCGCTCTCCGCGCTGTCATCGCCTGCTCGAGACTGCGAGACCGCCCACGCGCCCACAACCACGATCGCGGTGGTCACCAGCAGGACGACCCACGTCCCGTACTTACTTTCCCGAATGCGTGCTCGCCAGTCAGCCATAAGACACCTCGAATATCAATCGCTCTGAGCCACAGCCTAAACCGCTGGCCCACTTTGAGCATCAAATGCGTGTTCGCCAGGCGCCCTCGTTACAGGTACGAGTGCAGACCGCCGAACCAAAGGTTGCCAAAGAACGTGAAGATGACCGCGAGGAAACCGAGCACCAGGAGCCACGCCGCCTTGTTGCCACGCCAGTTACGCACGACGCGCGCGTGGATGTAAGCGCCGTAGATCAGCCACGTGACGAGCGCGGAGGTTTCCTTCGGATCCCAAGCCCAGTAGCGCCCCCACGCGATATTCGCCCAGACCGCACCGAGCACGATCATGATCGTAAGTAGCGGGAACGTGAAAACGACGGCCTTGTATGCGATTTCATCTAGGAGGTCGCGGCGCGGCCACCCCTGCCAAGAAATGTGGGGTGCCAGCAGGTACATGACGGCCGCGCCGAAGCCAACCACTGCGGCGCCGTACGCCAGGGCGGCGGTGAACACGTGAAGGGTGAGCAGCGGGCTGTTTTGCAGCGCGGGCATTAGCGGCTGCTTCTCCGACGACAGGGTCGTCACGTAGATGAGCATCGCCAAAATAACCGGCAGGGTTACCAGGCCGAGCGTGCGGACCTTGTAAGTGCGCTCAAAGTAGATCTGGAACAGGATCATGCCCCACGCGAAAGCCGTTGCGAACTCGTATTGATTTGCAAGCGGCGGCTCTCCCGCAGCAATCCACCTGACCGCCACCGAGAGCGTCAAAGACAGCAGTGCAACAACGACCAGCAGGGAGGAGAACCAGGGAATGCCTCGAGCTTGAGTAGTTTTCGAACCCGGTTTAATGGCGGGTGTTTTTCCAGATTCGGAGGGCGTGTCCGCCCCCTGCTCCGCACCCGCTGTCTTGGTGGCGCCTACTCCGACGGCGACCGGGCGAGCAGCCGCCCTTGGAACTGTGCGTTTAGCGGCGAGCGCAGACAGCACGTAAAGCCCAAATGCGACGGCAATGATGATTGTGGTGGCAAAGAGCAACACCTGAGAAAACTCAAGCATGTGGAATCCTTTCAGCATCGAGCTGCGCGGCTATCGCGTCAGTGAAGTCGTTAAACTTTCGGGTCAGGCCGAGGTCTCGCTTGTCGTGTGATGCCACCGCGACGTGAGTTTCGCCCTCGTCTTCATAAATTCGCACCCAGAAACGCATGTGGCGAAGCCCCATTGTCATGATGGAACCGATGATGAGCAGTGTTGAAGCGATCCAGACGAGGTTTACTCCCGGGTCGCTTTTCACGATGAGTCCGGCGTATTGGGCTTCACGGGCGAACGTGAACGTGTAGCCTCCAACGTTCGTTGGCTGGCCGGCGTCGATTATTTGACGGTCGATCGGGTCGGAGGATCCGCTGGGGTAGATTTCGATCTTGATCTGGCCGGGCGCAATATCAGTGCCCGTCACGCCGGAAGCGGCGGATATGACGAACACTTCGAGTTCGTCTTCGGGCAGTTCAACAACGCCGTACGTGTAGAACCCGTCGCGCGTCTGGTAGTTGAGTGGCACGCCCTTGTCGATCAGTGTCGTGCCGTCCTGGTCTTCCATAGTCAGGACTGCTGAAATGCCGAAAGATGCCTGGTGGAATACGACGCCTTCGTAGCTTAGCGGCGTGTTTACGCGGACGTCCTGTTCGGCAACCTGCTGGCCTTCCTTATATAGAACCACGTGCGATACGTAGTCCTTGGGCTGGCCGTCTTCATAGTAGGAATCTTGGAACGAGGTCGCCTCTGCGACTAGGCCCGTGTCGAATCCGACCTCTTCGGGTACGCCAACTGTCAGGTTGAAAGCCTCGTTTCTAAAGCCCGCGAACGAGGAGATTAGGAAGCCAATGATGATGAGGATGAAGGCGAGGTGAGAGATCACCGTGCCGAAGGGTGCCCAGTGGAATTTGTCGACGTACAGGTATTCGCCTGGCTGTTCCGGGTCGGGAATGACGCGCATGTGCCGTTTCTTGGCAACTTCGGTGACGGCGTCGCGCGCATCCGCAGGACTAGCGGCCGTAGTGACGGTGGCGTTGAAGCGCGCGCGGGTGAAGAACGTTGCTTTAGCGTGCGTTCGAGGGCGGTACGCGTTGCGGTACAGCAGCGGGATGCGGTGAACGGTGCAACCCAAAATACTGAGGGACAGCAAGGCCATGACGATTAGGAACAGCGTCGAGGTGAACATGTTGAACATGCCGAGTGCGGCTAGGGGTTTCGTCCAGCCACCGTAAGCCGTGCTGACTTTTTCGAGGAAGGCACTCCACGCTTCGGGGTTGTCGCGGGTGCCCGATGGGGCTTGCGGGAGCAGGATTCCAAGCAACGACAGGATTCCCGTGGCGAGAATCAAGAACAGGCCAAACTTCTTGTTGTAGAAAAGCGCGTAGACAGAATAGAGAACTTGGCCAGCCGTGATATTCACATCATTTAGGCCGTCTGTTGGGCCGGAAGCGCTATCGAAGTCTTGTTCCTGCTCGGTAGCCATTAATGTCCCTCCGTCTGAAGCGGTGCTTATATACTACTGAATTTCCCGTGAAAACTTCTCTATAAGAGAGCGGGGAAAATATTGTTCAGTACGGCAAATAGGTTGGTGATCATGAGGAAGCCAATGATCATCAATAAGGCTCCAGTTATCAGTTCGATTGCGCCTTGGTGGCGCGTAAAGAAGGCGAAACGGGCGTGCGCGTCTACGGCTCCGACTGCCACGAGGATGATTGGAATCCCCAGTCCAAGGCTAAACACAAGCATGAATAGGCCGCCTTGGAGCATGGTTTCGCTTTGCATGGCGAGCGCTAGGATCCCACCCAGGATCGGGCCGATGCACGGCGTCCACCCCGCCCCAAAAACGATGCCCATAAGGAGTGAGCGGGCCGATCCGTTGCTTATGCGCGACGGTGCTTGCATGTCGCCTCGAACATAGTTGTCGAGGAACGGGATAGAGATGAGCTTAGCTACGTGCAGTCCCATGAGAATCAGGACGACTCCTCCGGCGATGCGTAGCAGGTTTGTGTAGCGGCCAACGACGTTGCCGATAATCCCTAGGGATAGCCAGATGCCCATGAATACAAAGGTGAACCCGAGTATGAACATGACGGCGTTTAGTCCGGCCGTGCGTTTGGGGTTCTCTTTGCGCCCTCCCCCAACTAATTGCCCGACGAAGACGGGGACGATGGGGAGGAAACAGGGCGACGCGAAGGTAACGACTCCGGCTAGGAACGCAAGCGGTAGCGTGACGTCCATGGTTTACCCGGCGGGCTCCGTAGTAGGGCTCGGCGCATTGCCGTGCTCTGATTGGTATCCGCGCACGGTTTCGGCCATGTCGGAGTCGGGGGCGAGTTCTAGGACCTTATCCCATACGAGGTTCAGGTTTTCTGTGTCTACCGGGTCGCGCATTAGGTAGATGAATCCGAGGTTGTACCAGGGCTCGGCCTTGTTCGGGTCGATCTCGGTTGCGCGCTTCCAGTATTTTTCTGCCGGGTCGAAGTTGTTGAGGTTGAACTCGGTGACTCCGGCCATGAGGTGAACTTCGATGTCGTCTGGAGCTAGCTGCGCCGCTTTGGTGAAGTATTCGCTTGCATCTTGGTAGTGGAGCGAGTCGAAGTAGAGTTTGCCGAGCTCTTTGAGTGCTTCAACGTCGTTTGGCGAGTCTTCGAGTACGGCTTTTAGTTCGGCAACCTTGTCGGCGTCTAGTTCGGGCACGTTCGCCGTGTCCATTTGTGACACGTCTGGGTGACCGGCTGGCATTTCGGTTGCCATGGGGGTGCCGCGTCCGGCTTGCCACACGATTATGACTATCGCAGCGGCAAGGAGTGCGACCAGTACGTAGGTGAGTTTGTTGACGGGACCCCGTCCGCGTGTGCCTCCCTCGACCGCCTTGCGTTTTAGCTTTAGGCGGCGAGGGGGCCTGCGGGTTTTCCGCGGTTTGCGTTCGGGCGTCTCTTGTTCCGCGATGGCGGCGGCATCGAGGTCGGAAAAGTCGTCAATGTCGAGCGCGTCGTCGTCGCGACGTGGTTCGTTGTTCACGTGTTGTTACTTCTTGTTAGTTTTTTGCGCCTGGCCTCGGCACGGGCTGAATGTCGTAGCTGTCAGCTGTGCGCTGGGTGTCAACGTCGATTCCGCGTAGGGCTAGCTGGCCGGAGCGAGCGTAGTCGGTTGCCATGTTAAGGATGGATACCGAGTACTGCGGGGCGTGGAAGCCGCGCGAGTTTTCTGACACGGAGTAGTCGACAATGAACTGGGCCTTGCGTTGGAAGTCGTATGCCTTTGCGAGGTTTTCATCGCTGACGGTACCGGCTTCGCGTTGTTCGACGATGTCGTCGATGAGGTCTTGCACCGCGGTGAAGGCAACATCTCGCGCGTCGCTCCAGCGCTGCTGGATTTCATCTACGCGGCCCCTCATTTCTGCTTCGCTCGAGTGGTGGCAGGTGAGGCACGAGGCGTTGATTTGCGCGTCGTCGATCATGGGGGTTTGTACCTGGTGGTCGCTGATCTTGCCGGCTCCGTCACGCTTGTAGGGCATGTGGCAGTCGGCGCAGGTTACGCCGTTTTCTGCGTGGATGCCTTGGCTCCAAGTTTCGAAGTCGGGGTGCTGAGCCTTGATGACTTCCGCGCCGGTGTCGGCGTGGGTGAAGTCGCTGAAGCCTGCTTCGTCGTAGTAGTCGATGGCGTCAGTAACTGTGAGGCCCTTGGTCCACGGGAAGGTGAGGGTCTTTTCTTCACCCTTGAAGTAGTACTCGACGTGGCACTGGGCGCAAACGTAGGTGCGCATTTCTTCATTGGTGGCGTCACGGTTTACGTCGAAGTCCTTGATGCCTTCTGCTGCCTTGGCTGCCTTGATGCCTTCCATGAAGGCTGGGCGGGATACGCGCAGTTCCATGGTTTCAGGGTTGTGGCAGTCGATACAGGCGATGGGTCCACCCGCGTGTTGGACGGCTTCACTGTAGGGCAGCTTGTTCATTTGTGCCCAGGCGTCAGCGGAGTCTTCGGGGTTGAGCGAGTCGAGGACTTGCGGGAGTGATACGTGACAGTTGAGGCATGCGCCCGGCTGGTCGAAGTCGGTCATGCGTTTCACGAATTTTTGGTCTTCAAGCATGTATTCGTGTCCGCGGGGCTCGTTGTATTCAACGGAGAAGGCGTAGCCTTTCCAGATGGAGACGAGGCGGGGTTCGAGGGCGAGCTTGGATTTTGTTTTGAACTCGCGGGTGTCTTCGGGGACGCTCGGGTCGTCATTCGGGACCTTGTTTTCGGGGTCCATTTCCGCGGTTGCTTTGAAACCTTCGTATTGGGCGGGCCAGTTTTGGCCCCAGACTGCGGGGTCGTAAGTGCTGTCATCGATCTCGACAACCGCGGTCCACGGGTGAGCTGATTGCTCTTTGTTCTGCGTGATGTCAAGGAGAAGCCAGGTGACAAACGCGGCGGCCACGGCGACGACTAGTAGGAGGACTACTTGTGTTACTCCACCTCTGCGTCGAGCTGGTTGCTTTGTCGCTTCTTTAGTAGTTTCGTCGTTCATGGGGATCACCTCATATGGCCTACGCCGTCGTGGCATTTGATGCACGACATTTTTTCGTCTTTAACAGCTACACCGTGGGTGATGTCATCCACCATGTCGC
>JAUNLF010000028.1 GCA_030532405.1 Actinomycetaceae bacterium | reverse complement strand
GTGCGGGCACGAACCACTTCTTCCACTCCGACACGATTTACCGCACGTTCCTAGCGCTCACCAGCATGTGTGGCACGCAGGGCGTAAACGGTGGCGGATGGGCACACTACGTCGGCCAAGAGAAGGTTCGCCCGATCGCGGGCTGGCAGCAGTACGCGATGGGCCTGGACTGGTCGCGTCCGCCGCGCCAAATGATCTCGACGGGCTTCTGGTACCTGCTAACCGACCAGTGGCGTTACGACGGTTCGCTCGCCGGCCAGGTAGGTTCGCCGCTCGCGGACTGGAAGGGGCTTACCAACGCGGACACGCTAATCGAAGCGTCCCAGCGCGGTTGGATGCCGTCCTACCCGCAGTTCGACCGCTCGTCGATCGAGATTGGCAAGGCCGCGAAGGAAGCCGGCATGGCTCCGGGCCAGTACATCGTCCAAGAGCTGAAGGCTGACCGCCTGCACTTTGCGTGCACCGACCCGGATAACCCGCGTAACTTCACGAGGATCCTGGCTAACTGGCGTACCAACCTTCTGGGTTCGTCCGCTAAGGGCGCCGAGTACTTCACGCGCCACATGATTGGTGCGGACAACGCGGTTTCAGCCGAGGAACTCCCGGAGGGCCGCCGACCCAAGCTGATGAAGTGGCGCGACAACCCGGGCATTGGCAAGCTCGACCTCATGTTCACGGCTGACTTCCGTAACACGTCGACGACGCTGTATTCGGACGTTGTGCTACCGGCCGCGACTTGGTACGAGAAGTACGACATTTCGTCGACGGATATGCACCCGTTCTTGCACTCGTTCAACAAGGCTGTGAACCCGCCGTGGGAGGCCCGGTCCGACTTCGAGGTCTTCAAGGACCTGTCGTTCCTGGTGTCGAAGATGGCGGAAAAGCACTTGCAGGCACAGTCGGACGTGGTGATGGCGCCGATTTCGCACGACTCGCCCGACGAGCTTGCGCTTGCCCACGGCGTTGTTGAGCCGCTAGCCGAGCGCGACCTCGTTCCCGGAAAGACCCTGCCGAAGTTCGTTCCTGTGGAACGCGACTACACGCAGATCTACGAGAAGTTCACGACGCTTGGCCCGAACGTTGAAAAGCTGGGCCTGCCGATTAAGGGCATTACTTTGCGCCCCGATAAAGAGGTCGAAGTTTTGCGCGGCATGAATGGCACCGCAACGGAGGGTGTTGGCGCGGGACGTCCGCTGCTGGACACGCCGATTAAGGCTGCGGATGCGGTCATGCAAATGTCGGGTACGACGAACGGTCGCATCGCGGTTCAGGGCTTCGAACAGTACGAGGAGCAAACCGGCCAGGCGATGGCGGAGCTCGCGAAGGGCGATGAGGAGAAGCGCCTCACGTTCCGCGAGATCACGATCCAGCCGCGTTCGGTTGTGACGTCCCCGGAGTGGTCGGGTTCGGAGCACGGCGGCAGGCGCTACTCGGCGTTCGTGATCAACATTGAGCATCGCAAGCCGTTCCACACGTTCACGGGTCGCATGCATTACTACTTGGATCACGACTGGATGATCGACATCGGCGAGTCGTTGCCGGTGTACCGTCCGCCGCTTGATTTGTCGCGTATTTACGGCGATTCAGTGGTTGGCGAATTGTCCAAGGATGAGGGCGTGGCTCAGGTTGCTGTGCGTTACTTGACGCCTCACAACAAGTGGGCGATCCACTCGCAGTACTACGACAACCTGTTCATGTTGACGCTTGGTCGCGGTGGTCAGACGATCTGGATTTCACCGCAGGATGCCGAGAAGATCGGCATTAAGGATAACGACTGGATTGAGGCGTATAACCGTAACGGTGCGGTCGCTGCTCGCGCGGTGGTTTCGCACAGGATGCCGGAGGGCACGGTTTACATGTACCACGCGCAGGAGCGTGTGGCGGGTACGCCGATTTCGCAGAAGTCCGGCAAGCGCGGCGGTATTCACAACTCGCTTACGCGTATTTTGCTGAAGCCGACCCACATGGCTGGTGGGCATGCGCAGCTTACATACGGATTTAACTACATTGGCCCAACAGGTAATCAGCGTGACGAAGTGACACTCATTCGTCGCCGTACCACGGAGGTGAATTTCTGATGAAGGTCATGGCGCAAATCGCTATGGTGATGAACCTCGATAAGTGCATCGGGTGTCATACGTGTTCGGTTACCTGTAAGCAGGCGTGGACGAACCGCGAAGGCACGGAGTACGTGTGGTTCAACAACGTTGAGACGAAGCCTGGTCTTGGCTACCCGAAGCAGTGGGAGGATCAGGATAAGTACAAGGGCGGCTGGGAGCTGACTGGTTCCGGTAAGTTGAAGCCGCGTTCGGGTGGTCGTTTGCAGAAGTTGGCAACGATTTTTGCGAATCCGAACATGCCGACGTTGGATGACTATTACGAGCCGTGGACGTACGAGTACGAGAAGTTACTTGGCGCTCCGAAGGATTCGAAGCACGTGCCGACGGCCCGCCCGGTTCGCCAGATTGATGGCGAGAAGATCACGAATCCCGAGTGGGGCCCGAACTGGGATGATGATCTTGGCGGCTCGCTTGAGACGATGCAGGATGACCCGCTGCTCGCTCAGATGACGACGCAGGTGAAGACGCAGATCGAGGATTCGTTCATGTTCTACCTGCCTCGCATTTGCGAGCACTGCTTGAACCCCACGTGCGTGTCGTCGTGCCCGTCGGGTGCGATGTATAAGCGTTCGGAGGACGGAATCGTCCTCGTCGACCAGGATCAGTGTCGTGGCTGGCGTCAGTGTATTTCTGCGTGCCCGTACAAGAAGGTTTACTTCAACCACCACACGGGCAAGGCGGAAAAGTGCACGCTGTGTTATCCGCGCTTGGAGGTCGGCCAGCCGACGGTTTGTTCTGAAACGTGCGTGGGTCGCCTGCGTTACCTGGGCGTCCTCTTGTATGACGCTGATCGGGTTGGCGAAGCGGCGGCAACACCGGACGTGAAGGATTTGTACGAGGCGCAGCGTAGTTTGCTTCTGGATCCGTTTGATCCGGAGGTTACGGCCGCTGCGGAGGCTAATGGCGTGCCGCATTCGTGGATTCGCGCGGCGCAGGAGTCCCCGGTTTGGAAGCTGATTTCGGAGTACGAGGTCGCGCTTCCGCTTCACCCGGAGTACCGCACGATGCCGATGGTTTGGTACATTCCGCCGCTGTCTCCGGTGGTGGATGCGGTTACGGCTTCGGGTGCGGACGGTGAGGACGCGAAGATTCTGATGACGTCGATTTCGACGATGCGTATTCCGCTGGAGTACTTGGCTGGCCTGTTCACGGCTGGGGACACGGTTCCTGTGGAGAAGTCGCTGCGTCGTCTGGCGGCTATGCGTTCCTACATGCGTGGGCTGCATTTGGATGAGGAGCCTGACGAGACGGGCGCGAAGGCTGTTGGTATGACGGGCCTGCAGATGGAGCAAATGTACCGCCTGCTGGCGATCGCGAAGTACGACGATCGTTACGTGATTCCGACGGCTTCGGCGGAGACGCCGCGCGGCCTGCTTGAGCTTGGCTGTTCGTTGGATTCGTTTGGCGGCCCGGGCATGGGCGGCACTGGTGCTGCTCCGGCCGGTGGCGTGAAGGCTGGTACGCGCACGCTGATTCCGCTGGAGGTGCGCCGATGAGTGAGGAGCTTCCTCGCGAGGCTTTAAGCTCCGCGGAGGCGGGTAGGGAGCGCACTGCGCACATGATTGCGTCAGTGTTGCTCGATTACCCGCCGGAGGATTTCCATGACCAGTTGCAGGTGATCCGCCTGGAGTTGGATAACGTGGATGGTGCGGTGGCTGACGAGTTTGAGGAGTTTTTGAACTGGGCTGATTCGCAGAAGTTGCGTGACGTTGAGGATTTGTACGTGCGCACGTTTGATCAGAAGCGTAAGTGCAACCTGTATTTGTCGTATTACTCTGCGGGGGATACTCGTATGAGGGGTTCTGCGATATTGGCGTTTCAGCAGGCGTTTGAGGCTATGGGATGGAAGGTGAGTGGCGGCGAGTTGCCGGACTACTTGCCTGCTGTTTTGGAGCTTTCGGCGCGCACGGGGGACGAGCTTGCGGAGCATTTGCTGGCCATTCACCGTGAAGGTTTAGAAGTGTTGAGGGCGGCTTTGGAGTCGCTTGATAGCCCGTGGTCACACGTTGTGAATGGGCTGGTGTTGACGCTTCCTGAGTTGGATGAGAAGGCCAGGGAGGCCTTCAATAAGCTCGTACTGCAGGGCCCGCCTTCGGAGCTCGTGGGCGTGCAGTCGCTTCCGTTTCCGATAACTGTTGGAAGGCAGATCGATGAGCGCGTTTGAGTTGTTCTTTTGGATGGGGTTTCCCTATTTGTCGTTGGGCTTGCTGGTTGTCGGGCTGATTTGGCGTTATCGCTATGACAAGTTCGGCTGGACTTCTAGGTCTTCGCAGTTGCACGAGTCCACGTGGCTACGGTGGGCGTCGCCGATGTTCCACTTTGGCATCTTGTTTGTGGGTGCGGGTCACGTGATGGGCTTGCTGGTTCCGAAGACGTGGACCGAGGCGGCCGGTATTTCGCAGCACTTCTACCATTTGATGGCAACGTTTGGTGGTATGGGTGCGGGCATCATGACGGTGGTTGGCCTGATTGGCTTGCTGTATCGGCGTATTGTGACGAAGTCGGTGCGTTTCGCGACTACGCGTAATGACGTGTTCATGTACGTGTTGTTGTGCTTGCCGATTGCGCTTGGTTTCTGGGCTACGTTGCAGCACCAGATTCTTGGTGGCGGTGGCGGCTATGACTACCGTGAGTCGATTAGCCCGTGGCTTCGTTCGGTGTTGGCGTTCCAGCCGCAGCCGGAGCTTTTGGCTACGGTTCCGATCACGTTCAAGTTGCACATTATTGCGGGCTTCCTACTGTTCGCGATTTGGCCGTTTACGCGCCTAGTGCACGTATTGTCGGCTCCGGTGATGTACCCGACTCGCCCGTACGTGGTTTACCGTTCACGTTCGGAAGGTATCCGCTCGACGGCGACACCGCGCGGTTGGGATCCGGTTCGTACTCGTCCGCAGGATAGGGATTCACGCTCGCAAGGAGCGTAGTGCTATTGCTCCGCGCGGAGGTCGCCACGACCTTCACGCGCAGCAATATGACGGGGCAGGGGCGCATTCGCGTCCCTGCCCCGTTGTCACTTTTGCGGACGTTGCGTTGTCACTTTTGCGGACGTTGCGTCGATGTAGTCCACTAAGTTTGGGCAGTTTAGGACGAGACTAACCTAGTAAAAAACAACTCAAAACAACTTTAAAACAACTCTGAACAACTACTTTTACCTGTAAACTCGCGGTTTTCAAAGGTGTTAAGGTGGAAGTTGTTTGCCTAGTTGTTTAGTAGTTGTTTGAAACAACTCTTCTATACTTGCCTTATGTTCGATCTGGCGTCTGAGTTTGCACCGATGGAACCAATAATCAAGTCGCGTCGCGGGCTGGGTGATCTCGACTCGTATGCTATCGAGCGTGCGAAAGCACTCCTAAAGGCTCGCAGGATTGCCTCTGGCGATTCCCCTGTTCCGCAAACCGCTCTGGAGTTGTGTAGTGAGCTGGGCGTTCTTACTGCGGATGGCTCACTAAGTGTTGCGGCAGAAATTCTGTTCATGTCACCGTTACACGGAAGGACTGTGGTGCGACATCTTCTTCGCGATGTTCCTGGCGGTGAACCAAAAGCAACGGAGATTTCCGCACCCCTAATTACTGCCTTAGAGCAAGTTCGTTCCCTCATTAATGCGAATGCGTCCCAAGAGATCGCGCGGGTCCACCTTTCTAATGGTCAGGAGTTCGCGATTCCGTCATTTCCCGCAACGGCAGTTGATGAAAGTGTTTCTAATGCGTTCGCACATCGTGACTGGGGTGCTACTAATGCAATCGTTATCGACCAATCTCCAATAAATTTGGTTGTGTGGTCACCTGGAAGTCTGCCGGTTGGAGTATCCGCAGAGAATCTTCTGACTACTCAATCCGTTCCTCGTAACCCTATCCTTATGGGGGCTCTTCGAAGGTTGGGTTTGGCTGAGGAGTCGTCACGGGGCTTTGATCGCATGTGGGCTTCCATGTTGTCCAGTGGCCGTCAAGCTCCGGACTTACGTGCTGACGGGCCGTTTGTGGAAGTAAACCTGCCGGCCGGAAGGGTTGATACTCACTTCATTAAGGCGCTCTCTGTGCTTCGGGCAGAATTTGGCGAAACGATTTTCAACAGTGTTAACGGTCTATTGGTAACGCGGCATCTGGCAAATAACAAAATCCTGACAGCTTCTACCGCCTCTCGCCTAATGCAGGTCCCGGAGTCACAGGCTCAGCACACTCTCGATTGGTATGTAAGCGAAGGATTCCTAGAGCAGTTAAGAGATGCTCCGGAATGGATTTTGTCAGCCAAGGCCCGCGCGGCTTTTGGTGACAAAGAGTCTGCTGCTATCAGTGCTGTAACTACTGAGGACTGGATCGTTGCGCAGTTGCGTGAAGGAAAGGCACTCAATGCTCGTGAAGTAGCGGATGAACTAGGTGTCGAGCGGGAGTCGGTGAGCGAGCTTCTCCGTCATCTACGTGACTTGGGAAAGGCAAGAATTGCTCCTGATAGTCCCAAGCGTGGCCCGTCTGTCCGTTGGATTGCGACGTAATTTATGAGGACGAGACTAACCTAGTAATAAACAACTCCAAACAACTTTAAAACAACTCCGAACAACTACTTTTACCTGTAAACTCGCGGTTTTCAAAGGTGTTAAGGCGGAAGTTGTTTGCCTAGTTGTTTAGTAGTTGTTTGAAACAACTCCGAAACAACTCGAGGTGAGTTTTGGAAAGTAGTCGGGGCGAGGCACTGCAAGGTGCCTCGCCCCGAGTGGATATTTAGTTGGCGTTAGGTGCCTACTTTAAGGAGTTCTGTTTGCGTCCTAGGATGCGTGCCCAGGTTTGGCCTGAGCTGAGTGCGTCAAAGTCGGACGGGTCGCGGCGAGACATTGCCTGCTCGAAATCGCGAGTGCCAACGAATACTTCGTGGGTGTAGGGGTTGACCTTGAGTTTGCGTGAACGGTAGATGACGTAAGCAAGACCCAAGATGTTAGCAACAAGTGCGATAGCGGAAACGGTCAGGTTCACGTTGGGGTTGTTTACCGAGTTGACGGAGAACACCGAGTAGTCCTGGAACATTGGAACCATTTGGGCGAACATGCACCACATTGCTAGCGTGAATGCGCGGTTCATGATCCAGCCGCCCTTGTTCCACAGCATTGCTGCGACTGTTGGGGCTAGTAGTAGTGCGAGGCCGCAATACCAGGCGTGTGTTGGTAGGCAGTTGTAGGTGTAGGTGAAGTTCCACAGGTCGTAGGTGATGATGAATACCCACGTCATGTCGGGCCAGAGCATGTCTTTGCCGCCCTTGCCAACGTAAATGCCGAACCAGCCCGTCA
>JAUNLF010000027.1 GCA_030532405.1 Actinomycetaceae bacterium | reverse complement strand
CCAAACTAGGCTGGCACTTTGGGTCTGAATCCCAAATTTGGGTGGCACTTCGGGTCTGAATCCCAATTCAGGGTGCCAGTTTGGGTCTGAATCGCTTAATCTGCCTGCAGCGCGCGCACTATCGCTGGCGCTAATGCGCGGAAGGCTTTGCCCCTGTGTGAGATCCGGTTTTTCTCCTCTGCGGACAGCTCCGCGGTCGTGACCTCGTACCCGTTCGCCACGAAGATCGGGTCGTAGCCGAAACCGCCAGAACCGCGCGGCTCCGTGATCAGTGTTCCGCGCATCTCCCCAACCTCTACGACCTCATTCGAGCTGAGCTGAGCCCCGGAATCCGCGAGAACCGACAGATCCGCCTGCTCGCTTTCCAAACCAGGTCGGCCGCCGCGCGGATCCACGAGCGCCGCCGCGCACACGAACTTCGCCCCGCGGTACTGCGCGGGCACGTCAGCAAGCTGGTTCAGCAGCAGCTCCAAGTTCGCCCGGTCGTCGCCGTGCCGCCCCGACCAGCGCGCCGAAAAAATCCCCGGCGCCCCACCCAAAATGTCCACGGCCAAACCCGAATCGTCCGCAATGACGGGCAGCCCGGTCGCCTCCGCCAGAGCACGCGCCTTAATCAACGCGTTCCCCTCAAAACTCGGAGCGTCCTCCACCGGCTCAGCCACATCAAAATCGCGGGTCGTCCCAATCTGATCCACCGACAATTCAGGCAGAAGTGGCTGCAAAATCGCGAACAGCTCTGCCACCTTGTGTTGATTCCCGGTTGCGAGGGCGAGCTTAAAATCTGTCATCCCTCAGCTCCCACACCAGTAGTGGTAGCGCTCCCGGCACTGCCTGCGAGGACGGTGCCCTCCCCAGCGAGGGCCGCCTGCTGAATCTGTGTCAGCGCTCGGCATCCCGTCTCGGCGAGGTCAAGCAAAGTGCCAAGTTCCGCCCGGTCAAACGCGGCCCCCTCAGCGGTGCCTTGAACTTCAACGAAACTGCCCGAGCCCGTCATCACAACGTTCATGTCAGTGTCGGCCCGCACGTCCTCCTCATACGGCAAATCAAGCATCGGCACACCATCGATGATGCCCACTGAAATCGCCGCAACCGAATCGGACAAAACCTTGCGATGCGCCTTATCTGGCGCAATGAGGCCCTGGTCTTGTCCCCATTTAACAGCGTCCGCGAGGGCGATGTAGGCCCCGGTGATCGCAGCAGTTCGGGTTCCGCCATCGGCCTGGAGGACGTCACAGTCGAGCACGATGGTGTTCTCACCCAGTGCGGCAACATCGACAACTGCGCGCAAAGACCTGCCGATCAGGCGAGAAATCTCGTGGGTTCGACCACCGATCTTGCCGCGCACGGACTCGCGCTGCGACCTGGAGGAAGTAGCGCGCGGGAGCATCGCGTACTCCGCGGTTACCCATCCTTCACCCGAACCGGTACGCCAGCGAGGCACGCCCTCAGTCAACGACGCCACGCACAGTACGCGGGTGGAGCCGAACTCGATGAGGCAGGACCCCTCCGCGTTCTTAATCCAGTTTCGCGTGATCTTGATTGGGCGTAGTTCGTCGAGCGCGCGACCATCCTTGCGTCGCCCTTGTTGCGCGTCACCTGACGTGGGGGAGGCACTGTTCACTGCGGTCGTGCCGGTTGCCTCAGCAGCCGGTGAAGAAGCGGTAGCGGCGCCCTTTGAGGCGCTCGATTCAGGTCCAGAAGTGTTTTTCGATGTTTGACTCATACCTCAACCGTACCGCGTGAAGTACCGTTGAACCATGAGCATGTTGTTGCCCCTATCCTCCGGACACTGGAACCCCTGCACCTACGCGCGACCGTTCGTACAGCCTCGCGCCGTCGTCGAAGGCACGCAAGATCCGCGCGTCATGTACGACATCATCGCCGAGCACTGCGCGGGCGTCCAAGCAGACAGCGCGACCGGCCCCAGCGCCGACGTAAATAGCGCCGGCCCCAGGTCAGACAGCACCGCCGGCCCCAACACCCGAGCGAGCCAGCCCGATAGCACCACCGGCCTCAAGCCCGACAGCACCGCCGGCCCTAAGCCCGGCAGCACCGCCGGAACAAGAACCGTCGCGAGCCAGTCAGACAGCGCCGCGCGTATCAAGCCGGATAGTACTGCCGTGTTCCTCGTCGGTGAAAGGCACCGCTACATTCCGAACTCTGATGGGGGAGCTCGCCATCAGCTTGGCTGCATTGAGAATCACCAGGTTAAGCGGGTGTTCTTCCTCGGGGTGGACGAAAGCACCGTCCTCCTCGGTATTCAAATACATCCCAACGACATGGAAGGGTATGCCGACCTGCGTCGTACGGTACACGTGGTCGACCCCACGGACATGCAGCTTTTGGCGACGTGTGCGGGGTTGGCGTCATGGCACGACAACGGAGCGTTCTGCGCGCGTTGCGGGGCGCGAACGGAATACTCTGCCGGTGGTTGGGAACGGCGCTGCCTAGGGTGCGCGAGGATCGAATATCCGAGGACAGACCCCTCGGTGATTGTGGCCATTCATGATGATGAAGATCGCCTCCTTGTTGCTCATAACGCGATGTGGCGGCCCCACTACGCGTCACTTGTTGCGGGGTTCATGGAGATGGGTGAGGCTCCCGAACAGACCGTCCAGCGTGAAACGTTGGAAGAAGTCGGGCTCCATGTGGACCGCATCGAATACGTTGCGTCTCAAGCATGGCCCTTCCCGCGCTCCCTCATGCTGGGGTACCGGGCTCGCGTTGTGGACGGAGCCTCTGTCGAACCCGTTGTGGATGGCGTCGAAATCGATTGGGCGCGCTTCTACACTCGCGCTGAATATGCAGATGCCATGAGGGCGGGCGAGGTCGAGGCGCCTGGCCCTATCTCTATTGCTCGCGCGATGGTCCGCCAATGGTTCGGCGGGCCTCTGCCTGACGAACAGTAACCCGCGGGGCAGACAGTTAGCTTCGAGCGCTGCGAATGGCGGAGCACTCGCAGACTTTGGCGCTTTCCCTCACGGTCGCGAGAGTGTTCGCCGCGCCGTGCCGCGCTAGACCTTGCCGCCCGGTTTAGAGGGAGCGTTGCCCCAGGCCGACCTGCCCCGCGCCGAGCCAGGAGCGCGTTCGCCGCCCCGCGCCACGCTAGACCTTGCCGCCCGGTTTAGGGGGAGCGTGGTCCCGGGCGGCCTACCCCGCGCCGCGCCAGACCTTGCCGCCCGGTTTAGAGGGAGTGTGGTCTCAGGCCGACCTGCCCCGCGCCGTGCCGCGCCAAGAGCGCGTGAGCCGAGCCAGGAGCGCGTAGTGCTGCGGGTTTCCCCAGGCAGCTTCCCAGCACGCCCTCCACAATTGAATGAAGAAAACTTGATGTCCGTGGCATCACCGACAATGGTTATGTACCAGGAAGGAGACGGAATGAACGAGGTCGCGGACGCACTGTTGGAGGTTTTGGATCCGGAGCAGGCGGAGGTTGCACTCCAAGTAACGGGCCCTTTGGCGGTACTTGCAGGCGCGGGGACGGGTAAGACGCGTGCCATCACGTACCGTTTGGCGTACGGTACAGCGGTTGGTGCGTACGATCCGAAGTCCGTGCTCGCCGTAACGTTCACGCAGCGGGCCGCGGCGGAAATGCGTAGCCGTCTGCAAGACCTGGGTGTGATTGGGGCGCAGGCGAGGACGTTTCACTCGGCGGCTTTGCGGCAACTTCGCTATTTTTGGCCAAATGTTATTGGTGGGCCGATGCCAGCGATCATGGACTACAAAGCGCCCGTGGTAGCTGCGGCGGCAGGGCGGCTCGGCGTAGCTGTGGATAAGTCCGCGATTCGTGACATTTCAGCGGAGGTCGAGTGGGCGAAGGTCTCCATGATTAGCCCCGAAAAGTACGCGGACGCGCTGAAAGACACGCTACGCGAACCTCCTGCCGGCCTCGACGCGGACACGATGGCGAACCTCTTGACGACCTACGAGTCGGCCAAAGATGAGCGCGGAGTCATCGACTTCGAAGACGTCCTCCTACTGATGACCGGCATCATGCAAGACCGTGAAGACGTCGCGCGCGCCGTCCGTTCGCAATACCGCAACTTCGTCGTGGACGAGTTCCAGGACGTGTCCACCCTCCAGTTCGCGCTACTGCAAGAATGGCTGGGCGGCCGCCACGACGTGTGCGTCGTCGGTGACGTGTCGCAGACTATTTACTCCTTCGCGGGCGCTGACCCGTCCTACCTCGTCAACTTTGAGAAGTACCATCCCGGCGCGCGCCGCGTTCAACTCAACCGCAACTACCGTTCGACGCCGCAAATCGTGTCGACCGCTAACAGGGTGCTGGAAGTCTCCGGAGTCCACAGCAAACGCCCCTCCAAGTTCGCCGCGTTGACGGGTGGCCCCAGAATGTCATCCACGAGGGCGAGCTCCGGTATGCCTGAGGGCGCCGTCCGATTGAAAGCGCAGCGCGATGGTGGGCCGGCTGTTTCCTTTGTTGCGTACTCCCACGACGAGGGCGAGGCCGCCGGAATCGCGCGGCAAATCAAAGCCCTACACGCTGACGGCATGGGACTGGAGAACATTGCGATCCTGTACCGCACGAACGTGCAGTCGCAGGCCTTCGAGCAGGCGCTTGCCGACGAGGGGATTGGGTACCTCGTCCGCGGAGGCACCAAATTCTTTGAACGGGACGAAATCCGCCGCGCAATGGTGATGCTCCGCCAGCAAGCACGTATCGAGGGCGGGCTCAGTGCCGCTTCCGGTCAGGCCAGCTCCGGCAACGCAAGTGCTCCCGGGGCCTCTGGTGTCCGTATCTCTACGGGCGGAACCTTGCGGGCTTCCGGAGGTTCAGGGGCTTCTGGTGTTTCGAGGGCCAGCTCCGCAGCGGGGTCTCGCGAAGAGGGAGCCACCGAGGCGTCTGCCGACTCCGAGGGAGCGAACCTGGCCTCCCAGCTGGAAGACGCGCTGGGTGGCGCGCTCGCGGAATCTGGTTATGAGGACATGTCCGAAGTTTTTGAGGAGATCGAAGTCCTTCAGCAACAAATGGACTCCCTGAACCGTGACCTGGGCGGCCCGGGGTTCGAGTCCGACACGGGACTCGTTGAAGCTGTAAAGGACGTGGCCTTAGACCTGGGGTGGACGATCAAACCGCCAGCCGGACAGGGAGCTGTTAGAGAACGCTGGGATGCCCTGGACGCCCTCGTAAATCTGGCAATAGAACGCAAACATTTGACGCTCCCCACGTTCGTGAAGGAGTTGAACGAGCGTGAAGAGGCGCAGGCTGCCCCCGTTGTTTCAGGCGTGACGCTCACATCTTTGCATGCCGCGAAGGGCTTGGAGTGGGACGCTGTGTTCCTCGCCGGCGTTTCCGACGGGCTACTACCGATTTCGCTTGCGAAAACACCGGAAGCCATCGAGGAGGAACTACGCCTGCTCTACGTTGGCGTCACGAGGGCGAAGACGCGGCTCACGATTTCATACGCGAAGATGCGCGGCAACGGGCAGGGCAGGACCCGCGAGTACTCTCGCTTCTTGCAAGGCATGTGGCCCGAGGAATACTACAAGCCGGCAAAGCCAAAGCACGCGAGGCCGAAATCCACGGACGAACTGGCTGAAGCCCCCGAAGATGTCAAACGGTTATTTGAGGCTCTACGAGAATGGCGGCTCGAACAGTCTCGCGCGCGTTCGAAACCGGCGTTCACGATTTTCACTGATCGCACGCTGATTGCGCTTGCGGATGTGAAGCCGAAGACGCTGACTCAGCTGCGCATGATCCCCGGCATTGGTGCGACCAAAGCGGAGAAGTTCGGCGCGGACGTCCTCGCCATCATCCGCGAACACGCCGGCGAGTGACTCCGAACGCGCGGTTGCGCCCGCGGGGTGGGGTGTACTCGCGCGTTTCGGCAAGAGCGTGGTCATGCTGGCCGGCCGAGGTGCCCGCGAGCTGAACGTACACCCCTGATCCCGGTGTGGCTGCGTGTGCTGGGTGCTTTGGGACGTGCGCGTGTGCCGGTCGCCCTCTGGCGTGCGCGTGTACTGGGTGCTTCGGGGCATGCGCGTGTACTGGGTGCTTTGGGGCGTGTGCGTGTACTGGGTGCTTTGGGGCATGCGCGCTGATTGCGTTTCAAAAATCTGACTCAGAGCTTGCACTTTTTAGCCTCTTGGTGATGCCGGCCAGCAAGGTTTCGCTTGTGGTCTGGTAGAACAGCATGATGCGCACGCCCTCACGCCCTTTAAACGCCTACGCATTCACGAGTTCGACCCATGTTCGCCTCGAGGGCTGCGAGTTTTTCCTCGGCCGCTGCTAGTAGCTTCGGGTCGTGGTCAGGCGCATCCGTCCGGACTTTGGCAGGGTTCGGAGCGTCAGGCCGGTTGGTGCATCCGCAGTCTAGGTGTCTGGGCCAGGTCGCGCGTTCGCAGACGAAGTCTTCGTCGATGAAGCGAACTTCGCCGGGTTCAGTGCCGTGGCCGTCAAACTCGTTGACGACCAGGCGGGCGGTCATGGCTGCAGCAGTGTTGGTTAGGTCCGGCGAGTACACGGGGAATGGTTGGTCTCGGCACTGGATTTGCAGTGCGGGCCAGTCCGGGTCGATGTCGCGGAAGTTTCGGTCCACGCATTTTAGGCATGGAGATTTGCCGGGCCTCACGAAGGGGCCCACCTGGATGCAGTCTTCGTGGAACACGACGGATGCGTGCGGAATACCGGCCTCCTGCCACGGGTATGCCATGGCAGCTGAGGAAGCTCGCGCGAATAGTGCAATCACGAAGTGCGGGTCCGATGTTAGTGGTTTTTCTAGACCGACGAGTTCGCTCAGAGCCGTCCTCGTCATCGAACCCATGTCGCGTCCTTGGTAGTCGAAACTGATTCGCGTAATTGCGGATGCTTTTAGTGATTCAACGAGGGCGGCTACGTACGGGCGCATCTTGAGCAGCTGGACTGGGTCGCCGCATCCGAACGCGACGATGTCGACGCGCGCGTTGGGGCGGGCGTCGAGTGCGAACGTGTCACCGTCGCGGCGTAGCAGGCGTTGAGTGTCGGGGGAGGCTTCGGGTTCGGGCTCCCACTGGATGAGTTTTTGTTTGTCGAGAAGGTTCTCGATGCGGACGACACGCTCTTGCGGGATGCCGCGTTTGCGGGCGCGTTGGACCGCGTCACTCCCGGTGGCGGGGAATCGCAGGGTTTGAAGGTATGACTGTTCGGCGGGGCTCAGTCCGGAAACAATGGCGCTCTTGCGGCCTAAACCTACTTGCACGTCGCCGTTCGAGCGGATGAAAACGGAAGTTCCTTCGCGTAGCTGCATGAGTCCTCCTCCAGACGCAGTGGCAGATGAGCCAACGGGATTACCGTCGCAGATAAGACGACGCGCGTCCAGAGCGATGTCAACAACTGTGGATAACCCTGGGGGCATCTTTTGGGCCCCGACAGGTCTCGGGTCCCATCGGGGCGACTGGGGTCTTGTTGGGGCGGCGGGTGTTTGGGGGTGGCTGCGGTTCTTGGGGCGGCTTGGGTTGGCTGCGGTTCTTGGGTTGGGCCGCTTG
>JAUNLF010000013.1 GCA_030532405.1 Actinomycetaceae bacterium | reverse complement strand
TGAACCCCGACTCCGACGGAGACGGTGTCAACGACGGCGACGAACTCAACACCATCGTCGACGAAAACGGCAACACGGTCACCGACCCGGACGCGACCGACCCAGTCACCAACCCGAACGAGGCTGACACCGACGGCGACGGCGTATCCGACAAGGAAGAAGCCGAGCTCGGAACCGATCCGAACAACGCTGACACCGACAACGACGGTCTAACGGACAAGGAAGAGGTTGACCTCGGAACTGACCCGACCGTTCCGGACACGGACAACGACGGCATCAACGATGGCGACGAAGTCAACGGCGGCGACCACAACCCGTTCGACGACGACAACGATGGCAAGGGCGACCCGACCGACCCGCTGAACCCCGACTCCGACGGAGACGGTGTCAACGACGGCGACGAACTCAACACCATGGTTGACGAAAACGGCAACACGGTCCCGAACCCGGACCAGAAGGATCCCGTAAGCGATCCCAACGATCCGAACAGCCCGGCCGACGTCGAACAAACCGACAAGCCGACTGTAAAGCCGACCGACAAGCCGGTTGTCAAGCCGACCAACACTCCGACCAAGCCCGCACCTGGAACCAACACCGGAACCGGCAACCTAGCCAAGACCGGCGTCCAAGTCACCGGACTCATCGGACTAGCTATCACCCTGCTAGCAGCAGGCGGAATGCTGGTGGCCCGCTCCCGTAAGAGCACCAACAGCTAATAGCAACCACTAACAGTTTCCCCCGAGGCCAAAGGCAAAACCTTCGACCTCGGGGGAAACCCATACCCAACCAACCCAACCAAACCTGCACACCCCGATTACACTAGGAACAGCACCAGTTCAACACAGAAGGCTGTTCCCAATGACAAACAATCCCGAACCACAACCCCAGCCCGGGCAAGAACCACAAACACCCCCCAACAACCAGGTCCCACCACAAGGACAAACTCCCCCATACGGGCCCACACCCACCCCCAACCCCGTGGCCCCCTACGAGCCAAACCAGCCCTACACCGCGCCTCCAGGCACAAACCAACCCGCGCCCCAACTACCGAAGCTTCCAAAACCAAAATCCGAAAACACGCGCCAAGTCGTCGAACAACTACGCTCCATCTTCACCAGCAAAGGCCTACCCGTACTCGCCTTCACAGGCCTCGTATGGCTCGGCCTCGTCGCCCTCGTATGGATACTCCTACTAACAGTCGACCTATCCGCACTAGATATACCCGGAATCCAAGGTGACTCAACAAAATTCAGACTCTTCACCGCAGCAACACTAGTAGCAGGCGGATTCAGCCTCTCCAACCCACTAATCACCGTCAGCGGCGCAATGATGCCCCTCACGCTACACATAGCAGCCGCCATAGCGACCTACCAGATCATACGAACCATGGTGCGCACCGGACGCGACGCCACACCCGAAACCACGCCCACAAAGAAACGCGCCATCGCCGCGAAATCCTTCGCTGAAGCCGCCATCATCGCAACCATCCTCGCAATCATATTCAACTTCGCGAAATACCCCATCAACCTCGGCGACACACTCGGCTCCATGGACTCCTTCGGGATCGGCGACGCCTTCGGCGCAGTCTTCGACATCTCCCTAAGCCCATCAACACTCAAACTATGGGTACTAGTAACACTCATCAACGGAACAGCCACACTACTCGCCCGCCTAAACACCACCGGAATCGAATTCCGACCCGCCTGGTGGAAGCAACTGCGCCACGAAATCATCCCCACCACCGGGGCCTTCCTAGCAGCAGGCACCCTCGTACTGATCATCACGATCATAGACAGCCTAATCAGAGGCGGAGCCCCAAGCGGCCTCGTCGGCATCATCCTAATAGCCCTACTATTCCTACCAAACCTCATCATCTACCTAACAGCATTCGTACTACTAGGATCCATACACGCCGGCGGCAACGTCCCCATAATCCCATCAGCAAGCGGATCAATGACAGTCACCATGTTCTCCGACCAACTCGGCCTGCCAGCATGGGTCATAAGCCTCTTCATCATCATCGCCGCCCTCGCAATCGTCACCGCCACCATGTACGTCATGGTGCGCCGACCACGCACCGGCACATTCAACATCGCCCGCGTATGGCAACTACCCACCGCCATGATCGCCGTCTCCCTAACACTCGGACTACTCGCAAAAATCAGCGTTAACATGACCGTCGCGGACGGCAGCATCGGACTCGGCGAACAAGGCTACATCACCATCATCCTCGCCGCGGCACTAGTCAGCGTCCTCGCAGAACTACTCGGAACCGTCCTCACAACCATCCCCCAACCCCTCGTCACCCTACTCGGATCCACAGCCGTCACCACCTGGTACCAAGGGGAACCCGCACCGGCAACGCCCGGCGCTACAGGCACCCCCAGTGCTGCCCTTCCCCAGCCACCCGCGCAGGGCGCGCCCGCATCAGCGCAAGCATCGCAGGCGACGCCCGTCCTCACGGGACAAACAGGAAACAACTTCGCAGGACAAACCCCGCCACCCGCACCACCGGCACCACCCGCGCCCCCGGCACCACCCACAGCCGGACAACCAACCCCGGCCGCGCCTGGCCAACAAAGGCCAAACGCGCAACCAATTCAGGCGCAACCACCGGCACCCGGCCAGCCCATGCCTGGCCAGCCCGTACCTGGACAGCCGATACAGCCGCGCCCGATGAATCCTAAGACAAAGAAACGCATCATCGCTGGCGTCGTAGTCGTGGCCGTACTAGCAGTCGCAGCCATTGGCGGGTCGATAGCCGTGTCCGTCCTCAATCGAAATAACACGCCAGAAAACACCGCGCGAGAATACTTCGACGCCATCCTGGCCGGAGACGCCCAAACCGCGTTCGAAATGCACAACCCCAGTGTTGCCGACACGGATCGCGCCCTCCTAAGTGCAGAAGTACTCGCAAACCAGCCAGGAAACACGCAAATCGAAGACGTGCGACTCCTGGGTGACCTAGCCGTCGACGACACGGAAGACTGGGGAAACAGCTGGATGGACGGCGAACAGCCCGAAAACCCCGGCGGAACAGAACGAACAGTAATCGTCACGCTACGAACAGACGGGCTACAACACGAAATCCCCGTAACCCTAGTAGAAGGCCCCAAACGCAACCTCGTGTTCGACACCTGGCAAATACGCAACGTGCCCCTATCCAACGTGTACATCGAATGCGGCAAAGACTGCTCCACAGTCACAGCAAACGGGCAACTAATCGCGGAAGGCGTCACAGACACGGACTACCTAGAACTACCCGCATACCCCATCACATACACGTTCGGCCTCCAATCAAACGAGTACTTCGAAGCCGACCCGGTCACCATCGACACGCAAGCCGAATCCTCGGTGCGAATCGACCCGCGCCCCACGCAGGCGCTCGAAGACCTCATACTAAGCGAAGCCAACAACTTCGCCACCGAATGCGTCACGCCCCCGAACAACCTGAACTCGGACTGCCCGTACGTGCTACAAGACCGCAAGCTCCACTCCCTAGAGCTCACCAGCCCGCCCTCACTCGTCGAATTCGACGACTACGGCAACCAGCTGGACTTCACCGTTAAAGGCGGCGAAGTAACCATAGAAAGGATTAGCTTCTTCACCAACAAAGTTGAAGACCCGAAGTCCTACGACTTCACCGTCCGCGGACACATCGAGCTCAACGGAGGCGAACCCCAAGTCGTCATCACCGGCACGTACTAGCTGAGCGACGGCCAGCGCGCGTAACGCGCTGGCCACGCCTGCTGGACGGCCATAAAAGTTACCCCAAGGGTGTGCTTTTAAAGCATCCCTTGGGGTAGCTCTCTTTCAACGCGAAGGTAAGTCTGCGGGCGCGGCCGTTAGGGTGGCTAGGTCCGCAGGGCTGCTACGCCTGCCGACACGGCTAGGACACTCGCAGCGAACGGTACCTGTTTAGCGCCGCCGCGACGTCCACGCGGCGCGGGCGAACCATGAACGCGGATTTCGCGGGGCCGCCGAGGCCGTCCAGCCCGTGCTGGTCGAGGATTTCTTCCAGGCGGTCGAGCGCGTCGGATAGGGTTGTTTCCCCGTCGAAAGCAGTCGCGCGCTCTGAGTCGGTGAGCGCCCGGATCGCCCATGCGATCGCCTCCGTCTGACCCGAATCCACAATCTGCTCCACGTCAGACACGTCAATGTCTTGACGGTCAAGCGAAATGTTGTCCAGGCCCTTCGACTTGGTCTTCGCCTTCCCCCCGTGCGCCTTCAACGGCATGGGGACGCGTTGGCGAACCTCGGGGAAGTCGGAAACGTCGGAACGCTCCCGCGGCTGAGCTTCGACAACCTCGCGCGCGCGGCCCGTGACGTCGCGGGCCTCGTAGTTATCCATCATTAGCACGAGGTCGGCAACATCCAGGTAGTCGCCCGAGCCGCCCATCACCAGGATTGTGGACACGCCTTTCGCGGAGAGGCCGCCAATGCGGTCTACGAACGGAGTGATCGGCTCCTTGTCGTCAGCCACGAGTTCGCGCATACGCTCATCACGAATCATCAGGTTCGTAGCCGAAGTGTCTTCGTCCACAAGCAGTACGGGGCAGCCTAGTTCCACAGCTTCCACGATTGAGGCTGCCTGCGACGTTGACCCGGACGCGTTTTCTGTGGAGAACGAGGTCGTCTCGGCGCCCCCGGGCAGGTCGTTGATGAAGGCTGAAACGTCAACCGAGGTGACAGCGCGCCCGTCCTCGGCACGCACTTTCACGGCGTCAGGGGCAATGGCGACTAGTTCGCGGCCGTCCCCGGGAACATGCGCGTAAACGCCACGTTGGAGGGCGTTAAGCAGTGTGGACTTGCCGTGGTATCCGCCGCCGACAATCACGGTGATACCGGGTTTCAGGGCCATACCGGTGACTTCGCCCGCATGGGGGAGCGTCACCGTTTGCGCTAAGGATTCCGGTGCCGTGAATGTGACGGAGTCGTCCATGGGCAGGTCTGAAATGCCGGACCTGCGGGCAAGAGTCGAGTTGTTCGCGACGAAGCCGATCCAGTTGTTTTCTGTGAGGGCGGCCTGGAGCGCCCGGTAGTCGACATAGGTTTCGACGTGTTTGCGTAAGCTTTCGAGGTGGCCAGCGGCGTCCTCGGAAATGAAATCGAACGTGTCCATAACGGCGTAGGGAATGTCGACGTCAGCGAGGCGCGCCATGGAACGGCCGAGGATCGTGCGGCCGCGGGCGGGGAACTGGCATTGGAAGCGCAGCTCGACGGTGGTGGGGTCGACTGACGCGTAGGACCGTTCTAGGATTTCCTGACCGCAACGAGCGATGCGGATTTCTTGTGATTTTGCGCTATTGCGGGCGAATTCGCGGGCGAGGAAGTCCGCGACGGCGAGCCTCTGATCACGCGTTTGCAGTAGGTCTTCAGGGATCCCCATGCGTTTGGGGTTGGACGTCGCGCGTAGTTGTGAGGGCGGGGCGTACGGGTCGGACTGGACGCGGTCGATGTGGAGGGTGAAGTCTCCGTAGTCGTAGTCGCCAATCACGGACTTGTACTGGCCGTAGTTGCGGCCGTCAATCTCGTGGAACCTGTCAATCAAGTCTTGGTCGGAGCCCGAGCGGCGCTCAAACTCGCGGTGGGGCCGGCGCTCAAACTCGCGGTGCGACCGGGCCGGGCCACGACCGCGCGTGTCCCTATCACCCCGGTACGTGCCTGCGCTACGGTACCTGTCGCTACGATTGCCGTGGAAACTGTTCTCTGCCATGCCCATCAATTTAGCAAACCGACATATTTGCTCCGCGCCTTCATCGCATGAATCACTAGTTCATTACCCACCACGTAGTTGATGCTTTCGTGCGGAGGGATGTAGGGAGATGCTCACGATAGGACAGCTTCGCGAATTAGAGCGGACCTTGAAATGTTTGCGGCGCGGGCGCGGTCGTCGATTTGTTTTAACTCTTCGGAGGTGAACCGGACGGCTACGACTTGGCTTGGTGAAGTCCCGCGTCCGGGGCGTCCCGGCCCGGGGCGCCCGCGCTTTTTTAGTTCGGCGGGGTCGTAGCCGGCCTCAGCCTCGTCGACCCATTTGGAGATCTGTTCCTCGGTAACCTCTCGTCCCGCTATCGTCTCTTTCATACCAATATCGTAATACGAAAATATGTGTGTGGGAAGTGTTGCTTGGGGTGGTCTGTTTAGAATGGGGTCATGACTTTGATTGTGGCGACTGATGGATCTTCTCTTGGCAATCCGGGCCCGGCGGGTTGGGCTTGGTTTATGGACGAGCAGAATTGGAGTGCGGGCGCCCTCGCGCAAAGTACGAACAATGTGGGGGAGCTTCTCGCGGTTCTTGATTTTCTGCGTCAAACGAGGGGTGTGGATGAGGATGTTCTCATTTACGCGGATTCGCAGTACGTGATCAATGCGCTCACGAAGTGGCGTTTCAACTGGAAGCGTAAGGGTTGGAAGAAGGCTGATGGGAAGCCGGTTGCGAATCGGGAGATCATGGAGGCTCTTGACGAGGAGCTTAACGATCGTAAGCGGCGCGGCATTTCGGTCACGTTTGAGTGGGTCCGCGGACACGCGAATCACGAGATGAACGAGAAGGCTGATGATTACGCTCGCGGCGCTTCAGAAGCCATCCGCGACGGCCGCGAAGTGAAGACCGGCCCCGGCTTCTCCCACGCACCCTCCGCTGAATCTTCCTCTCCTGTGGCGGGCTCTACTTCCTCTCCTGCTTCTGACGCCCCTTCTTTGTTTTCGTTTGATGAGGGCGAACCGGCGCAATCTGCGGCGCCCGCTCCTGTGCGCGCGAACGCAACCCCTGCGCGTGGTAATGCGACCTCGGCAACGTCGACTGCTCGCGCAAAAACGGCTCCTGTGCAGACTTCGGAATCTGCGCCTACACGCGCAAGCAAAACCCCCGCGTCGACCCCGGCACCCGTCCCCGCGTCGGCCTCAACCCCAACCCCGGCCCCAGTCCCGGAGGAGGATGTGCCGGATCATACGCGCGTGTCGTATAGGCAGCACGGGGTGTATGTGACGGAGCATCGGGTTCGTGTTCCGTTGGATTATGCGGATCCGAGTGGCAGGCAGATTGTGTTGTTTGCGCGCGAACTTACGCTGGATGCTGATGGGTCGAACACGGACCAGCCCGCCCTCATTTTCATGCAGGGAGGTCCTGGGGGTCGTGGCCCGCGTCCTGGGAATTTTCGGGATGGGTGGATTGGTGAGGCCCTCAAGACGCACCGCGTGATCCTAATGGATGAGCGCGGTACGGGGTTGTCGTCACGTTTGGATGAGCTCACCCTGTCTGAGTTCGATTCTGTCGACGAGCAGGTGGATTATGTGAAGCATTTCCGCGCGGATTCGATTGTGAAAGACGCGGAGCGCCTGCGTGCGTTAATTAATGGTGGGAGGCCGTGGGCGAGCCTCGGCCAGTCGTATGGCGGTTTTATCAACACGACCTACCTGAGTATGCACCCTGAGGGCCTTTCACGCGTTTATTTCACGGGCGGCCTGCCTGGCCTGACGAGCGTGGATGATATTTACCGGTTGACGTATCGCGCGACTGCGGCTCGTAATGAGGTGTTTTTCGCCCGGTATCCCGCGGATCGTGGCGTGTTGCGTGACGTGTTGAGGCATCTTGATTCGCACGAGGAGCTCCTCCCAACCGGTGAGCGCCTCTCCTCACGCCGCCTGCGCATGCTCGGGATGATGCTTGGCACGACGACCGGGTTCGACCAGTTGCATTACTTCTTCGAGGGTCCATTCGTCACAGTCCGCGGCGAAAAACGCCTTTCCACCGAGTTCCTAGACATGGCGGCCCGCCAAATCTCGATGGGCGCCTCACCCATGTACGCCCTCCTACACGAAACGATTTACGCTGGATCCACTCCCGCCCTTCAGGGACGGTCCACGTCGTGGGCTGCGTCGCGTTTATTGTACGAGGGCGAGCTTGGTTTCCGTTCCGATTCTTCGGCTGACGCTGCTTCCTTGCCCGCTGACGCGGCTGCTTTCTCTGGTGACGCGTCTTCCTTCTCTGCTGGTTCTGGTTTTGTGGGGGCGCCAGGGTTTGGTTTGTCTGTTGCGCAGTTGGAGGCGGGTTTTGCTCCGGAGCCGGATTACGATTCGGGTGATCCCATTTATTTGACGGGTGAGCATATTTACCCGTTTGTGTTTGAGGAAGATCCGGCGTTACGGCCATTGCGCGAGTTGGCGCACAGGTTGGCGGATTTCACGGAGTGGGGGCCGTTGTATTATCCGGAGCATTTGGCGTCGAACGAAGTTCCTGCAGCTGCGGCGGTTTATTTTGAGGACATGTTTGTGCCGACGGGGCTTTCACTGGAAACGGCGCAGCTGGCTGGCGTGCGCACGTGGGTGACGAATGAGTATCAACACGACGGCCTGCGCGCCGACGGCGCACGCGTACTGCGCAAACTAATGGATCTCGCGGAGGAGTAAAAACTCCTTTTTGGGACATATCGATCTCGGCCCAATTTCGTATTTGATTCGAAGTGGATCGAAGCATTGAAGCGGGCGGGAACGGACAGAAGTGCGGAAGTGGATTCTCGCCCGTAATGCGCGGTATGATTACATTTTGATAACGGTTCCGCGCGGCGTGTTGAGTATTCAAGATTTAAGTCTTGCGTCAACAGGTTCAGCAGTAAATAATTTGCGTTGTGTGACGTGTGGCAAACTTGCGTAACATAGTTTACAAATGCGAATACGGCCTGGGAAACGAGGGGAGTGAATCGCTCCATGACAACAAAGCAGTTGAAGAAGTTCCGTCCACTAATTTCGGGGGCGGCGCTCATCCTGCCGTTTTCCATGTTCTTCGCCGCAATCCCAGCGGGCACCGCAACCGCAGACGTGCAAGTTCCGCAAGCGGGAGCCGCGAGCGCGGCAGCGCAAGTTCCGCAGGTGGGAGCCGCGAGCGCGGCAGCGCAAGTTCCGCAGGCGAGCGCGGCAGTGCAACTCTCGCAGGCAACCGCAGACGTGCGGGTTCCGCAAGCAGTGGTGGTTGCCGCGAACTCTGACGGTGAAATCAGCATGGTCCGCTACGACCAGGACCCTATCGAAGCGTCCATCACCGCATCCACCCACGCGTTCCCAAACACCGCCGAAACCGTTTACCTAGTTAACCCCCACGACCCAGCCGCATCCGCAGGCATCACCGCGGCCGTCAAATCACAGCGACCTGGACCCGTCCTCTTTACTGACAACACTGGCGCAATCAACGAACGAATCATCTCCGAAATTGGACGCCTACGTCCCAAAACCATAATCGCAGTCGGCGGCCAAGCTTCCATCCCCACCCAAACCATCAACACCGCACGCGACGCATCCCAAACCGCGCACAACAACCTCACAAGCGGCAACAAAACCCCGCAACAAGTCACCACCCAAACGTGGGACGCGCCCGACGCGATCCACACATCAATCCAACTCGCCAAAAACCTCTACCCCAACAAGCCGCGACGCGTCTACCTAATCGACGCAAACCAAAGCATCGCCGCAATCATGCCGCTAGCCGCAGTTGCCGGCTCAATCGGCCAAGGCCCAATCGTCCTCATCGACGAAAAAACCACCGACGAAGTCAAAACACTCCTCGCCGAACTACAACCCGAATACGTCGTCGGCACAGGCAAAATCAGTAGCGACCTACTAGACGAAGTCTCCCGCGACTTCATGAAAAGCCGCTACACAGGATCCTCCACCACCACCATCGCGCTCAACGCTGCGTCCGCACGCAACCTCGACCCCACAGTCACAACCTCACTCGTGCCCATCGACGACCCCGCGAGCCTGATCCTCGCAGCCGGCACCTCCACAGGCCCACTAATCCCAATCGCCCCAGAAACCTCCACCAAAGAAGCCATCACAACCGTCGCCACAGCCAACCGACTCACAGGAGCGTCCTCAAGCCGCTTCATCGCCATCGGCAAACAAGGAACACGAGGGCGCATCTTCGACCCGCGCCCCACAAAAACACTCTCCGGAGGCCTAACCTCCACCGACGTCATCGGCAAAGGCATCGGCAAACCCACCCTCATCAACGCGCCCGACGGCCTCACCACGGGCCAAGGCGAGCCCTTCACCTACACCATCGAAATCGACCAAGGCCTACCCGTCGAAGGCGAAGAATTCTCACGCGAAGTATCCGCAACCCTCAACAACAAGCACGGCTGGGGACGCAACTTCCAACAAATCAACGACCCCACCAAAGCAGACACGCGCATCATCCTCGCATCCCCAAACCTCGTCGACAAACTCTGCGCGCCCCTCAAAACCATGGGGCAAACATCCTGCAACAACAACCAATACACAGCAATCAACATTGAACGCTGGGCCTACGGCGCCAGCCCCTTCCTGCAAGCCGGCGGCACAATCGAAGAATACCGACAATACGTAATCTCCCACGAAGTTGGTCACGCCATCGGCCACGGCCACGCACCCTGCCCCGCCCCCGGCGCCACAGCACCCGTCATGCTCCAACAAACCCTCAACATGCGCGGCTGCCAAACCAACCCCTGGCCCAACCCATAAACACGCAAACGTGCACCGCGTAGAAAAGCCGGGCATCTTGCGATGCCCGGCCAGTAGAAAGTCAGAGAGTCAGAGAGTCAGAGAGTTAGTCGGGAACTACTGCGATTTTGACGCCCACGCGATCTTTGACAGCGTCGTAAGCGTCGTGAACTTTCGACAGAGGAAACTCGTGCGTAATCATCGCATCCACATCAATCGCGCCGGACTCCAGGATCTTAATCGCGCGCTTCACGTCACGTCGGCGAGCATTCGACCCACCCGTAACCTGTAGCTCCTTGTAGTGGATCAAGTTCGGCTCCATCGTAGACGTCGAGCCCTTCGGGAATCCCGCAAAATAGTTAACGCGCCCGCCCTCACGCGCCAAAATAAGCGCCTCATCCGCCAGCTCCGGCGCGCCGATACACACGACAACCGCGTCCGCGCCATCCCCGCCCGTCAACTCGCGAACACGTTTTTCCAAACTTTCCGAGGACGGATCCACACCAATCGCGCCGAACTTCTCCGCCAGATCGCGCCTCGGCTTCGACCTGTTCGACACAATCACGCGGCCCGCACCCATCGCAAACGCCAACTGCGTATGCAACAACCCAATAGGACCCGCCCCGAGCACAACCACCGTGTCGCCAACCTCAACACGATAATTGTCGATCCCGTTCAAACAACACGACAAGGGCTCCGCCAAACACAGTGCCTTCGGATCCAACTCCCTATCAGTCACAATCACATTCCCGCGAGCCACCGCCCGCGCAGGCACCCTAATGTACTCCTGCAAACCCCCATCAATCCCGTAGCCAAACAGCTCCAAGTTCTCACACAAATGCTCCATGTCGCGCAAACAATTCCGACACGCCCCACATGACACCACGATCGACACTGTTGCCTGCTGCCCCACCTTCACACCTGGCAAGAACTTCGCGGCGCCCTCATCAATCTCAAAAATAAACCCCGAAACCTCATGCCCAGGAACAACGCCCGGACGCACCCCGGCAGTCTTCGCACCCGTAAACAAGCGATAATCAGTGCCGCACAGCGTATTCGCAGCGGTTCTAATAATCACTTCACCCGGACCCGCCTTCGGATCCTCCCTGGTAACAAGTTGCAGGTCACCCGGCGAATTTAACACTGCAGCCTTCATTTTTAACCAACTTCCTGCGAAACTTAGCACTTCCCTTGATATTCTATAAGAGCGTCACATTCGACGTGTTCGCTTCAAAAGGCACCGAAGCCAAAGTGCCGAAGCGAAAGGCATCGAAGCTGAACGGTGCCGCCAGGCCGGCACCGCCAAGCAGGAACCGGTAGGCGGGCACCAAAGACGCCGAAGCGAAAAGGCGCCACCTAGCAGGTGCCGCCAGGCAGGAACCAAGAACGACGCTAAGAAAACGCCACTTACAAAACGACATCAAACCACGAGGACGTGTAATGACAGTTTTGGTAAATGACCCCGAAGACTTCCCGGCAGAATCACTCGCAGGATTTGCTGACGCGTTCAGCGCATGGGTGAAGCCCGTGTACGGCGGTGTAGTCCGCTCAACGAAAGTAGAAGAAGGTAAGGTCGCGCTGATTGTGGGTGGCGGCTCCGGCCACTACCCGGCGTTTGCCGGCTGGGTTGGCCCCGGCTTCGCCGACGGAGCTGTTGCCGGCAATATCTTCTCCTCCCCGTCCGCTGCGCAAGCCTACTCGGTCGCGAAAGCAGCCGACCGCGGCGCCGGCGTACTCATCGGCTTTGGTAACTACGCGGGCGACGTCCTCCACTTCGGGCAGGCCGTCGAACGCCTCCGCTCTGAAGGTATCGACGCGCGCACACTCGCCGTCACGGATGACATCGCGTCGGGCGGCCCCGACGAGCACTTGAAGCGCCGCGGCATCGCAGGCGACCTCCCAACATTCAAAGTCACTGCAGCCGCCGCGGAAGCTGGCCTTTCCATCGACGAAGTCGAAGCCGTCTTCAACAACGTCAACGAACGCACTCGCTCGTTCGGCGTCGCGTTCTCCGGATGCACGCTCCCCGGCGCGGATGGCCCCTTATTTTCACTAGACGAGGGCGTGATGGGTATCGGCCTGGGAATCCACGGTGAGCCCGGCGTTGACGAAAAACCCCTCGGCACCTCCGACGACGTCGCGAAAACCCTAGTTGACGGCCTGCTTGCCGACCGCCCCGAAAATCCCGGCAACCGGGTCATCGCAATCGTCAACGGCCTGGGCGACACCAAGTACGAAGAGATGTTCGTCCTCTACCGCGATATTGCGCGCCGCCTGCGCGACGCGGACCTCGAGATTGTTGAGGGCGAAGTCGGCGAGTTCGTGACCTCCCTGGACATGGCCGGTGTTTCCCTCACGCTCGTGTGGCTGGATGATGAGATCGAAAAATACTGGTTCGCTCCCTGCGACACGCCCGCGTACCGCAAGGGCAACATGGAACGTCCCGAAGCGGACACCACCCAACTTGCGTCCGCTCCGGAACCCGTGACCGTCGCGAAGCGGGGGAGTGAAGAGTCGCAAGCATTAGCAGAAAAGGCGCTTGGCGTTTTGAGGGCGATCTCGGAACTCATGCAAGAGAAGGAAAAGGAACTGGGCCAGATCGACTCTGTGGCGGGCGACGGTGACCACGGGATCGGCATGGCGCGCGGATCCAAGGCCGCGGTGGAGCAAGCTGAACGGCTCGCCGCTGACGGTGGTGGCGCGGGCACGGTGCTTGCGGGCGCGGGGGACGCGTGGTCCGCGTCGGCCGGTGGAACTTCGGGTGCCTTGTGGGGCGCGCTAATCACAGCGTTTGGCTCCGTCCTCGGCGACGAAAATAAGGCAACTGGCACCACGCTGACGGGCGCGGCACGCGCTGCATTGGATGCCGTCACGCGGCTGGGTGGTGCGAAGCCGGGTGATAAGACGATGGTTGACGCGTTCACTCCCGCGGTTGAAGCCCTGGAGTCCGGCAAATCCTGGGACGATGCCGCCGACGCCGCGAAGGCTGGAGCGGACCGCACCAAAGACCTTGTCGCCAAAGTTGGCCGCGCGCGTCCCCTTGGCGAAAAATCGCTGGGCACACCGGACGCGGGTGCGATCTCGCTTGCAATGATCATTGAAACGCTCGCGAGGGCGCTCAAGTAAACCCCACTACAGGTAAACGTTCAGGCGCTCTTGCGTGACCGTGATTTTGGCACGTGAGGGCGCCGAACTGTATCCCAGGCACTGTATCCCGCGCGCGACACGCTACCCGGCACCCGCGTGCTCGCGAAACTCCATGCCACGCGCCCGCGAACCTCCAGCCGGGCATCCCTCACCCGCGGGCCGGACTTCGGCCCGCCACCCGCGCGCCCGCCACCCACACGCCCGCCACCCACGCGCCCGCCCGCGCTTGCGGGGGTTTTGTGTCAACAAGCGCGCGCGGAAACGGCGTGGCGATTAAGCTGGAAGGGACTGTTTTCAACGAAAGGAACGCCATGAACAAGCTGGAAAACTTGAATGTTGAGGATCAGCTGGTAGACGCGTTCGAGCGTTTTCACGACTGGAGCGTCGATAACCCTCGCTCGTCTGAGGCGTGCGTGCTGGGGGCCGCAACGTTTGTTTGGTATGCGATGCCGGACGTGACGAAGTCGTCCGCGGTTCGGTTCGTCGCGAAGACGGCGCTGCTCGGCGGACTGGGGTCGTACTACTACCACCTGAATGACGATGACAATAAGGTTCAGGTCGCGCTAGAGAACTGCCAGAAGCTTTGGAAAGACAACCTCGGTCACCTGCCTCCCGCCGCCCAAGTTGCGATCGGAGTTAGCGGCGCGGTCACGGCCCTGAAGGTGAACTCGGTGGTGGAGCGCTACATCCTCCACCGCGGTGAGCGCCGCAAGAAGCAAGGCAAAAAGTTCCCGCACGTTCGTCAAGCCCTGTGCCTGGGTGCCGCTACGGGCGGCCTCGCGTACTACCTACTAAGAAAGTAGGTATTGCCGCGGCCTCGCGCCGGTTTTTACCCGTAGTCCGGCGCGGCAGGCAGCGCCGGACGCGCCCAGCAAAACCCGCCCAGCGCCCCGGCGAACGTGACACACACCCGCAGCCCCGCCCTCGCGCGTGATGTGTGAAACTGCAAAAGATATCGTCCTCGTTTCGTGTAATGATTATGGGGATGATTTTTTGACCCATTCAAGGAGGCATTGTGGGCGTCTTTCGTGAGGACGATCGGGTCTTTGAAGCGATTAACTGGAACAAGCTTGAAGATGAGAAGGACCTGGAAGTTTGGGACCGTTTGACGGGTAACTTCTGGTTGCCGGAAAAGATTCCGTTGTCGAATGATATTCCGTCTTGGCGTACGTTGAACGCGGCTGAGAAGGATATGACGAATAAGGTGTTCACGAACCTCACGTTGCTGGACACGTTGCAGGGCACGGTTGGCGCGGTTTCGATGATTCCTGACGCGCGCACGCAGCACGAGGAGGCCGTGTTTACGAATATTGCGTTCATGGAGTCGGTGCACGCGCGTTCGTATTCGTCGATTTTCTCGACTCTGCTTTCGACCGAGGAAATTAATGACGTGTTCCGCTGGTCTGAAGAGAACGAGCAGCTGCAGAACAAGGCTCGCATTATTAACAAGTACTATGTTGGTGACGATCCGGAGAAGAAGAAGGTCGCATCCACGATGCTTGAGTCCTTCCTCTTTTACTCTGGTTTCTACGCGCCCATGTACTGGTCTGCGCACGCTAAGCTCACGAATACTGCGGATTTGATTCGCCTAATTATTCGCGATGAGGCCGTTCATGGTTACTACATTGGTTACAAGTATCAGCTTGCGGTGCGCGAGTCTTCACCGGAACGCCAGCAGGAGTTGAAGGACTACACGTTCGAACTGCTTGACGAACTGTACGAGAACGAGGAGAAGTTCACGGAGGATCTGTACGATCCGCTGGGCCTGACCGAGGATGTGAAGAAGTTCTTGCGCTACAACGCGAACAAGGCTCTCATGAACTTGGGTTACGAGGCGCTGTTCCCGGCAGACTCTACCGACGTGAACCCCGCGATCCTTGCGGCGTTGTCGCCGAATGCGGATGAGAACCACGACTTCTTCTCCGGCTCCGGATCCTCCTACGTCATTGGAGACATTGAGGATACTGAGGACGACGACTGGGACTTCTAAGTACAAGTCGTAAAAACGTGTCACAGACACTGGGGGCGGATCCGGCAGGGTTCGCCCCCAAATAGTTAAAAAGCGCGGACCCCAATTTGGTTCCGCGCTTTCGCGCTGTCGCCGCCAGGCATGCGAACGCTTGTGTTGAACCGTGTCAGGGTGGTTTTTCGCTAGTGAGGACGGGCGTAGAGTTCACCGGCCTCGCAACGCTGAGAGCGACTCTCCTGGTTGCTGGCCTAGTGGTTTTGGTCGGCAGGAGGAAGAACTCGCTGTAGGGTTGTGCGCCTAGCTTCGGCGAGGACGTGCATTTTCGCGCCTTCGCTGACGGATTGAGCTCCCTGCGGTGACACGTGCACGCTGGGGGGAGTGGGAGTGGCCTTTCGAAGCTCCTGTTCGATCGCGGTCAGCAGGCGTGGCCCGCAGTCTACGATTGCTCCACCGATAGCGACCGCGTCGGGATCCAACGTTAAAACCATGCTGGAAAGTGCTTTACCCATCAGTCGCCCGAGTGGTTCAATGAACGCGTTTTCTTGGTCGTAGGCTTCGGCGTTCGCGAAGAACTCGCGAAGGGACACGTCTTGGTCTTGTTCAATTTTTCGCAGGAAGCTAGAGGCCTTCGACCACATGGACCCCTCGTCTTGCAGGATTTCCCCGGCCGCGCCGTGTGCGCCCTCAAGTAGGTTCCCCCCAAATACGAGGCCGCAACCGAAGTCTTCCGAGCAGTGAATGGCGATCATGGATTCAGGCCCCACGCCCAGAGTGCAACACTGGCTGTACATCCACTTGGCGGCGACCTTCGCGTCGTTTAGCGCGACAACGCGCGCACTTTGGTCGAAGTCATCCAGGATCGCGTTCAGCTGACCGATCCAAGAGTTCGAGTTCAGTTCGGGGAACGACTCGGACCGTACGACTCGTCCTTGGTCCACAATGCCCATAACCACAACGGCTACGGCGTAAACCGTGGAGTCCACGGCCTGCAATATTTGAGTTAACGCGCCCGCAAGCCTGTCCGAAATGTCTCCCGCGGATACCGGAGGCAGGGAAACACTTTTTATGATCCCCCCAGCAGCATCTATCGCCCACCCTTCCACCACGTCGTAGTTGACGCGTAGCACCACCGAGCAGTGATGGAACCGGTTTAGCGAAAAGATTTGCGGCCTGCGCCCGCCGGAAGAGTGCGACCTGGATGCTGTCTGCGCGTTTGCAACATCAAGGTCAATGAGGTCGTTAAGGATGCGCGTAACCGTGGGTCGTGAAAGCGTGGTGATCCGACAAATCTCTGTAATCGTGAACGTGAAAGGCTCGGATGCCAGCACGTCAAGAACTGCGTTAACGGAGTTCTCACGCGTGGAAGCAAGCGCATATTCGCCCGGCGCAACAGCGGAATTTGCTAATGGAATCACCATGAATTCAGTATACATAACAAGTTTATAAATAGGTATCTAAAAGGGGTTGCGAAACTGGGTTTTGTTAGGTTAAGCTTTTTCACGTCGGCAAAGACGCCACGAAAGTCAGGAGTAATAATGAAACGCTCACTAACAACACTGGTGGTAGCGGCAGCAAGCGTGTCGCTACTGGCAGGATGTTCGGGAGGGTCCCCGGACACGACCTCATCCCCATCGGAATTAGAACTATGGGTTCCGCCGCTTGCAGCGAATAACCAGGACAAGGCGCTGTGGGACGAGATTGTTGCGCCGTTCGAAGAAGAACGTGGCGTAGAGGTCAATATCAGCGTTATTCCTTGGGATGCGTACGAAACTAAGTTCCTAACGGGTATCTCCTCGAATGCGGGTCCGGATGTCGGATACATGTATTCGGAGATGATTGGGGACTACATCGTCAAAGATCAGCTTGTAGACATGACGGACATGGTGACAAGCGAGCAGGAGGATAACTTCTACTTCCTTAAGAACGGCGTGTTCGACGGCAAGCAGTACGCGATCCCCCTAATCGTAGGTGGCGCACGCGTCCTGTTCTACAACAAGGACCTCCTGGAACAAGCCGGTGCGGAGCCTCCGACGACGTGGGAGGAATTCATCGACGCCGGTGTGAAACTAAAGGAAGCGGGAATCAAACCCTACACGGCAAGTTGGGGAGACCCGGCACGCGGTTCGATGAACAGTTTGTTCTTCCCGTTCGTCTACCAGGCCGGTGGGGATCTTTTCGCAGAGGACGGATCCACCACTAACTTTGATTCTCCCGAGGTTCTTGAAGCAGCGAACTTCATTATGAAGATGCGCGAAACAGGTGTCCTTGACGACACGGCAACGGGAACCACTCCGGAGACGCAACGAAAAGACTTCGAAGAAGGCAAGGCGGGCTTCGTCATCACGTCCGACCAGGACATGCAAAAGTGGACGGATGCTGGCATTAACTGGGGCTTCGTACCGTCCCTCACGAACAAGGAAGAAGGCACGTTCATCGCGTCGGACTCGCTCACGGTTTTGAAGAAGTGTGCAGACCCGCAGCTGTGCTACGACCTCATTTCGTTTGTAACTGCCGGCCCGCAAATGGAGAAGCTACACACGCAGGCTGCCTTCCCTCCGCTGGGTAAGGACGAGACGCCGAACTATCCGGAAGAGTTTGTACAAATGTACGCCGACAAGGCTGACATGCTGCACCCGCTTCCTGTGATTCCCAACGGAACCGGTACCTACCAGGTGCTCTACGAGAACCTCCAACAGATGATTAACGGTCAAAAGACCCCCGAACAGGCACTCGCAGACGCGGCGGCGGAAGCTAACGCGATGCTCCAATAGCTTGCGACTCGCAAGAAAGGCGTGGTGCTGACTCCCAGCACCACGCCTTGCCAAAACCGTACCCGTAAACGAAAGTCTTCTAATGGCTACCCCTGTCTCAGCAGCTCCCAGCAAACGCAAGAGCAAGCTTGAAAGGTGGAGCGGGATCCCGTACGTCCTCCCATCTTTTGGCGTCCTTTTGCTAATCGCGATCATCCCGATTATCTACACCGTGTACTTGTCGTTCACGGAATACGACGTGCTTTCCGACCCCTCGTGGGTTGGCGGGGCGAACTACGAGAAGCTAATCAACGACGCGAAGTTCTGGGCCGCTCTGAAAAACACGGTGATCTACACGGTCTTCACCGTGCCGTTGCAGATTTTCATTCCCATCGTGCTAGCCGACCTCCTTTCTAGGACAAAAGAAAAGTGGCTGTCCGGCTTCGTACGGTCGGTACTGTTTGTCCCCGTAGTGGCGTCGCTCATCTTGGTGGGTACGGTGTGGCGCTTCATGCTTTCGGGAGACACCGGGTTCTTTAACTCGATCCTCGGCTACCTGGGCGTGGATCCGGTGAACTTCCTTGGACACCCCACGTGGGCGATGGCCGTTGTTATTACTGTCAGCGCTTGGAAGAACATCGGCTACTTCCTCGTCCTCTTCTACGCGGGTGTGCTTGACATACCCGCGGAGCGCTACGAGGCAGCCTCGGTTGATGGGGCTGGCCCCGTGCAACAGTTCCTTCACATAACCCTTCCAGGCTTGCGGCCGGTCACCCTGCTGTGCGTCATCCTTTCGACGATCTGGTCGTTCCAAGTGTTCGACCTCGTGTACATCATGACCGGTGGCGGCCCGGGAGGCGCAACCACCACAATCGTCATGGCGATTTACCAGCAGGGCTTCAAGCTTTTCCAAATGGGAAGCGCGTCGGCTATCGCGATGGTCCTGCTCGTCATCATCATCGTGTTCTCCGCGTTGCAGAAGGCTTTGATGAAGGACGGTGAGAACTAAAATGGTGGCTCGTATCGGAAAAGGCATCCTGTGGTTCTTCGTGGCAGTGCTGCTAGTGCTCGCGGTGGCGCCCTTCCTGCTTATGGTTGTGAGCTCTTTGCAGGAAACCACGAAACTGACGTTCTTCATCACGCCAGAAAGATTCACGCTCGAAAACTACGTCAACCTGTTCACGGTTCAAGGATTCGGGTCCGCGATCTTGACCTCCGCGATAGTTGTGGTTCTTGCGTGTGTGATGAACGTGATCGTGTGTTCGCTCGCGGCATTCGGGTTCGCGTTCAAGCGGTTCCCCGGATCCGAGGTCCTGTTCTGGATCTACTTGGGCACCATGATGATTCCGGCCCAGGTAACGATGATTCCTATGTTCATCATGTTCCGAGAAATGGGGATCCTGGGGTCGCACATATCGCTTGCGCTTCCCGTGGTGAACGCGTTTGGCGTGTTCCTAGTACGCCAGTTCATGTATTCGATTCCGCCCTCGCTGCTTGAAGCGGCCCGCATTGATGGCGCTTCGGACCTGAGGGTTTTCCTCACCATCATCTTGCCGCTGATCAAGTCGGTTCTTGTGGCACTAACTGTGTTCACGTTCCTAACTACGTGGAACGACTTCATGTGGCCACTGATTTCGTTGACGTCTGATCAGACACGAACCGTTACCCTCGCCGTTTCGCAAATGACCGGCGCGTTCGAAACCCAGTACGGCATGGTGATGGCTGGTACAACAATCGCATTCCTTGTTCCATTTCTTGTTTACGTGTTCTTGCAACGTCAGTTTGTTGAGGGCGTTACCTCCTCCGGTATTAAGGGCTGATTAAAAATGGTTACTTTTCAACTCTGTGACTCCCTGACCAAAGTTCTACCTGCCACGACTCCCAGAGCCGCCGCGCCCGCGCCGGATGGTGACGGAAGCTCCGCGCCGGGTGGCACGTTTGGTGGGGCTCTCGTGTTGAGCGGGCTGGCTGGCGAGACGTTGTCTTTTCAAACGGCGTGGCTGGACACGATGCCGAGAGCGCAACGCGCGCAGGTGATAATCCGCGTGAAACCGGTGTTCTCTGAGGACGCCTCGCCCGTCCTCGCACAATCGCTTGGGGTGCGCGTGTTTCACGTGGGACTTGTGCCGGCGAATATGCCGGCGCCGGCGGACCCCGACGATGGTTACTTCACGGTGGATCCGACGCTGTTGCCCGATATTTTGGAGCCCGTTCAGTTGCAGGAGGGCGCGGACTTCACCGCGAGCGCGCAGTCGGCGCATAGGGGTTGGAATTCGTTGTGGTGGGACTTAACGGCGATACCGGGCCTGGCTGCGCTGGAGGTGCAAGGTTCGGTTAGGAATCGTCGCGGCCATGACCTTGAGGATCGTGAAGAAGTTTTGTGGCGCGAGCGCATTAGTGTTCGTGTTCGTGCGACTAAGCTGTCAGCTCCGAAGCTGACTAATGTCCAGTGGTTCCACGCGGACTCCCTCGCAAATTACTATGGCGTGGAACCCTGGACTGAACCTCACTGGAGGGTCGTCCAGGCTCACATGGAGTCGTGTGCGCGCATGCGTGTGAATACGGTTTTGACGCCGGTGTGGACGCCTCCGTTGGATATTGCGCCGGGTGTTTACCGCCGCAACGTGCAGTTGCTCGGTATTCGGCAGACGAGTGGGGGCTACGAGTTTGACTTCAGCCGCCTGGAGCGCTGGATCGCCCTCCTGAAATCAAGTGGATTAACGGGTGTTGAAATTCCGCACTTGTTCACGCAGTGGGGGGCGGAACATACGCCGCGTTTTTGGATTGAGGACGAGGACGGGCAGCTTGGCCCGCGTTTTGGTTGGGATACGCCCGCCACGTCGGGTGAGTACAAGGAGTTCTTGGAGGAGCTGATTCCAGCGCTTCGGGGGTTCTTGGACGCGCAGGTTGGGGAGGATCACGTTTGGTATCACGTGTCTGACGAGCCGGAGGCGGAGCACGTGGAGTCGTATAGGGCGGCTCGCGGGGTGGTTGCGCACCTGCTTGAGGGGGCGCAGATGATTGACGCGCTGGGGGATCCGGACTTCCAACCCCTTGTTGAAACACCGGTGGTGGCAACGAATATGATTCCGCGTTTCCGCGCGGAGGGTATTGAACCGGAGTGGGTTTACTACTGTGTGGCACAGGATGAGGGCGTGGCCAACCGGTTTTTGGCGCAGCGTCCGAACCGGCACCGCATGCTTGGGTTCCAACTGTTTAAGGCGGGTGCGCAGGGCTTTTTGCATTGGGCGTTCAACTTTTATAACACGCAGTACTCGTTGCGCGCGTTGGATCCGTACAGGGACACTTCGGCGGGCGGAGGTTTTATTTCCGGCGACACATTCGTTGTCTACCCGGCTGCTGACGGTACAGTTCGCGAGAGTATTCGCCACCGCATGTTGCGCGCCGCGTTCGACGACTTAGCGGTGTGCCAACTTGCCGAGAAGATCGCCGGGCGGGACGCCGTGCTTGCGATTATTGACCCTGACGGAACCCTCGACTATAACGCCGGATGGGTCAGTGAGGAGGAAGTTCTGCGCCGCCGCGCCTCACTCGACGACTTGTTGTAAGCGCGTGTAGTGTCAGATCGATAGAGCCCCGGCTGGCCTCTTTCTGTGACCAGGAATGCACAAATGGCCGGGGCCTTTTGCGCCTCACGAAAAATCCTGTTCTAGGGACGGCCGCTCATACCAGTGGGGCACGGCTCCTTGGGGGCGATTTGCGCGACTTGTTAGACTCGGCGCATGACGTATCGACTCCTAATGGTGTGCACAGGCAACATCTGCCGCTCTGCGATGGCTGAGGTTGTTTTGAATGACCGTTTACAGTCTGAGGGCGTTGACGCGGTCGTGGAATCCGCCGGTATTTCCGACGAGGAACACGGCAACCCCATTGACTACCGCGCCCAAAAAACGCTGCGCCGCGCCGGCTATGACGTGCCCGACCACTTCGCGAAACAAGTGCAAGCACACCAAATCGTCGATTACGACCTCATTTTGGCAATGACATCCCACCACATGAGCCGGTTGGAGTCTCTTGCGGACCGGGCGGGCGTGGAGATCGTAGAGAACCCTGCCGTCGGCGACCCTCACGCCACGGACATTCGCATGTTCCGATCCTTCGACCCGAAGTTCGCAGGCGTAACTCGCAGGCGCGACATGGACGTCCCCGACCCCTGGTACGGCGACCAAGACGACTTCGAAGAAACCCTAGAAACAATAGAATCCGCAGCCGACGCAATCGTAGAGCACGTAAAACAGCAGCTCGCAAAGTAGCTCGCGTAGGTAACAAAGCCTGCGCGGGGCCGTTTGAATCGTGTTTTAGGATGGAGGCATGCCCGACGCAGCTTCACAATCGCGGTTGATCTACTTGATCCCGTTTATCGTGTTGGGCCTGTTGTTGGCCTTGTTTGTTTGGGCGATCAAGCCAAACGCGGACGAGGCCGATGAGGGCGTGACCGCGCAGGTGTCTGGGCCACAGCTAGACATGGAGGGGTTCGACCCGGGATACATAGTTTCGGATGAGGTTTTCTTCGACTCCGAGACAATGGATCAAGATCAGATCACCGAGTTCATCGAAAAGTGGAATGCAGGCTGCGTAGCAGGGGCGGATGGGGCGCCGTGTTTAGCGCAGTATGTTGAGGACTCAACGAGCTGGACAGCCGACGCTTTTTGCCCCGGCGATTTTGTGGGCGAACCCGGCGACAGCGCGCCCTCGATAATTAATAAAGCGGCGAAGGCCTGCAACGTGAATCCGCAAGTGCTACTGACCGTGTTGCAGAAGGAACAAGGGCTGATTACGGCCTCGGGACACAATCTTAGCCACGATGATTACGCGATCGCGATGGGGTACGGGTGCCCCGACGGTGGGGCGTGCGACCCGAAATACATGGGATTCGCGCGGCAAATTTACAATGCGGCGCACCAATTCCAGATGTACAGAGTGCAACCGCACAAGTACGACGTGATCGCCGGACGCGAGAACAGTATTGCGTACAATCCGGACGCGGAATGCGGCCGCGGCGAAATATTCGTGCAAAACCAGGCGACCGCGGGACTCTACAACTACACGCCCTACCAACCCACCGAAGCGACGGTGAAAGGAATGCCGGAGGAATGCTCATCGTGGGGCAACATGAACTTCTACGGACTCTTCCGCGCATGGTTCGGCGACCCCCTGGGGCGGTGAGGCTCTAGGATGGGTCTGCATATGTACACTCGGGCGGTGGCCGGAACGGTCTGAATGATGCTGAGCGTCCCGCAGATCGACACGTAAACATACAAGACCTACACGAAACATACACAGACATACAAATAAACATACAAACTTTGTACATTTGATTGTATGTTTGTGTGCATCTGTGGCGATTGTGTAAACCCTTGAAATACAGGGGTTTGCGAGGCTCTCCCTCATGAAATGATCGACAAAATATACACGCAAACATACAAGATATACACAGATATACATGGAACGTGCAAAGCTTAATGAAGAGCAGCCCACCCAAGTTCAGGAGTTGAAGAATCAGGTCGGGCGTCCTCAGTATGATCGCAATCCGGTTCCAGGCGCAACGATTAACCATCTGGATCCTGCACTAATAGAGCAAGTGGTTGCGAACGCGAAGGAGCAGTCGCCGCGATTGCGTAATCTTTCAGATGAGCAGGTTTTAAAGGCGAAGGGCGTGCTCACCCAGTCGGGAGAGGTTACGGTTGCAGGGCTTTACGTGCTCGGAAACTATCCGCAGGAGTTTCTGCCAAGTTTGAAGATTACTGCCGCAGTTCAGTTGCCTCTCGGAGGGAGCGAAAGGCTACGCGATCCTGTTGATCTTGACGGGCCACTTTCGGACATGCTTGTAGGCGCGGTTGACTGGATTGCGCGTAACGCATCTACCGAGATTGTGTACCGTCCAGATGGTCATGCTGTGGATCGGCCAGAGTTCCCCCTCATCGGCATTCGCGAAATCATCTCAAACGCTCTAGTTCATAGAAGCCTAGAAGCGTTAACCTCTTCCAAGAACATTGAAATTCGCCTCACAAACGAGCTACTCGTCATCACAAACCCAGGCGGACTTTGGGGGACAACCACGGACAGGCTCCGACACCGCGGCGACAAGAGCGCCGTCAACCAAGTGCTCTACGACCTCTGCAAACTAATCACCCTACCGAAGGGCGAACGAATCATCGAAGGTGAAGGCGGCGGCATTCCCGAAATGCTCTACAGGTTCGAAACCGCAGGTCTGCCCGAACCCGAACTCGTAGACACCGGCGTTAGTTTTACGGCGAAGCTCTTCCGCGGTAGGACTCGCACCGGAGTCGCCGCTCCCGATACTCACAGAGAGGGCACCACCTTGTTTCCCGATGAGGCTTTGGCAAACATTTCGAACGGCCTCGCTATTTGGGAAGCACTCGCGCAAGCTGCGGGAGTGGCCGACATCGTTGCGCGAACTGGCCTCAGCCAACGACAGGTCACATATGCACTGAAGAAAATGCAAACCGCAGGCATAGTCTCTATGCAGGGCGGGCAAGGGGTGCGAACAACAACCTACGAACGCGCGCACTCGTAGGCCGAGTGTTCTCTGGGCAGTGTCCACAGAACCAAAACAACCATTGCGATTATTTCGAATATCTGTCATTCTGGTTTTATGAAGACAGTAATGGAGCCCCCCGCAGTGACGTTCCCTCCTGAACAATTGGAGGAATTAGCTGACACCTCTCGATTTCTTGAGCACACTTCTGCTCCTGCTCTCTTACTAGGACCCGACGGCGAACAGGTCGAGCTACCAGAACAGGTCTATAAAGCTCTTGTAGACGTGGTCAGAGCGATGGCTAACCATCAAGCAATCGCAGTCGTACCCATCGACCAGAAACTCACAACCCAAGCTGCAGCAGACTTCCTTGGCATGAGCCGCCCCACCCTAATTAAACAGTTGGAATCTGGCGCCATCCCATACGAGAAACTGCCAAACAGTCGACACAGAAGGATCCTCCTAACAGATCTCCTCAAATATCAAAGCGACCTTCGCGCCAAACGAAAGCGAATCTTTCAACAAATGGTGCAAGACGCCGAAGAAGATGGTCTTTATGACGTCCAGTCCCTTGAGACGCGAGACTGATTCCGATGGCAGGGTTTCGCGTTGCCCTCGATGCGAACGTACTGTTCCCAATCGTGCAGGCTGATCTGCTACTTCACTTAGCGGACGAAAATGCTTACGTACCCCTCTGGAGTGCGGAAATCCTTGGTGAACTAACGCGGGCGCTAATCTCCACAGGCGCCACTAGTGAACAAAATGCGTTGCGGCGAGTAGCAATGATGAATGAAGCCTTTCCGGATGCCCAAATACATAACTGGGAGGGCCTAGTAGGCGGCATTAAAGGGATCCCGGACCCAGACGACAGACACGTGATCGCTGCTGCAATCGAAGGCAACGCTTCCGCGATTGTAACCAACAATCTGAAAGACTTCCCAGACGAGGCCTTGGCCCTACATGGTTTGCATGCAAAGTCTTGTGATGACTTTCTACTGGACTTATTCGACCTATACCCTGAAAGGTTTACAAAGGCACTCGAAAGTATGCAAGCGATGCGCCGAAACCCTGCGGTCACTATCGGACAACTAGTCTCGTCTCTAGAAGTTAGTTGCCCAAATTTCGTGAGTGCTTATCGAGAGTCATCAGATTAATGCGTTGAACGCATCTGTTTGGTGTTAACCCGTTTCGGGCCATATGTAGGTGCTTGATTTAGACCCTGTGTTAAGGATGGCCGTTATGTCGAACAAGTTTGATATCGAGAGGCGTTGGCCGGAACTCTTTCGCGGACTTGATGAAACCCAGTTGCGAGGAGTTCGAAACACCATCGCATCGCTTTGGCACGAGGGCTTTTCGCCCTCAAAGCAGGACATAGAAAACCTGACAGATTACGCACGTGGCGACATCGACGCTAATGAATACAAGCGTCGTGCAGTCTCCATTGTCAGTAGGCAAACTGTCCTAGCCTAAGCCAGGCGGCCTCAGGCGTTCAGGATCGTGTACAGGCGTTTGAGCGACACTTTTTGCGAAGTCCCCAGTTCCTGCGCGAAGAACGACACCCGCAGCTCTTCGACAAGCCAGACGGCATTCTCCAACTCGCGCCGCCGCGCAACCTCATGCAGAGGCAGCCGCTCCCGAGCCGCCGCCAGCTCGCCCTCAAAATCCTTAATCGCACGCCAAAGACCCTCATCGCGAGCCAACACATCCGCAGACCGTGACGCCTTGTCAACCCGCATCGCATCCGCGCGCACAAACCGCGCCACATGCGGCAACCATTCAAACGGCACATCCAACAAGAAACCGTCATAAACCAGCGAATTCGAATGCTCACGCACGTCACTCAACAGTCGAATCATTGACGGCGAGGACGTGCTTCGAACCCGCTTATCCAAATCCGCATACTCACTAAACGCGGCAACAGTCCAACCTAAAATCTGGTAAGTACGATCCTCAATACGATCCTGCACCCACGCGACAAGCTCATCCACAACGCCACGCGAACGCACCTCTAACAGCGGCACCTCATACTCGTCCAACAGCGAGTCCACCGCCGCCAGTTGCGCGTCCGCCACCAGCTTCTGCGTATCCGGATACGGGCCCGCCGCCAACACCAAAGCCTCCCGCCCCGTCCAACGCGTCGAAACCCGCGCCGTCGGCAACATCGTCCTCGACAAAACCAAGCGTGCCAAACCCGCGCGATACTCCTCCGCATCCACCGGAGCGCCCGCGGCACCCGGAGCGTCCGCCTTCGACACGCCCGGAGCGCCAGCCTTCGACGCGCCCGCCCCACCGGGAGTCACGTCCTCAAACGCCTTCAACGTCCGCGCATCGGGCGCCCTCCGGCCACCCGACTCCTTCAACGCCTGATCGAGCGCCTGACGCATCGCCGAACGCGACGCCTTACGCGACTGGGCGCCCAACTGCTTTTGCAGCCACGTCAGATCCTGTGCGGCACGCACCTCGCGACCCTGCTCGTTCACCACCACAAACGTCGGAGTCGCATGGCCCGGCAAATCCAACTCGCCCCACAAATCCCGTGGAACATCCACGCCCTTCACCATGCTCGCCGCGCGCACAAACGCGTCAAAAAAGTGCGGCAAATATTCACCACCACGCGTCCCCGGCACCATCGGACCTTCGATTTTAGAGGGCGACTCCGCGCGCATTTCACCCGCGCTCGCGGCCTTTTCCGCCCGCACTTTAGCGGGCTTACGCTCGGCAGCCTTCTCCATCCGCGCAATCGTCTTCTTATCAGCCGCCCCCGACTTCGACGCCCACGCCGCCAACCTGCCCAGGGACGCCTCCAACGACCGCGGATCCACCTCATCCTCCTCGGGTTCCTGCGTGTCCTGGGGATCCTGCGGGTCCTCAGGGTTCACACCGGCTGAGGTAGCCGGGGATGTTGCAGGGCTTGATCCAGCCGTCGGAGCGGAAGAACCCGCGCCGCCCGCGCTGTCCCCGCTGGCCGCACCAGCCCCGCCAGTACCGGCACCGCTGGGCGTAGAGTCACCCGCCCCGGAGTCAGGCTCGCCCTCATTCACGTTCCAAATGTGCGTTCGGATCCACGCGGAAAGGTCGCTCGCAACGTCGGGAGCCGGCACAAGCTGCGCGCGCACCTGCTTGGGCAGCGCCCGAATCGTAGCCGTCACAAGCTCGTCCAACATGCCGGGAACGAGCCACTCAAACCCGCGGTCACGCACTCGCGTGAGCATCGCGACAGGCACGCGAATCGTCAGGCCGTCACGCGGCGAACCCGGGTCGAACTCGTAGCGCAACGGCAACGAAATATCCCCTTGCCGCCACTGCGACGGGTAGCCCGCCGCATCAACCTCGCCGGACCCGGGAAGCAAGTCCCGCCGCGACATCTCCAACAACTTCTTGTCCCGCTGCCGCCGCCACCAGCCATCAAAATGCCGCGCCGAAACGACCTCGGCCGGCACGCGCTCGTCATAAAACGCGTAAATCGCGTCATCCGAAACCGTACCGCCCTGCCGCAGCTTCTTCTCCGACTCGTGAATCTCATCCAACAATTCCGCATTGTGCTTCACAAACCTGTGATGCGACCGCCAATCCCCATCCACGAGGGCGTGCTGGATAAACATCTCGCGAGCCACCTCACGAGGCGTGGACCCCGCAAACCCGGTCACCCCGGCGCCCGTGCGCGCCGCAATCGAAGTGGCCGCCTGCGGCGCATCCACCTTCACACCCGCCGGCAAGTTCCCCAACAGTACTGGCCGGTCCGCAACCAGCGTCAACCCGTACAGCATGACCTTCTCGCGAACCATCGCCGCCCCCATCTTGGACGACCAGTACGGCTCGGAATACACGCGCTTCACCAGGCGCTTCGCCAGCGGCTCCACCCACTCGGGCTTGATCTTCGCGACAGTGCGGGCAAACAGGCGCGAGGTCTCCACAAGCTCAGCCGCCATCACCCAGTCGTAGTGTTTGCGCGCCAAACCCGACCCCGGCCACACCACGAAATGCGTTCCGCGCGCGCCCAAATAGTCCTGCTTCTGCTGATCCCACGCGCCCAGGTTCGACAGCAACCCCACCAGCAACGACCTGTGGATCTGCTCGGAGTTCCTCCCCGAAGTTCGCGCCGTAAACGCCGTCACCGCTCGAGCAACCGCGTCCACAGCACCGCCCTCACGCTCTTGACGACGAATCTCACCGCGCGACGGCAACTCCAACGAATGCACGTCCAACTTCAGGGGCCGCGCCAACTCCTGCAACTGTCCGACCACGTCCTGCCACTCGCGCCACCGCAAATAGTGCAAAAACTCGCGCCGACACATGCGCCTAAACGCCGAGTTCGACATCTCCCGCGACTGCGTGCGCAAATACCGCCACAGCGACAGGTACGTGATGAAGTCAGACTCCGGATCCAAAAACCGGTCGTGAGCGCGGTCCGCGTCCTCCTTGAACTCCGCCGGCCTCTCGCGCACATCCTGCATCGACAGTGCCGCCACAATAATCAGAACCTCGGACGCCACCCCGCCGCGCTGGCCCTCAATCAGCATGCGCCCCAGCCGCGGGTCGATGGGCAGGCGCGCCAAGTCGTGCCCAATGCGCGTCAGCTTTAACGGCTCCTTCGCATTCTTACGGTGACGAACCGCGCCGATCTCCTCAAGCAAGTTCACGCCGTCGCGAACCGCCTTCGGCGCGGGCGCATCCAAAAACGGGAAATGCTCAACATTGCCCAACCCCAGCGACGCCATCTGCAAAATCACGGCAGCCAAAGACGTCCTCAAAATCTCCGGCTCCGTGTACTTGGGCCGATTCAAAAAATCCTGCTGCGAATACAAGCGAATCGCAATACCATCCGCCACGCGCCCCGACCGGCCCGACCGCTGATTCGCCGACGCCTGCGACACCGGCTCAATCGGCAGGCGCTGCACCTTCGTGCGGTTCGAATACCTAGAAATCCGCGCCAAACCCGGGTCAATCACGTACCGAATCCCAGGCACCGTCAGTGAAGTTTCCGCCACGTTCGTTGCCAGCACCACGCGCCTTCGCGGGTGAGGGCGAAACACGCGCTGCTGCTCCGGCGCCGACAGCCGCGAGTACAGCGGCAACACTTCGATCCCATCCAGCGGACTCTTCTGATTCGCCTCGCCGGCCGGGATGTAACGCCCTCCCAAATGATCCTGCAAGGCCGACGCCGAGTCGCGAATATCGCGCTCGCCGGGCAAAAACACCAAAATGTCGCCCGGCCCTTCCGCGGCCAGTTCGTCCACGGCCTCGCAAATCCCGGTCAGGTGGTCAATGTCTTCACCCATCCCGTAACCCAGCGTCACCAGCGGCGAATCCGGGTCTTCCAGCACCAGGCCCTTCACAGAAACCGGCGCGTCGTCCTCGTCCTCCATTTCGATATTCGAGGGCGGATCGGCTTGCGCGAGGGGGCGATAACGGATCTCCACAGGGTACGTGCGCCCCGACACCTCCACAACGGGCACCGGCCGGCCTAGCGCTTTCGCGAAATGGTTGGCGAACCGCTGCGAGTCGATGGTGGCCGACGTGATGATGACCTTCAAATCCGGACGCTTTGGCAGCAGGCGCGTGAGGTAGCCGATCAGGAAGTCGATGTTGAGGGAGCGTTCGTGCGCCTCGTCAATAATGATCGTGTCGTACTTGTACAAGTTCGGGTCGTTTTGAATCTCGGCCAGCAAAATGCCGTCCGTCATCAGCTTCACCAAGGTGGTGGGGCCAACCTCGTCGGTGAAACGCACCTGGAAACCGATCACGTCACCGGGCCGATTCCCCACCTTCGTGCCCAGTTCTTCCGCGATCCGGTCCGCCACGGTGCGGGCCGCAAGGCGACGCGGCTGCGTGTGCCCAATCATGCCGCGGATTCCCCGGCCCAGCTGCAGGCAAATCTTCGGAAGCTGCGTGGTCTTACCCGACCCCGTCTCACCCGAAACAATCACGACCTGGTTGTTTTCAACCGCGTTCGCGATTTCGTCACGGCGCGCAGAAACAGGCAGTTGTTCCGGATACGTAATTACCGGCAGGGCGGCCACGCGCCCGGCCAGTTGCTCCCTTGAATACTTCGACTTCTGCTTGCCTGCCATGATCCCTATCCTAGGGAAAACCGCGCTATCTCCACACTTTTGAACCGTCTCAACATGCGGACGCGTCTCACCTATTGGATGAGATGTGCAGTTGTTGCCCGATTGTTACCTACGGATTTTCCTTGAAATAACAACGAAAAGTACCCGTGTGCACCCATAGTTGGCCGCTCAACCTTTCCATAGTGCAAACGGCACGTATCTGCAGGGTAGTCATTTTGCTAAAGTTCAACGGAAATGAGGACGCAGTAATTTCTAGTGGCTCTCATCCCTTAAAAAGTTTCAGTTTGGAGGACAAATGAAACGCTCATTCGTGCGCCTAGCAGCCCCGTTCGCGGTTGCCGCGCTAGCGTTAACCGCATGCTCCGGAGGTGGCACTGACGACGCAGGCTCCGCCGGTGGCTCCAACTACGTGGTAGCTAACAACACTGAGCCGCAAAACCCGCTGATCCCGACCAACACCAACGAGGTCGGCGGCGGCAAGATTGTCGACCTGATCTTCGCCGGCCTCGTCTACTACGACGCCGAAGGCGCCGTACACAACGACCTGGCCGAGTCTATCGAGACCGAAGACTCCCAGAACTACACCGTAAAGATCAAGGAAGGCGAGACCTTCTCGGACGGCACGCCCGTAACCGCAGCCAACTTCGTTGAAGCTTGGAACCAGGGCGTACGCGAAGCTCACCTGTCCAGCTACTTCTTCGAACCCATCAAGGGATACCCCGAGGGCGGCGAGCCCGGTCCTGACTTCCAGGCACTCGAAGGCCTAAAGGTTGTAGACGACACCACCTTCACCATTGAGCTATCGCAGCCCGAAGCGGACTTCCCGCTTCGACTGGGCTACTCCGCGTTCTACCCGCTCCACCCCGAAGGTATCGACAACCCCGAGTACGGCAACGCCCCGATCGGCAACGGCCCCTACATGCTTGAGTCCGCAGACGACTGGAAGCACAACGAGTCCATGATCCTGAAGGTCAACCCCGAGTACGACGGCCCGCGCAAGGCCCAGAACGAAGGTATCGACTTCAAGTTCTACGCTCAGCAGGACGCGGCCTACAACGACCTCCTAGCCGGAAACCTTGACGTCCTCGACGCCGTACCCGACTCGGCATTCTCCACGTTTGAAACCGAGCTCGGCGACCGCGCTGTAAACCAGCCGTCCGCTATCTTCCAGTCCTTCACGATCCCCGCGCGCCTACCTCACTTTGAAGGTGAAGAGGGCATCCTGCGCAAGCAGGCCATCTCGCACGCAATCAACCGTGAAGAAATCACCGACACCATTTTCCAGGGCACTCGCACCCCGGCGTCGGACTTCACCTCGCCCGTTATTGACGGCTTCGACAAGAACGTTGCAGGCAACGAAGTCCTCCAGTACGACCCTGAAAAGGCCAAGGAACTGTGGGCAAAGGCTGACGCCATCTCCGCATGGGAGGGCGAATTCAAACTCGCCTACAACGCTGACGGCGGCCACCAGGCGTGGGTTGACGCAACCGTCAACTCCATCAAGAACACCCTCGGCATCGAAGCGGTTGGCGACCCGTACCCCGACTTCAAGTCGCTACGTGACGAAATCACCAACCGTAACATCCAGTCCGCGTTCCGTACCGGCTGGCAGGCAGACTACCCCGGTCTTGGTAACTTCCTCGCCCCGCTGTACGCGACCGGCGCTGGCTCCAACGACGGTGACTACTCCAACCCCGCATTCGACAAGCTCCTAAAGGACGCTGCGGGCGCCCAGTCGGTTGAAGAATCCAACAAGATCTACCTGGATGCCCAGGCAGTCCTGTTCGAAGACCTACCGGCAATCCCGCTGTGGTACTCCAACGTAACCGGTGGCTCCGCTGACACTGTCGACAATGTCGAGTTCGGCTGGAACTCCGTCCCGTTGTACTACGAAATCACCAAGTAACGTTCAGTTATTGAACTAGTGGGCTCGGAGCAGATGGACCTCTTCTCCGAGCCCACTTCCTTGAGTGGTACGATTACGCTCGAGTAAACACGCACTGCAAACCGCAGTATTTTAGGAGATCCCAATGATCCGGTATATCGGACGTAGACTCCTGCAGTTGATTCCCGTCTTCATTGGCGCGACACTGCTCATCTACGCATTGGTGTTCCTCATGCCTGGCGACCCAATCCAGGCGCTTGGTGGTGACCGCGGCCTTCCACCCGCAGTGGCCGAACAAATGAGGCAACGCTACAACCTCGATAAGCCCTTCATAGTGCAGTACCTTCTGTACCTCAAGGGTATTTTTGTCCTAGACTTCGGCACGACATTCTCGGGCCGCGAAGTGACGGACGTAATGGCAGACGCTTTCCCCGTCACGATTAAACTCGCCCTAATGGCCCTCGCATTCGAAGCTATCTTCGGTATCACTTTCGGCCTGATTGCAGGCATGCGTCGCGGTGGGTTCTTCGACGCCACCGTGCTTATAGTTTCACTTTTCGTGATCGCCGTTCCGACCTTCGTTATCGGCTTCGTAATGCAGTTCATAATCGGCGTGAAGTTAGGGTGGGCGCCAACAACGGTCGGTGGAAACACAACGTTTAACGCGCTCCTAATGCCCGCGATCGTACTGGGCGCAGTGTCATTCGCCTACGTGCTGCGCCTGACCCGCCAGTCCGTGTCCGAAACCATGGCGTCAGACCACGTCCGTACAGCCCGCGCGAAGGGCTTAAGCCGCGGCAAGGTGATCCAGAACCACGTTCTGCGTAACTCGCTAATCCCCGTCGCCACATTCCTAGGAGCCGACCTGGGCGCCCTCATTGGCGGTGCAATCGTCACGGAAGGTATCTTCGCCATCAACGGTGTTGGCGGAAACATGTACCAGGCGATCATTAAGGGAGAACCCGCAACCGTAGTGTCGTTCACCACCGTCCTGGTCATCGTGTACATCGTTGCCAACCTACTAATCGACCTGCTGTACGCAGCTTTGGATCCGAGGATTCGCTATGAATAAGAACACTCATGAGCCTGTCTTCCGTCCGGGGCAAAAGCACTTCGTGTCAGAGGTTGACGAGTCCGGACTGGGAGCTGTTGACGCCGTAGCAGACGACTCTGCGCCCTCATCAATGTGGGGAGAAGCGTGGAAGAACCTGCGCAAACGCCCCACCTTCTGGGTATCCGCATTCATCATTTTCGTGGCGGTAATGCTGGCGGCATTCCCCAGCCTATTCACCTCCACAGATCCGATGTTCTGCGAACTGTCCCGCTCCATGGAACAGCCCAGCAGTAACCACCTGTTCGGCTTTGACCGCCAGGGATGTGACATTTACGCGCGCACCATTTACGGCGCTCGCGCGTCGGTAATGGTCGGCATTTTCACCACGATCGTGGTGACCCTTATCGGAGCGATCTTCGGTTCGCTAGCCGGCTACTTCGGCGGAATACTAGACGCATTCTTGTCGCGCATCACCGACATTGTGTTCGCAATCCCGTTCCTACTGGCCGCGATCGTCGTTATGCAGATGTTCCGCGAGCAGCGCGCAACCTGGACAGTTGTGGTCGTCCTCGCGATCTTCGGCTGGCCACAAATTGCGCGCATCACGCGCGGCGCTGTTATGAGCGTCAAGAACGAAGAGTTCGTGTCCGCCGCGCAAGCGCTGGGCGAGTCCAAATGGAAGATCCTGGTGCGCCACATCCTGCCGAACGCCGCCGCGCCAATCATCGTGTACGCAACCGTCGCACTAGGCACGTTCATTGTTGCCGAAGCAACCCTGTCGTTCCTTGGCGTGGGCCTACCCCCCGACGTTGTCTCGTGGGGCGGCGACATCAACAAGGCGCAGGTTTCGCTTCGAACCCAGCCTTCCGTACTGTTCTATCCGGCTGGCGCGCTGGCGCTTACCGTGCTCAGCTTCATCATGATGGGTGATGCCGTGCGTGACGCGCTGGATCCGACAAGTAGGAAGCGGTGAGCAACATGACTGAAAAAGAATCGTACGAGGGCGTGGAGCCCCTGCTTGAAATTGAGGACCTGGAAGTTGCTTTCCAATCCTCAACGGGCATGGTCCCGGCTGTTCGCAAGGCGAATCTGACGATCTACCCCGGCCAGTCTGTAGCGATCGTGGGTGAGTCCGGTTCCGGTAAGTCCACCACCGCTCACGCGATCATCAACCTACTGCCCGGCACGGGCAAGATCACGGGCGGCTCCATCAAGTTCCAAGGTGAAGAGCTGACCACAAAGTCACGCAAAGCCATGGAACGCCTGCGCGGCAAGCACATCGGCTTGGTCCCGCAGGACCCGATGTCGAACTTGAACCCCGTGTGGAAGATCGGCTTCCAAGTTAGGGAAGCCCTCAAAGCTAACAACGTGGTGAAAGGTTCACAGGCCCACGAGCGAGTGAACCAGCTCCTTGCCGAAGCCGGCCTGGAAGACACCGAGCGAGTGGCAAAGCAGTACCCGCACGAGTTTTCCGGAGGCATGCGCCAACGCGCCCTCATCGCAATCGGACTGGCTGCAAGGCCGGAACTGCTGATCGCGGACGAGCCGACCTCCGCACTGGACGTGACGGTCCAAAGACGCATCCTGGACCACTTGGAAACGCTGACGAAGGAACTCGGCACAGCCGTACTGTTCATCACCCACGACCTGGGCCTGGCAGTTGAACGCGCCGAACACCTGGTGGTTATGCACCGCGGACGGATTGTCGAATCCGGCCCGGCCCTGCAGATCCTCCAGAACCCGCAGCACCCCTACACGCAAAGGCTTGTCGCAGCGGCGCCCTCACTCACGTCCGCGCGCATCATGTCGGCCCACAAGCAGGGCATCGAGATTACGGACGAGGAACTCCTCGGCGCGGGGATGGGCTCCACGGCAACCGAAACCGCCGTTGAAGTCCACAACCTAACCAAGACGTTCCCAATCCGTGGCAAGCGCGGCCAGACGTTCAAAGCGCTGGACGACGTGTCATTCAACCTGCGAAAAGGCACCACGCTCGGTGTCGTCGGCGAATCCGGGTCGGGCAAGTCCACGGCAGCGAATATCGTCCTCGGCCTGTTAGAACAAGACTCCGGCAAAGTCATTTTTGAGGGCGTGGACGTGGCAACCCTCAACAAGCGCGAACGCTTCGAAATGCGTCGCAACCTGCAGGTCGTGTTCCAAAACCCGTACGGTTCGCTGGACCCGATGTACTCGATTTACCGGGCGATCGAAGAGCCACTTCGCGTCCACAAAATCGGAAGCAAGAAGGAACGCGAAAAGCGAGTCGCCGACCTGCTAGACATGGTGGCACTACCGCGGTCAGCCATGCGCAGGTACCCCAACGAGCTGTCCGGCGGTCAGCGTCAGCGCGTCGCCATCGCGCGCGCACTCGCGTTGCGCCCGCACGTGCTCGTACTAGACGAGGCCGTGTCGGCACTCGACGTTCTTGTGCAAGACCAAATCCTGCACCTGCTCAACGACATTCAGGCCGAGATGAAACTGTCCTACCTGTTCATCACGCACGACCTGGCTGTTGTCCGCCAAATCGCGGACGACGTGGTCGTCATGCAAAACGGCAAGGTCGTTGAAACCGGAGAGACCGACGCAATATTTGACAATCCGAGGACGGAATACACCAGGAATCTGATTGACTCGATTCCTGGCCGCGACATCCCACTGGGCGCGTTCTAACGCGCGGGTGAGTTTTCGCCTTCGATGAGGCTCCCGGGGGTTTAACCTCGGGAGCCTCTCACGTGCGGGGTGACAACCGTGCGGCTCATGCTCGCCGGGGGCGTTCCTAGTGCGGACGGGTACTCGGCCGGGGCATCCCCGGGGCGGACGAAACTGTTCGGCGTTTGGAACCGTGCGATAATCGGAAGCTATGTACGGACTTTTTGCGGGAATAACCACGCTGGACGTGGCGCAGCTGACCGCTGGGACGGTTGCGGAGAATCAGAAGGTCACTTCGCTGGACCAGATGCTCGCGGCGGGAGGGCCGGCAACGAACGCGGCGGTCGTGTTCGCCAGGCTGGCGCGCTCGTGGGCGCACTTGCGGGAAAGTCAGCGGGTGAACAGCAGCATTCGCGGTGGAAACCCGGGCGGGATGCTCGGCACGATGCTAGTTACCGCGATCGGGGAAGGCCCCGCCGCGCACCTGATCTTAGAAGACCTGGACGAGGCGGGAGTCGCCCTCGTAGATTGCACGGATTACGACGCTGAAGTCCCCGAAGAAATCGGCAAACTGGACTTAACACCATCACTGTCGACAATCATGGTGAACGCGCAATCCGGGGCGCGCACGGTCGCGTCGACGAACACGCGCCTGCCACTTAAACCCGAACACGCTGTTGCCACACTGGAGGCGATGGGCGCCCCGCAGGTGCTACTCGTTGACGGGCACAACCCCGTACTGGCCGTGGCGACACTAACCTTTGGCACACAGGCCGCGCGTTCCGCTGAAGACGAAGCCGACTTGGCCTCCGGCGCGGGTTCCGCCGGCAATCAAACCGATATGGAGGACGCCAACCCGTTCGCCGGCCAGGAATACAAGCCCGGCTACCTGCGCATCCTTGACGGCGGGTCTTGGAAGCCGTGGCTGCCCAGCATCCTGGGCTACATTGACGTCGCCATAATCTCGGCGGACTTCCTGCCGCCGGGCGCATCAACTTTCGAAGACACCGTCGCGTTCCTACGCGGCTTCGGCATCGAACGCGTCATCCGCACCGACGGGGCCGCGCCCGTGCGCTGGTCGTGGCTCGGAAACACGGGGCAGGCCGAGCCTCCCGCAGTCGACGCCGTTTGCACCCTGGGCGCGGGCGACACGTTCCACGGCGCGTTCGCGTGGGGCTGCGCTCGCGGAATCCTAACCCGCGACACGCAAGACCCCACCATCATGGTTGACTTCGCCAACCGCATCGCGTCGATCTCCACCACCGCGTTCGGCACCCGCACCTGGATGGCCGACCAAGAAACCATCGACCACGAGTTAGCCGTCCTCTTCGAAAAAGTTAATCAAGCCTGAGGGCGCCCGCGCGGGCGACGACTGGGCGCGGGCTACCGGTTCGCGCGGTGCCCCGCGCGGGCGCACTCCCGGCGCACGCGGTTACACCCGCCGCGGCTGGGCGCTAGTTGTTAGGGCGCACCGGGATGTGGGTTTTGGCCCATTCGACCGAGAGGTTGCGTAGCAGGTCTACGCCCTCGTGGCGTCCGAAACTAACGCCGCGAACCACTTCAAGTTTGGAGCCTTGCGGTAGGCGCCCGAAGATCTCTTCGGTCATTTCTACCAGGCCCATTTGCTCGTCGTCGTGGTCGTGAATCGCGAGGATCGGGATCTTCAAATTGTTGATCAGCGGGTCGGGCTCGTTCATCGACAAGTCGACCAGGGTTTGCTTAGAGATGACGAAGTATTCGCGCTTGGACTGGTTGTCGTCAGGAATGCGCGCGTACCCGTGCTTTTCCAAGTCGTCTAGCTGCGATTCGGAAAAAATCTTCGGCCAGTCGAATGACAGCGGGCCCGTTATCATGCCGGTCAGCACCATAGTTTGTGCCGCCTCTGGGCGGGCGCGCAATGCCGCTAGCGTGCCGAACGAGTGCGCGTGTATCAACTGGCGTGTGAAGCCCTGGGACTTCACCCACGCGGACACTGAATGCAAGTCCTCCACGTGATTCGCCACCGTCAGCACGTCATCATCCGAATCCCCACAACCGGAATAGTCGAACTCTAACGTCGCGTATCCCGCACCCCGGTAGGCGGCGGACAAGCGGTCGAAATGCTCACCCGAATGACGGTCCGCCATAAACGAGTGCGAAAAAATCACCGCCGCGTCCGTCGAGTCCACAGGGTCGACAAAGGTGCCCGCCAAGCTCACGCCGCGGGGAGTTGAAATCCTTACCTCTGTCACGATCTAAGCCTATTGCAAAAAGCTCTATAAGTCGCCATCCCCAGCCACGTCCTCAAAAATCGCGTGAAATAGGCCCCCAAATGTGTAGAGCGAGCGTATCGCCGGTAAACTTGGTGTGGTAACTACCGCGCACAATCTTGGAGGACCCGTGGGTACGAAGTTTGGATTGCTTGTCGGCGCTGGCTTGGGATACGTCCTGGGAACGCGTGCCGGCCGCGAGCGCTATGAGCAAATCAAGCGGCAGGCGTCGAAGATCCGCCAGTCGCCCGCCGTTTCGAAGCCGATGGATTCGGCGTCGGAGAAGCTCAGTGAGGCTGTTCGTCGCGGCGGGGAGGCCGCCACTGACAAGATGGTTGGCGTCATTAAGGAACGCATGTTTGGCCAGCCGCAACGCAGCGAGGAGTTCGTCGACATCACAGTCGTGGAAGTTGACGAGTACGGGGAACCGACAGAAAAATAGAATCTTGATTGACGAGGGCGGGGCTTCCGCCCTCGCTCTCTTTTGGGCGTACGCCTCCAGTCCGGGTGGGTTGGCGGGCGGCCCGATGGCGGACCTGATGGGTCGGGCTTGGTGGCCCGGGTGGGTTCGAGGTTTGGTGGCTGGAAGTGGCCAGTTGGTTGTGAGGTTTTGATGGCTGAATCGTCTCCGACACCGGAGCAGATCAAGCGTTGGCGCCGCTATTTGGCGGAGGAACGCATGGAGCAAAAGACGTACCGTGATTTGGCGGATCGTCGTAGCGGTGAAGAGGCTGACATTTTGCGCCAGTTGGCGGACGCGGAGCAGCGTCACGAACAGTACTGGCTGGGCCTGCTGGGCGAGCATGCGAATCCCGCGCCGAAACCGGCGTTGAACTCGCGGATTTTGGCGGGTTTGGCCCGCATGTTTGGTTCGATTTTTGTGCTCGCGTTGGCGCAGCGCGGTGAGCAGCGTGAAACGTACGACGTGGATTCGGACGCTACTGAAGAGATGGCAGCGGATGAGCATATTCACGGTGAGGTCGTGCGCGGCCTGGCTGCCCGTTCGCGTGCGCGCATGGCGGGAACGTTCCGCGCGGCAGTGTTTGGCGCGAATGACGGCCTCGTGTCGAACCTTGCGTTGATCCTCGGTATTGCAGCGACGGGAACGTCAAACGCGATGGTAATCGCAACGGGGATTGCGGGCCTATTGGCTGGCGCGTTGTCGATGGCGGCGGGTGAGTACATTTCGGTGACTTCCCAGCGCGAACTCCTGGAGGCCTCCGACCCGTCCCCCGACGCCCACCGCCAGGTCGGCAAACTAAACGTTAAGAGTAACGAGCTCGAACTCGTGTTCCGCGCTCGCGGCGACTCCCCGGAGGAGTCCAAGAAACACGCCCGCCTGCTGCTCGAAGTCATCAACCGGCCCGAGAGCGAGCTAACCACCGGAAGCATTGTCACTTCGCGTTCCCTGCTGGGATCCAAGGAGAGAAGCGAGCGGAGCAACTCGGATTCACACGAGGAAATCGGCCACGCGTGGGCGGCAGGGGCGTCCTCATTCATGTTCTTTGCGGTTGGCGCACTGATCCCGCTACTGCCGTTCCTGTTTGGCCTGTCGGGTGTTACGGGCGTGATTGTTTCAGCCGTGATCGTCGGCATGGCGCTGTTGTTCACGGGCGGAATCGTGGGCGTCCTGTCCGGCAAGCCGCCAACACCGCGCGCCTTGCGCCAACTCGCGATTGGTTATGGCGCGGCGGCTGTGACATATACTCTTGGTTTAGTGTTTGGATCCTCCGCAATCTGAGTATTGCGCGCGTTTAAGGAGGCCCGGTGCTCGAAGCTCTTGACGCGGCCCTGCCGGACCTATTTCGTGTTATCGACCTGACGGGCGTGTTTTTAAACGGGATTATTGGAGGGCGCTTAGCGCGTCAGAAACGTTTTGACGCCGTGGGGTTCGCGGTGTTGGCGATCATGTCGGCCCTCGGTGGGGGCATGGTTCGTGACACTTTACTGCAGGCGGGCCCGCCGGTTGCGCTGACTGACCCGTACTATTTGGGTACTGCGCTGGTGGGGGCGCTGATCGCGTTCTTGTGGAGGCTTGACTCGAAGTTCGCGTCCCGCGCGATGCTTGTTGCGGATGGCCTGGTGCTGGGCACGTGGGCGGCGACGGGCGCGATGAAGACGCTGGCCTTGGGGTTTGGCGTGATGCCCGCGATTTTGCTGGGCATGACCACGGCGATCGGTGGGGGAATGATCCGCGACGTTTCGGCCGGCAACGTTCCGATGGTGTTCGGCGGCAATAACTTGTATGCGACTCCGGCGGCGGTGGCGTCCATCGTGATGGTTATTTTCTTCTACTTCGACTTGAACATGATCGGTATGTTAATGGCGACGATCGTTGGGTCTTCGTTCACCGTGGTCGCGCATTGGCGCAGCTGGCAGTTGCCGGCCCATGCGGACTGGACGTTAACCCTCACGTCTAGCCAGCTTCGCTTGCTTCGCAAACGCCGCGGAGCCGGCTGGCGCCTCACTTCAAAAGACCTTGAGGTCCTAAAAAACGACCCCCGCGAGCCGGAAGGGAACTAGCAGGAGGCACCATGTGCGGACGTTACGGCCTCTGGGCCCCCGAAGACGATGTGGCAAAACTTTTCGACGTGGATTACCGCATCGGCGATTTTGGCCCCACGTATAACGCGGCACCGTCGCAAATGTTGCCGGTTGTTTTTGAACGTTACGAGGACGGCGCTGAGTCACCCGCCCGCCGCATGCAACTGCTTGAGTGGGGGCTCGTCCCCACGTGGGCGAAAACCGCGAAGCGCCCGATGATAAACGCGCGCTCTGAAACCTTGCTTGACAAGCCTTCCTTTAAGGCGTCCGCCCGCAGGCAAAGGTGCCTTGTGCCGGCGAATGGGTATTTTGAATGGCAGGTTGAGGACGGGGGCAAACAGCCCTGGTTCCTCTCGCAGGGCGACGGTGATCCGGTAATGGGTTTTGCGGGTATTTTTGACGCTTGGCAAGACCCCGAATCCCAGCAGTGGCTGCGCACTTTCGCGATTATCACGCGGTCCGCGCCGGACGCGGTGGGGCACATTCACGACCGCTCACCCGTCGTCGTCCCCCAAGACATGTGGAGCGACTGGCTGGACCCGCAAACGCAGGACGACAGCTCCGTACAGCAAATGCTTGACGCCATTCCCGGCCCCGCCCTGCACCCGCGCCGCGTCGGTAAAGCCGTCGGCAACGTGCGCAACAACAACCCGAGCCTCATCGAACCCATCGACTAGCCGGCCCGCGCGACTGGTGGCCCCCTTGCCGGTGTCCGTTCGCGGCCGTCACGCGCCGGAATTGTTTCGCGGGTGGCATCCGCGCGGCCCGCATGAACGCCGACCCCGCATGAGCCCCGCCGCGTAGCCCCGCCCCGCAGCCCCACCCTTTGTCCACAGGGCGTCGAAGCCGCCCTCGTCCACAGAATTTCGGTCCGATTTAGGTGGTGTCCGCGGTTTGAGGCACAGTTGAGGTATGCGTAAACCCGGACTCGGCGACCTAATCGGCATGGTGATTATTGCGACGATCGCGGCGGTACTACTGGTGTTGGTATCGCCGAATCTTTCGCGCTTGTTTACGGGATTTTCGCGGATTGAGGACGTGCCTGCCTCGGAGGTCAAAACTCGCCTGAGTGGGTTGCAAGTGCGCGGGTGGGTGGACGCGCCCGACTACAATCGTGCGGAGTTCGGCGAGGCGTGGGCTGATGAGGACTTCAACGGGTGCGACACGCGAAATGACGTACTGGCCCGCGACATGGCTTCGCTCGAGTTCTTAGACGCCCCGCATAACTGCGTTGTGCAGTCGGGTGTGTTGCGCGATCCCTACACCTCCCATGTGATCCAGTTTGAACGCGGCGCCGACACGTCCGCGGTGGTGCAAATCGACCACGTGGTAGCGCTCGCGAACGCGTGGTATTCGGGGGCGTGGCAGTGGGATCGACCAACCCGGCAAAGGTTCGCCAACGATCATCGCAACCTTCTTGCCGTCTCAGGGGACGCGAATCAAGACAAGGGCCACCTGTCCGCAGACCAGTGGCTACCCGAAAACAAGGACTACCACTGCGCGTTCGTCGCCCGCCAAGTGTGGGTGAAATCCAAGTGGGGCCTATCCGTCACCGAAGCTGAACGGCAAGCCATGATCAACGTGCTTGCCAAGTGCCCCGTAATAGAAATCGGGAGGTGAATCCAAACATTTCGACCCGCAGCATGCTAACCGCGCGAAAAGAGGGCCACGACCCCGCGCGCGTTGCTTGCGGCGAAACCCGGGCCCGCGTGGGACACAAAAAGCGGGACTGCCGCTGACAGTCCCGCTTTTGACGCCTTTCGCGTAAGTGCTAGTTGTTGCCTAGTTTCTGCTGGCGTTCCAGGTCGAGTTCCTTCTCGTAGGCGGGAAGGTCCAGAACACCGTTGCCGGACAGGCCGATGACGATGACTTCGCCGTCCTTTGCCTGACCGCTCTTAACGTAGTTCAGTGCGCCCGCAACTGCGTGGGTCGACTCGGGTGCGGGGATGATGCCCTCCGCGCGAGCGAACTCCAGGCCAGCGGAGAACGTGTCGTGCTCACCAACCGCAACGGAGTCCAACAGGCCAAGGTGCTTAGCGTGCGAAACCATCGGGCTCATACCGTGGAAGCGCAGGCCGCCAGCGTGAATCGACGGGGGAACAAACTCGTTACCCAGCGTGTACATCTTCAGCAGCGGCGTCATCTTCGCGACATCACCGTAGTCGTAGCGGAATTCGCCCTCCGTCATCGACGGACATGCAGCCGGCTCACATGCGACAATGCGCGTCGTCTTACCGTCACGCAGGTTCTCACCAATGAACGGGAACGCCAAGCCAGCCAGGTTCGAACCGCCACCGGCGCAACCGAACACGACGTCAGCCTGCTCTTCGCCGGCCTCCTTCAACTGCTCGATCGCCTCCAGGCCAATAACAGTCTGATGCAGCATCACGTGGTTGAGCACCGAACCCAGCGCGTAGTGCGCATTCTCGGAGGTAACCGCAACCTCAATCGCTTCCGAAATCGCCATGCCCAGCGACCCGGTCGTGTCGGGATCCTTCTTCAGAATCTCGCGACCCGCATTCGTAATCGTGGAGGGCGAAGAGTGGCACGTGCCGCCGTACGCCTCCATCTGCATGCGACGGTAAGGCTTCGCATCAAACGAGGAGCGCACCTGGAAAACCTCGCACTCCAAACCAAACATCGCGGCGGCCATCGACAGGGAAGCACCCCACTGGCCGGCACCGGTCTCGGTCGTCAGCTTCGTCGTACCCTCGATAGCGTTAAAGTAAGCCTGCGCGACAGCCGAGTTCGGCTTGTGCGAACCAGCCGGAGACACGCCCTCATACTTGTAATAAATCTTCGCCTTGGTTCCCAGGCGCTGCTCTAGACGACGCGCGCGGAACAGTGGCGACGGACGCCAGCTGGCGTACACCTCGCGAACGGCCTGCGGGATCTCGATCCATCGCTCGGTGGAAAACTCTTGTTCCACCAACGCTTTGGCGAATAGCGGGTGCAGTTCCTCGGGCTTCATCGGCTCACGAGTCTCCGGGTTCAGATGCGGAGCGACGGGCTCCGGAAAATCTGCCGCTAAGTTGTACCAATGCGTGGGGACAGTCGAAGGAATTGCATAGTCAAGCGCATCTGTAGGCGCTGGTGTGTTTGCCATTTTCGTCCCCTTTAAGAGATTGGGTAGTTTCTTCCCGCGACGCTTCGTCGCGAATTACATACGGGCAGGTTGCCCGCCCCTATACATTACGCAACCGCCCGGTTTCTGTCAGATTTCGTTCCGAAACGTGATACCTAAACGCGCCCGCCCGGTCGGATTATAAGATATGCGCCTCGCGCGCTTTTCGAGCCAGGTCAAAGCCGTCCTCGCCAATGATCACGGGGATCGTGTTGGGGATTCTGGAAAGAAGCGGGCCGAGTTCCTCCCGCGGGTCGGGCGCACCGTGGTTCAGCACTTGCTCGGCGGTGGTGAGCGTGCGAATAAACACGCCCGCAACGTGGTCGGGGTATTCTGCGGCGAACTCGGAGTAAATCGACGGGTCGTGTTGCCCGTCATCGCCGACCAGGATCCATTTCACCCACGGCAACTCTCGCGCGAGGTGACGAAGTTGTGTGCGCTTGTGTTCTTGGCCGGATCGGAACCAGCCGGTTTGCGATGGCCCCCAGTCCGTCATGAATGGCGTGCCCGTGGGGAATGATCCGCGTGACAGGAAGCGCCGCAAACTTGGCGCCACATTCCACGCGCCCGTAGACAGGTAGACGGTTGCGACCGTGTTGTTGCCGCGCGAAGTGTTCGTCACGCCGTCCACCGAGTATTTGCTTGCAATCGCGGACAGGAACCCGCCCATTCCCGGAACCGCTTGCCGCGAGGAAACGTAGGTAAAGAACGCGTTTTTCATTGCTACAAGAGGGCGGGGCAGCCAGGACACCATCACCGTGTCGTCAACGTCGGACACCAGGCCGTGCGTCTCTTTCGCGGCGACCACTCGTACGGGAACGGCGACGGGGCGTGACGCGCGTACTCGTTTTTCGCCGCGGGCAACCGAGTCGGCTTTCAACGCTTGGATGCTTGCCGTGTGCCAGCCGGGGGTGAGGTTGTGCCCTTCGATGGTGATGTCAATGTAGCCGCCGCGGTCCGTGTAAACGACCTTCTTGATGCCACCTAGGCGCACGAGGACTGGCTGGTAGGGGATTTGCGCGTCAATGAACTGTCGCCACCCGCGCTCTCCGCGCGACTTCGCGGTCGTGTCCGTGTCGTCGTCAGAGTCGGCACCGATCGCATCCTTGATCATGTCACCCATGCCGGTGGGCACGCGTTCAGCTGCGCCGAGCTGTAGTTCTTCCAGTGTTGGCAACCCGCGCCTGCGTACCCAAATCTCGTATTTTTCTTCAAAATAAGTGGGTGCCATGAGGGCGCGAGCAAAAATCCGGACCCTCTTTGTGTTTCCGATTCCGCCATAGCCAAGCATCTCGGGCCGCCACCCGCTATCGGCTAAAACTTGAACGATCCCCTTGCTTACGACGTCGCCAAGTTTGGTAACTGCAGTCAGAATCACAACCCCAGTCTACGGGCAATCGGCCTTAGAGCACAGCGGTTAAGCCTTCTCGTCCTCATCCCCGGGATTGGTACCATCCCCGGCGGCAGTGTCGGTGGTGCCATCCCCGATGTCGGCGGCAGGGTCGGTGGTGCCTTCGATGTCGGCGTCGGGTCCGGACTCAACGTCTTCTTTGCGCACGCCGGGCAGTTGGTCTTCTAAAGATGGGCTTGCAGGATCGCCCTCGTGGATGGAAATGCTGTCGGAAGCCATCGACTGTGTGTTTTCACTTTCGGGCCGACGTTTCCAGATGCGGCCGAGGCCGAGGCGGCGGGAGCGTAGCTCCATGGGGAGGCGTGCGCGGCGTTTGCGGGACGTTTCGCGCAGGAACGGGATGGAAACTAACGTGACGGCGAGCATCGTCCACGCGGACACGATCACGACTAGGAAGCCGCCTTTGAAGCCGGATTTGTCAACCATTTGGCCGGCGAGGGCGGAGCCGAGCGACACGCCGACGTTCATTGCGGTCGACATCCACGTGAGGCCCTCGGTTAGGCGAAGGGGTGGTACGGCTCGTTGAACCATCGCGTTCACGTTGATCATGGTGGGCGACACGGAGAATCCCGTTATGAACAGGATGACGCCAACGCCGATGATCGTTTTTGAAAAACTCGTCAAGGTTGCGCCAAGGGCGAGGAACATGACGCCCCCGACGAACAGTTTCCACAGGGGGAACCGCCACGTGCGCGCCCCGTACAGCAGGCCGGCAAGCATCGACCCGCCCGCGAAAATGCCCAGTAGCAGGCCGGAAATGGACTTCACGCCGAGCGCCTCGGTGAACGCGACCACCGAAATGTCGATCGCGCCAAACATTGCTCCCGCTCCTATATATACGGTTGCGAGGGCGATCATCACTGGCTTCGCCATCACCGAGCCCTTCGGCTTCGGGTCGGTTGGCGCGGACGTCGGGGGCTCTGTGGCGCGTTGCGACAACAACCAGTAGCCGCCGCCCATTGCCAGCACGATCGTGAGGACCAGGCCGGCCATCGGGTGCACGCCGGTTGTTAAAACTGTGGCGATGATGGGGCCGGTCATGTAGACGAACTCGTCAATGGTTGATTCCATCGCGAAAGCCGTGTGAAGCTGCGCCGGTGTTTTCACGATGTGAGTCCAACGCGACCTCACCATCGAACCCAGCGACCCTGAAAATGCGCCGGAAATCGCGGTAAATACGTAAAGGAACGCGATGGGAGCCTGAACCAGCGCCGACACAATAACGCCGATCAACGACAGCACCGAGATCGTCACCGACGGGAACATGACCCGCGCCTGACCGAACCGGTCAACCAGCCGCGCAAGCACCGGAGCGAACAACGCGTACGACACAATATTCGTCGCACTAATCTGGCCGGCAAGCGTGTATGACTCGTACAGCGTCGAGACCATCAAGATCTGAGAGATCCCCACAATCGACATGGGGAAACGGGCAATCGAGCCCGCCAGGGAAAACTTCCACGCCCCAGGTATCGAGAGTATGTCGCGGTAAGAATTCAACACCAGGGAAGTCTACTAAATCCCCGCCGCGCCGCGAAACCCCGCGCGTTGCCGGCGCCGCGCTGTTAGCGGCGTGCGGCGCGCTGGGGTCAGCGGTTTTAGTTGCCGTTTGCTCTTGCGGGCAGCCATCCGGGGCCCGCCCGTCCGCGGGCGCACCCGTACCGCCCCCAGCTCGTCCTCGTTCGGTTGAAATTATCGGGACTAAACGCCCGTATTTATAATCACTTTACTGACGGGCCGTAATATTAAATAAAAATAAAAATGATATATGAAATTTATTCGAAATGGTTCCCCAGGTAACTTGTTTATTTCCCGAGGGCGCCTCTCGGCCGGGCGGCACGCCCCCTTGACGAGTGGGTTCGGGCCGCCCAGCGTGCTTTTGCGTGCAAGGGCGCGGCTTACGCTTCGGTTTGGTCCATCTGCTCGTAAATGTAGTGCAACAGGGGCATGAGGACGCCGAGGGCGTCTTTGACTCCGCCGGATGAGCTCGGGCAGTTAACGATCACAGCTCCCTTTGAGGTTCGTGAGGTAACGCCTACGACGGCGCGCGAAAGTACGGCTTGCGGAGTGTTCTTTAGGCCTTCTGCGCGAATCTGTTCCGCGATGCCAGGTAGCTCGGCGTCGCAGATAGCCAGGGTGGTTTCGGGAACGATGTTGCGCGCGGAAATGCCCGTGGAACCAACTGTCACGATCAGGCGTGCACCCACTTCGCGGGCACGGTCAAACTCGCGTCGCAGAGGGGCTGCCAAGTCGTCAATCACCACATTGCTGACCACGGGGATGCCTGCTTTTTGTAAAATGTCAGCCGCTTTATCAGCTCCCGAAGGTGGCTTGACGCCTGACACTACGCGCGAATCTACGGTAATGATTGCTGCCTTGATGTTTGGAAGCTGCGGTTCCTTCATTTCGACCACTCCTTAATCACGGATTTTTCCATTTTAATACCAACGTTGTTAACTAATTGCGCGAATCAGCAAGTGACCGAGGCCACGTTTTGATAAAGTATTTTTACAGAAAAGCCCGTGTTTATGCGGTTTTTGAAGTTACTCGGGCTGTGGATTTATCGACTTCGCAAAAACAAATAGAAACTTGCTAGTTTCAAATTGTATTTGAACGACGCCGATAAGTGACGGCGAGGAGAGAAATGTCTGAAGTAGATAAACGATTAGATACTTCCGGGAAGGTCTTAAAAAACTGGAATCCGGAAGATCCAAATCAATGGAGTTCTAAGATCGCGTGGACAACGCTGGTTGTCTCCACTTACTCAATGGTCTTAGCGTTTTGTGTGTGGTTCTTGGTTTCGGCACTGGCGCCGAAGCTGAATCAGATTGGTTTTGACCTGACCGCAGCCCAGCTGTACTGGCTGGCAGCGATGCCGGGCCTGTCTGGCGGCTTGATCCGACTTATCTACACGTTCTTGCCCCCAATTATTGGTACGCGCAAGCTCGTGGGTATCTCCTCGATCCTGTTCACCATTCCAATGTTCGGCTGGTTCTTCGCAGTGCAGGACGTGTCCACCCCGTACTGGTGGTTGCTGGTCCTGTCGTTCATGTGCGGTATTGGTGGCGGTTCGTTCTCCGGCTACATGCCGTCGACGGGCTACTTCTTCCCGAAGCGCCTCGCCGGCACCGCGCTTAACGTGCAGGCCGGTATCGGTAACCTCGGCATGTCGATCATTCAGATGGTCGGCCCGGTCTTGATGGGCTTCTCGCTGTTCGGCATGACGTGGCTCGCCCCGCAGTCGGATGCGTCCGGTAGCCCGATTTGGGTTTACAACCCGGCGATCTTCTTTATCCCGTGGGCGTTCCTAGCCGCCCTCCTTGCATTTACGATGCTGAAGGACGTTCCGGTTAAGGCGAATATTCGCGAACAGCTAGATATCTTCTCGAACAAGAACACCTGGTACATGACGCTCCTGTACGTCATGACGTTCGGCGTATTCTCTGGTGTTTCCGCACAGTTCGGCCTGTTGATTAACAACAACTACGGCGCTGATTCTCCGCTTCAGCTTGCGGTGCAGGGCGCGTCGTACGCGTTCCTTGGCCCGCTAATCGGCTCCCTGGTTCGCGTCGCGTGGGGTCCGCTGTGTGACAAGTTCGGTGGCGGTATCTGGACGTTCGTCTCCGGAGTTGGTCTTGCAGTCACGCTCGCCGCATCCGGATTCTTCCTGATTAACCCGTCTGGTAAGGGCGATTTCAACGGATTCCTTTGGATGATGCTGATCATGTTCTTCTTTGCCGGTATTGGTAACGCGGGCACGTTTAAGCAGATGCCGATGATCATGCCGAAGAGGCAGGCGGGCGGCGCGATTGGCTTCACGGCCGCGGTCGCAGCGCTTGGCCCGTTCTTGGTTGGTATGGGCTTGTCGATGATGTCGGCTTCGACGTTCTTCTTTGCTTGCGCGGTTTACTGCGTGATCTGTTCTGTTATTTGTTGGATGTTGTACGCGCGCAAGAATGCGCCGTTCCCTGGCTGAGCTTGCATAGGTGGAGGTTAAGTCATGACTGTTACGAAAGGTTACCGCGAGTCGACTTCCGGCGTTTTTTCGCTGGGTTCGAAGCTTCGCCGCGGTGAAATGTCTGGCGATGCTCGCCAGATCTTCTTGGAGGGAGGCCGTGACGCAGACGTTTTCTACCGTCAGCGTTGGTCTTACGACAAGGTGGTGCGTTCGACTCACGGCGTGAACTGTACGGGCTCGTGCTCGTGGCAGATTTACGTGAAGGACGGCATTATTACGTGGGAGTCTCAGGCGGTTGATTACCCGTCGACCGGCCCGGATATGCCCGAGTATGAGCCGCGCGGATGCCCTCGTGGTGCCGCGTTCTCCTGGTATGAGTACTCGCCGACGCGTATCCGCTACCCGCACATTCGCGGTGTGCTGCTTGATATGTATCGCGATGAACGCCAGTCGGGTAAGGACCCGGTTGAGGCTTGGGGCGCGATCGTGGAGGATCCTGTTCG
>JAUNLF010000005.1 GCA_030532405.1 Actinomycetaceae bacterium | reverse complement strand
ACGACCGCGGGTAGTGTGGCGATCAGGACTGCGAGCATGAGTACGCCGTAGTCGGAAACCCAGAAGACTCATTCACCTGGGTCGTCATAGATGGCCAGCAACGCATGACCACGGTCAGTTTGCTCATGCTCGCCCTCATACATGCAGTAGAAGCAGAAGAAATAGAGGCCGGCGACCCAGAACTTGCCGGGAAACTAATGCGGAGCTATCTGCAGTTCCCAGACAATACGGAACAGAAGTTCAAGCTCAAGCCCGTTAAAGATGACCGCGACTCCTACTCAAAACTGTTTGGTCCTGCTGATCAGTTCAACGAAAAGTCAAAGATCACGGTCAACTATCGATACTTCCGCGAACGCCTACGCAAAACCCCGTACACGGCTGCGGAACTATGGAACCGCGGGATCTCGAACCTCGAGGTGATGCTCCTAGACCTAGAAGCTCACGACGACCCGCAGCGGATCTTCGAATCACTAAACTCGACCGGACTTAGCCTCAAAGAATCAGACAAGATTCGAAACTTTGCACTCATGGGGCTATCCCACTACGAGCAAAACCAAGTGTACGAAAAGTACTGGAACGAGATGGAAAAGAATGTCGCGTTCCAAACCGACAGTTTCATCCGCTGGTACCTCGTCGCACAAACCGCAAGAACACCTAAAGAATCCGACGTATTTGAAGCGTTCAAAGACTTTGCGAAAAAGAGCGGCCGAAATCCGATAGATACGGCAAGGGAACTACACGAGTTCTCGATTCTGGCTAACAAACTCGAGAACGCTAAAACCGGATACAGGGAGATCGATCAGCGGCTTGCACGAGCAAATATGGTGCTCGGCGATGTAGTTAAGCCATTCATTTGGCTCGCGTATAGAGACGTTGAAGCAAAAAAGATCCGCCCCGATGACTTCGCCGATCTTATTGCAATTATCGAAACCTATATTTTCCGCCGTGTAGTATCCAGCGTGCCAGCAAACGCGTTGAATAAGATTTTTGCGAACGCGTATCAGGAGCTCCAAAAGCTTCGAAAAAATGGCGAACGCTACTCGGACGTGCTTACCTATATGCTCCAAAACCGGGGACAAAGCGGTCGCATTCCCGACGATGCTGAGTTCAAGGAAGCTTTTAAAACCAGAGATTTTTACCGAATGAGGCCCGGATACCGCACCTACTTCTTCGACCTCGTGGAACGCGGAACGTCCAAAGACATTGCCGACATCGCTGCGAGGCTTGAAGGTAACGACATCAGTATCGAGCACATCATGCCGCAGACACTATCGAAGAAGTGGCGTGACGAGCTTGGTTCTGAAGCCGACAGCATTCATACGACTTGGGTCAATAGAGCTGCGAACCTTACGATTACCGGCTACAACTCGGAGTACTCAAACCTTCCATTTGAGAAGAAGCTGACCATGAGTGGCGGCTTCAAAGACTCCCCGTACTTCTTGAACGCTTTCGTGAAAGATCAGGACGAATGGGGTCTACAGCAGCTGGAAGCGCGGAGCGAGCTACTCGCCAACAGGGCAATGGAGCTGTGGCCTTATCCCACTACGACGTTTGAACCGATGAAGGAGACTGTGCCTTTCGAACCAATGGGCACGGACACAGTCTTCACGAACCGCGACGTCGTCGCCGTTGAAATTGAAGGCACCAAAACTCCAGCATCAACCTGGGCTAATGCGATGGTTATCGTTTTGCGTGCACTCCTAGAGCTGGACCGCGAAGCGGTTCTGAAGATGGCCAACGAAACTAGGCTTTTGACGTCGGAAGACGTTGCAGAAACGGTCGCGTCTAATCGGGGTTGGCGCCAAGTTGACCCGGCCTTAGCTGTTCTAGTTGGCGCAAGCACTGCGGCCAGGATCGGCCTACTCCGCAAAATCTGCGAGAAGGTTGGCTACGACCCTTATGACATCGTTTTCTACCTTCGACCAGAACAAGAGACATCTCAGAAAAGCGGGGCTTCGGTTCCCATTGAGGACTCTCCGTATTCGGATTTAATCGAGCTCATTCCGCTCATCAGCGAGGTTGAAGGCACTCAGCTGTCGCAGACAGAAACCTTAGAGCTTCAAAATAACCTGTCCGAGGCGGTTTCGAACCACGTTATCGAGGAACCTCAGGCGGTAATTGGCGGCAAGGATCTAGGCACGTTCCTCTCAATGCACGAGTCTGGTGACATTTCAGCAGACCAAGCCTTAGCTTGCTTGACGATCTATCAGACGATGGCAAACATGATGGGGCCAAAGATCTGGCACGACGCCATGCTGGACGGAGACGTTAGCAAGCTGCTCACCGCCCTCACAAAATCGAAGTAGAGCACACCCCATCTCGCTGACACCTCATGTTGGTTTCGATTTAACTTGTGCGTGCTAGCTTCCAATCGGCCTTTTAAAATGTCTGAAAGGAACAGCACCTAATGAAGGGTTCAATCCTGCGCCCAGTTGCACTTCTCGCTGGCGCTTCAATCGTCGGTGCCGGCCTAGCTCTGCCTGCTGCGGCCGAAAACACCGTCCCTAACACAGATGACTCCTCCACCACGGGTAACTCATCCCAAGAAGCAGAGAATCAGAAGTCTGACCTCAAGGAGTCCAAGTCCGAAAAGGACGCCAACGAGTCCAAGTCCGAGGAGAACATGTCCGAGGAGTCCAAGTCCGACAAGGACACCAACGAGTCCAAGTCCGAAGAGGGCGGCGCCAAGGAGTCCGCATCTGAGGGTGACAAGACTGGAACTCGGACTCTCCAGGAGGAGAACGCCCCGAAAGGCGACGACTCTTCCACTGACGCGAGCTCCACTATCTCCATTCTCGCAATCAGTGACTTCCACGGCTACTTAAACCGTATTCCAAACATGATGTGCCAGATCAACGACATAAAGAGCAAAAACGAGAACGTCATTTTCGTTTCAAACGGCGACAACGTTGGCGGTAGCGCCTACATCTCCGCAGTGAACGACGACCTCCCCACGCTTGAAATGCTGAACGCCATGAAACTTGACGTCACCAGCGTAGGCAACCACGAGTTCGACCGCGGTCAGACAGACCTCGAAGGTCGCCTCCAAGAGAAGTCTGCCTTCCCCTACACCGTCGCAAACGTAGAAGGCCTAGACCAGGATCTTATTCCTCCCTACGTCGTAATCCCGAAGGGCAACATTGACGTGGCATTCGTCGGCGCAGTCACCGACGACCTGCCCTCCCTCGTCAGTGCTGACGGCATCAAAAACCTCAAGATAACAGACCCTGTAGCCACAATCGACCGCGTCGCCGCACAGCTTAAAGACGGCGACGACACGAACGGCGAAGCAGACCTCGTTGTCGCACTCTTCCACGAGGGATACTCGGTAGCACAGAACATCGGTGCCGACGTCGACCTCGTGATCGCGGGCCACTCGCACGCCACCCACATCGGCGAGACGCTCTCGGGCGCACCCCTCGTACAGCCCGGTTCCTTCGGCAAGATTCTCAGCAAGATCGAGTTCGAAATCGATGCGGACAGCAATATCACCGTGAAGGAAGACGGTGTCAAGAACCTGGACGTCAAGGTGAGCACAGATGACGAGCCGGTCTGCGAAGATAAGACCTTCAAGGACATGTACGACGCCTACAAGGCGGACGCGGATGAGAAGGGCAACGTTCCTCTAGGCACGATCGATGGTAAGGCTCGTCGCGGCACGAACTACGGTTTTGATCCTGCTCTCACTGATAATGAAAACCGTGGCACAGAATCCACCGCTGGCAACTTGATTGCCCAAGGCTTCTACGAGTACTCAAAGATGAATGGACTTGGAGCCGACTTCGGTTTGATCAACTCCGGCGGTATTAGGGCGGATCTAGACGAAAACGGTGACGGCGTAATCACGAAGGGCGAGTCTCAGTCGACCCAGCCGTTCGACGGCGACATGGGCACGGTAGATCTCACCGCCCAGCAGGTGTTCGCCCTGCTCGAGCAGCAGTGGCAACCTGAAGGTAAAGACCGTCCGGTACTCCAGCTCGGCCTCTCAGACACGATCTCTTACACGTACGATCCCAGCGCACCTCGTGGCTCCAAGATTAAGACGGTGAAGATTCACGACCAGTTCCTTGATCGCGAAGACACCAAGACTACCTACCGCGTGATTGCCGGCACGTTCATGCTCGGCGGCGGCGACAATTTCACGGTTCTGACTGAAGGCACGAACTTCAAGAACTACGGGCAAAAAGACCTCGCCGTATTCAACGAGTTCCTGGTCGCAAACCCGGGTTGGAAGGTGAACGAGTCGCAGCGCGCAGTCGGTGTTACGGCACCTGAAACGGTAGTAGCTGGCTCTAAGGTTTCGGTGAAACTATCTTCCCTGTCGATGACCGCTGATGAGGCCAAGCCGGATAACGTCACGATTTCTTTGGGTGAAAAGGTACTTGGCAGTGCACCCGTTGATAACGCGGTTACGCCTCTCATGCCAGAAACCGGCCAGGCTACGGTTGAGTTCACTGTTCCTGCCGATCTTAAGGCAGGTGAGCACATGTTCACGATCCGCGCTGGAGACACCATGTCTTACATGTTCTTAAACGTTACGGCTCCGGTTAAGCCGTCCGGCGACGACGCGAAGTCGGACGCGCAAGACACTACTGGTGACAAAGCCACTGGCACGCTGGCAAACACGGGTGTTGAGATTTGGGGTCTAGCTTCGGTAGGCCTGCTACTCCTCATCACCGGTGCAGGTGCAGTTGCGCTCAAGCGTCGCGAACTGGTCTAACCAAACCCAAACCGAGCCGATTAGCGGCAATGCGTATGCCACGCTAATCGCCTAACGGTTCACACCAAGAGGGGCCACCTCGACAAAAAGTCGGGGTGGCCCCTTGCGCATGCGCTTCATTCACAGTGCGTGTCACCGTGTGCGCCACGCCCTCATGGCTTTAAATACTGCTACGCCACGGCCTACACGCCCAGTCGCTACACTCGTCACGCGGGTTAGAAGCCGTTTTCCTGCAACCAGCTCAAAACCCTCTCCTTACGAGTAGAGCCAGACGCCTCCTCAGCGTGCGAACTCAACTCGTCCACAACCACCCCATCGCGCAAGTAAACAATCCGATCCGCCCTCGCCGCCACACTCGGATCATGCGTCACCATCACAATCGTCGTCCCCTCAGCATGGATCTCCCCAAGCACATCCAAAACCTCAGTCGTCATCCTGCTATTAAGCGCGCCCGTCGGCTCATCCGCAAAAACAACGCTCGGCCCATTCACGATCGCACGACAAATCGCCGCCCTCTGCAACTGGCCGCCCGACACCCTCGACACCTCATTTAGCCCAACATGCGCAATACCAAAACGCTCAAGCAACCCCGACACCCTCGCTTCCGCCTCACCTCCCTCAAACAAACCGGACTTTGCCGCAGGCAGGAGCACGTTGTCGTAAACCGACAGATTCTCCAAAAAGAACGGCTGCTGAAACACAAAACCCATCGAAGTTAAACGCAGGCGACCAACCTCCGAATCCTTCAACGACGTAAGCTCACGCCCCTCAAACTCGACTCGCCCCTCAGTCGGCCGATCCATGCCACTAATGCTGTACAGCACCGTCGACTTCCCCGAACCAGACGCCCCCATGATCGCGAGGAACTCACCGCGCGACACCTCCAAGTCGATACCCTTCAACACCTCAACCGAAGCGTCCTTAGGGCCCCTAGCACCCGGAGCCGCGAAAGTCTTACGGATACCCGTCGCCCTCAAAATCGTGTTCGACACCGTTCGCTCCTCTCGTGAAAACCCTTGCATTAGTTCGGCAGAAGACCCCTCCTGCCTGGAGATTTGACCGGCCCGCCTAGAACTTTGACCACTACGTGTAGGTGCGCGCATGGAATCAACCCCTCAACCAAACACTTGAATCTTCAACAAGAATCGGGCGGCTCACTACCTTCCACCCCAGGAAAACCGCGGCGAGCAGCAACGCGGGGAACAACCCGTAGACAAGCGGCTCCCACGGGTCGAATGCGAATGAGGAAATGCCCAAGCCCGAAGCCGAAATCACACTGTTTATGAGGCCCTCCCCGAGCGTCGCGGCAAACAGGAGGCCCGCCGCGATCCCAATAACCGCGCTGAGCAGCACCTTCAGCAGGTAGTGGCGAGCAAGAGTCCGCGCGGTGAACCCAAGGGCCCCAAGCACCGCGATTCGGCGGCGCTCCTTCGCGATCCTAATCTTCAAGAACAGGCCGAGCACGAGCGCCACAACCGCGACCGACAGGGCGGCAGCAAGAATCACCGCGACCCTGAACGCGCCCGTAATGTACGACATGGTTTGCGACACGTACTCTCGCATCGCCACAACGGAGGCGCTCGGGTACTGCGCGGAGTAGTCATCCGCCACGGTTTCAGCGGCTGCCGGATCGACGAGGTCCGCGTAAATCACGTAGCTGTCGCCGCCTGGGTGCACGGTTCCTGCAAGACGCGCGGTGTAGCCTCCAGCGGTGACGTCCTGGTAGACGCCACTCACCGTAAGCGTTGCCGGCTCCCCAGCGACCTTCACCTCAATCTGCTCGCCCACGCGCGCCTGAAGCTCCTCAGCTGCAAGTGCCGACAGGGCAATCTGGCCCTCGGTTGGGGCGCCTCCCGAAACAAACTGCTGCGTGGTGCGACTGAAGTCTCCGACCTCCGCCTTAAAGGAGCGAGCCCCCTCCTCCGCGCGGGCCTCGACCAGCACGCGTCCATACTCTTGGACGCTGGCGATCCGCTCATCACCCCTCATACGCGAAATGATTTCGCTTCGAGCCTGGGAAGCCTCGTCGAAAAACTGGATGTCTACGCGAACGTCGCTTTTGGGGACGCCCATGTAGGTGACGAAACTGGGACTTTCAAACGTTGAGAGTAGGTTTGCCGGGAGGATCATTGCTATCGCCGCGACGAACATGATGACCGGAACGAGGATCCACTGTCTGGCGTCAACGCGAAGGTCATTCAAAATGAGGCTCGCCTCGGCGCGCTGCGGGCTCTTGGTTGATAGCGCGGATCGTCGCCTTCGCAGCCGCCTGGTATTTGGCTTAGTTTCGCCGTGAACCATTGCGGGGACGGGTTGGATCCGGTTCGCGCTCCTCACATTGACCCAGCACATGAGGATCACGAAGCCGACAAATATAAGGGTCACGAGGGTGGGAACGAGCACGGTGGCTGTCGATACTTCCGGGGCGTAAACGTTTGCGACTTCGCGAGTGAGGATCGGCGCGGCCACCGCCGCGAGCGCCGCGCCAACCACGCCGGTTGCGATAGCGAGTACGACATATTTGATGAGGAACAGCCTTGTGATCGTGCGGTTTGGTATGCCGATTGCCTTCATTGCGCCGATTTGCCGCACTTGGTCTTCGAGGGTTCCCTTCACGACGAATCGTTGGCTGACGAACGCGATGATCATGAAGAGGAAGCTGATTAGAACGAGTCCGATGGCGAGGAGGCCCTCGCTAAACGCGTTCACGAGCAGGATCATTGAGTGGGTTACAGCTTGCCCGTTTTTCGGCAGGTCGGGTTCAGCTTCGTAGGCGGCTTGGAATGCGCTTGCCTGGGAGGGGTCGTGCAGGAAGTACTCGACGATCACTTCGTCGCGGCCGCCGAGCGCACGCAGCCGGTCGAACCCTTCGTCGGACACCACGAACCGGGTAGCGGACGACAGTGAGGAAGCCATTTGCGCGTCTCGTACGAATCCGGCAACCGTGAAAGACTCGCGGGCCGCGCCCGCTTCTACTGTTAGCTGGTCGCCGACTGCAAGGGCGAACTCCTCCTCGTAGCGTGAAGGTACATAAACCTCATTGCCGTTCGGAACGGGGACGGCTCCACCCTCATCTATCAAGTGGTCGAATTCGAGGTTTTGCGTGATGAAAAGGTTGTCGATTAGTTTGTCGGAGAAGTCGCCCGAGCCGGCAGTGCCTTCGAAGCTGATTTGCGCGCCGTCGAAGCCGACCATGTCGAGGATGAACCACGATTCGATTTGTGGATTGTTGAGGGCGAACGTTTCGAGTGCTTGCTCGTCTAGTTCGCCAACGTGCATTTGCAGGAAGTGGGGTGGGCGGGCGTCGGCGAACAGGCGGTCGACGGAGCCGAACATGCGCTCGATAACCATGCTTCCGGTGACGAGCAGGAACGATGCTAAAAACAGAACCAGGGCGACTGCGACTGTTACGCCCTTGTTGCGACGAATGTCGTTAACCGCGAAACGGAGGTCTGTGCTGCGCATCGTAGTCATCAAAGCGTCAACTTCCTGAAGAAGGGTTCGGAGGTGGCGGCGCGATCTGCGCGAGGAGCTCGCTGAGTGTGCCTTCCTTTGCGCCGAGCATTCGCTCAACGTTCGTGACGAGGGCAGCGAGCTTGCGCGTGCTTTCGGTTTCGTCGAGGTCGGGGCCTCCGTCTAGCACGAGGAGCACGTAGGAGACGAGCATCTCCATAGTTTCGTACGCGAATGGGGTGTTGAAGACGCCTTCGCGGTTGCCGTCCTCGACGATCGGGGCGAGGATCGACGGCAGTATCGCCAGCATTTCGCGCTCGATTTTTTGGTGAAGGACGATGTTCTTTGGGCTGTTGAGGTGCTCCAAGATCGCGGTATCGGGTCCCGTGCCAACGTTGAGAGACATGATCGTGCGAAGTAGTCGCTCGCGGGCGGGTTTGGTGGAGTCTTGCGCGGTGAGGCGCGCTCGCTCGTACTGTTCGGCACTGATTTTTTCGACGAGGGCGTCGAGGATCGCCTCTTTCGACTCGAAGTGGTGGTAGAGCGTGCCGCGCGATATGCCAGCGGCTTGGGCGATGTGGTTCGTGGTTACGTCCGCCAGCCCCTTCTTAGCGATAAGCGCTCTCGCGACCTGCAGCAGTTCGGACTTACGGTCCGCCATTTTCACTGTCTCCCTCTCCCCTGTTTCGCTAAGATCCTGCGGGCTCCTTACCCGCCCGCAGCCGCTTACCTCAGCCACATTCCTGTCCACTCGACGTACCTTCACCGACCGCAAGGCGTTCGAGCGTACGCGCCTCACACGCTTTCGCCCGTCTACACTTCCGCTACCTTCACGCAGGGCCTTCAAACACCGCCGGGGTTGCACTCCCGAACGCCCGACCGGCAGCCGGTCGAGTTTAGTGTAACACCGCTCCTCACGCGTGCGCACCGGTTTTACGCGATCCATTTTGGGGATCGGTTTTCGGGGTCTTTTTGTGGTCTGCATTCTCAGGATCCCGGATTTTGAGCATCGATTTTTTGTAGGAAGTCGCGTTGCAACGCCTCTAGGCTTCTAAGGTTTGGCACGGCCGATGCAACGAAGATGAGGATTGCGCCGACGAGCATCAGCATGAGTCCGATGCCCCTTGAGGGGCCAACACCGAGCCAAACACCGAGGCTGTGCGCGAGGGGGCCGCCGGGGCGTAGTAGCGGGTTGAACACGAGGTCGGCGAGCACTCCCGAAACCGCGTATGCCGCAATGTAGCCCAGTTGCGACACGAGGCCAATCAGCCCCCACACCCTTCCCTGCACCTCATTCGGGATTGCAGCGCGCGCAAGCACCTCCACGCTCGCATTGAGTGGCGGCAACACCATGAAGAACCCGAAAGCCAGCGCGCCGATCAGCCAAAGATTCGTGGTTGTTCCCATGAGGGCGATCAGGACGCCTCCTCCAAGAAGGCACCTGAAAATCCACGTGAGGTGGCGACTGCCCATGCTGAACACGCCAATCAGCAGGCCGGAAACCAGCATTCCCGTTGCCGCGATGGAGCGGATCCAGCCCAGCACGCCCTCATTTGCGAGGTCGAGGATCATTGGGGTGAGGAGGGTCTGCAGGAACCCCATGCAGAACGTAACCAGTGTGGCGACGAGGGTGAGCGTCAGGACGCCGCGGCTGGTGCGCAGGAATGCGATGCCGAAACGCAGGTCGGTTAGCGCGTTTTCGCGGGTTGCGGGCGCGGATGGTTTGGGGACTCGGCGCCGGATGAGGATCATCGCGAGGATCGTGAACGCCATTGTGCTGATGTCTATGGCGAGGATGAGGCGGATGCCGAAGTTTGCGATGAGGATGCCGGCGAGTGCCGGGGAGATTAGGAACTGGGAGGCGGAGGCTAGTTGAACCATGCCGGCGCCGCGCGCGTATTGGTCGGGGGTGAGTAGGTCGGTGACTGTGGCCCGGTAGGCGGGTTCCATGACCGAGTTGAATACGGCGCTGAACGCTACGCACACGCAGATGATGGGAACGCTTGCGATGCCGGCGGTGAATGCGATGAGCAAGGCGAGGAGGCCGACTGCTGAGATTGAGTCGGAGAGGATCATGAGGAGTCGGCGGTCGTGACGGTCAGCGAGGATTCCGCCCGCGGGAGCGAGGAGCACTGCGGGGAGGAATGCGCAGAGGGTTATTAGCGCGACCGAGGTGCTTAGGCCGGTTTGTTGGTAGGCGAAGATTACGAGGCCGAACGCGGTGAGTCCATTGCCGATTCTCGCAACCATCTGCACGAGCCAAATCAACGCAAAAGTGCGGAAACCGTTGGCCGGGACGGGCCTCTGCGCGTTGTTCACGCCCTCTTGCACACTCATTGGCTGCCCACTTTCGGCTGGTGCTTCTGACACCCAGAGTACTCGACCGGCTGCCGGTCGGGAAGTGGTTTCGCGAGTAGGCTCGCAACTTAACCGCCTGTTTTCTCCCCATACCTTCCCCGACCTCAATGGACGGGATATCGTTGACGTATGGTTTTCGTTGATGTCAGCATGTGCGAACCAAGCGACCCACCGCCAATGACCGTACCCGGTGTTGCGGCGGATATTTTGCGTGAGGTTATCCCGCAAGTTGACAGCATTAGGATGCGCATCATGATCCTTGAGCCCTTCTACTGGGGCGAGGGACGTGCAGAAGACGCTGTTTGGGAGGCGTTGTTGTACGCAGGCGACCACGGTATCAAGCTTGATAAAAGCTACTGGCCCGCCATAGTGCAACTCGCGAAAGAGGAAGAGTTCGAAGACGTTCTCAAAGACGTCGACCCAAGTATCTTCGAATAGGGCTCTCAAAACCCCGGGCGCGCCTCGGTGGAGGCAAGGAAAAACCCCGACATTTCGTTGAAATGTCGGGGTGATTGTGGAGCTAAGGGGATTCGAACCCCCGACCTTCTCATTGCGAACGAGACGCGCTACCAACTGCGCCATAGCCCCTTGAGCGACTTACAGCCTAACATCCAGACGGCGAAAAGTTAATTCAGCGACCCCTCGTTAGGCTGTCTAGTTACTCACGCTCAAGTCGAACACCAAAACCAGCGGCTACTGGGCGCGGCGGTACTCCAGGATTTCCTCCAGATTGAAGGCGGCAGGTGCCTGCGCAGCTGCCTCTTCCGAGCTAACCGCGTCGTTCGGCATCGGCTTCGCCACCGTGGGGCGAACCGGATTCGCGGGGGCGATCTCAGCTTCGCCCTCCACATCGATAGACGAGGACGTTGCTTCCACAACCGACGGGTCCATGATGACGCGACGGCGAGGCGCGGCCTTCTTCTGCGCGTACAGTGGCTTCGGCAGGGGGCGGGGCGTCCACTCAGTGGGGGCGTCGTCGATCCGCTCCTCTACTTCAGCCACGGTTTCCACAGGCACGTCCTCGTGCACTTTATCCACAACGGGACTGGGTTCGATACGTTTCTTGACGTTTGTGCGGACCTTGTTGAAACGCTCCTGTTCACGGCCACGCGAGTTGCGCAGGCGGCGCAGCTCCGTGGCTTCACGCTGCGCGGCGGCGAGGGACCTGCGGTAGGAGACGCGCCCCTCCGCGATCGTTCCCACAAGCGCGACAAGCGGAACCAGTAGCCAACCCCACGCGAACGTCGTCAGTGCGGCCGCGACAATGAAACCGACGAGCACGGCCAGCGACACGCCCGCAAAAGCAAAGCGACGCTTGCCCGCCGCGTTCTCGGATGCGATTCGAGCGGCCCGCGACGCGCGGAGCCTAGCGAGCTCGCGCGAAGTCGACGGCACTCCCCCTTTGGGTTCGGTCCGGCCCTTGTTCTCGCTCATTGAGCGTCCCCCTCCATTAACTGACTCAACCTTCGCGTCCACGAAGACCACCGGATGTGACTCCAAGCAACGCAAGGCCGATTGCGTCAGAATGCGCGGCTGGTGTCTGGTCGACTCGCCGCGCACAGTCAAACCAGGCTGTTCCCTGTCCGGGGAAACAAGCTTTAAGTCGCAAGAAAACCGGTCCTCCACCGGTGTTTCCATGACTTCTTTTCGATTTCGAATTAACGCGGGCGTCCAATACACGGCCACGACAATGGCCAGCGCAAATATGATCCACCCGGTATAGCTCACACGCCTATAATTACACCATTGTTATTCGTTATTGGTGGGCAGATCGCGCGTGTCCTAAACGTGACCTTTCGCGCAGGTTGCCTGACGGTGGCGAACACCTACTCGTTCGCTTCGGGGCCCCAAATTTCATTTACGAGGCCGTGCTCGGGCAGCTCTTCACGGTCGATGGCGAAAGCGACGTGGTCTGCCCACTCTCCCGCGATCTGCATGTACCGCGGTTTATAGCCTTCCTCCCGAAGGCGCAACTTTCGGGCAAGACCCAGCGAGGGCACGTTTTCCGGGCGAATATTAATCTCAACGCGATGCATGCCAAGCTTTAGAATCAGCAGGTCAATAACCGCCGCTACCGCGAGGCTAGAAATCCCAATCCCCGCGTACTCTGACACAATCCAGTAGCCGAGCGTCGTTGTATACAGCGCACCCCTTACCGTATTTGAGGCCGTAACCATGCCGACCACTTTGCCGTCGGCCTCGATCATCATCGGCAGCGTAATACCCGCTTCGACCTCAGCGTCGGTGCGACGCTGATATTCAGAGAGTGTCGGAAGCTGCTCTTTAGCTCCGCGCGGTAGCGTGGCCTCCCAGGGCTCCAACCAATCACGGTCACGCCAACACACCCGCTCGACCTCCACGTGGTCGCTGCCCCACACCGGCCGAATGACCAGCCTGTTCACCTTGGGTGCGGGCAACGAGCGCGGATCCCAGGGCGGGGAGACCGCCGACCAGTTTTCGTTTTCCACAAGCACGCCCTCGTCGGTGGAATTCACAACCCGACGCGGGCGGGAAGCGCGAAGGAGGCCCCGTGCGGTTGGATTTTCAAAGACGATTCTTGTTTGCTCTTCGGGCACGCCCCACACGAGGCGGGGCGAGAAACCAAAGAATCGGGAGAGGAGGCTCATTGAACGCAAGCGCCAGACTTAGTCAAGAACCATACAACGTAGGGCGTCGCCGGCACGCACATCGGTGACGTTTTCCGGGACGACGGCAAGCGCGTTGGAATCCGCGAGCGCCGAAAGCAGGAGTGCGTCGGGTTCGCCCATGACGGTGGCCGTGTAGCCTTCGCGGGGGTTGCCGAGGAGTTTGACGCGGACGAACTCGCGGCGGCCCATGGGTGACTTCCAGCCGCGGTCGACGCGTGCCTGCACGGTGGGGCGGTTGAGTTGGCTCCAGCCTTGCATGGCGCGCACGGCGGGGCGGACGTAAACCTCGTAGCAGACTTGGGCGGACACGGGGTCGCCGGGGAGGCAGAAGATGGGTGTGCCTGCCCCGACGTGGCCGACGCCGAGGATGTGGCCGGGGAATGCCGCCACCGAGTCGAAACGGATCGTGCCGAGGCTGCCAAGAACCTCGCGGACTGTGTCGCCCGACCCGTAGGAGATACCGCCGGTCGTGATGATGAGGTCGGCTCTGACGAGTTGGTCTTCGATCGTTTGGCGTAGGGTTGCGCGCTCGTCGGGCACGGCTGCCACGCGGAACGTTTGCGCACCCGCGTCGGCGATCGCGGTTGACAGGGCGTGGCCGTTGGCGTCGAAAACGGAGCCGGGGCGGGCTTCCTGGCCGGGTTCGATGATCTCGTCGCCGATCGAGATGATTACTACGCGAGGACGCGGATGCACGCGGATACGGTTCCTGCCAACACCTGCGATGAGTGCGATCTGGCGAGAACCTACGCGCGAACCGCGGCTGATTACGACCTCGCCGGCCTTGGCGTCCTGCGCTTGACGGCGAATGTTCTCCCCCGGCTGCGGGCGGTGGCGGACGGACACGTGCGCATCCCCGTGGTCCGTGTGTTCGAGGGCGACTACGGCGTCTGCTCCGTTCGGGATCGGAGCGCCCGAAGCGATTCGTACCGCACCGCCCTTAATGTTGGCCATCGGCTCGACGTCGCCAGCGCGAAGCTCAGCCGTGACGGTCAGACGCACCGCGTTCTCAGGGTTCGCATCCGCAAGGTCGGCCGCCCTCACCGCATACCCATCGAGGGCGGCAAGGTCAGCAACCGGCAGGTCGAAAGGCGCGGCCACGTCCTCCGCAAGGACGCACCCCACCGAATCGGGTAGCAACACGTCCAACGGGGGTTGCGGCCCGACGGCCTCTTGACAATCGCGGTAGAAGTTCGCAACTGACCTCATTGGCAGGTCCCTTCATAACGTATGGAGCCGACAGCTTCGCGCCGCGTGGCACGCTCGACGCGCGGAAGCTTTACGTGACAACTGTATGTGGTGAGAACACGACGGTGCCACCTCGTCCATGCGAGGCGGCACCGTCGGCAGCTTGTATTTACGCGGACGCACCGGACTAGGCGCGTCCCAATCGAAGCGGAGGCGGCAGTATTTGCCGAGTCCAAGCTCGCCCTCGTACGCGAAAAAGAAGGCTAGCTACAGGTCGAGGCCCTGGAGGAACTTGCGGAAGTCAGCGCCAAGTTCGTCATGCTCGAGGCCCATTTCGACGAGCGCCTGCAGGTACCCCAGCTTGTCGCCCGTGTCGAACCGACGGCCGCGGATGACGACGCCAGTCACGCCACCGCCCTGGTCCGCGGGGAGCTCGATGAGGCGCTGGAACGAATCCGTCAACTGGATTTCACCGCTGCGACCGGGTGGGAGGGTCTCCAGGATTTTGAACACCTTCGGGTCGAGCACGAAGCGGCCGACGGAGGCGTACTCGGACAAAACCTCGTCGACTGGCGGTTTTTCAACGATCTTGTCGAGGCGGAAAACATCACCCTCCTGAAGTCCCTCAACGTCGCCGAGGCCATTGGTTTCTAGGGGGATATTCGTGACGGCCGCGGACCCGTACGCCGTTGCCTGTTGCGGAGTCACCTCCAAAAGCGCCACGACAGACCCGCCAATCTGCTCGCGCACAGCAATCATTTTTTGGAGGACGGGATCCTCAGCGTGCATCAAGTCATCCGGAAGCAACACCGCAAACGGATTATCACCCACGTGGTGATACGCCTGGAAAACCGCGTGCCCCAAACCCTGCGGATGCCCCTGCCGAATCGAATGGATACGCGTGTACTGCTTATACCGCTCAATGGATTCGAGCAGCTTCGTCTTGTTGCCATTCCGCAAAGCCAGCTCGAGATCCGGCGCGGCATCAAAATGGTCCTCAATCGCCTGCTTGTTCGCCGCTGTGATGAAAAGAAGATCGTCGAGGCCGGCCCTCGTCGCCTCCTCGACTACGACCTCAATCGCGGGGCGGTCGACGATCGGCAGCATCTCCTTCGGCACCGCCTTCGTCGCGGGCAAAAAACGAGTGCCCCGACCCGCGGCCGGCACCACGCCGTGACGCACCGACCCCGCGGAGACTTTAACATCAGCAATACTGTTTGAGCTCATGCGTACAGATTAGCCGAGTCCCCGCCCATATTCCGCGGCACGGGCGGTGGTGGGTGTGGGTTGGGGTGGTGGGTCAGCCTCGGTGGGGACGCCCGGGCGTCGGTGGTGGGTGGTGTGCTGGGGTGGGGTGGGGTGGGCGGGCACTTCACCTCTGAATGCATGTGTATTACCAGCGCACACCGAATCTGAGTGCTTTGACGGTAGCGCCGTTGGTCGAGTCCTGTCGACGCCGGCGCTTGGGCGCTCGGGCGAGGCCACTCGGCCTCCCTGTGCGAAAATGACAATATGTTTAGTGAGTCCTCGCCTTCTACTTTCGCTTCTGATCCGGCCCCTGCACCGTCGCGCCCGCCGCAGATTAGCGCGGGCATGTCGAAGAGTGAGATCCGTAAGATCATGCGGCAACTCCGCCGGGACTTGGGGGCGAGCCCCGACGGGTCAGTTCACGCCGCCGAAGTGTGGACAAAGTTCGCCCTCGAGGCCGAAACGGAGCATCCGGATAGCAACCGTGCAGGTTTGGGGCAGGCGGATGCAGGCGCGCCCTCCGACGCTGGAAATGGCAGGCTGGCGCTGATCGCGTACGACGCGCTGCCCGGAGAGCTTTCTTTGCGCACGTTTTTGGACGGCGTCGACGCGCGCGTGTGGCGGCCTGTCGTGTCGGAGGCGCGGGGGCGGCGGTTGGCGGATTTGCCGGTCGGATTTGCGCCGGAGGGCGGGCGAGGTTCTCGTTCGGAAACGGCCGGCGGTGGAGGGACACTGGCGGACGGCAGTACTGGCGAGCGTTCCACCAATTCCGGGACGCTGGTGGACGGCGGTCGGCCAGGCGCACTGGATGGTCACTCGAAAACTCAATCGGGCGCTGGCAGCGGTCCTGACGAACGGGAAGCTTTTGCGGACGCTGCTGGCAATGGAGGGACACTGGCGGTGGAGGCGGCGATGGTGTTTGTGCCGGCGCTCGCGGTGGATGAGGAAGGGGTGCGGCTCGGGCAGGGCGGCGGTTGGTACGATCGCGCGTTGCGTGAGGTGAAGTGGCGGGCGCCGGGCGCGCTCGTGTTTGCGTGCGTACCGGAGGGCGCATATTTGGAGGCGGGGTTACTCCCCGAGGAACAACACGACATCCGCATGGACGGAGTCATCACCAACCACGGCTGGCGCCTATTCCAGCGTGGGTAAATGGACGAATCCCCGCGCTGCGGGGATTTCGCATTCTTAAAGAGGAGTAACCAGCCTTGGGTGGGCCCCTGAAAATTAGGGTTCAGACCCGAAGTGCCTCGGGCCCTAGCCTCGGGTGAGTGATTCAGACCCAAAGTGCCGCGGGCCCTAGCCTCGGGTGAGCGATTCAGACCCAAAGTGACAACGCCGCCAACATTGGGTGAGCGATTCAGACCCAAAGTGCCCACACCTTCGGTATCGCATCAGTGCAGCACGACATGGGGTGGCACTTTGCCTCACAGTCGAGCAAGCCAGCACGCCCTCCAAAAATGAATCAGACAGGAACTACCAAAAACAGGGGGTAAAACGGGCAGTTGGGGTCTCACTCACGTGTGAAAGTAGCCCAACGGAAAACCATTCAGAGGGGAACTGCCCAAAACAGGGGTCAAAACTGCCACTTAGGGTCTGAATCATTTCCTGCAGCCGCTCCCAGCACGCGATTCAGACCCCAGGTACCCAAAAAAGTGGCCATTTCAGCCACTTTGGGTCTGAATCCCATTTTCGATGCAACGCACCCGACAGTTTGGGTCTGAATCCTAATTTCGGCGCAACGCACCAGACACTTTGGGTCTGAATCCCAATTTCGGCGAGCCCTGCCCGGCGAGCCTCGCACCTCACATCCGGAGGACAAAGCCGTTATCCACATCCTTGCGGCGAGCCTTCTGTCCACAGAATCGCACTCCGCAAAACCACAACGCTTGCCAGCCCTGCGACGCTGTCTGCCGTGAAGGAAAAACTAGGCGCAGTTGGCGGGGCCATCCTCGCCTGGCGGAAACCACTACTCGTAGCCCTACTTGCCGTCACCGTGTTTGCAACCATTTGGTCCGTGCTGAAACCAGGAGGATACACAGCACTCGTTGCAACCAGTGACATCAAAGCCGGCGAGATCATCCAAGTGCAAGCGGTCACCCTCGATGATCAACTTGTAGCACTTCCACCAGATGCTGCACCTCAGCCCGCCCTCGTCGTCGGAAAACGCGCGAAGGTAGACATCCTAAAAGGAACCATCATCAGAACGGCATACACCACGGAAGAACAGCAGAGCAAAGAAGGGAGGGATACGCTCGCTCTGCCTGTAAACCCCGAGGTGGCACGACTGTTCGCGAAAGGAGACACCCTCGACATTTATGCACCAACCTATTGTCCGGATGAGGGCGAGATGTGCCCGGCGAAGCTACTCACCCAAGGAGCGCATGTCCACGAGGTAATCATTACGGACGAAAGTCAGTGGAGCTCAACACAAAACGCGGTTTTAGTTATCGGAATCGACCCGAAGCACACTAGCGTGGTGGCTGGAGTTTTAGACTCTGCTGCATTGACTCTAGTGAAGGCCTCTCAGGCAGACGAATCCGAGGGCGCCGCGAGCACTGACTAAGTTCGGCGATTGCGGAAGGTTCACCGCATGGGAGGACGTTCTGCTGGAATCGATGTGGCTCCCAGGTACCTTAAACAAGGAGTCATTGTGATTAACGGCTTCAAAGAATTCATCTCGCGCGGCAGCGCAATCGACCTTGCCGTCGGCATGATCATTGGCGCAGCATTCACGCAGATTGTTACCGCGCTGACAGACAATGTCCTCAACCCGATTATTGGCGGCCTCTTCGGCCAGCCGCGCTTCGACCACGTCGGCGAGTTCACCATCCAGCTTGCCGGTGACCCCGCAGTCGTACAGCCCGGTATCCTCATCAACGCGATCATCAACTTCCTGCTGGTCGCGATTGCACTGTACTTCTTCATCGTCATGCCCATGAACAAGTGGGCTGAACGCACCAAGAAGGCAGAAGAAGAGACTGCTCCCGAGCCCAACCCGGAGATCACCCTACTGCAGGAGATCCGCGATGAGCTGAAGGCGCAGAACTCCGGCACGCAGAACTAGCCCTAACCCGCGCCGGTTCAACGAACCGGCGAACTTGGAAGGCCGAATCCCCGCATACTTTTGCGGGGATTTCGCATTCTCTGGCCCGCCCGCAGCGGACGGTGGCGCCTGTCGGATGATTCCGACCCAAAGTGCCGGCACCCGGTCGCGTGGGACGTCAGCAGCTGAGGCATTCAGACCCAAACTGCCGGATTTGCGTGGCTGTTTGGCTGGCTGCTCGCGTGATTCAGACGGGAAATGCCGGGTTCTGCCGGGTTGCTTCGGTGATTCAGACGGATAGTGCCAGTTTCTGTCGGGCCGCCTAGGTGATTCAGACCTAAAGTGACTGGCCCGGCTGCGCCCTCCCGGATGCTGAAAAATGATTCCGACCCAAAGTGCCACCCTAATTTGGGTTTCAGACCTAAACTTCCCAAAACCGCAGCACACAGTGGCGTGCTTCTGGCAGTTTGGGTCTGATTCGATGTGTGAGGGCGTGCTTGGAAAAACTATTGTGAGGGGAACTGCCCAAAACGGGGTCTGTTTTAGCCACTTCGGGTCTGAATCACTTTTCGCAGCCCCTCCCCTGACCATGACTGTGAGGGGAAGTGCCCGAAACAGAGGGTTTTTCCGGCACTTTGGGTCTCGGACCCAAATTATGGCTTCTCACCCGGGCAGAACGGGTTAGACATTTGGGTTCGCAGCGCCTCAAAAAAGAAGGAAACGGGCGCAAAAAGCGCCCGTTCATCCATTTTGGTCACTTTGGGTCTGAATCACCCAGACCACCAGTACGCACCGCCACTTTGGGTCTGAATCACCCAGACCGCGGCAAACACGACAACCGACACAGTCACTTTGGGTCTGAATCGGGGTTCTGGGAAGCGGACGTGGGAAGAGTGCGTCGGCGCCCGGCGAAGCTGGCTCACCAGTGCGGAGGTTTGTTCTCCAACATTTCGCGATCCCGCGCGGACTGAGCCCCGTTTGGCCCAACCGAACCCGTGGCGCGATTTGCGCGGGATGGGCCAGAATCAGGCTCGAAGTCGGGCTCGAAAGTCCTGATCTGCTCCCACGAGGGGCGCCCTCCCGCCGCGATAATCCGCTTATCGGCCTCAGAAATCCGTTCGGCCCGCCGACGCTGCTTCTTCCGCGCCGGCCGCGACTCAACAGCTGGCACCGCCGGCCCACCCAGGTCGCCGTGCTCATCCGAGTCAAAGCTCCCTTCTGAGCCACGGCTCCCCTCGGACTCAACGCGCCCCTCCGAGTCAGCGCGCGTTTTCGCACCAGCGGCAGGATCGGCTTCCGCCCGCAAGTTTTCCCGCGAGCGCGGATCAGCGTCCACCTTCACCCTCCATCGAATCCGCATCAGGACCGTCAGCGTCGGTCGAAGTGGCTGCCTCGTCGTTCTCACGATCCTGGCGTTTTGGGTCTGAATCGTGTTGGAGGGCGAGCTCACCCGCGCCTTCACCCGCACCTTCACCCGACGCTTCGGCCTGGCGCTTTGGGTCTGAATCGTTTTCGAGGGCGTGCTCGCCTGCAGCAACCCCACTAGAGCCACCAGAGCCACTGCCAAGATCCACCTCGGCGGCGGTGCGGCGGGCAACGTTTCGCAGCACCGCTTCGACTTGCGCACCTCGCCGCGTGAGCGCCAGGGCTCGCTGCATTTCCGCGATCATCTCGTCCTCGGACCGCTCGATGCCGTCCGACCGAATCCACCGCGCGACCTCATCCAACTGGTCGTCCGAGTACGCCGCCAACGGCAACCCCACCGCCACATCCGGGCGGCGCTTTCGGTCTGAATCATTTGGCTGCCAGAGCGTCTCCTCCGCCGTCCCGTGAATATCCTCGTCCGCCTGGATCCGAACCAAACGCTGCGCCGCGGTCTCCGTGCCAAACGTTTCATCGTTCGACGTAAGCGGTTGGCCGTTTGGGTCTGAATCGTGTTGGAGGGCGAGCTTGCCCGCACCTTCACCCGACGCTTCGGCCTGGCGCTTTGGGTCTGAATCATTTTCGAGGGCGGCCCCAACGGCGGCCCCAACACCAGCACCCTCACCGGCACCAGCACCGGAGGCGCCACCCGAAGCGCCACCCGACGCGGCACCCCCAGCCTCACCGGCGCCAGCACCGGAGGCGCCACCCGAAGCAGCACCCTCACCGCCGCCGGCTGCCGCATCCGCGGCCGCCACCCTCGCGGCGAGCACCGGATCCTCACGGAGCCTCTCATCCAGCGCATCCAGAACCAGGTCGACTATCGCGTCAGCCTCCTTCTGCGGGTCGATAAACACGGCCATCGCCAGCTCGGTGCGGGTCTTCCACCCGTGCAATTCCAGCAACTCCGGCCAGTACCGGTCCCTGCGACGCAGCGACCTCTCCGCCACATACGTGTCATCATCCGTGAGCACCGCTACCAGCAACTCATCCGGAATCGTCGGATGCCCAATCGCCAGCGGCACCCGCAGCGACCCCTCAACACCAACATTCGGAATCACCGTCAAACCAACCGAATACAGTCGATCCGCGAGGTCGATCAACAACTGATCCGGCTGAGACTCCGTCGTCGGCCAATCCACCTCACCCGCCGAACCGAACTCTGCGTGCCCATCAGCAACGCGGGATTCCCCACTCGAAGCCGCCCGCGACGCGCCACGAGGACGAATCCCAACTCCGGCATCCGAAGCCTCACCGGCACCGCCAGCGGAAACCGAGTCTCCGCCGCCACCAGCCGAACCAGCAACCAAGCCGGAACCGCCAGCACCGCCGGCAACCGAACCGCCAGCACCACCAGCAACCTACCCAGAGTCTGTACCCAACCCCGAGTCAGTTGCCGCCCCAGAGTCACCAACAGCCCCGTACCCGTCACCGGAGTCGCCGGCCCCACCGGCGCCGGCTCGTTCGGCGCTGCTCATGAGGTCGAGGAGTAGGCGGGGCCCGTCGGAGCTGAAGCGGTCGCGGTCGAACTGTCCGGGATGTATGGATGCGACGATGTGCAGGTCTTCGCCGGCGCATCCGAGTACTTCAACGAGTTGTGCGAGGCCTTCGGGTTGCGAGATTGCGCCGAAGTCGTGGAGGACTCGTCCGTGCGGCGTTTTCGCGTATCCGACGGATAGGATGACGCGGTCGCGTCGCAGGTTTGTGTCGTCTCCCGGCGCGATGACGACGAAGGGTTCCGCCTGGTCGGTGTTGAAGAACGATTCCAGTGCGGGCGATTTCGCGACTGTGGCGGCCAGCTGTTCTCGTAGTCGTTCCGCGTGGATCGTGTTCAAAGCGATGACGGCGAGTGATTTTTCTGGTTGTAGGAGGGCGTGCTCGATCACCATTTCGGTGACGGCTTCGACTTCTTCCTTGGATGACTCGACGGCGGCTTTGCCGGGTGCGGGCATGCCTCGGCCGTCGACGTAGGAGATCGACAGTTTCGACCCCGCCCTCGGGACGGGTACGGGAACGCCCGCGTGTGCGACGCGGTAGCGGTTGAACAGGCGGCCAACGTATTCGTTGACTCGCACGGGTACGGGTTTGATTCGCGCGGTCGCCATGAGCGGCGAAAGCGCGTCCACGGTGGCCGAAGCCTTTGACATGTCCGCGGTGACCACGACTTGGCGGGCGCGGGCAAGTAGCGGCACGATCTCGGCGACGGGGAGTTGTTGTACGTCCTCAATCACAAGCAAATCCACCGTTTGTGCCAGCGGAATCAACGACGGCACCATGACGGGCGTCGAGATCGCGATTGGGAACATTTCCCGCGTCAACTTCGACGACGCGTACATGGTTTGCGCCAGGTCGTGCGTTAGTTTTCCGGCGTTGAGGGCGGTTCGAAGCTGGGCTTCTTCCTCAAAGTACCGGGCCATCTGGTCTACCCGGTGGCGTCGGATCTTGTCGGACGCGATGGCGACGAGCGAGTCAACCTGCTCGCGGTCGAGCCTTTGCAGGTCAACGATCAGGCTCTGCAGGTTCGCGGGGTCAAACCCGCCCAGGTTCGGCACTTGCGTGAGCATGACGCCGAGCGCTGACGCCCACCACGCCAGGTCGAGCTCCTTTTCTACAAGTGAGGCCGGCACGTTGCGCTGGCGCAGGTCTTTCACGAGGCCGTCGAGGCCGAACTTGTGCAGGGTCTTCAAGATTTCAATGCGTTCAGGCAACACGCGCGCGCCGCTCGGATCAGCGTTCAGCCTGTCCACAAGCAGCGATAGTTCCCCCACGTCCATACGCGTGAGCGGCCCGTGCGCGGTCGCCAAATGCGGGTCCAGTTTCTTCAAGTCTTCCTGAACACTAGCGGCGTGCGCTTTCATGTCCTCCAGGTTTGACGGCACCTTCGGCCATCCGTCAACCGCCTGGTGTTTGCGCCAAACGTCGCGCTGATGCTGAACTTTGCGGAGTTCCTCGTTCAGGTCCTCCACGTAGCGTCCCGGCCGCAGCATGTCTTTCGCGGACTTCACTAAGTGTCTGCGTTGCCGCCTCTTCATCGGGTAGCCGTGGTCGCGGCGCCACTGTTTGGACGCCGTTGCGATCACCATGTCCGCGATTGGGCGCTCAAAAATGGCCGGTTGGAAAACGTCGAGAGCTTCCCGCACGCCCTCCAACATTCGAAGCTGTTCATCCCACTCCTTGAACGTTGTCGCCGGGTTTAATCCGGTCTGTCCAGCGGTGGATGACATGTTTACGCGCAGCGTCGGCAGCGAATCGCGCGACAGTCGATTTATGCGTTCGAGGACGGGTCCGACCTGTTCGCCCGAAGAAATCACCGCGCCGAACCACGCGTCGTGGCTGGTTGCCTTCGAGAACATGCCCTGGTCAACGGCCTGTCGCAGGGCGGCCTTAGCGTTGTCTTCGCTGTCTCTGGAGAGGTTCGTGAGCGTTTCCGCCGAGAATCGCACTTTGGTGCGCGGCCCGGGCCTGGTTGACGTCAGATCCGTTAGGACCTGGAGGGCGTCGTACGCGGAGATCCCCCACTGCTCAAAGGGCCGGTGTAGTTCCTCGGTGTGCGATGCGAGGGCCTCGCGGACGCGTCGCAGCTGCGTCCTCATTAGTTCAATGGACTCGCGGTCAACGAACGGGGCGTCGTCGGAGAAGACGGACTCCAGGGTGGTGATGAGTGAGCTCTTCGGATCGGTCACGCCGTCCACGCGCGCCACGCCGTGCGAAAGTCCCGCGTCATCCAGGTACTGCCACAGCGCGTCATTGCGATGCCTGTCCGCCGCGACGACGAGCACCTTTTTCGCCTCCGCCGCCGCGTCCGCCACGATCGACGCAACCATCGCGGTCGCTTCCGCGCCCTCAGCCACGTCAAACATGACGTTAGTTCCCGACGCAACGGCCTCGACACTGTCCAAATCTTCGGGTAGTTGGTCGCCAATTCCGCGTTCTTGCCACGGGTCACGATCAAACGGGTTAGGTTCGGGCAGGTCCTTCTTCAGGCGACTTGCCGCCCGCTCATCACCGGCCAACGCGGCCACAAAAGGCGATTCCAACAGTCGATCCACGTCGTTTAATTCGTCCTGGAGGACGTACGCGGGATGCAGGAACTGCGCGATCGCAAGCGCATCTTCTGACTTGAAGCCGGGCAGGGTACCGGTGAGCGCCTCCGTAAGGTGGCGAAGCGCGGGCGCGGGCGAGAACCCGTGCGCCTGGTGCGCGGACTGGGCGATGGCCTGGGTATCTAGTTCTTGGCCAGTCTTTTGAGCCGCCGCGACCAACGCGGGAGCCACGCTTAAACGCCCCGTCAGGCGGATGATCGGTTCACCCGCGGAGTCCAGCTCAATATCAACCTCGCGTAGCAACATCGGTGAGGTCATCTGACCGTCCTCACCGTTCCAGCTGGCCTGGCCGAACGCCAGGTGAGTCGACGCGACGCCGTGCGCGGAGGCTACCGAGCGGGCACGTTCCATCAACGCGCGCACCGTGTTTCGGGCACGCTCGGCCTCCCCCGCTTCACGAACAAGCAAGGATAGGCGCGTTGCGCGTTCGGCAAACAGTTGCGCCATGCCGCCCGGGTGCGCGTAAGTGAGGTCAAGCAGCGGGCGCGACGGATCGTCAACGAACGCGCGCGTGATCGAGTCGAGCTCCTTGCGCCACTTTGACACCGCGTGCCTGCGGTCGATCAGCTCATCGTTTGGCGACAGGGGCCGGGTGCGCTCATCGGCGTTTGCCGCGGGCGACGCCGAATCCGAGCCCGCCCTCGCAAAACTATCTTTACGGCCAGAAGCACCCGAGCCTGATTCCGCGTTTCGGTTGCGCGCCGATCCTGCCGCGTCCGGGTTCGCTTCCGCGGACCGCGCCTTGCCGGCACGATCCTCATCGTTTGATTTCGAGCGAGAGAAAAAATTAGATACCACGGTGTCACACTATCGAGAACGCCGCTCCCATCGTTGAAGGCACGACGAGACCCGCCACAAACCGACCTTCTTCAGCCACCCGGCCCCGATGCGAGTAGAGTGAAACTACTGCTTAACGAAAGGGGACCCCGTGGTTCGTCGCACCGCCAGGCTCACTAGCGCAGGGGTGTTAACCGCAGCTTTGCTGCTTAGCGCATGCTCCCCTTCAACAGCTGAAGGCGAAGTGGAAACGGAGTCGCAAAGCGAAACTGCCGCAACCTCGCAGGCCACGGAAACCGAAGCCGAAACCGTTAAGCGCGAGGGCGTCTTGGCGCACATCAACGGGACCGTCACGAACCCGGGCAAGCCCAGCATGCGGGCAGAAGCCGATTACGGTGTCGACTTCGGCGTCGGCATAATCGCCCCGGAGGCCTACCTGGTAGCCGTCATCTCGAACGAGGGGTACGAGACCGGCGACCTCGTCACAGCAAAGTTTGAACTACGCGACAGCGACGACGAAGTCCTTTCATCCGGACGTGAATCAAAGCGTTTTTGGAGCTCTGACGACCTCGTCTTCCCCATGCGCATGAAACTTCCCGAAGACATTGAGGCCGCCAGCGCCACCGTCGAAATCATCATTGAGGCCGACGACTTCGACCCGCCCGCCGAATCCGCTCAAGCCGATCTTGAGGTAAGTTCGCCCGTCCTTTCAACCATCAGCGAGAAGCCCGTCTTGGCGTTCAACGTTCAAAACACGTCCGAACTCGCCGTCACGAAGGCCCGCCTAGACGTCGTCTGCTACGACGAAGAAGGCCAAATCGTTGGCGGCGGCGAAGCCATTCCACCAATTATTTCCGCGAGGGCGAGCCTTGGCATGCACTCCGTGCTAGTCACTTCCGGCAATCCCGAGGACTGCCAGGTCTTCCCGACCGTCCTGCAGTCTCAGGAACCTTCCGAAACCACCGGCACCGATGAAGAGGACGCCACCACCAAATAAGTCGCGGGCGCACGCCAACAAAGCCCGGTCCAGATTCCGATAAAGTCGGCGGCAAACTTCAACAAAGCTGTGCCCAGGCTTCAACAAATTCGTAGCTTTACGTGACGCGCGCCACCCAGATTTCTCGACATCGAGAGACTTAATGATGAGATAATGAGCTTGAATTCGCGCCAGTGGGCGCGCCCTTAGATATTCTCAACTTGTACCCAATGGAGAGGAACCAAGGATGGCCACGATCATTTACACGCACACCGATGAGGCGCCAATGCTGGCAACTCACTCGCTGTTGCCCATCATCGAAGCTTTCGCATCCACGGCTGGCGTCGAGGTTGAGACTCGCGACATTTCCCTTGCCGGCCGTATCCTAGCCGCATTTTCCGACCGTCTACCCGAAGACCAGCAGGTCAGCGACGCCCTCGCAGAGCTGGGCGAACTGGCACAGAAGCCCGAAGCAAACATCATTAAGCTCCCCAACATTTCCGCGTCTATTCCGCAGATGAAGGCGGCAATCAAGGAGCTACAAAAGCAGGGCTTCGACCTTCCGGACTACCCCGATTCGCCTGCAAATGACGAAGAGAAGGACATTCAGGCCCGCTACGATTCCGTCAAGGGATCCGCGGTTAACCCGGTTCTGCGCGAAGGTAACTCCGACCGTCGCGCCCCCGTTGCCGTGAAGAATTACGCGCGTTCAAACCCGCACCGCATGGGCGAGTGGTCCTCTGACTCTCAGACCGAGGTTGCGACCATGGGCGCGGATGACTTCGCGTCCAACGAGAAGTCCGTGATCCTCGAGTCGGACGACACCCTGCAGATCCGCCTGGTCAAGGACGGCGGCGAGCAGGTTGTACTGAAGGAATCGCTACCCGTACTTGAAGGCGAAGTTGTTGACGGCACGTTCATGTCCGCGGCCGCCCTCGAAGATTTTGTTGCAAAGCAGATTGAACGCGCAAAGGCTGAGGACGTCCTGTTCTCGGTGCACCTAAAGGCCACGATGATGAAGGTGTCCGACCCGGTCATTTTCGGCCACGTCGTCAAGGTCTTCTTCAAGGACGTGTTCGACAAGTACGGCGAGCAACTAGAGGCCGCCGGCCTATCCCCCAACGATGGCCTGGGCACCATTTTCACCGCATTGGATGAGGGCGCAGTCGAGAACGCGGAAGAAATCCGCGCGGCGTTCGACAAGGCAATGGAAGACGGCCCGCGCCTTTCCATGGTCGATTCCGACCGCGGCATCACGAACCTGCACGTGCCCTCCGACGTCATCATTGACGCGTCCATGCCCGCGATGATCCGCAACGGCGGCAAGCTGTGGGGCCCGAATGGCGAAGAGGACGACACGATCGCCGTCATTCCGGACTCCTCCTACGCCGGTGTTTACCAGGCCGTCATTGAAGACTGCCAGGCTAACGGCGCGCTGGACCCAACGACGATGGGCACCGTGCCGAACGTAGGCCTCATGGCGCAAAAGGCAGAAGAGTACGGCTCGCACGACAAGACGTTCATTATTCCCGCGGATGGCACCGTTGAGGTCGTTAACTTAGCCGGTGACGTGCTCATGTCCCACGACGTGAAGTCCGGTGACATTTGGCGTGCAACGCAGACCAAGGACGAGCCGATTCGCGACTGGGTGAAGCTCGCTGTCACGCGTGCTCGCCTGTCGGACACTCCGGCTGTTTTCTGGTTGGATCCGGAGCGCGCGCACGACGCTAACTTGATCAAGAAGGTTGAGGCGTACCTGCCTGAGCACGACACGAGCGGCCTGTCCATTTCGATCCTGGATCCGGTGGAGGCCACCAAGCTGTCGGTCTCCCGCATGCGTGAAGGCCTGGACACGATCGGCGTCACCGGTAACGTCCTGCGTGACTACAACACGGACCTGTTCCCGATCTTGGAGCTCGGCACGTCCGCGAAGATGCTGTCGGTTGTTCCACTAATGAACGGTGGCGGCCTGTTCGAGACGGGCGCGGGCGGTTGTGCTCCGAAGCATATTCAGCAGCTACTTTCCGAGAACTACCTGCGTTGGGATTCGCTCGGCGAGTTCCTGGCGCTCGCGGAGTCGCTACGCCACCTGTCGCGCTTCGATAACAACAAGCGTGCCGACATCCTGGCGTCTGCGCTTGATAAGGCCACTGAGGGCGTGCTTAGCGAGGGTAAGTCTCCGGCGCGTAAGCTCGGTCAGATTGACAACCGTGGCTCGCACACGTGGCTCGCCGTCTACTGGGCGGAGGCTCTTGCCGAGCAGACCGAGGACGAGGAGCTGGCTAAGGCTTTCGAGCCGATCGCAAAGGAGCTTCGCGAAAACGCTGACAAGATCAACGAAGAGTTGATCGAGGTTCAGGGCACCGAGGTCGACATTGACGGCTACTACCGTCCCGATGAGGAGAAGACCTACGCGGTAATGCGTCCGTCCGAGACCCTCAACGCGATCATCGACAAGCTACGCAAGTAACCTAGCTAAAAATAGTGGCGGGTTCGAGGCTGAAAAGCCTTGAGCCCGCCACTATTTTGTATGTAATCCAGGTGTTTGTGCCCCCGATACGATTCGAACGTACGACACCCGCTTTAGGAGAGCGGTGCTCTATCCCCTGAGCTACGAGGGCTTAACCTGCAAAAGACTACCACGCGTAGCCCACCAACCGTGAATGCGAGCCGAGCAGCCGGGCCGCCGGGCCGCTTACCTGCGTTCCCAGGCGGCGGTCGGGTTGGGGTTTTCCTTGTGTCGAACGGAGGGCACAACCATCACCGGACACGTCGAGTGCGACAAAACTGTTTGCGATGTGGAACCCAGCAGCATGCCTTTGAAGCCGCCGCGTCCTCGTGTGCCAACAACAATCAGGTCAACGGCAGTGGAGAACTCCGTGAGCAGTTGCGCGGGCGCTCCGTCGATCACGTGCTGTTTGATGTCCACGTTGCGGTCGCCGGCAATCTTGGCGGTGGATTCGCGAAGCTCCTCTTCCATCTCGCGATTCAACGCGTCACGGTCAATCGTCGTGGGGAGCCAAGAGAACATGCCCATACCCGTCGCGATCGGAACGGCAGCTATGGCGTCCAGTTTCGCGTCCCAAAGGATGGTTTCCTCGACGGCCTTCTCGAAAGCGACCTGCGCTACTTCCGAGCCGTCAACACCCACCACAATGCGTTTAACGGGCCAGAAGGGCGAACCTGACGTGTGCCTGGGGACAACCACCACGGGGCACTTCGCGTGAGCTGGAAGCGCGGACGACACGGTGCCTAGCAGGCGGTCAGCGAAACCTCCCCCACCGCGGGACCCAACTACGATCATGTCCACTTCACGAGACATTTGAACCATGACGCCAGCGGCGTCGCCCGGCTCAGTGGATCCGGTTACCTGCGCGCCCTGCTTGCGGACACGCTCCACGGCGTCGTCCACGGCCTTCTGCGCACCTTTTTGCAGCGCCTCATCATCGAGGGCCGCGTAACCACCATCAAGCGCGGCAGCACTGTAGGACGCCAGAGCGTACGTGCACAGCACGTGGACTAGCGAGTCATCTAGCTTGGCTCGCGCAGCCGCCCAGTCGACGGCCGTGTTTGCCTCTGCGGAGCCATCTACACCAACGAGGATCACTTTCTGCCCGGCCATTTCTGCCTCCTTCACTATGCCCCTCCATTTTGCACACACATTGCGTTAGAGGGGAGCACTATAGGCTTTCCGGTCATGTTCCAAGATTACCCGCCGATAGCAAAAGTCCCGACCCAAACAGGATCGGGACTTTTGCGAAGTCTTAAAGATTAAAGACGAATGTAGCTGGGCGCACCGTAGACCGACGCGTACTCGACGCTGCGGCCGGGCTGCGGGGCGTGAATCATCATGCCGTTGCCCGCGTAAATGCCGACGTGGCCACCGTAGTAAACGATGTCGCCAGGCTGTGCGGCCGATGCCGGGATAGAGGTTCCCGAAGCAGCAATGCCCCAAGTGCTGTGCGGCAGGCTGTAGCCAAGCTGAGCGTAAACGTACTGGACCAGGCCGGAGCAGTCGAAGCCGTTCGGCGAAGCGCCCGCCCAAACGTAGGGAACGCCAATGTACTGCGAAGCGATTCCAACAGCGCCACCCGCGGATGCTCCCGGAACCGCAACCTGCTCGGTTGCAATATCGGTGAGGGACTCGCGCTCGTAAGAACGGTCAGCCACGGCTGCGGCGCGGTCTTCAACGACCACTTCCTCAACTACGGGCTCTTCTTCAATGATTTCGATTTCGACGTCAACATCGTCGAATGCTGCCCATTCAATATCGGAGGGCGCAATCACTGCCGGGTTGGCCTGCGCAATGGGCTGGGCCGGCTGCGCGGCGGGCAGGGCGTTAGGGGCAAGCTCAAGGGCTGACTCGGGAGCTGCGGTTGCGACACCGCTACCAAGAACAGTCAGCGCGAGGCCGGTGACGGAAACCGTAGCAACACCTCGGACCGGACTTAGCGAATCCGTAAGTTCAGTCAGCGGCGTTACCGGACGACATGCACGGCGGTGACGCGCTTGGACCTTATTCTTAGCCAAGTTTTTCTCCTTTAGAAGGGGCCATGTAGGGAGCTCTTCGGCTCGAACAGACATTACTCTAACCAAGAAGATAACGAAATGTCACGTAATGATAACGAAGTTGTGGGCAGTTCCACGATTTACTTTGGGCTGTGGATGAACAGATGTCCTTCCATCCATTCGGGGATCGTTGCTATCAAGCCGTTTGCGTCGGCTTCGCCCGTTTTCCTAATTTCTGACTCCGACTTCAGGAAAGTGATCGATATCTCAGCGCCCGGCCGCAGGTCCATGTCGGCAAGTGTCCGCATGGCGATCGGATCGGCCTGAATCGGCTCTCCGATGCGCGCGAGCTTTGCATTTTCAACGTTTTTGGCCGCGCCCGACTTCCGTAACTTGGCCAGAGACACCAGGTTCGGATCCGGCTCCGCCTCGCGGGGAACCGGGTTTCCGTACGGGTCAGTCTTAGAGCACTCCAGGATCGACAGCAACCGTTTTTCAACCTGGTCAGACATGACGTGCTCCCAGCGGCACGCCTCGTCGTGCACCAGTTCCCAGTCCAAGCCAATGACGTCCAGGAGCAGACGCTCAGCAAGTCGGTGTTTGCGCATAACCTCGGTGGCCAAAGCGGCGCCCTCATCGGTCAAATTCAACTTGCGATCCGACCCGACAACTACCAAGCCGTCACGTTCCATGCGCGCGATGGTTTGCGAGACCGTTGGGCCGGAGTGTCCGATGCGCTCCACGATTCGGGCACGCATGGGCACGATGCCGTCCTCGTTTAGTTCGTAAATCGTCTTTAGGTACATCTCGGTCGTATCGATCAAGTCACCCACAGCAGCTCCCGGTTTCCTCTAGGTCTGGGTCCAACATGACACAGGTTGCACAGTTGCGCAGTCTCATTCATTTAACGGCAAAGCTTCGCGAAATATTCCGTTTCAACCTGTGACGGTGTCGTACAAAAAGATAATAATCACGTAAATTCAAGATTATGACCAGCGAAATACAGATTCCATATGATCTTTTGCCCGCCGATGGACGTTTTGGATCGGGTCCATCACTCGTGCGGGATGAGCAAATCCAACGCCTCTTTGACGGGAATACGGCAAAGGCGCCTAATCTAATTATGGGGACCAGCCACCGTCAGGCTCCCGTGAAGAACGTTGTCGCCGAAGTTCAAGAAATGCTCGGCCGCCTATTTTCCATTCCGGATGGATACGAGGTCGTCCTCGGCAACGGCGGGTCGACCGCTTTTTGGGCGGTTGCGGCTACCTCTTTAATTAGGGAACGCTCCGCGCACGCCACGTTCGGCGAGTTCGGCACCAAGTTTTACGACGAGGCCGCCCGCGCACCCTTCCTAGCCGCCCCTAAACGGTTCGACGCCGAGCCGGGCAAGCTTGCCGAAGTTCAAGCATCCGAGGGCGTGGATGTGTACGCGTGGCCGCATCACGAGACGTCCACGGGTGTGGTCTCCAGGGTTCAACGCGTAACCGAGGACGCCCTCATGGTCGTTGACGCGACTTCTATTGCGGGCGGTATCGAGGTCGATATCGCGCAAACTGACGCATACTATTTTGCGCCGCAAAAGTGCTTTGGTTCTGACGGCGGCATTTGGTTTGCGATCTTGTCCCCGGCCGCGCAGGAGCGCGCCTACAAGCTACACAAGGACAACAGCCGCTGGATGCCGCAAATCCTGGACCTGTCGATCGCGATTGATAACTCGAAGAAGAATCAGACGCTGAACACGCCCGCGCTCGCCACGCTCATGATGATGCACGCGCAGCTGGAGTGGATGCTCGCGCTCGGCGGCCTGCCGGCCACTGCGAAGCGGTCTCGTACTTCGACGGACATGATCTACGAGTGGGCCGAGCAAAACCCGTACGCAACGCCGTTCGTTCGCGACCCGCAGCACCGCTCCCCCGTTGTCGCAACGATCGACTTTGACGGGATCGATGCCTCGCAGATTTCGGCGACTTTGCGCCAGCACGGCGTTGTGGATGTGGAGCCGTACCGCAAGTTCGGTCGCAACCAGCTACGCATCGCGGCCTTCCCGGCGGTCAACCCCGACGACGTCGCGGCCCTGCTGCGCTCGATCGACTACGTCATCGAGCAGCTAACCAAGTAGTAGCTGTGCGGCGCGCATTGCTAGAACCCGCCTTGCGCGCCGCACACGCCCTCACATATTAAAAATCCACGTAACGGCCCGCGGGCCCGGCACCAACGCCGATTAGTCGGTTTGCTGCTGTTCGCGGGCCGCCTGCATGTCGCGGGCACGCTCACGCGGACCGTAGGTGCGGATCGGGTGGCGCGACAGGCGAGCCTCAATGCGCACATCCCAAGTCTTGATCGCCCAAATCGCTGCGATCACCGACACAACGATCGCAACAATGCCACCGGCAAGCAGCGACCAGCGGCCTCCCCAAGCATCAGCAATCCACCCGATAATCGGGGCGCCCACCGGGTTTGAACCCAAGAAAACCATCATGTACAGGGCCATGACTCGCCCTCGCATATCCGGGTCGGTCGACACCTGGATCGACGCGTTCGCCGCGGTAACCATCGTCAGCATGGCAAGGCCCGTTGGAATCGACAGCAGGGCGAAAGTCTCGTAGGTCGGTGCGAGCCCCAAAGCAATGTCGAAGATCCCGAACAGGAATGCGGCCACAACCACCAGGCGCACGCGCGGGAACTTACGACGGGCAGCCAGCAATGCACCGCCCAGAGCGCCGATCGCCATGAACGAGCCAAGAATGCCGTACTCTCCCGGACCCTTTCCATAAACTTCGGTGGCCATCACTGCGGATGTCATTTGGAAGTTCATACCGAACGCGGACACGAATCCGGCAACGATCATGATCACAATGATGTCGGAGCGGTTCTTCACGTAGCGAAGACCTTCGCGAATCTGCCCCTTCTTGCGCTTGACGAGCTTCATGGGCGTGAGTAGCTCGACCTTCATCAGCATCATCGCGATAACGGGCGCCAGGAACAAAAGAACGTTTACGATGAACACCCAGCCCGGGCCAACCCACGCGATAACCAAGCCGGAAGTTGCCGGCCCCAGCAGGCGTGCCACGTTAAACGCCGCGGAGTTTAGTCCCACCGCGTTTGGCACCGAGCCCTTCGGAACGAGCTCGGACACGAACGTCTGCCTTGCCGGCGCATCCACCGTGGCCAGCGCGCCGGATACGAACGCCAGCAGGTACACGTGCCACAGCTGCGCCACGCCGGTCAGAACCAGTGCGCCCAAGATCAAGGACATTACGCCGTTCATACTCTGCGTGAACTGCAGTAGTTTGCGCCTGTCCGCGCGGTCTACAATCACGCCCGCCCAGGGGCTAAATAACAGGATCGGGAAGAATTGCAGTGCCGTTGTAATACCTAGCGCCGTTCCTGACCCATTTGTTAACACCACTAGCACTAGCCAGTCTTGGGCTACTCGCTGCATCCACTGTCCTGTGGATGCAATCATGGTTGCAACAAACCAAAGCCGATAGTTATAGAACTTGAGCGACGCAAAAGTTGTCGACACGCATACTCCCTTCCAACCCAAGCATCTCACCTTACACGCGTTAGTTACCAAACCGTAAGCGAACGTGGCCAAATAGACTTTACCATTTCGTTATCTTAGGGCTCGCCCTTAAAACTTCTCCAAGGCGAGGCAAAAATGGCATAAAAACGACCCGTGAACGCGAACTTCACGGGTCGTTTTAAAAAGGGCGTCTTGGCGCCTACAGCAGATTTATTTATTGCCGGAGGGCGTGCCCGCAAGCGGTTTGTGACCGTCGAGGGCGGCTGCGGTGCCCGAAGGGTGGGGGCACCGTAGCTTAGAAGCCCCGAAGGTTTGCTACACGCCGAGGGCGGCCTGGATCGGGCCGAGCACGAAGTAGATTGCAAACAAGATGGTGACAACCCACATGAGCGGGTGGATCTTCTTGGCCTTGCCCGCGGCAACGCCGGCGAACACGTAGGCGATGAAGCCGGTGCCGATGCCAACCGAGATCGAGTAGGCGAACGGCATGAACGCGATCGTGAGGAAGGCCGGGATTGCGATCTCGGGCTTCTTCCAGTCGATGTCAAGAACCTGGGTCATCATTAGGAAGCCTACGAAGACCAGTGCGGTCGAAGCGGCTTCGGTCGGGACGAGCTCCACGATCGGGGACAGGAAGATCGACAGCAGGAATAGGACGCCGGTGACAACGGATGCCAGGCCGGTACGAGCGCCTTCGCCAACACCCGCGGAGGACTCCACGTAGGAGGTATTCGAGGACGTGCCGCCCAGGCCACCCGCGATAGCTGCAAGCGAGTCGACGATCAGGATCTGACGGGACTTCGGCGGGGTGCCGGTCTCGTCTAGAAGGTCAGCCTCGGAGCCAATCGCGACCATGGTGCCCATGGTGTCGAAGAAGTCGGCGAGCATGAGCGAGAAGATGAGGAGCAGGACGGCTAGCGGGCCGAGCTTCTCGAACGCGCCGAACATGTCGACTGCGCCCAGCGAGGAGAAGTCGGGAAGCGCGATGGGTGCGCCCTTCAGCTCCGGAATGGTGACACCCCAGCCGGTGGGATTCTCGTCGGACTTCGCACCGATCTGGGCAAAGATCTGGATGAGGATCGCAAGGACAGTGGAGGAGATAATGCCGATCAGGATCGAGCCGCGCACGTTACGCACGTACAGCACGATGGTCAGTAGCAGGCCGAATACGAACACGAGGGCGGGCCAGCCGGCCAGAGAGCCGTTGATGCCGAGCTGTACCGGAGTGCCGCCGGGGCGAATAATGCCCGCGTTGATCAGACCGACGAAGGCGATGAACAGGCCGATGCCAACCGAGATAGCAACCTTCAACTGGTTCGGTACCGCGTTGAACACGGCCTCACGGAAACCGGTGAGAACCAGCAGGGTGATTAGGATGCCTTCCCAAACGATCAGGCCCATGGCCTCTTCGAAGGTCAGCCCAGATCCCAGAACCAGGGTAAACGCAACCATAGCGTTTAGGCCCATGCCGGCCGCGAGCGCCATCGGGTAGTTGGCGACCACACCCATGAGGATGGTCATGACACCGGCGATCAGGGCGGTTGCTGCTGCTACGGACGCGATCGAGATGGATCCGTCCTCGGGCAGTGCCGCCGACAGGATAATTGGGTTAAGAACGAGGATGTAAGCCATCGCAAAGAAGGTGACGAGTCCGCCACGGATCTCTCGGCCTACAGTTGAGCCACGTTCAGTGATATGGAAAAACGAATCAAGCTTCGAGAGCTGTGCTGTGTTGTTGGTAGTCACCCACAAATCGTGTCACTCGCACACGTATTAAACAAACAGGGCGACCACCATTTGAACAACGGGTAAGCACATTCACAAAACGGCGTGTTTTCAAGTGTTTTTAATGCTACGCCTCACACCGTTTTTGCTAGTCTTCGGTGATGATTTCCAAGTCGAGTTCGTTTACGCGCGGAGGCGTGATGGGCCACTGGCTGCCTTGCTCTTGGATGTCTGTTTCGGAGTGTGCTCCGCACGAGTAGCTGAGGGGTACCAGTCGTCCGTCGTCGTTGGACCATTCGTTTGCGCATACGCCGAATGCTTTGCCAAGTTCGCCCTCGATGGCGACTAGGAAGCCGCATGACGCGCAGGTAGCCGCGCTTTTTCGGCCGCGGGTACGCGATTTTTGCGCTCGATGCCACCTGCGGCGCGCGTCGGAGGCGCCTTCTTCGGACAGGACGCGGAGCCGTGACAGGGGTGGCTCGTCGGATCCGGATTCCGTTTCGCGGTTCAGCATTAGGCGGTCGTCGTCTTGCCTGTAGGGCAGTACGTCGCCGGGTGACACGTCGCCGGGTTTTAGGCGTTCTTCCCAGGGTACCCATTCGGGGGCCAGGAGGGCGTTCTTGCCGGGCAGCAGGTCGATTTCGCTGACCGTGACTTTTCGTGAGCGCGGTACTCGTGACACTGTGATTGCCCAGTGCCAGCCGACGTAGCCGGGCTTTTTGCAGTCGAAGAAGTGGGTTAGTAGGCGGTCACCTTCGGCGCGGTGGCCGAGGTGTTCGCCTAGTTCGTTTTGGTCGATGACTTCGAGGGCGATTTCGAGGGTTTCCTCGATCGCGTCCTTGAGGATTCGATCCGTCTTCAAGGTTTTGTTTGGTTCCTTGTTTTCAGTTTCAGGCATCAAAATCATCCGCTACGGCGCGCAGTAGTTGCGCGATTTTCTGGGAGTTGTTCGGGTATTTCCCGTGGCGCAGGGAATTGGAGGAGGCGTCCAGCAGTTTGATTAGGTCTTCTACGAGTCCGACCATTTGCTGGGGTTTGCGCCGGTTCAGGCGGGTCATGGAAGGTGCTTGGGGGACGACCTCGACGAACATTGCTTGCGGGCCTTTGCGTCCGTCCACCACGGAGTATTCAACTCGGGTGCCACCCTTCGGCGCTCGCACACCCTCGGGTAGCGCGGACGCGTGTAGGAATACGGATTCGCCGTCATCGCCTTCGATGAATCCGAAACCTCGATCCGCGTCGAAGAATTTCACCTTGCCGGTGGGCACTTGGGGCCTCCTAAGTCAAAAATCGCCGCCACCGTGACGGCCTGTAGGTCATATGATAGTTGGATAGTGAATGTCACTGCCAAGACGAGGGCGCCGTTGCGCGCCGAAAGATGGTCGACATGGGGCGTAAAAGGCCTGGGGCTTTAGGAGGGCGCGTGAATCTAGTCGTGGGTATTCTTTTGGCTGTCGCTGGAGGTTTTGCCGTACTCGCCGCGGTGGTGATTGCGTCTATGGTACTCCACAATCGCAAGAAGCAACTCGGCGAGAATTCTGATTCGTTGTCCGCGCCCGTCCCGTCAAGTGTTTCGCCCGCGTCTGAAGTTGTTGATTCGATTGATGAGGGCGAGGACGCCAAGCTGGCTTCCGCTCCGGTTGACGGTGCACCTGCCGGTGAGGTCCAAAGTCTTGGTGGCGAGGACGCCGCGCCGGCGGAAGAAGTGGCCGCCGCGCCAGGTCTGAGCGCGGATTCCAACGCGGACCAGCCCGCCTTGGGCCAGTCAGCCGACGCGGAATCCGTTGCCGACTCGGGCCAGCCGGCTGAAGCCGCCTGGCCCGCGGAGGCTGAGCCTACGAAACCCGCGGACGATGAGGTTGTACAGGAAGCATCGGACGCCCTCGACGCATTTGACCTGGAAGCAACGATTCGAAAGATGCGCCGCGAATACTGGGCGTCGCGCTGGTTGCTCGGCGAAGAAGCGTGCGACGACCTGCGTCGGGCTCTTGGAAGGGCGCGAGGAATGGCGGCCTCATGCCTGTCGGACACGGCGGTACAAGCAAACGGTGACGTGTCATTTCCGTCTGGTTGCAACCGGATGAACTCGGTTGTTGCCGCCACTGTTGAACCGGCCCAGCCGCTGCGCGCACTGCGAATCACGAAGTTCACGCACGCAGTCGCGTCCTACCGCGCCGAACAGCCGCAGGACGTGAACCCGCACCGGGCCGCTATTCGCGCGGGCCGCTACGTTAGCCCCGACCCCACGTTCGGCCTGCACCGACTGATCGCAGAAATTGAACTCGGCCTCGCCCAGGCGCGCCTAGAGATCGCGAAGGTATCCCCAACCGCCGGCTCAGGCGTTTCATCCCGACTGCGCTCCGGCCTGGCCGAAGCAACCACAAGCCTCAAGAATGCGACCGAACGCCTCGCCAAACTCGAGGCCCCCACGCCCGAAGACATTCTTTCCATCGAGTCCGAACTACTGCGCGCCGTGTGGTGGCGCCGCTCAATCGACCTCACGCAAAAATATTTGCACCAGCGCGAGTGGGCCGAAACTTCAAACAACGCCCACGAGTGGACGCGTCTTGCAGTCCTCGCGTCCAGACTCGCGAACGTTTTGACAGATTTATACGAGGACGAGGCGCCGCGCGAACACTTGGTAAAACTTGCGAAAATGCAGATCCTGATCGACCAGGGCGGGTCCGAAGACCGGCGCGATGTGCCCGTTCGAACCGCGCGAACTGTTGTGGAAACTTGCGATGAACTGGTGGTTAACTTAACCGAACTGGCTCGAAAATAGATGACACGTGCAACAATATCCGCCAAACTGGAGGTATGAAGAATCGCGGATTAGTTTCGACCCTGCTGGCGCTTACGGTAATCTTTTTTGCCCCGATATCCGCGCTGGCAGTACCCGGGTTGGACAGTTCCAGCCACGTTTACGATGAAGTCGGAATCTTATCCGATGAGGACAAGGCCGGAATCGAAGATGATGTCAGCGCCCTGGCAAGTGAAGGCATCCCCTACTACTTAGTAGTGACCCGTGACTTTGAAGACTTGAGCATGGACGACTGGTGCTTTGAGCTCGGGCAGACCTCTAACATCGAGTCATCCGCGGTAGTTTGGGCACTTGCCACAGACATCGGCGAATACAACCTGTGCGTCGGACCGGCCGCGAGCGTATCCCAGTCGCACGCCTCTGATGCGGCAAGGCAGGGCGCGCAAAACCTTGATTCGGATAATCTAAACGGCGCGAGCATCGCCGCGGCAACAAGTGGAATGACCTCAGTGCTACTAACCGGCGGTGACCAAACCGCACCGGATCCGGGGTACGAAGTTGAACGGGACTCGCTAACCGTTACCGCGATCTCTTACATCATTGTGTTCATCATCTTTGCCCTCCCAGTCGTCGTAATTATCTTGATTATCCGGGCAATGCAGAAGAAGTCCCGAAAGAAAATTCAGGACGCGAACAAGGCCAGCACGATTGCGGATCCAGCTGAGCGAGCTAACCGGGTGAACGTTCTGCTGATGAACACGGACGACACTGTCCGCGCAGCAGCTGACGACCTAGCTTTCGCGATCGCCCAGTTCGGCGAGCTTGAAACCGACCGGTTCAAATCGGCGGTCTCCACGGCTGAAAACAAGATGACCGAAGCTTTCCAGTTGCAAAGCAAATACTCCGAGGCGTCTAGCGATAAGGAAAAGCACGCGATTCTTGATCGCATCGAGAGGATTTGCAACGAAGTTGTCGACTTGTTGGACTCGCATGTAAAGCAGTTCTCAAAGCTTCGTGACATCGAAGCGAACATCGGCAGCAACATCACTTCCATGCGTAGCCGCGTCACCGAAGCGCGCGCCCGCAACCGGCGTTCAGAGCGAGAAATCGAATCGCTCAAGCTCACTCACACTACCCAGACGATTTACTCGATCTTGGACAACCCCGAAACCGCCGATCGCCTACTCGACGCCGCGTCCAAGGCGCTCGACGACGCGTCAGCCATGCAGGACTCCAACCGCAAAGACGCCGTGTTCAGCATCAACATTGCACAGCGCGCCCTCGGACAGGCACTTGCTCAAATCGACGAGGTCATGAACGCCTCCAAGAACCTTGACAACGCCAAACAGCGACTCGCTGACGCTATCGCGTCAATCAGCTCCGACCTCAACGACGTTGACAAACTGGCACGCGGGCAAATGGCTTTCGACGTTCTCGTAGCCGACGCTAAAGAGGCCATCACGTTTGGCCACGAAGCCCGCAAGGGGCAGGCCGACCCGCTTAGCGCGCTTTCAAAGCTTCGCGAGGCCGAGGACGCCCTCGACCGCGCACTTGCTCCACTTCGTAACAAGCATTCGCAAGACACTCGCAACCGCAAGCGACTGGATGACCGTTTCGGTGAAGTAGACGACGCGATCATGCGTGCTGACGCGCACATTTCCGCACACCTTTACACGGCGGGCAACGATGCGCGCGAACTCGTCGCCGACGCGAAGAACAAGCGCCGACAAGCGGCAAACATCGCGTCAACAAACGCGGGCGAAGCACTCACCCTACTGTCGGACGCACTGATCGCCGCGAACCGCGCTATCGACCTCACTTCCGGGCCGTCAAACGGTGGCTACCGAAATTTCCCTCAGCCACAGCAACAAGGTGGGCTAGACATCGGATCAATGATTCTGGGTGGCCTACTATTTGGCGGCGGAGGCGGCCACCGCGGCGGAGGTTTTGGATCCAGCGGCGGCAGCTTCGGTTCCGGAGGCGGATTCAGCTCCGGAGGCTCGGGTAGCTTCGGCGGCTTCGGTGGCTTCGGTTCCGGAGGCTCGGGCAGCTTTGGCGGCGGATTCTCTTCCGGCGGATCCGGGAAGTTTTAAGGCTTTTGTCGCCGGTTCTTAACCTAAACACCGTAAAATAGGCAGTAAATCAAGGGTATTTACCCACAAACGTAAGACACCAACCAACCTCGAAACAGAAAGAGAGTCCTATGATGGCAGAAAAGCAGTCGATCCTTGGACGTATCACCCAACTAGCGAAGGCAAACATCAACGCGCTTTTGGACCGCGCTGAGGACCCGCAGAAGATGCTGGACCAGCTAGTTCGCGACTACACCAACTCCATCGCTGAAGCTGAAGAAGCTGTAGCTCAAACCATTGGCAACCTGCGTCTTGCCGAGAAGGACTACGAGGCTGACCTTGACGCCGCCCGCGAGTGGGGCGAGAAGGCTGTCGCCGCATCACAGCGCGCAGACCAGGCATCCGAGGCCGGCAACACCGATGAGGCCGCAAAGTGGAACAACCTTGCAAAGGTTGCCCTCGGCAAGCAGCTTGACTACGAGCGTTCCGCGCAGGGCGCCGAAGACATGCTCCGCAACCAGCGCGAGGTTGTCGAAAAGCTGAAGGCCGGCCTGAACTCTTCGAAGATGAAGCTCGAAGACCTAAAGAGGCGCCGCGACCAGCTTGTAGCCCGCCAAAAGACGGCTGCCGCTCAAGAGAAGCTGCAGGACACCGTCAGCTCGATCAACGTCCTCGATCCCACTTCGGAACTGTCCCGATTTGAAGATCAGGTTCGCCGTCAAGAAGCACTCGCCCAGGGCCGTGCAGAACTGGCCGCAGACTCCTTCGAAGCGCAGTTCGATGAACTCGAGAACGCGGGCACAAACGCGGAAATCGAAGCTCGCCTGGCAGCTTTGAAGAACAAGAACAACTAGCAAGCAAGTCCCCCACCCGGTGGGACTGCTGATTGAAACGAAGGATTTAGCGGGTGGCTCCAAAATGCTGGAGCTCACCCGCTAAACTTTTAAACCATGGAACCGTTAACCTACCTCGTTATTGACGGCGAGAACATTGACGCCACTTTGGGCGTCTCAGTACTAGACCACAAGCCCCTACCGGAAGAGCGGCCCCGCTGGGATCGCGTCCTCACATCCACGAAAGAAGTGTGGAATCAAGACGCGAAGGGCCTATTTTTCTTAAATGCGTCCTCCGGCTACATGCCGATGGGATTCGTCCAAGCACTGCTTGCGATGGAGTTCCGCCCGGTTCCGCTCGCGGGCCCCTCGCACCTAGAGGTCGTTGATGAAGGCATCAAGCGCATGCTAGACGCGATCGCCGAGCAGGATCACGGTGACGTTATCCTGGCGAGCCACGACGGCGACTTCGTTCCCGAAATCGAACGCCTACTGGACGCGGGACGCCGCGTTGGCATCATGGGTTTCCCCGAGTTCTTGTCCGGTAACCTTCACGACCTGGTTCACCACGGCCTTGAAATCCTGGACCTGGAGCACGACATCAACGCGTTCCAAGTTCCGCTGCCGCGCTTGCAGATCATCGAGCTCGACGAGTTTGACCCCTACCAATTCCTATAGTGGTCTTCGCGTTTTAAGAATCATCACAACTGGGTTCTGGCTTACCTGCTAGAACCCAGTTTTATTATTCGAGGGCGAGCGCCGCAATACCCTGCTCCGCGTTTTGGGGCGCGCCCCGCAGTACCGCTATGTTGGCGCTATTTCGCGAGGTGCTCGGACAGCTCCAGGATCATGCGCGTGTTACCCAAAGTGTTTGGTTTGACCGACGCGAGGTCAAGGAACTCGCGCACACCGTCATCGTGCGTTTCAAGCATTTGCTCATACACGTCCACGCCAACAGCCATGCCTTCTAGCTCCTCAAACCCGTGGCGGGCAAAGAAGTCCACTTCGAAGGTCAGACAAAAGACGCGTTCAAGCTCCATACATCGAGCGCGTGCAATCAACGTCCTCAATAGTAAAGATCCCAATCCGCGGCCAAGGTAATCGCTGCTGACGGCAAGCGTGCGGACCTCCGCAATGTCATCCCACAGCACGTGCAGAGCGCCGCAGGCAACAACTTCATTAGTGCCCTCGTCGACGGCGACCATAAACTCTTGGACGTCTTCGAAATACGCGATCAGCTTTTTCGCAACCAAAATATTGCGGTCAATATAAGGCTGTGTAATCTTCGCGATTTGGCGCACGTCGCGCGGCAGGGCGCGGCGGATTGTAAATCCACGAGTTGACAGTTCCGGCGACGTTTCTAGCACCCCGCCATTATGCGCTATCGGAGGCCGGACGTGCGTACGCGTTCCAACACTCGGCGGGCAGTGCGATCATCCACCACCAGGTCGGTAACCACACCGGCGCGCAACGCACCCACCAGAGGGATAGCTTTCGCCTCACCCGCAACCACGCACAGGCGGCGAGGGATAGTCTTCAGCAACTCCGGAGTAGGCCCGGAAGCTCGCCGGTTGATAGCCATGTCTTTGTACGATCCGTCCTCGCGAATCAAAATCGTACAAATATCACCCACAACGCCTTCGCGGCGAACATTCGCAATATCGCCAGCTTCCAAATACCCCGCGGAGTACACGTGCGACGGCACGTCCCCACCGAATGCTCCAACGCCAAACACGGCAACGTCGGCATGCTCGATCAGGTTCACAACCGCTTTAACAGAGCGTTCCCGCCACATCGCGTTCTTTGTTTCCTCATAGTCAAAGAACGCGGGCACCGGGAAGTGCACCATCTCTGCACCAAGAGCCTCGGCCGCCTGCGAAATCGTCGTGTCAATGTAACGCACACCCGTCCCGGACGCCGACGCGGCACCATTTAGTTGGACAACCGTCGTGTTCTCGACCTCGACGGGTGGAATATGCCGGGTAACTTCCGCGGTCGTATTTCCCCACGCAATACCAATAATGTTTCCAGGCTCGACGATATCCAACAGGCGTTCCGCGGCAACCTTAGCCACGTTATCTAAGCGATTAACGCCCGTGTCATAGTCACGCACGCGCACAACAGTGGACCGGATGCCGAAAATCTGATTCAGTTCGCCCGCCAAAGTGCCGCGCTCGCCCGGGGCAGGCGCAACCGTAATGCGGACAAGCCCGGATTCGCGAGCATACGCAAGCAGGCGCGACACGGAAGAGCGAGAAACACCTAGGTGACGAGCAATCGTCTCCATAGTCTCGCCCTGCAAGTAGTACATAGAAGCCGCTTCATGAGCGTCGTTATCACGTATGGTCACGCTTATTAGTGTGCCATGCACGGCTGTTCAATTCAGAAGCTTGACAGTTCATGCATGCAATCTGTGCCACAAAATAGGTAACAATATCTACCGAGGTCGATTTTCGACCAGCTGCCATTTAAAAAAGCTTTTACACAAGGAAGTGAAGGTAAGCATGACCGATAACAAGAAGTACGTACTCGCCATTGACCAGGGCACTACGTCATCGCGCGCTATCGTCTTCAACCACGATGGCGAGATTGTCTCGGTAGGTCAGCTCGAGCACGAGCAGATCTTCCCGAAGGCAGGCTGGGTTGAGCACAACCCGATCGAGATCAGGGACAACGTCCGCGACGCTATTGGTTCAGCACTCTCCCGCGCTGACATCAACCGTCACAGCCTTGCCGCCGTTGGTATTACGAACCAGCGCGAGACCGCGATCGTCTGGGACAAGAACACCGGCGAGCCCGTCTACAACGCTATCGTTTGGCAGGATACCCGCACCGCAGACATCGTTCGTGAGCTAGGTGGCGAAGAGGGCGCGGACAAGTACCGTGACCGCTGTGGCCTCCCGCTTTCGACCTACTTCTCGGGCCCGAAGATTAAGTGGATCCTTGACAATGTTGAGGGCGCACGCGAAAAGGCTGAGGCAGGCGACCTACTGTTTGGTAACACCGACACCTGGACCCTGTGGAACCTGACCGGCGGCCCGAACGGCGGCGTACACGTAACCGACGTGACCAACGCTTCGCGCACGATGCTAATGGACATCAAGACCCTGAAGTGGCGCGAAGACATTTGCGCAGACATGGGCATTCCGATGTCGATGCTCCCGCAAATCCGTTCCTCCTCCGAGGTCTACGGCTACGGCGACAAGGACTCCTTGCTGATCGACACCCCGATCGCAGGCATCCTGGGCGACCAGCAGGCAGCAACATTCGGCCAGGCCTGCTTCGAAAAGGGCATGGCCAAGAACACGTACGGCACCGGCTGCTTCATGCTGATCAACACCGGCGAAGAGGCCGTCGCATCCGACAACGGCCTACTCACCACGGTTTGCTACAAGATCGGCGAACAGCCCACCAAGTACGCACTCGAAGGCTCGATCGCAGTAACCGGCTCGCTCGTACAGTGGCTACGCGACAACCTGAAGGTCATCAAGACCGCTCCGGAAATCGAAGACCTAGCCAAGACCGTTGACGACAACGGCGGCGTCTACTTCGTTCCCGCATTCTCAGGCCTGTTCGCACCGTACTGGAAGGACGACGCTCGCGGCGCGATCGTTGGCCTCACCCGCTACAACAACGTCGGCCACATTGCTCGCGCAACCCTGGAGGCAACCGCCTTCCAGACCCGCGAAGTACTCGACGCGATGAACGCCGACTCCGGTGTTGACCTAACCGAGCTTCGCGTTGACGGCGGCATGGTTGCCAACGACATGCTCATGCAGTTCCAGGCCGACGTCCTCGGCGTTGACGTTGTCGCCCCGAAGGTCACGGAGACCACGGCACTTGGCGCAGCGTACGCAGCCGGTATCGCAGTCGGCTTCTGGGAAGGCGAGCAGGACGTTATCGACAACTGGTCCGAGGGCAAGCGCTGGACCCCGAAGATGGACGAAAAGGAGCGCGAGCGCACCTACCGTCTGTGGAAGAAGGCTGTAACCCGCACGTTCGACTGGGTTGATGACGACGTCAAGCTCAGCTAACTAAAGACCTGCTAGACACCCGTTCTAGTTAGTCACCCTTTGCGGCCCCGAGAATTTTTCTCGGGGCCGCATTTTGCGCGCGCAGTTTTACAAGATCCCTAACCCCGGGTTCGCAAGGCTCGCCCTCGTTCGCAAAATCCATTTCAAACGCACACAAAACAGGCCTGCACGTACGCGCAAAGATGCGCACAGATTTTCACGAACCGCTAACGCGTCACTATTTTCACAACCGGCGCGTGACGTAAATGCCTCAGTTTTGCGCCAAAACAGCCCACCCGACAACGCTGCCGGAGGTGAGAATTTAACCAGGCACCTACCTCCAAAAAGTGTGGAAGTGCTTAAATTCGCGAAAAACAGCGCATGAACAGTGCACAAATTTGCACCCCTCTATCCGAATTGTGGGAATCCGAAGAAACGGACTTCCACCCAGTTTTTGGGCCCTACGCTGATAAGGAAATGGGCTTACGAGCGGGCATTCCCTTACCCGCCAATGACCAGGAGTAATCAATGAAGAAACTCGAAACTGACGTCGTAGTCATCGGTGGTGGAGCCACCGGCGTCGGCGTTTTGAGAGACCTTGTTATGCGCGGCTTCCGCGCAGTCTTGGTAGAGCGCGCGGACCTCGGACAGGGCACGACAGGCCGATACCACGGACTGCTGCACTCCGGTGGACGCTACGTGGTTTCCGACCCCATCTCGGCAGCCGAATGCGCGCAAGAAAACGAAATTATTGCAAACCTACACCCCGACGCCGTGGAAGACACCGGCGGCCTATTCGTAGTCACCCCCGAGGACGATCCCGACTTCGCGGACAAGTTCCTAAAGGGCGCCAGCGAAACCGGAGTTTGGGCCGAAGAAATCTCCCCTGAAGAAGCTCTGCGACAAGAACCCCGCCTAAACCCGGGAATCCTGCGAGCCATCAAGGTTAAAGACAAGACGGTCGACGGTTGGGCAATGCTGTGGGGCGCGATTCGCTCCGCCCAAAAATACGGCGGCCAAATCCTCACCTACCACCGCGTAGACAAGATCGAAACCGCGTACGGACAAGTTATCGCGGTGCGCGCGCACGGCACTAAGACCGGCGAAGACGTCACCATTGACTGCAAGTTCGTCATCAACGCGGGCGGCCCGTGGGCCGGACAGATCGCAGCCATGGCGGGAGCTCACGGCGTAGACGTTGTTCCCGGCCGCGGCATCATGATCGCCATGAACCACCGCCTGGTAAACCAGGTGGTCAACCGATGCATCCCGCCCTCCGACGGTGACATTCTGGTTCCCGTCCACACGGTTTCGATTATTGGCACCACCGACGTTGCTGTAGATGATCCGGACCACCTGGAGATCCCCCGCAACGAAGTCCAGCAAATGCTTGACGCCGGCGAAGTCCTAATCCCAGGATTCCGCGAATCGCGTGCCGTACACGCGTGGGCAGGCGCGCGTCCCCTGGTTAAGGATTCACGCGTTGCCGCATCGGACACCAGGCACATGTCGCGCACCATGTCGATCATCGACCACAAGGAACGCGACGACATCTCCGGCCTCATCACCATCGCGGGCGGCAAGCTAACCACCTACCGCCTAATGGCAAAGAACGCCGTCGACTTGATGTGCCGCCAAATGAACGATTGGCGCCCGTGCCGCACAGCCGAAGAAATCATGCCCGGCACCGAACGCGGCGACAACTACAAGGTCACGCACCGCCTGAAAGAGCGCGAAGAAGACCGCTTCGACCAACAGATTGTTTGCGAATGCGAGCTGATGAACCGCAAGATGTTCGTCGACCTGCTCGAAGCGCAACCGAACGCAACGTTCGACGACCTTCGCCGCCAGCTCCGCCTGGGCATGGGTCCGTGTCAGGGCGGCTTCTGCTCGATGCGCGCCGCCGGCATCACCCAGCAGATTGGGCGCGGCAACGTGGAGGACATTACCGACCTCATGCGCCTGTTCTTGAAGAACCGTTGGATCGGCCTATGGCCGATCTTGTACGGCCGCCAGGTGCGCCAAACGGCGTTGGATGACTGGATTTTCCAAGGCACGTTCGACATTGAACACGTTCCGAACGTGGATTCTTCCGAGGTTGAAAGCAGGGCAGTTCGGTGAGCTCAACAGTAGTAATTGGCGCGGGAATCGCGGGACTAACTTCAGCTATTCGACTGGCCGAAGCCGGACACCGGGTCACCGTGGTAACCAAGGGTATCGGCGGCCTGCAGCTTTCGCAGGGCTCCATTGACGTCCTCGGATACGCGCCGCAACGAGTTGAAAACCCGTTGCAGACCATTAAGGAAGACCCGTTTGAAAAGGGCGCCAAGGAGGGCGATCACCCCTACTCCATTATCGGAGCTGACGCAGTCAAACAGGGCGCGGAGTTCATGGCGAAGCAGGTCGGCCCCGGCCTGCTGGTGGGTGATCCGGAAAAGAACTTCCTGCTCCCAACCGCGGTTGGCGCGATGCGCCCCACCTGCCTGGCGCAGCCGTCAATGGTTAACGGTCAGGTGAAAAACTCCAAGCGCTACCTGATCGTCGGTTTCAAACAGTTGAAGGACTTCTACCCCGACTTCGTGGCCGGAAACCTGAACCGAACCAAGCTCGAGTGGGACGGCCGCGTAGAAGCCCGCACCCTCATGCTTGACTTCGAGGTTCGCCCCGGAGAGGTCGATTCATCCGCGCTGGTATTTGCCAGGGCGCTAGAAAACCCCGTCCTCCTGCGCAATCTCGCAGAAGAACTTCGCCCGCACGTTAAGAAGGGCGAAGTCGTTGGCCTTCCCGCCATTCTCGGCGTGAACGGCGACGGCGTGTGGGAACAGTTCCAACACCTACTTGGACACCCCGTGTTTGAGATTCCGTTGCAACCGCCCTCGGTACCCGGAATGCGGCTTAATCAAAAGCTGACGCACCGCGTAAAGGACCTGCGGATCCGTTTCATGATGGGCACCGAAGCGATCGGTGTGAAGACGAACGGCAAACAGGTCACGCACGTGGTTGCAGACACGGCGGGCGCTAACCGCGAGATTCCCTGCGACTTCGTTGTTTTAGCAGGCGGCGGCTTTGAGTCTGGCGCGCTGACGATGGACTCGTACGGAACCGTGTTTGAACGCGCTTTGAACCTGCCGGTCACGGGTGGGGAGTTGCCCGAACTGATCCACGGTGACTATTGGGGCGACCAGCAGGCACTGTTCAAGGTTGGTGTTGCGGTCGACTCGGACATGAAGCCACTGGATCGCAGCGGCAACGTGGTTTACGAAAACGTTCGCATTGTCGGTGGCACTATCGCCGGCGCGATGCGTTGGCAAGAGAAATCGGGCGAAGGCATTGCCCTTGGTTCGATGATCCGCGCAACTGATTCGATTCTGGGAGGAAACCGATGATGGACGCATTGGATTTTGCGCAGACTAGTTTTTCGCGCGCAACCCTTGATAACTGCGTGAAGTGCACGATTTGTGAGACGCAGTGTCCGGTGGCTCGCGTGACGCCGCTGTTCCCCGGACCGAAGTTTGTGGGGCCGCAGGCAGAGCGCTTCCGTAACGGGGAGTCGGTGGACCACTCGCTGGATTACTGCTCCGGTTGCGGTATTTGCACGATGGTTTGCCCGCAGGGTGTGAAGATCGCGGAGATTAACGCGCAGGCCCGCGCGGTCATGAAGGCTCAAAACGGTATGCCGATCCGCGACCGCCTGATCACCCAGACGGAGCTGATGGGTAAGGCGCTAACGCCGCTCGCCCCCGTTGCGAATGCGGCGCTTGGCATTAAGCCGTTGCGCAAGATTGTTGACAAGGTTGTTGGCGTGTCAGAGGACGCCCCGATGCCGACTGCTCACAACCAGTCGCTACGCGGATGGTTGAAGAAGCGTCCGCCGCGCACGACTCCCGCTCCGCGCGGTCCGATCGTGTTCTTCCACGGCTGCGCCGGTGGCTACTTTGAGGTTCAAACTTCAAAGCACACCATTGAGCTGCTAGAACACTTGGGCTATGAGGTTCTGGTTCCCGAGCAGGGATGCTGTGGCCTGGCTGAACAGTCCAACGGTATTTTTGGTGGGGCTTCTAAGAAGGTTCTGAAGCTCGCCGAAGCGCTACTTTCCGCCGGTGAAGGTTTGACCGTCGTGTCTTCGTCCGGCTCGTGTGCGGGCATGTTGAAGCACGAAGCTCAAGAGATCATGGGCATCAAGGATCCGCGCCTGGACGCGATTTCGGTTCGCACCGTGGAAACGTCGGAGTTCTTGCTGGACCTGTACTACGCGGGTGAACTCCCCGTTGACAATCTGCGTCGCCTAGACATGACTATCCCCTACCACCAGCCGTGCCAGGTGAAGAGCCAGGGAATGGGTATGCCCGCCGTGGAGCTCATGGAGCTAGTCCCGGGCGTTACCGTGGTCGACTCGGATCAGCCTTGCTGTGGTATTGCGGGAACGTACGGCATGAAGGCCGAAAAGCGTAAGATCGCAGAGGCTGTAGGCAAGCCGGTGTTTGAGTTCATCAAACGCACCAACCCCGAACTGGCCGCGTGCGAGACCGAAACGTGTCGTTGGCAGCTGGCAAAGGGTTCGGGTGCGAAGATGATTCACCCCGTATCGCTGATGCACTGGGCGTTCGGCCTGTCCGACGACCTGTTGGAGGGCGCTATCGACGCCGCGGACGCAGCGCACGCCTAAACGCGCTGGCCGCCTAAAGCAAACCGCGCTATCGGAGCCTACCTGGGACTTCGATAGCGCGGTTTTCTATGCAAAACTTCCGCGTGCTGCGCGTCGCGAGCCGACCGCGGCGCTACTGAATTGGTGTGATACCGCCGTCCAGACGCAGGGATGTGCCGGTGACGTAGGCGGCGCCCTCGGACGCTAGGTATGCGATTGCGGCCCCCATTTCGGAAGGATCGCCCAGGCGCTTTACCGGGATGTTTTGTTCGAACTGCCTGCGAATGTCTTCGGGCTGTACGCCTTCGCGTTTCGCGGCGTCCGCGTCGAGCTGGTCGATGCGCGGCGTTAGGATGCGGCCGGGGTGGACCATGTTCACGGTGATGCCATCGCCGCCGACTTCCAGGGAGAGTGCCTTCAGGTAGCCCGCGAGCGCCTGGCGTCCCATCGTTGACAAGACCAGTTGCATTGAGGGCGTGATTACCGCGGTTGATCCGATGGCGATGATGCGGCCCCAACCGCGTTCGCGCATGCCGGGGAGAACGTGGTTAACCATTTGCACGTGCGGTTGGACGAGGCGGCCGAACGCGTCGGCTACGTCTTCGGGTGTGACGGTTGTGGGTGAACCGGGCTTGGGGCCGGGGCCGTTCAGGATCAGGATGTCGACGGGGCCGAACTCGTCCTCGGTATGTTTCAATGCGGCGGTAATGGAATCTTTATCGAGCACGTCTAGGGCGGCCGCGATTGCTGTGCCGCCGGCTTGTTCGATTTCGTCGACAACCGGTATGCAACGCTCGATGTCGCGGCCGGTCACGCAGACGCGGACTCCTTCGGCGGCGAGCGCCAGAGCTGCGGCGCGGCCAAGTCCGGAAGTTGATGCGGCCACAAAAGCGACTTTGTTGCTAATCCTCAAGTCCATGTTTACCCCTTCGTAGTCGTGTAGTTTTCACACTAGTTGCAAAGTGGCTGACTCACTACCGCAGGGTGGGGCCGTCCCGGAATCTGGTTATGGTTGCCTTGCTAGATTCCACGTTGACGGATGTTTAAAATTGAATGAGTGTATTTTTTGATCTCACGAGGTTACCTTGAGCGAACTACTTCCCAACGAGGAATATAACGGTAAACGATTCATCTGGTCGAACGGTTTGCAAAATATTGGCGACCAGATTATCGCTGCGAAGACCGTTCTGCCTTGGATGCTTCAGGCTGCCGGCGCGCCTGGTTTCATAATCGCGATGCTCGTTCCGGTCCGCGAGTCGGGTTCGATGCTTCCGCAAGCCGCGTTGACCCCGTGGGTGACCGCGCATAAGTACCGCAAGGGTATTTGGCTGATGGGTGCGGTTGGGCAAGGTATTGCCGCGATTTTGATGGGGATTGCGTCCCTGTTCTTGACCGGCACCGCCCTCGGTATTGTTGTTTTGTTGCTACTGGCAATCTTTGCGACGTTCCGTTCGCTTTGTTCGATCGCGTCTAAAGATGTGCAGGGTCGTACGATCCATAAGGGAGGGCGTGGGCGGATCACTGGCCGCGCTACCGAACTGGGTGGGTTCATTTCCTTGGCGGTCGGCCTGGCGATGACGTTTATTCCGGCGTTGCAGAACCCGAACGTGCTGAAGCTTTTGATTATTATCGCGGGGTTCAGCTGGTTCCTGGCCGCCCTCGTTTTCAAATCTATTAAGGAGCCCGAAGATCCCGACGCTGACGGTGGCGGCCTGAATAAGGCTTGGTGGAAGGACACTTGGGAGTTGTTCCGCGACCACCGCAACTTCCGTAACTTCGTGATTGTTCGTGCGCTGATGCTGGTGTCGGCGCTGTCGACGGCGTTCATTGTGACGTTGTCGCAGGAGACGGGCCAGGACATTTCGGGCCTTGGCACGTTCTTGGTCGCGGGTGGTTTGTCGTCGCTTCTAGGAGGGCGTATTTCTGGCATCTGGTCGGACGCGTCTTCGAAGAGGACCATGTCGGTGGGTGCCGCTGTCGCTACGGCGGTTATCCTGCTGACGATCCTGGCGACTTCAACGCTGGGTGGTGAGGCTCTGAGGTGGATCCTGCCGACGTCGTTCTTCCTGTTGAACTTGGCGCACACCGCGATCCGCGTGGCCCGAAAGACGTACATCGTGGACATGGCGGAGTCCGATCAACGCACCCGGTACGTTGGCGCTGCAAACACGATGATGGGCATCATCTTGCTTCTGGTGGGAACCGTGTCCGGTGTTATTGCGATGTGGGGTTCCGTTCCGGCGCTACTATTCCTAGCTGCCGTTGGCCTGGTCGGCGTGTTCGCAGCCGCCCGACTACCCGAGGTTTCCAAGTCCAAGGACTACGCGGAAGCCGACGAAGACAACTAGGTTTTAGTGTTCGTTCGGCGCGGCGCCGCGGGTTTATGCGCTCCGGCCGCGCGGGTCGGCCAACGCTCCGGCCGCGCGAGTTGGCGACCGGGCGGGTCGGCCAACGCTCCGGCCGCGCTAGTTGGCCGCCGCGCTAGTTGGCCGCCGCGCTGTGGGTTTAGCCGCGAACGAACGCTTGGTCTAGTTTCTTTGAGGGGCCGGCGACGAGGACAGTTTGCCCGGCACGCAGGACGGTGTCGGGTGTGATTGGCGCCCACGACTCGTCGGCTTGCTTAACTCCGACGATGGTGACGCCGTAGTCGTAGCGGATCCGCATTTGCGAGATTGTGTTTCCACCCATTGCGGGTGGAAGCGTTGTGGTTGCCATGGCGAACCCGTTGCCGAGGTCGAAGAAGTCTGACAGTGACTGAGTGAGTAGGTGCGCGGCGCGCACGCCCATGTCTTTTTCGGGGTGGAACACGTGCTTGATGCCCATTTGTGCAAAGATTTCGCCCTGTTGTTCGGTGGCGGCTTTCGCCCAGATTTCGGGGCCGTCGAGTTTGATTAGTGCGGAGGCCGCCAGGATCGAGCTGGCCAGGTCCGTCCCTATAGCTACCACGGCGTTGGAGCTGTCTTGCACGCCCAGCTGGCGGAGCACTTCGACGTTGGAGGCGTCGGCGCGCACCACGGAGGTTAGCCGGCCGTTCATTGCTTGAACTACGCCGGGGTCGTTGTCGATGCCTAGGACTTCCACGCCGGAGCGGACGAGTTCCTCCCCCATTGCCGCGCCAAAACGTCCCAGCCCGATGATTACTACGCCGCCTTCTAAGCTGCTTTGTTGAAGGCGCGGAAGAAACGTGAACCTAGCCAATGGTGAGCCTTCCTCTTTGCATTGGGATTTACCCAATGATCAGTCTTTCTTTTGGAAGTTCAAACAGGCGCGTGTCGGGTCGCACCGCGAGCGCGGTTGCTATTGTCATTGGTCCGACGCGTCCGATGAACATTAGGGCGCCGATTACTATTTGTGCGGATATCGGCAGGTAGGGCGTGATGCCCGTGGATAGTCCGACTGTGCCGAGCGCGGAGATGACTTCGAATAGGACTTTGTCTAGTCCCCACGGGGTTATGACCATGAGGACGCCGGTTGCAACGGCGACCAGCACGTACGCCAGTACAAGCACGGTTATTGCGGTTCGGTGCGTGGAGCGCCCGATGCGCGCGCCGAACATTTGCACCGATTTGCCCGCTCGGACCTCGGTTAGGACCATGAAGGCCAGTACCATCACGGTTGTTACTTTTACGCCGCCCGCGGTGCCGGCCGGCCCTCCGCCGATGAACATTAGGATGTCCGTGATCAGCCACGTGACGTCGTGCTGGCCCGCAATGTCCATCGCGTTGAAGCCGGCTGTGCGCGGTGAAACGGATGAGAAGAACGAAATCATCAGCTTGTCAGCCACTGAGTAGGGAGCGAGAGTTTTCTCGTTGTTCCACTCCAAAGCGGCCATCAAGATCCAGCCACCCAAAATCAGAACCGCGGTTCCCACAAACATGATTCGAGAAGTTAGTGAGAACTTTGGCCTCTTTGACCGGCTGCGTCCGGCCCGAATCGCCCTCGTAATCTCGGCTAAAACTGGAAAACCGATACCGCCGATTATTATTAACGCGGCGATTGGAAGCAGTATCCACGGATCGTCCGCATACGACATCAGGCTGTCAGTTTTTAGCGCAAAACCGGCGTTGTTGTATGCGGATACGGAAAGAAATAGTCCATTTGTGAGGGCGTGGCTAAAGTCGTGGTCGCGAAGGTAGAGGTCAACTACTAGCGGGATTGCGAACACCAGCTGGACTACAAGCGAGTAGCCGATGATTCGTTTTACCACGCCGCGGATATCTTCCATCGAAATGCTGCCGGTGGCATGCGCGACCGCGATGCGCTGGTGCAACTTCAAGCGGTGGGCTACGTAGACAGCGAGGATCGCGGCGAACGTCATGGTGCCAAGCCCGCCAACCTCGATTAGGCCGGCGATTACGAACTGGCCGAAACCGGACCAGTAGGTTGCCGTGTCAGCAACAATTAGGCCCGTCACGCACGTTGCGGAAGTTGCGGTAAACAGCGCAACAGAAAGGGGCGCCGGCGTACCCGCAGACGTGGGAGTGCCGGTTGGCCATAATGGGTTCCCGCTGCGTGACACCGGAAGCATCAGCAGTAGCGTTCCAACCAGAATCACTACCGCCAGCCCGAAGACAATGGTTGGGGCTGGCCGGTATCGGTGGAAGGGAACTCGCGTTGAGGATCGTCGAAACCGACGAAATCCTCTCATTACAGTCGCTTCACCAACGGGAACGTGATGGTCTCGCGAATGCCGTAGCCCGTCAAGGCCATCAGCAGACGGTCAAGGCCCATGCCCATGCCGCCCGTGGGAGGCATGCCCTGTTCCATTGCCTGCAAGAATTCTTCATCCAAGACCATGGCCTCGGGGTCACCCTTCGCGGCGGCGAGTGCCTGCGCTTCGAAACGCTCACGCTGAATCACGGGGTCAACGAGCTCGGAGTACGCCGTTGCCAGTTCAAACCCGCGCACGTACAGGTCCCACTTCTCGACGCGGCCGGGCAGGCTGCGGTGTTGGCGAACCAGCGGAGACGTATCGACCGGGTAGTCGCGCACAAACGTGGGTAGCCAAAGGTCGTCGCCAACCTCGTGTTCAAAGATTTCTTCAACGATTTTGCCAGCGAGGGCGTGATCGGGAACCTCAATACCGCGGCTTTCTGCCAGTTGTAGCAGGCGTTCGCGCGGAGTTTCCGGGGTGATCTCTTCCTTTACGGCGTCCGACACGACCTCGTATAGCGAAATCGAATCCCACTGGCCCGACAGGTCGTATTCCGTGCCGTCAGCTAGGGTCACGACCTCGGATCCGAACACGTCACGCGCGGACTTTTGAATGAAGTCGCGGGTGCGCTTTGCCATCGTGTCGTAAGTGCCGTAAGCCTCGTAAGCCTCGAGCATTGTGAACTCGGGAGAGTGGGAGGAGTCAGCGCCCTCGTTACGGAAGTTACGGTTGATTTCGAAAACCTTCTCGATGCCGCCAACCACGGCACGCTTCAAGAAAAGCTCGGGCGCGATACGCAGGTAAAGCTCCGTGTCGTACGCGTTCATGTGGGTTTGGAACGGGCGTGCAGCCGCGCCACCGTGAATGTTTTGGAGCATCGGGGTTTCGATCTCCAGGAAGCCTTCGCGGTGGAAGTAGTCGCGCAGCGACCACACGACGTCCGCGCGCGTGCGAACCATCTGACGCGCCGCGGGACGCATGATCATGTCCAGGTGACGGCGACGAATCCGTGCCTCTTCGGAAAGCGAGACTTCCTCGCCATCCTCCGTAGTGAAAGTCTTCGGCAGTGGGCGCAGCGCCTTCGACGTGATGCGCCACGCGGGCACGTCCTCACCGGGGGACGCAAAAATGGAAAGCTCACCGCGGCGCGAACGTATTGCCGGGCCGTGCACAAACAAGTGATCGCCCAGGTCGACGTTCGCCTTGAACTCCTTCAGCGAGTCCGCTCCGACCTCACCCGCGGAAAGCATGGCTTGCAAACGGTTACCTTCGCCGTCTTGGATCACGACAAACTGGAGCTTGCCCGAGCCGCGGATGAACATGACGCGACCGGTCAGGCCAATGTTTTCCTCCGACTTCTCGTCAATTTCGAGGTAGTCGTAGTCTTTACGCACCTTCGAAATGGTGGAGGTGACCGGCAACTCTACCGGGTAGGGGTCAATTCCCTGTTCGAGCATGCGGGCACGCTTCTCGGCGCGCACGCGAATCTGCTCGGGAGCGTCTTGAAATTCCTGCGATTGAGCGTCATTTTTTTCCACGCCCCTATCGTAGCCCGGCAACGCGAAAGCCGGTAAATAGGGCGTCGAATCTCACTAATGACACCCGCTCGGCCCGGCCTATTCCGCGCGGTTTGGGGACTTCAACTCGCCCGGCCCGCCGGTGGCGTTCTCCATGCCCGCGGGCACGGCACCGGGGTCGGACCCTTCGTGCAGTACGCGGTTGTGCTGGTCCACCAAAATGACGCGGCTTTCAAAGTCACGCACGCGCGATTCGGGCACCTGCGCGTACGACATGATGATCACAATGTCACCGGGTTTCAACAGGTGCGCCGCAGCGCCGTTTAATTGGACTACGCCGGAGCCGCGCTCCCCCGCAATCGTGTACGTGCTAAGGCGCGCGCCGTTAGTGACGTCCACGATGTCGACGCGTTCGCCCTCTAAAATGTCGGCGGCGTCAAGCAGGTCTAGGTCGATTGTCACCGACCCGACGTAGTTAAGGTCTGCACCCGTCACGGTTGCGCGGTGGATCTTGCCGCGCATCATGGTCCGGTAGATTTCCGGGCGCGAGTCACTTTGCGTCTGCACCGCGCACCTCCAAAATCGTGTTGTCAATCAAACGCGTGCTGCCAACGTACGCCGCGATTGCGAGCACGCCCTCGCCTGATTCGATTGATTCAAACGAAACGGGGTCGACAAGTTCGACGTAATCGATTCGAACATTTGCATCCGTGAGGACGGAGCTCGCTGCTTCTTTGATTTCGGTGCTGGTAGCGCCGGCGGATGCGGCGTCCTTGCCGGCTCGTAGCGCTTTGGAAAGCGAAAGGGCCCGCGTGCGCTCGTCGGCGGAAAGGTAGGAGTTGCGCGAAGACAGTGCGAGGCCGTCCTCGGCGCGAACGATGGGCGCGCTGACGATCTCGATCGGCATGTCAAGGTCGCGCACCATTTGACGCACGATCGCCAGCTGTTGAGCGTCCTTTTGGCCAAACACGGCAACGTCTGCGCCGGTGATGTTGAACATTTTGTGCACGACTAGGCACACGCCGGCGAAGTGGGTGGGGCGGGTTTCGCCCTCCAAAACTTTCGCAACCGGGCCCGGGTCGATGGTGACGGACGCGTCGCCGTGAGGGTAGACCTCCTCCGCAGACGGGGCGAACACCAGGTCTGCACCAACGCGGGATACGGCCTCGAGGTCCGCTTCCAGGTCGCGCGGGTAGGCGTCAAAGTCCTCGCCGGGAGCGAACTGCGTCGGGTTCACAAACACGGTCACCATCACTGAATCCGCGTGCTTTTTCGATTCGCGGATCAAGCTCAGGTGCCCTTCGTGCAACGCGCCCATCGTCATGACCAGGCCGAGTCGACCGGGCAGCTGGCGAAGCGCGCCTTTCAGCTCCTGGCGAGTTCTTACAACAGTAGGTTTTGACACGGTGCCTCCTCACCTTACAGTTTGCGCCGGGCCGTGAACATTTGCTAATCACAGGCGGCAGATGTGGCCAACAAGGCACTTGCCAGGTAGCGCAGGCAACACTTTCGCACCACTTTGGCAGCGCCGCGCCCTCGTTGAATAAATTTTTATTCGATTAGGAGGGCGGAGAGCACGTCCCTTAGTTGCGCATCCGTCAAGATTCGCTGTTCGTTTGCCATCTCGGCGGTGGCGTGCGCCAGGTCGGTGTACGTGTTTGCCACGGCATCCAGGCCGGCTTGCTTCAGGGCTTTTTGGTGTCCCTGCAAAGTTCCCGTATCGGCGCGACGAACCGGGCCGGTCAAACCGGCGGGCCCCTCGGAGAGCGCGCGTTCCAACGCCGCGGTGAGCAGGGGGCGAATGTACGAGCTTGGATTCTCGATGCCCGCCTGCGTCAGAATCTGCGTGGCCTGGCTGACCAGGGTGACCAGATGGTTAGCGCCGTGCGCGAGGCCCGCATGGTAAAGCACCCTGTTTTCTTCCGCGACCAGCGTGGGTTCCATACCCATCTCGTATGCCAGCGCGGTAGCGATGGGCTCTGCAATCGGCGTTGAAGTGATTGCCGCGGGGCAGGACTCCAACCTTTGCAGGTCAACACTGTAACCCGTGAAAGTCATCGCGGGATGCAGCGCGATCGGCAAAGCGCCGGCCGCCTGCGCGGAACTAAGCACGCCGATGCCGTGAGCGCCGGACGTGTGCATCACGATTTGGCCGGGCCGGAAGCGTCCAAGTTTGGCGAGCCCATCCACCAGCGGTTTGATCTGGTCATCAGGAACAGCAATCAACACCAGGTCCGCATCGCACGCCTGTTCCGCGTCGATAAACGGCACGCCCAGGATCGCTTCAGCCATGTCGTTGCGCTGCTCGGACCGCGAGCGCGTAATCCCAATAACATCGTGATCCACCAGTTGCAGGGCGCGGCCCAGTATTGGGCCGACCCTTCCCGCACCGATGATCCCTACGCGAAAGCGAGCCGGTTTCACTTAGAGTCCTCCGCGAAATCCGAAGCGTCGCGCCCCGCCGCATCGTCCTGCGCGGTTGCGGACGCTTTTGCGCCGCTCGCGAAGTCCTGCGCCATCGCCGCGGCCTCGGGCGATTCGTCGCTCTCAGCAACAGTCATCGGAGCATCCTGGGGCACCTCGCTGTGGAACAGCTCTCCGGCGCCGCGGCCGGCGGCCTCAAACGCGCGGTCGGCCCACTGCTGCGGACTTTCCATCTCTCGCTTCAGCAACGCACGCCGCGTGATTTCCTCATAAATCTGTACGCCGGTGGCAGCATCCAGGTGCGCCATGCTGGAGTCTTCAGATATTTGCACCATGTCGAACCGGAGCGTTACCAGGTCGCGCTTTCGATCCCACGGCCCCTGCGAAATATGCGTGGACTGCAGGCGCCCGTACGGCAAAACCGTGAACAAACGCGTGATCCGCCCGTCGCGCAAGAGGATTGCAACATCCGTGAGGGCGATTGAACGCCTGCGCCAAACTAGTGGGTCAAACAGCTTTGAACGCTCCGGGTTGGCCGTGAAACCAAGCCCTTCGCCCTCGCCCTCAATACCAAAATTAATCACGTCAATGGGACGGCTTGTTCCAAGGTCGGGATACACCATCCACAGTGCTTGCAACATTTGGTCGCGTGTTCCAACGGGTAGGAGGACGGAATGATCGATCTTTTCTTTTGCCTCAACAGCGAAACCGGCCTGCAGGATCGTGACTTTGTACCAGCCGAAGTATCGCCAAAAGAACGGCTGCTTTACGCTTATGCCGTGGATTTTGCGCGGCGCGATAGTCTGCGCCCGCGTGGAGGTTAGGCCCGAGGTGACGCGAATACCGTCGGAAGTGACGTACGCGGTGAAGTTAAAGTTTGTGGAGAACTGGCCCCACGACCAACCAAATACCGCCAAACCACCAAACAAAGCCGGCAGGAGCGTCGCTAACGGCGCGTGGAAAACAATCATCATAACCAGCGAGAAACCGGCCAAAGCCAGGCCAAACATAATGGCGAGCATTCCGCCGATATTCGTCAAAATCGACGCCAGCAGGCGCATCGGTGGGACCTTGAAGATTTGCTGCTCGCGATTGTCGTAGCCGAGGTCCTCCGTGGCTGCGAAGCCACCGGATCCCGCGTGGGCTGGGCCACCCCCGGTTGCGCCGGACTCGCCCGCGGGGAGTCCAAGCCCGCCCTCGGAAATCGAATCCGCAGACCCCTCAACGGCTTGTTCGACCTTTGCCGGTGAAACACCGCGCTTAGCGCCCGCCGACTTGATCATGATTTCGCGGCGGAGGCTTTCAAGTTCAGCGCTCTTTAGCAGGCCAAACCGGAAGTTCGAGTCCGCGCCGCCAGCGACCTCAATGTCAATGTTTCCAAGACCAAAAATGCGGCCAATCAGCGGGTGGCTAATGTTCACAGCCTGAATGCGCGTCAGGCGGGCGTGACGCTGCACGCGGTTAAGGATACCTTCGCGGTAATAGACGGCCTCGTCGGTGACGGCAAAACTCATGCGTCGCCACGCCAACCACGAATACAGTCCGGCCACCACGATCAAGAGCACGAGCGAACCCGCCACGGCAAACAGGACCTTTTCAAGACCGAAAGTCTCGATAATGCCAAGTTCACCAATGTCTTGCAAAAACTGCGCGTTTTGGTAGGTCAAAAACGCGATGATCGCCACGAACACGGCCCACGTGCGAGCCAGCGGCGTGATCGGGTGAAGTTTGCGCCACTGCGACTCGTCAACACCGGACGCGACCGCAGTTAATTCCTTATCTGAAGTGGAGTTACGTCGCATCGGTTAGAGGCCAGCCATTTCTGCCTCGCCGCGTTCCGCCAGGCGAGTGCGTAGCCGGGATGCCTCCGCCGCCGGAAGGCCGGGAATCGACGCGTCAGTTGTCGCCGACGCGGTGTGCAACTGGACGGACGCGATGCCAAACATGCGGGCAATCGGGCCCTCCGACACGTCCACGTACTGCATGCGACCGTACGGCACAACCGTCAGGTTCTTAAACATGATGCCCTTGCGAATAAGCAGATCCGACTCGGCCTCCGCGTATCCAATCGCGCGAACCTGCCTGGGAACAAGCCACAGTAGCCACGCGTAAAGCGCGACTATTAGCGCGGTTGGGATCCAAAGCCAGCTTGTAAACAAGAACGCGGGAATAGCAAATCCGAGGGCGAGAATAGTGCCGCTGATCAGCAGAGCAATCACTCGTACTTTTACGAGGGCGGGCGAAACGCCGTTATACTTCACGCCCTCGGGAGTGAAAGGATCAACGCCTCCGCGGGACGCGCCCATTCGCGGGGGATTAAACGGTGCCGCTAGGGTCTGCTGGTCGGATGGAACCTGCTCGGGTTTTATCTCCGATGGAACTTCTGCGTCTAAACGAGGCTGCTGGTCGTTCATTAACGTCCTTTCATATGTTCGCTTCAATTGAAACATATGACCTGACGTCATAAAAGCCAGTACCCGATCCACCGCATGCCGCATATTGCCGGCCATGCCGGCACGCAGGCGCCGCCCGCGCCCCATCCACTGCCCTTCACCCCTTCGCCCGCCCGCACTTCTTCGGCTATTCGCCCCCCTCCTGCAGACCACGCACCATCCACTGCCCCGTGCCGGGTCCTGTCGGTAGAATCTGGAGGAGGAAAGTTTTAACAATGCGTTCAGAAACCTCCCAGGAAGGGAGTGTGTGATTAGTCCATGACTCCGAACCCCCAAACTGACCAACCAACTTCAGAGGCGCGGCTGCTAGTTGTCGACGACGAGCCAAACATCCGCGACCTACTTGCCTCTTCCCTGCGTTTTGCCGGATTTGACGTGTTGACCGCCGAGGACGGCGCGTCCGCATTCCACCTCGCCACAACCAAACATCCGGACCTGATTGTCCTCGACGTCATGCTTCCAGACATGGACGGATTCACCGTCACCCGCCGCATCCGCGACGCCGGCCTGCGCATCCCCGTCCTCTTTCTAACTGCGCGCGACGACATGCGCGACAAGATCCAAGGCCTCACTGTCGGCGGCGACGACTACGTGACAAAGCCGTTTGGACTCGAAGAAGTAGTCGCCCGTATCCGCGCGATCCTGCGCCGAACAATGGCGTCCGATGGCGATGACGGAATCTTGCGTATCGCCGATCTTGAAATGGATGAGGACGCCCACGAAGTGCGGCGTGCCGGAGAGGAAATCGACCTCTCCCCAACCGAGTTCAAACTACTTCGCTACCTCATGATCAACGAGGGCCGCGTCGTCTCAAAGATGCAGATCCTGGACCACGTGTGGGAATACGACTGGGACGGCGAAGCCGCAATCGTTGAGTCCTACATTTCTTACCTGCGCCGAAAGCTCGCGGTTCCCGGTAACTCTGGCGACTTGATCCACACGCGCCGCGGAGTGGGCTACATGTTGAGGGCTGAAAACTCCGACCGATGACGTGGAAGAAGACGCCGGCGCGCACCACAGCCCGACAGGTCTGGCACACAACCAGCCTCAGCGCGAGGATGGTTGTACTTTTCACTGCCATTTTGACCGTCGGGTTCGCTATCGCCGGCGCCGCAATGGTTGGCATCATGCAGGCCCACCTGGTGTATCAGGTGGATCGCGAGCTTGAAAGCACCGCGAAACAGCTTGCCGTTGCCACCGCGCGGTCGATTGTTGCGAGCGTGCCCGCCGACGTGCCGTCCAACTACTACATTCGGTTCACGTCAGCGGACGGCGTCCACCAAACATCAATAACCGAGGAAACCGCCCTGCGGTACGGGACTCCCCGCCCGGGTACTTTGCTAGAAGTTGGCGGCGTGAACCCGCCCAACTCGATCACCAAGCCCGTGAATGTAAGTTCAACTAAAGAGAACTCCTACTGGCGGGCCGTTGCCGTTCCGATTGCTGTCAACGAAAAACCCTACGGCGTCGTAACTGTTGCAATGCCACTGTCGGGTACAGCGGAAGCCGTTAAGAACACGGCACGATACTTCACCCTGCTCGGCCTAGTAATCGTCGTGGTTGGTGGAACGGCGTCGTACTACCTGATCCGCCACGCCCTCGGGCCGCTTCGCAGAATCGAAAACGTGGCCGGCAAGATCGCGGCCGGCGACTTGACGCAGCGTATTGAATCGCAACCATCCGGCACCGAAGTGGGATCGCTGGCTAAGAGTTTGAACCAGATGCTCGCCCAGATTGAGCATTCGTTCTCTGAGCGTGACCGTTCCGAACAGCGCATGCGCCGCTTCGTTTCTGACGCGTCACACGAACTGCGCACTCCCCTTTCAGCGCTTCGCGGCTACGGCGAGTTGTACCGCATGGGTGGAGTCCCCGCCGACCGCGTGCCCGAAGTCATGAAACGCATCGAGAACGAATCCACCCGCATGGGCAACCTGGTTGAGGACCTCCTCACCCTCGCCCGCCTGGACGAAACCCCCGAAATCGATCCCGAGCAGATTGACCTTGTGAAGGTCGCGCGCGACTCGTCGTTCGACATGCGGGCCCTTGACGCGTCTCGTATCGTCAGCGTCGTTGGATTGAATGAGGGCGAGGCCGCCCCCGATGAGCTTCTGATCGAGGCCGACAAGGATCAGATCACTCAGGTTTTCACCAACTTGATCGGAAACATAAACCGCTACACGCCAAAGGGAACACCCGTTGAGATCGCGCTTGGACAACTCGAATGCCAAGCCATCGTCGAAATGCGAGACCACGGGCCCGGCATCTCAGAAGAAGACCGCGACAAAGTATTCTCACGCTTCTACCGCACCGACGTTTCCCGCTCGCGAGCCTCAGGCGGATCGGGACTCGGCCTCGCGATCGTCGCGTCAATCCTCGCGCTCCACGGCGGACACGCCCAGCTGGACAAAACCGCGGGCGGCGGCCTAACCGTGCGCCTGACCCTGCCCGTCAGCCAGGAAAACGGCAAGTATGTTAGCCACAAGTCCGGCGAAGCCACGCCCTCACGGAATAATAACGACAACGACACGCCCGCATAAGGCTGACTTAGCTACGAACGTGACCCGATACGGACGAAAAATCTTTGCCTTATTAGCCAAACGGGTCTTAGCATAGAGCGGTGGCTGAAAATAACGCAGTTACCGACCAGCCGAAGGTACCTGCCTGGCTTTTGAAAACCTTCGTCGACGCTATCCGCGGCTGCGGCTCGGACGCGACGAACGAGCGGATCAGTGAAGAGGGGCGCGCCCTGCTCGAGCACTGGTGCGCTCCCGACAGGCATTATCGTAACGCGACTCACCTGGCTAGAGTCATTGCGGCAATCGATGAACTTGCCGCCGTTGCGCATACCCCCGACCTGCTTCGCGCCGCCGCGTGGTATGCGGCCGTGATGCCCGCCGAGTCCGTTCGACTCGACTCCGAAGCATCCAAGCTAAGCGAAACTCCCGCCGAAATCGCGCAGTCCCTCGAGTCTCTAGGAATTGATGAGGAAACCACGCATCGTCTAGGCGAACTTTTGGCCTACGCCGCCAAGCGCATCGCCCCGTCCGCCGACGTTGACGCAAGCGCGCTGGTTGACGCCTCCATGTACGACCTGGCCGCTTCCCCGCAGGAATACCGCAAGTACCGCAAGCTACTTCGCGAAGAATACCCGCAGCTGGATGACCTGCACTATTTGTGTGCGCGCAGGCGCCACATCAGGGCACTCCTAAAGCGATCCTCGATCTACTTTTCACCGGGCGCAACCAACTGGGAATCATTCGCGCGTCAAAACCTCGAGGCCGAATACGCTAACCTCGACGCATCAATCTGCCAGATTGACCCCAATTTAATCGACGATGAGGACGTGCCCGACCCCCTCGAAGAACAGATCAATCCGCCATCTTCCACGGTGATCATCAAGAAGGTCGGCGCAAAGCCCGGCAGTGATCAGCCGGCGGAATCTGCTGTGTCCGCCGCGTCTGCGGACTCCGGTTTGTCCGCGGGTTCTGCCGAATCTGCACCCTCCGCGGCATCTGCCCCGTCCGCGGCGTCAGCACCCTCCGCAATGTCCGCTCCTTCCGCTCCGTCACCCGCACGCGCGGACTACGACGCGGAACTCGACGAAACTTCAGGCGGATCCTCCCTTGAGGCCGAACCGGAAATCCTCGCCCCGATTCAAAAGGAGCCCGTCCGCCGGCTCTCCGCAAAAGAGCAAGCTCGCGAGGCGGCCAAGAAGGCCCGCGCCGAAGCTTTAGAGAACGAATCCACAACCCCCGAGGCAGACCAGTAATACACACCCTGGCAGCCCCAGAGTGTTGCCCTATTGCTAACGCGGGGAAACTGAAGGCGCTCAAACCCCTACAGATAAGGAATCGCCATGTCAGTTTTTCACGTAGATCCCGCAGAAGTAGCGCGCTGCTCCGCAATGGTTAGGTCCAGTGCGGAAACCCTGCGCGCCGAAGTGCAAGCAATGATGGGCCACATTACAGCTCTAGAAGCTTCATGGTCTGGCGTTGCATCGAACCAGTTCAACGCGGTCGCAGCCCAGTGGCGCGCCACCCAAGTTCAAGTGGAACAATCCCTTGACGAGATCGGCGCCCAACTAGCGGTCGCCGCAAACACTTACGCTGATGCCGAAGCGCAATCCAGCGCCCTATTTGCCCGATAACAAACAATGCGCGTGGGCGCCTAGTCTGGGAGCCCACGCGCGCCCTATTCGCATCGTTTAGGCAAACAGGAAACGGGCCCGAACACTGTTCGGACCCGTTTCCTACTGATTAGATTTAGCTTGAGCTACAAGCCGACTGCAAGCTAGCGGTTTAGTACATGCCCGCCATCTCGTCGGCACCCGCGCCAGCTGCCGGAGCCGGCGGCTCAGGCTTGTCAGCAACGATTGCCTCGGTGGTGAGGAACATGCCGGCAATGGAAGCCGCGTTCTGCAGTGCGGAACGGGTTACCTTAACCGGGTCGGCAATGCCGGCCTCGAGCATGTTCTCGTACTTACCGGTATCGGCGTTCAGGCCCTCACCGGTCGGCAGGTGCTTAACCTTGTCGACAACTACGCCGCCCTCAAGGCCAGCGTTCGCAGCGATCTGCTTAAGCGGGGCATCAACCGCGATGCGAACGATGTTCGCACCCGTCAGCTCGTCGCCCTCAAGGCCGAGGTCGTCAAGCTTCTGCGCAGCCTGGATTAGGGCCACGCCACCACCGGCAACGATGCCCTCTTCAGCGGCAGCCTTCGCGTTGCGGACAGCGTCCTCAATGCGGTGCTTGCGCTCCTTCAGCTCAACCTCGGTAGCCGCACCGGACTTGATGACGGCAACGCCACCGGCCAGCTTAGCTAGACGCTCGTTCAGCTTCTCCTTGTCGTATTCGGAGTCGGAGTTCTTGATCTCGCCGCGAATCTGGTTTACGCGGCCCTCAATGGCCTCCTTGGTGCCCGCACCATCAACGATGGTGGTCTCGTCCTTCGTGACGACAACCTTGCGTGCCTGGCCGAGGACGTCAAGGTCAGCGGTCTCAAGGGACAGGCCGACAGTCTCGGAAATGACCTGGCCACCGGTGAGGATAGCCATGTCCTGAAGCATCGCCTTACGACGGTCACCAAAGCCGGGAGCCTTAACAGCAACGGACTTGAACAGGCCGCGGATCTTGTTGACAACCAGGGTTGCAAGCGCTTCGCCCTCAATGTCATCGGCAATGATCAGCAGCGGCTTACCGGCCTGCATGACCTTTTCCAGTAGCGGGAGCAGATCCTTAACGTTCGAGATCTTGCCCTCAACGAGCAGGACGTAGGCGTCCTCGAAGACGGCCTCTTGACGCTCAGCATCGGTTACAAAGTAGGGGGAGAGGAAGCCCTTGTCGAAACGCATGCCCTCGGTGGTTTCGAGGGTGGTCTCGAAGGAGTTGGTTTCCTCAACGGTGATGACGCCTTCGCGGCCGACCTTCTCCATGGCCTCTGCGATCAGGCGGCCGATTGCGCGGTCGTTAGCCGAAATCGAAGCGGTAGCCGCGATCTGATCGGTCGTCTCGATTTCCTTAGCGTCAGCGTGCAGGAGCTCAACAATCTTCTCAACAGCGGTGTCAATACCGCGCTTGAGGGCGATCGGGTTCGCGCCGGCTGCAACGTTACGTAGGCCCTCGCCTACCAGTGCCTGAGCCAGGACGGTAGCGGTGGTAGTGCCGTCACCCGCTACGTCGTCGGTCTTCTTAGCAACTTCCTTTACGAGCTCGGCACCGATCTTCTCGTACGGATCTTCTAGATCAACTTCCTTAGCAACGGACACGCCGTCCTTGGTAATGGTGGGGGCGCCCCACTTCTTATCGAGGACAACATTGCGGCCCTTGGGGCCAAGCGTGACCTTGACGGTGTCGGCGAGGGTGTTCAGGCCGCGCTCCATGGCGCGACGTGCTTCCTCGTCAAACGCAATCATCTTGGACATATAGATTTTCCTCCGCTGTAGCGGTTGTCGGCTACGAGGTGCCCGCGACGGACGATTACCGGGGCCACGTTTCTGTCTCGTGACCAGGTAACCTCACCAGGTAACCCGGGTCTGTTATCACTCAAACCTTACGAGTGCTAACGACAAGTTTGGCACTCTCGGCCCGAGAGTGCAAGGTGAGTACACTTTTAGCTGAAAAAGTTGAGGCGACACGACTCAAGTCATGCCGCCTCTAAGTGCAGGATTAAAGGAAATCAGTTGCCTACTGGTAGTCGCCCTTCAAAATAATGATGTAGTCACTATCACCCATTACTTCGGCGTTTTCGACCAGGTTGTTGATTCCGAGCAATGCGCCTAGCTGCGCCGCGCCTTCCTGGGAGCCGGGCGCGTAGTAAATCGTTGTCACCTGGGTGATCCAACCCGACGCGTTTGAGGCTGAAGCGTACTGGTAGCCCTCGTTTTGCAAAGTTTCAACGACGCCCGCGGCAAGTCCGTTTACGTTCGTACCGTTTAGAACCTGAATTACAGCGTTCGACGAGGGCGTGCCGGCCTGATCGTCAGCTTCGGTGGTTTCTTCTTCGGTGGTTTCACCTTCGGTAGGCTCGGCCTCTTCGGAAGTGCCTTCGTCCGCGGTTGTAGCTTCGGGAGCTTCTGTCGCTTCGGTAGTGGCAACTTCGGCGCCGCCTTGATCAGCCGTGTTGTTGCCGGTGTCGCTGGTAAGCAGGGAGACACCCACCCACGCGAGGACAGGCACGATGATTAGCACCAGGATGAAGGGCAGGACCATCTTCCACTGCGATGGCTTTTGCCTATGCACGCCGACCGGGGTGTCTTTGCCAGCCTGGTCAAATTCGTCTTCAGGATACTGATGAGAGCTCACGGAGCCAGACTATCGCCTTTGCGCGGAGCCCCGGGAGTCACCACGCCGACTAAACTGTGGTATTGAAAAAGTGGTGGCTGTATGCCGCTCGTTTGCAAGTTTTATCTGTGCGTCGGCGATTTTGGAGGCTGAACGTGACCTCACCGAAACCTTTGGCAGATGTGATTGACCCGGGTTGGGCGCGAGCTCTGGCCCCTGTCGAGCCGACCATTCACGCCCTCGGGGACATGTTGCGTGAAGAAAACAAGTCGGGTTCGGGTTACCTTCCCGCGGGGACCGATGTTTTGCGGGCATTTACATACCCGTTTGAGGACGTGAAGGTGCTGATCGCCGGCCAGGATCCCTATCCCACGCCCGGGCACGCGATGGGTCTGTCGTTCTCGGTTCGGCCCGGTGTTAAGCCACCGCGCTCGCTGGTCAACATTTTCCAAGAGCTTCGCCAGGATCTCGGCGTTCCAATCCCGACCTCCGGCGACCTGACCGGCTGGGCCGCGGAGGGTGTCTGCCTGCTAAACCGCGTGCTCACCGTGCGGCCGGGAGCCCCGGGATCCCACCGTGGGCGGGGCTGGGAAGAAGTAACAGAAGCCGCCATCTCCGCCCTCGTAAATCGAAATAAACCACTTGTCGCAATCCTGTGGGGACGGGACGCACAAACTTTGAAACAGCTGCTCAAAAATACGCCGGTGATTGAGTCCGCGCATCCGTCCCCGTTGTCTGCCAGGCGCGGGTTTTTTGGATCGCGTCCATTTTCGAGGGCGAACCTAGAACTCGAAAAACTTGGAACCACACCAATTAATTGGGATTTGTCCTACTAAATATGGCAAGTGTAAAAAATTGTCCAGACTGCGGGGATAATGGGAGACGCCCCATCTTCTAGTGCGAAGGAATGTCGCATGACTGATTCAACGCAGACACCAGATAACTCAAACCTTGAGGAGCCTAAAGACCAGGCGCAGTCCGCGCAGTCGCCGGACATCGCAATGCCTCCGGCACCGCCCGCACCCCCGGCGCCGCCCGCACCGGGCCAGAACGCGTCGAACCCGGCGCAACCTCAACAGGGCTACGCGCCTCAAAATCAGGCAGGCTACTACCCGCCCGCACAGCAATACCAGGCGGGCAACTTCCAGGGGCAACAGCCGGGCTACCAGCCCGGATACACGCCGCAGCAAGGTGTCGCCCCCCAGCAGGGGCAGCCGAACGTGCCAGCCGCATACCAGAGCCAAGCACCGGTCCCCTACCAGCCCCAAGCGCCTGCGCCGTACCAGCCGCAGGTACCCGCACCCACGCAGGCGGCCCCGCAACAGGGCGGACAGCCGGCGGGTGGCGGTTTTGACTTTGCGGGAACCGTGCGCTCGGTGCTGGACGTCGCAAAGAGCATTTTTAACGGCAACGTTTCCCACGCCTTCGCTACCGCGCGTAGCGTCCCGCACTTCTCGTTGGTCGTGTGGATCGGCCTCAGCTTGTTCATGGGCGGCACAGTCGGTTCCCTGACCGTGCGCACCACCGGAGCCGCGCAGCGCCTGACGGATTCAATATTTGGCGCATTCGGAGCCGAAAGTAACTTCTACGGCGGCGTTGACTTCAGCCTTTGGTTCATGGCCCTGCTGATGGGTTTCATCACCGTCGGCATCGTCTTTGGCCTTCGAATCCTGTTCGTATGGTTCACGTTTAAGTACCGCAAGATCGAGCTTCCAATAGGCGCGGCAGCCACCGTTCCCGCTGTCGCAATCACACCGCTTGCTTTGGTGATGGCACCGATCTTCGTGCTGATGATGATCCCATCTGCCGGACTCACCGCGTTCCTAGGCGTCATCTGGATACTGCTACTCGTGCCGCTAGTTTGGCTTCAAGAGCTCCTGATCTTCAGCGGCCTTACCGAAACCGCACGGTTCGAGAAGTCGCCCCTGGTGCCGCTCGTTGTAATGAACCTGCTATGGGCACTGAGCTCGGGTATCGCCCTCATGATCATTACGCCCATTGCAACCAATATTTTGGGTCAGGCCCTGCTCTAAGCGCCGCCCGACAAGGCTGGTTCATATCCGGCCGAGAACTCTAACTGAATAGATCGGATTTATCGGAGCTTTCGATAATCCGCCGCAGTGTTTTAAGGCACCGTGGTTCCCAACAAAGCGTCTATATGCTCGCCGATTATGGCGGCGATCTTCTCTTTGGATTCTCCCGCGAGCGGGTCAGAACCGTAGACGTAACGGGCAACCACGGTGCCTAAAACTTGCGAGAACGCCAGTTGCACGCGCAGCTTCGCGTCCGGCCCATCAATCTGCGCGGCAAGCGGCGTCAGGAAGGACTCGTCGAGCCACGACGCGAAGACCTCAAATGTTGCGCGGCTCGCCACGGTTGTTGACATGAACATTCGAAAGTTAGAGGTCGCTTCTGAGCTTTCCCACAGGTTCATTACGGCAAGCATGATGCGTTGACCGGCACCAGGCCCGCCCTCGAACGCATCAAAAATAACTTTGATCGGGTCGGCGGGCAGTGACATTGCTTCGCGAAATAGGCCTATTTTGGATCCGAAATAGTAGGACACTAAGCCGGGGTCGCAATCTGCGCGTTCGGCTATTTGACGCACGGTGGTCGATTGGAAGTCTTGCGATCCGAACAGGATTTTTGCCGATTCTAAAAGGCGGTCGCGAACTTCTCCGCGGGCTCCCTTCGGGCCTCTTGATGGGTCTTGTTCAGCGGACATGGTGACTCCTTTTAGTTCGACGAGAGCGCATTACGTACCTTTTAGCCAACAAAGGGGTTTGCTATATCCACCCCTTAAGTTTCAACACCGGTGAAACCAGTCGGTCGGTGGCAAGGTTTTAAAGCGGGCAAACCTAGGGCTTTCCACGCCGCGTCTCGCCTAATTTCAACAAGATAGAAACTAGCACAGGGGCTCACTACCGTAAAGACAGTAAAGCGCTCCCAGCGAAGTGGCTGCGGGACTGGAGGGATGATGAGTTCATACCGGCTAGGCATTGACGTGGGGTCCACGACGGTAAAGGCCGTGCTCATGAAGTTGAGCGACACCGCCGACAGTTACGAGATCATTTTCGAAGACTACCGGCGCCACAACTCTGACGTTCGCCACGAGCTCGCCACCTTGCTTGACGACATCGCGCGCCAACACCCCGGCCTGGAAGTAAACGCGGCAATCACCGGTTCGGGCGGCCTCTCGGTTGCCAACGTGCTGGGCGTGCCGTTTGTGCAAGAAGTCATCGCCGAAACCGAAGCCACCCGCATCGCCTACCCCGAAACAGACGTAATCATTGAACTTGGCGGCGAGGACGCTAAGCTCACCTACCTAAAACCCACGCCGGAACAGCGCATGAACGGAACCTGCGCCGGCGGTACCGGAGCTTTCATCGACCAGATGGCGTCGCTTTTGAACACCGACGCGGGAGGGCTAAACAAGCTGGCCGAAGGGCACAAGCAGCTCTACCCCATCGCGTCACGATGCGGCGTGTTCGCAAAAACAGACGTCCAGCCCCTGCTGAACCAGGGTGCTGACCACGAGGACATTGCGGCCTCCATTTTCCAAGCTGTCGCAACCCAGACCGTCGCGGGCCTGGCCAACGGCCGCCCAATCCGCGGCACGGTCATGTTCCTCGGCGGTCCGCTACACTTTTTGCCGCAGCTACGCGAGGCGTACAAGCGCATCCTCGACAAAGTTGAACACTACATAACGCCCGACCGCGCCCAGCTGTACGTGGCGATCGGCGCCGCGCTGCTGGCCGACCCCAAGCGCACGAGTGCCCTCGACTACATGGGTGAAACGCTACGAACCGCAAAGAACGTCGTCACCGAATCTACGCGCATGCGTCCGCTTTTCAAGGATGAGGCCGAATGGGCCGAGTTCAGCGCCCGCCACGAAGCTGAACGCATCGAATCGATCCCGACCTCGCAGGCACGCGGCGACTGCTTCCTTGGAATCGACGCCGGCTCCACCACAATCAAGGCCGTAGTTTTAGACGAGGACGACCGCATCGTTTTCACGCATTACGCGTCCAACGAGGGCGACCCTGTTGCGGCCGCAATCGAAATCGTGAAACGCATTCAAACCGAGTTGCCCGAATCCGCGCGGATCGTGCGCGCATGTTCCACGGGATACGGCGAAGGCATCGTCAAATCCGCCCTCGGAGTCGATGAGGGCGAAATCGAAACCATGGCGCACTTCCGGGCCGCGAACTACATTCACCCCGGCGTCACGTCCGTGATCGACATCGGCGGACAAGACATGAAGTACATGCAGATTAAAGACGGCGTGGTCGACTCCATCTCGGTTAACGAAGCCTGTTCTTCGGGGTGCGGCTCGTTCCTGCAGACCTTCGCGCACGGCATGAACACGGACATTCACTCGTTCGCGCAGGCCGCGACGCGCGCTGAATCACCCGTGGACCTGGGCACGCGTTGCACGGTGTTCATGAACTCCTCGGTGAAACAGGCGCAAAAGGAAGGCGCATCGACCTCGGACATTTCGGCTGGATTGTCCTACTCGGTTGTTCGCAACGCGCTCTACAAGGTCATTAAGTTAAAGGACCCGTCCGACCTGGGTGACAAAGTCGTCGTTCAAGGTGGCACCTTCCTAAATAACGCGGTCTTGCGTGCGTTTGAGCTCCTTACCGGCCGCGAGGTCGTGCGCCCCAACATTGCTGGACTCATGGGCGCATTCGGGGCGGCACTAACCGCGAAGCAGCACTACGAACCCAACGGCGAGCAACGCCCGTCCTCATTGCTATCCGTAGAAGAGCTGGAAGCCCTGGAGTTCCGCACGGAACGCAAGACGTGCCGCCTGTGCCAAAACCACTGTCAGATGACGATCACGAACTTCTCAAACGGTGAACGGCACGTGTCCGGCAACCGTTGCGAACGCGGCGCATCCTTGGAACGCGTTCCCAAGAAGTCCCCGATTCCGAACATGTTCGAATGGAAGTACAAGCGCGTGTTCGGCTACCGGCGCCTAACCGAAAAGGCCGCCACCCGCGGCGATATAGGCATCCCACGCGTGCTCAACATGTACGAGGATTACCCGTTCTGGTTCACGGTGCTAACCCACCTGAAGTTCCGCGTCATGATTTCGGGCAGGTCCAATCACGCCCTCTTTGAAGAAGGCATGGAATCAATCCCATCCGAAAACGTTTGCTACCCCGCAAAACTTGTGCACGGACACATCGAATCCCTGCTGGATAAGGGGATTACGACGATTTTCTACCCGTGCATCTCGTTCAACGAGCCGACCGCTAACGGCCAGGACAACACGTTCAACTGCCCGATCGTCGCCACGTATCCCGAGGTCATTCGCAACAACATGGAGCGCCTAACCCAAGAAAAGGCGCGCTTCATTTCCCCATTTTTGAACCTGAATAACCGCGACATTCTACCCAGGCGATTGGCGGAAGTTTTCGCCGATTGGGGTGTTTCAGAGGACGAGGCTCGCGAGGCCTGCGAGGCCGGATGGGAAGAGGTCGACGCCTTCCACGCGGAGATCAAACAGAAGGCGCGCGAGTCGCTGAACTACATTCGCGAACACAAGATTCGCGGGATCGTGCTGGCGGGACGCCCATACCACCTGGACCCCGAGATTAACCACGGAATCCCAGAGCTCATTCAAGGCCTCGGCATGGCTGTTTTGACCGAGGACGCGATGGTCGAAAACAAGCTGGAGCGACCGCTGCGCGTACGCGACCAGTGGGCGTATCACTCGCGCCTGTACGAGGCCGCCGCAACTACGGGGGATGATCCCGATTTGTCGCTCGTCCAACTGGTTTCGTTTGGTTGCGGCCTCGACGCCATCACTGCCGACCAGGTTCAAGAGATTTTGGAAGGCCGCGAGGACGTGTATACCTCGCTGAAGATCGATGAGGTTTCTAACCTGGGTGCGGCGCGCATCCGGCTTCGCTCGCTGGCCGCCGCAATCGAGGAGCGGCTCGAGACCGGCTCGGAAGAGGTCCTCACCTACCCCGCGGCTTTGGACACTCAAGCAAGCGGCGGACGTGCGCGCAGTTCAATCGACTGGGCGCACGCCGGCGAGGAAGAATACCGAAGCGCGGGCCACGTCCTCCCCCGCGTTCCTTTCACAAAGAAGATGAAGGAGGACGGATACAAACTCTTGGTGCCGCAAATGGCGCCGATACACTTCCGTCTGCTAGAGCCCGTTGTGCGACGCGCTGGATACAACGTTGAGCTACTCGAAAAGGCTGACAAGGACATGATCGAGACCGGCCTGAAGTACGTGAATAATGACGCGTGCTATCCGGCGATCGTGGTGATTGGCCAGCTGCTTCACCAGTTCCTCACGGGGAAGGCGGACCCCGACCGCACGGCGGTTGCTATCACGCAGACGGGTGGAATGTGCCGCGCTACGAACTATGCCGGCCTGCTACGCAAGGGGCTTCGCGACGCGGGCTACCCGCAGGTTCCCGTAATCGCAGTGTCACTGCAGGGGCTTGAGGAAAATCCGGGATTCAAGATCACCGTGCCGATGCTTCACCAGATCATGCAGGGCATCACGATTGGTGACTTGTTGCAAAAGGTTGTGTTGCGAACGCGGCCCTACCAAATCGACGGCAACGTGCAGCGGCTCTACGAAAAGTGGGACCAGGTTGTCCAAGAGTTCTTTACGCACAAGGGTTACTCGCCCACTTTGGGTCGCAAGATCGGCTTCCACGCGCTACTAAAGCAGATTGTCACCGAGTTTGACGAGGTAGAACTGCAGGACATTCCGCGCAAGCCGCGCGTTGGAATGGTCGGTGAAATCCTGGTCCAGTACCACCCCGATGCGAACAATGATGCCGTGGGGACCATCGAGCGGGAAGGGTGTGAAGCGGAACTTCCAAGCCTCGCGCAGTTCTTCCACCAGGCCCTGGTGACCGCGGATTGGAAGTGGGAAACCCTAGGCACGGGCACGAACTGGGGCCGCCGCAAGGCGAACCTGGGTTTGTGGGCGATGATGCAATACGAGAAGCCGTTGCGCAAAGTACTCGCAGAGTCCAAACGATTCGAACCGGGCGCCACGGTTAAAGAGCTGGCCGAAAAGGTCCAGGAGGTCGCGCAGCTCGGCAACCAGGCCGGTGAGGGCTGGTATTTGACGGCCGACATGATGGACATGATCGAAAACGGTTGCCCAAACATTATTTGCGCGCAACCGTTCGCGTGCCTGCCTAACCACGTGGTTGGAAAAGGCATGTTCCGCGCCCTGCGAAACAAGTATCCGAACGCGAACATTGTCGCGATTGATTACGATCCGGGCGCTTCCGAAGTGAACCAGTTGAACCGCATCAAGCTAATGATTGCAACGGCCTTCCAGATGCGTGAGGACGAGTCTGACCAGCACTTGAATCTTCGAGGCGACGTGGATCTGGCGACAACCGACCCGTCTGAGTACGATCCGCTGGACGCCCGTAGTAGTCATTCGTGTGGGACTGCGGCCTCAAACGCCCCGGTTCCTCTGGGCATGCCGCGGATTCGCGTGCGCTGACCCGCCTAGCGCGGGCACGCGCGCGTGTGCACGGGTTGTGCGCGCGTGTCATGCGCGGGGTGCGGGCATAAACAGAGCCACCTATCGGACTCGAACCGATGACCGTCCGCTTACAAGGCGGGTGCTCTACCAACTGAGCTAAGGTGGCGCGGCCCCTAGTTTGCCATGTTTGCATGGCAAATGTCATATACGCCTGGTGTTATATGCATAACGTGGCAGTCCGCGGGGCCTTGCGGACCTCAGGCTGAGTGTTAGTTGGCTGCCTTCACGCCGTCGAGTAGCATTTGGGCGACCTCTTCAGCGTTGTTACCGCTGATCCTGATCTGCTTGCCACCGCTCACGTATTCGGGGGTGCCAAGACCGTCGCGGCCTTCAACGTCGGCTTCGGACCATGCTTGCGTGTTGGTCTCCAAGACGTCGTTCGCACCGTCGGCGGTGAACTTGTCGACGAGCTCGGAGCTTACGCCCACTTCGGTTGCGATTTCCTTGACCTTTTCAAGGGACTTTGCTTCGTCCTGAATGATCGAAGCGTCACCAGCGGTGAACTGGCTGTGGAAGAAAGAGTGTGCTTCGTGGTGGAAGTCAGCGAACTTTTCGGGCTCGTTTTCGTAGATCAGGAAGGCCGCGTGCGCGGTCGGGAACTGCCATGCCATGCGCACTACGTTTACCGGGATTAGTTCTAGGTTGATCTCGCCGTTTTCAACCGCGGTCCACATTTCGGGGCCGATCATGGTTTCCATGTTTGCACACGCGTGGCACGAGTAGTCGAAGTACTCCTGTAGCGTCGGCACCGCCGGATCTGCGACGCCCGTACCTTCGGCGCTGACGACCATTGAGGTTACGGTTCCGTCACCGCTGCCTTCAACCTGGTTTTCTTGCTTTTGCGCGTTTGATTGCGTGATCACCCAAATAACTGCGATGACTGTGATGGCAAGCAGAACACCCACTACAGCAAAAATAATCGCACGAGTCTGCTTTTCTTTCTGCGCCTGCTTTTGGCGCATTTCCTGCGCTTTCAGACGAGTTGCGTCCGTGGACGCGCCCTTCTTCGCCATTTATCCTCCCGTATGCGGTTATATCGCCTTGATTATCGGTCTTTTCACGAGGGCGTGCAATGCAAAACGTTGGGCGGGCAAGCAAGCTCACATAGTTTTGTTTGCTCAATGAGACACCCGGCCGCCCTCACAAAGGGGCTCCATGTCGCCTGTTTGTAATGCCCGGGAATGAGGGCGTGGAGGGCGCCCTCCCGGCTAGACACCTAGGTGGAAGATCCCCGCGATAGTGATTCCGAGTGCCGCTAGTCCCAGCAGGTTGCGGGCTAGTTTGCTCGGCAAGATGGTGGATGTGATGGCATTTGCGCCCTCGCGAAGGTGCCATCCGCCAATGCCAATGCGGGACATGAAGATCATGAACAGGTTCGATGCCCACAGCAGTGCGACGAGTGCGACGCTTGTGCCCGCGTCGATGGGGTTCATCCCGTTTAGCATGCTTATGTACGGGTTGTGGGACGCGTGGCCTCCGGCGTTTAGGGAGTACAGGGCCCATGCGGCTATCAGTATGAGGCCGGCAACCGCAAGGTTGAATGCTAGTGACAGAGCGGACCTGATCACGAATGGCACGCCCACTAGCACCGCGAGCCAGTTGTCTCCGGGGCGCTTCCTGCCGGCGCTAACGCGGCGGCGTTCTCTCCAGGTTCTGGCCAGCCCCACGGTCTGGGCGATCAGTAGCGCTCCCGCCGCGATTAGCCAACCCAAGAACTGCATTAAAACCGGTAGCAGAGCCAGCACACTTGCCAGGCCGATACCAAGCAGGAAAGACCCTTGCACCGGCTTGTACATGTATCCAAAATTCCACGTAAGGCCCGTGGGGTATGTGTCCGGGGGGAGGCTCGCGACCTCCTGATCGCGATGCATGAGTTCGCCGCCCTCACGCACGTATCCATCCGTGAGACTCGGTTCAAACCCCTGATCGACGATTTCTTGTTGCGGCCAAGCGGGGGCTTCTTGTTGCGGCCAAACCGTTTTGCGGTCGACCGGCATGACTGAGGTTTGTCCGACCGCCGGCTCGGCGTCCTCGTATATCAACGCCGTGCCGTCAGGGGCGACAGGGCCGTCATCTTCGGCAAGGGGCGCTGTCGCGTCCACTTCGGGATACGTTGGCATCATCGAGGTCGCGTCAACTTCCGGCGTGGCCGCGTCAACCTCGGAAGATGTTGGCATCATCGCGGTGGCATCGGTCCCTTGCGAAAGGACTGAGGTTTGCTCCCCCATTAGGGCTGCCTGCGCGGCCGACACCCCCGTTTGCTCCGCAAGTAGCGTGGTTGCCTCCTGCGACTGCGGATCCCAGTTGTCGACCTCCGCCGGATCCAGCGCTTCCAGTTCCGAAAGCACCTCCGTTGCCGTTGGGCGCCCGGGCTTTGGGCCGAGCGCTCGTTTCAACACCTGCGCCAGCGGCGGGTAAACGCCCTCCGAATCGGGACGATTCAAATGCTGACGCGCCGCAACCGCCTCGAATCCCCCACCGCCATACGGCGGACGCGCGGTAAGCATATTCAGCAAGACCGCCGACCACGCCCACCAGTCACTACCTTCGTTGGGAGAATCCCCGCGAAGCACTTCGGGCGCCACCCATCCGGGTGTACCCGAAACCAGGCCCGTCGCAGTCAAACGATCATCGTCATCCGACTGTGCAATTCCAAAATCTATGAGGACGGGGCACTGCTCGCCCAGGATTATGTTGGACGGCTTCAAGTCACGGTGAATGACGCCGGCGGCGTGGACGGCCTCCAGGGTCGATTTAAGGGATCTCGCAATGGTGAGCGCCTCTTCGAAACCCATCGGACCGCTCTCCCGCAGCTCATCTCGCAAGGTGAGACCTCGAATAAGTTCGGTGACCACGAAAGGATGCGAACCATCGGTTTCCAGGTCGACAACACTCGCAACACCCTTGTTACGAATACGATTCAGCGTCGACGCTTCCCTGGCCAGCCGTTGCCTACTAGAGGGATCCGCAGCAATCGCAGGATGCAATAGTTTTAAGGCAAAGTGAGCTCCGCCCTCGTCAACAACTTCCCACACAACTGCGGCGCCCCCTTTGCCCAGGGGGCGCAAAAGTTCGTATCCGCCGAACTCATCGCCTTCAACAGGAGTTGGAAAGTTTGCCATGAAACTACAATACCCGGCTCGGGTTACGAACCCCTGAAAGCCAAAATAGGGGGCCTAAAGACCTAAGTTTCAGCCAAATAAAATATACGATTTGCCGCGCTATATCGCGAAAAAGTCGACGTGAGAAAATGTGAAGTGCCGCTGGTCACTGATTGCACGTTTGTCCTTATGATTATCCGCCGATTGTGCTAATCTCAAATACAGTTCACTGCTCAAAAGGCGAGCGGGGACTGTGTCAGCGAAGACACTGACACCTCTTCACTACGGATCGTTCGGCACGTACCTGCCGATGGAGGAAAGAAATATGGCAAGCGTTACTTTCGACAATGCAACGCGCATTTATCCCGGCGCGGATCACCCCGCCGTTGACAGTCTCAATCTTGAAATCGCAGATGGCGAGTTCCTTGTTCTAGTTGGCCCGTCTGGTTGTGGTAAGTCCACATCACTGCGTATGCTCGCCGGCTTGGAAGACGTTAACTCCGGCCGCATCCTGATCGGTGACCGCGACGTCACCGACGTGCAGCCGAAGAACCGCGATATCGCAATGGTTTTCCAGAACTACGCTCTGTACCCGCACATGTCGGTTCGCGACAACATGGGCTTTGCGCTAAAGATTGCAGGAACCCCGAAGGACGAAATCAAGAAGCGCGTTGAGGAAGCCGCTGAGATTCTCGACCTTGTCCCCTACCTTGACCGCAAGCCGAAGGCACTGTCCGGTGGTCAGCGTCAGCGTGTTGCAATGGGTCGCGCTATCGTTCGTAAGCCGCAGGTGTTCCTCATGGACGAGCCGCTTTCGAACTTGGATGCGAAGCTTCGTGTTCAGACCCGTACGCAGATCGCGTCGCTGCAGCGTTCGCTGGGTGTAACGACCGTTTACGTTACGCACGACCAGACCGAGGCGCTCACGATGGGTGACCGCATCGCAGTTCTGAAGGATGGCATCCTGCAGCAGGTTGGCTCGCCGCGCGAAATGTACGATCGCCCGGCAAACGAGTTCGTTGCAGGCTTCATCGGCTCCCCCGCCATGAACCTTGGCACCTTCAAGGTCAACGCTGAGGGCGGCTACGCTGAGCTCGGCCAGGCACAGGTTGCACTGTCTCGCGAGACGATCGATGCATTGACTCCGGAAGACAACGGCGAAATCGTTATCGGCTTCCGTCCTGAGGCTCTTGAGCTTGTAGACGAGGGCGAGCACACCATTCCGGTCGAGATCGACCTGGTTGAGGAACTCGGCTCTGACTCCTACATGTACGGCCGCCTGGTTGGCGGTGGCTCGCTGGGCTCCGGTACTGACGAGAACCCCGATGATGAAGCTTCGGATCAGATCATTATCCGTACCGCTCCGCACACCGCTCCGCCGAAGGGCTCGGTTGTGCATGTGCGCGTTAAGGAAGGCCACCAGCACAACTTCTCGAAGGCAACGGGCAAGCGTCTTCCCGACTAAACCGTGCCTTCAGTTGAGCTAGAAGCTTTCTGAAATCTAATAAGTGACGGGGAATCTCAGCTGAGATTCCCCGTCACTTGTGTCTGTGGTTAATGTTACGCGTCGTGGGTGCTCACCCAGCACCCACGACGCGTTGTCTTAGAGCCTCTTCCTACGGCTAAGCACAACCGCGCTGACTCCCAGGAAGGCCAAGCTTATTCCCGCGAATGCGAGGGCGAACACTTGGGTGCCTGTTTTGGCTAGGCCTGACTTGCCGGGCTTGTCTCCACTTAGTGCACCCGCTGTCTGGGTACCATCCGATGAAACATCCACGCTGGGCACATCCTGACTAGACGCTTCTTCAGTTGTGGTTTCAGTCGTCTGATCTGTGCCCGTCGTGGCCGGGCTCGATTCACCGGGCTGCGACGGATCCGTTGCACCACTCGACTGGCTGGGTTTACTGGTGTCGACCGTTGTTTGCTGCGTGGTCGAATCAGTCTGCTTGGTCGTCGCCTGGGTTGTAGACCCTGTCGTGGACTGGGTTGTAGAACCGGTCGTCGCCTGGGTTGTAGAACCGGTCGTTTCTCCACTCGATCCTCCGTCGGTTCCTTCGGTTTCGCCTGAAGAAGGATCCGTGTTCGGTTCAGTACCTACCTCCGTGCTTGTTTCCGGTTGCGTTTGCTTAACCGAGATGTTGAGTTTCGACGCTGTCGTAAACGTGCCGGGGATGACCGGACCACCCGCCTCCGCGACTTCCTCGGTAGCGATCACCACTGCCGAGTATGCGCCTTCCTCGGACGGCGCCACGGCGGTGATAACTCCGGATGCGGAATCGATCTGCAACCATTCGGGCGCGCCCTGCGTTAATGAATACGTAACGGTACCTCCGTTGCCTGCTGACAACGTGGCGGTAACGAGTTCACTCTTGGCTTTTGGTGCCACTTCAACATCGGTGGCACTCAGGTCCAGCTTTAAGAAAGTGTGCTCCCAGTCGGCGGGCGCGTCGTCGGCGAGCACATACCCGTGGTCTGCAAGACCGTTCATCCGGATTGTGACCTTTTCGCCAGGAGCCGCTTTGAGAGTTCCGGCTTCAAGCTGCTTCCCGTTTGCGACATAGGCAATGTCGTTTTCAGGGATTGTGAACTCGCGCGTGGCATTCAAATCCGCGACAGTTGTATCAACTGTGTCCACGACGGTCACATCTCTTGACGTGTCGATCTTTTTGCCGACGCCAAACTCCGCTGCTCCAAAGAAGGACTGCGCCGAGTAGCGCGAAGTAATGTGGATCTTGACCCATGGCCCAGTCGTACCTTCGGGCAGATTCCAATGTTGCCAAGCGCGATCATTCTTCGCTTCATTAACTAGCACTGGTTCGCTCCAAGTCTGGCCGTCCTCTGACGTGCTTACTTGGAAGGCACGAACTTTACCGTTGTCATTGTTTCCCGTTTGACGCATTAGGTAGGAGAACGAGCAGAGCTCCTGCCCGGGCTCAGCATCGGTCTTTACAGTTACGGTTGCCGATTCAAGGTTTGTCTCACTCCACTTAGAGTGCCAAATCGTGTTCGGATCGCCGTCAAATGCGTTTTCAACCTTGTTGTCTTCATTTGCAGTTTCTTGCGATGTAGCAGATGGCTCCGTGAACGAGACGGGTTGACAAGCTTCAGCCTCTTTACCCGTTAGCTGAATGCTTTGATTCAGCGATCCCCCACTATGCGTTGCAACGAACTCAAAGGTTCCTTCACCACTGCCGTAGTTGTTCGCTACCCAGAACTCGATGACTTGGTTTCGTCCCGCAGACAAAGTTCCAATCTCTTGCAAGCCTGGAGTTATTTGCCAGCCATCTGGCGCGTTAACCTTAACAGTTGCATTTTCGAGGCCGGCATCGCGCGGCGCAGAAAGAATCGCTTTGATCTTCACCGGAGTGCCGGGTGTGACCTCAGTACTTTCAGCTTTTACGGTAAGGCGCGGCGCGGAGTCTTTCTGCTCGCCGATTAGACGAAGCGCGTCGGTGCGAGCGTTAACCATCGAGGCCCACGACTGCGGTGTGTCTCCACCATCGTGTTTGATTGTGGAGAAGATGCGCGCGATCTCGCCCTCATCCACGCCAACCGTATTCTTGGCTTCGCGTAGGATTTCCGCGTCGTCGATACCGTCTTGGAAGGCTTCCCACCGCATTGAGGAGACCACCTTGGGGTCAGCCTTTGTACCGCCGGGGTATACAAGGTATTCGTCGCCCTGGCTGTACATGTGGGTTGGATTGTTGAAAACGTCCGCGGGCCAAGAGTTGAACGTCCAGCGAAGGAATCCATCGAGGTTCTTCTGCTGCGCGATCCAGCCCAAAGCGCGAGCCGACACAAGTGGCGATTCCGTGACGACGTTCGGCGTGACCGGTTGAGACCACGTGTAGTACAGCGAAGTCTTCCCCTCATCGCGGCGCTGTTCGATCAATTCGTCGGAAACATTGCCTAGGAAGTCACGGTTGAATGCAATGAAGTTCGCAATATCCGCTTCGGCCAAAGAGTTTGCGGCCAGCGCGATCTTGTCTTGCCAGTTCGGCGCCTCCGATTCGAGCATGCCCATCATTTTTTCCATGATGTATTTGCCCTGCTCGTCAAACATGAGGGTTGCGCGGTCAAAGTCGCCCGTTTCTTTGAGGTGCGCCTCAAGAGCGCGCAAGAACTGTCCCCACGCTTGGTTGTAGTCTTCGCCCGCGAGCTCCACGATTCGAGTTACTTCCTTGCCTTGCGTCTCGTCGAAGTACGTGAGGCGCTCTTGTTGACGGAAGTTGAGTAGCGAGAAAATGTGGATCGGGCCGGTTATTCCCGCTTCTGCGTGCGCGTCTACGAGTTTGTCGAAGTTGGTGAAGTCGAAGTTGTATTTCGACCCATCCCACGACCATTTAACCGCCGCGTTGTAGTGCGATGCGGTCTGGGGTGCGTTTTGCGCGGGCAGATGCCACGGGTCGTAGTTGACAACAATGTTTACTACGTCTTGTTGCGCGTCAGCCAGTTCTTGCAAATATGGCTTCATGAGGGCGAAATGCTCCTCACTCCACACAGGGACGCCGTAGTAGTCGGCTACCGCGTCGGGATGCCACCACAGGTCTAGGATGAACGGACGGTTTTCACGCGGCAGTAGTTGTTTGTCGTAAATCTCGGTGTGGACCGGGTAGGTGCCTATAACTTCACCGTCAAGCTTTAGCGTTATGGTTTGGCTGGTAACTCCTGCCGAGGCGTCCGGGCTCACGTGAGCCACAAACCAAATCGCCTGGTTCTGTCCAGCTTCTACGGTTGGAGCTTCGGTGCGTAGCGGATCGGTGGTGACACCTGCTTCACGCAGGTCTTTACTGTACTTAGAGCCGGTGAACCGTTTGATTGCCTCTGGGTACAAGACCTCCCAGGTGACGTTCTCGTCCTCACTGACTTCGGCGGTTAGTGTTCCACTGCTTTCGGGTTTTACAACTAGTTGTGCCGACGTGCGGTTGTCTTTCGCGGCGTTAAGCGACAGCGGGTAACCGTTGGGCAGTCGCCAACTATTGATGTGCGAGTCATTTACGCGCAGCATTGCAGAGGACTTGAAATCACCGGTGGGCAGAAATACCGGACTCCCCTCGGATGTCTCCAAAGTCTTGATGAATGCCTGATTATTCGGCTCAACACTGAGGTCTAGCGCATCGAGTTCAATGCTCTTGGTTTTATCAAGATGCTGCACGTCTGCCCCGTATTTGATCGTTAGTGTAGGTTGCCACTTCTCGTTTGCAACGTCTTGCTCAGTGATAGTGTGCCTGTTGCTCTTTTCGCCAGCACCCCTATTCTTACAGGTGATCTTGTCTCCGGGGTTCAGTGTAGCCATGCAATACTGATCCATCGTCGACTGACCGTTATCTGTGGCTTCAACGCGAACAGTCACGTTGCCGCTGTTAACTAGCCTCACCCACGGAACAGCTCCGTCACCGATGGGGCCCGGAGCGCCCTCGGGGTAAACGGCATCCAGGTAGGCCTCAACATCCGCGTCGTAGTGCGCGGGCTGACCATTTCGGTTCACGTTTACATAAACGTACTGAGATGACTTCTCTCCAGCCTTGGAAGTGTAAGTAATCGTCAACATACGGTCGCCCGCAACAGTTGCGGGCACGTCAACTGCTACGGGAACCTCAAGGGTTTCACCGGCCGCGATGGCGCCTACGCCCTCGTGCACGGTTTCTGGCGTCCAACCGTAGTCGCCCGAAACTGTGATAGTTCCACCCTCGGCAAGTGCACTTCCTGTCTGATTCGAAATAGTGAAATTAACCGTGGCCGCCTCGCCCGCATTCAAAGACAGGCGTCGCCCCGGATCTTTTCCGAGGTCGTCCTTAACACCTACAGGGGCGCAAACCATGCCCATTGCCTTCGTGTCAAGGGTGGTGTACGTAAGCTTGGTGTAGCCGTCACGCTCAAACAGGATCCCCATTTTCCCGTTGTACTCTCCGGCCTCCTTTATCGGAGTAGGAGTGATATACGCCGAGGCGCCCTCGTAAATCTGGATTCGACCCGGCCACGTTTTGCCGTCATCGCATGAGACTTTTGCCGTGTCGTTATGGCGGATGTCGAAGTCTTCGGAGTTGACGAGCAGGAGCATTTTAGATTCGGGCGAGCCGGGCTCCGCATCCGGGTAAATGCGCGAGATTGCACCGTTTGAATACGGGTCGATCTGCTGCCAGTCCCGGTAGAACGTGGAGGTGTCCCAAGTTTCGCCTCCATCCTTAGAAAGCATGACCCCGCGCGGACCCATGCGGGTGTTGAGCATCAAAGTGCCGTCGGAGAGCTCCGCAACCTTGTTTTCGTCACCCCATCCGGCGCCTCCGTTTGGATTTACCGGTGTACCGAACTGCCACGTGTCGCCCCTGTCGTCGGAGTAGAGGCTCACGTCGTGGTTTTTGCCGTCAATTTTTACGACAAACTGTTGCACCAACCGGCCCGCATACTCGCCGACACGCATTTGAATGCCCTCGCCGGAAGCCGCGAAGATTCCAGCCCAGTTCGCGTCCTTCACCTCTTCGGTGATGCGTTCTTGATGCCACGTGTTGCCGTTGTCGTCAGACCAAGAGTAGTGAACCGTCATCGTGGTCGGGTCATCTTCCCTGTTGCCCGCAGCCGATCCGGCGAACCCGCGGTTTATAGAACCCGCGTAGAAGACAAAGACTTTACCCGTTTCACGCTCCACCAGGACGGAGGGATCACCTTCACCTTTGGGTGCTTGCTCGTAGTGGATGGTCTGTATCGGCCCCCACGTCTTACCGCCATCGGTTGACCGCCGCATGGCGACACCAATATTTGCAGCTAGATCAGCAAGAGTGGGACGCAGATCGAACACCGCCAGCAGGTCGCCGTTGTTGAGCTGCGTGAGAGCAGGGATCCTGTATCGACTAACACCGGGAATCTGGTCATACCACTGTGCAACATCCGACAGGTCGGTCAATGCCTGCGATGAGGTTGGCTCGTCCTCAACGGCAATGGCGGCGGTAAACGGGGCGACTGCAGCGGTCCCCAAAAGCATGGCACCCGCAGCCGCGCATGCGATCGCTTTGCGCATTACTCGCATCCAATGTCTCCTTTGACATCTCTAAACAAACATTCAAGGATTTGATTATTTCTGATCAAAACAGTTGAACTTCAATCTAACACGATCAAGTGACGTTAAATTGGATTTATAAAACAAAATTTCGAATGTTAGACACGCGCGGGCTCAAAACCCGTCCACGGACTTACCAAAGGCCTATATCACGCCCCAATTGAGGCCTCGACGCGCTTCACTTTTCCCTCTTGGCAAACTATTTGCGAAAATGGGGTTATGCCTTCATCTATGCAGATCACTGCGGCACACTTAGACCCCGCGTTACTGGACCTTCCGTGGGAGCTCCCCCTTGAGGAGTGGCCCGAAACTGTGCTGGCCGCCCTCCCGCGCGGTATTTCAAGACACGTCGTGCGTTTTGTGAATCTTTCGGGGCGCGTGATTGCGGTGAAGGAGATCGGCGAGGCCGTTGCGTACCACGAGTATCAGCTGCTTCGGGATTTGAACCGGTTGGAGGCCCCGTCGGTACTTCCGGCCGCTGTGATTACGGGGCGCATGTCTGCTGATGGTGAGGAGCTGACGCCCGCCCTCGTGACGGAACACTTACAGTTTTCGTTGCCGTATCGCGCGGTTTTTTCCCAGTCGATGAGGCCGGAGACCGCGGAACGGTTGATTGACTCTCTGGCGGTGCTACTGGTTCGCCTGCATCTGCTGGGCTTTTACTGGGGTGACGTGTCACTTTCGAACACGCTGTTTAGGCGGGATGCGGACGCGTTCTCGGCGTACTTGGTGGACGCGGAAACGGGCGAGTTACACCCGAAGCTGACGCGCGGGCAACGCCACTACGACGTGGACCTAGCGCGGACGAACATTATTGGCGAGTTGATGGACCTGCAGGCCGGCGGCCTTTTAGTGGAGGACGCTGACGTGATCCACGTGGGCAATCAGATTGAGGATCGCTACCACGAGTTGTGGGAGGAACTCACCGCGGAAGAGGTGTATTCGGGGGATGAGCGGTGGCGGATCTCGAATAAGATCAAGAAGTTGAACGAGCTGGGCTTCGATGTTGGCGAGCTCAGCATGACTGCGGACACGGACGGAACCCGCATTTCGATTAAGCCGAAGGTTGTGGACGCGGGCCACCACCACCGCCAGATAATGCGCCTTACAGGCCTGGACGTGCAGGAACAGCAGGCCCGCCGAATGTTGAACGACCTCGCAACGTACAGGGCGATTACGGGGCGCAACGATCAGCCTTTGGAACTGGTGGCGCACAAGTGGCTGTCGGAAGTTTTCGAGCCGACGGTTCGCGCGGTGCCGCTAGAAATGTCGTCCAAGCTGGAGCCCGCGCAGATTTATCACGAGATCATGGAGCACCGCTGGTTCATTGCGGAGCAGCGCGGCCACGACGTTCCTATCACCGAGGCGACAGAATCGTACATTGCTAATATCCTTCCTCTTAGAAGGGACGAAGCGCTCCTTCTGGACCTGGACCCTAACGACGAGCATTCGCTGGAAGACTAGCCCGCTATTTACCGTTTTGGAGGGCGAGCCGAACACCAGCTGGGCGCGTCTTTAAAGCCGAGGTGCGGGGGCGCCCTCGTACATATTGAAGCTTTTGGTTTGCAAACTTTTAAGGAGCAAAATGACTAGCTATCCGGCCGCAATCGCACACCGCGGCATGAGCAGCCTAGCGCCCGAAAACACGATGGCCGCTTTCGTGAAGTGCATTGACTACAACGTGAAGTCGTTCGAGTTTGATGTTGACGTGCTGGGCGACGGGTCCGTCATCGTGATTCACGACGACAAGTTGGACCGCACGACGGACGGTACGGGCGGGTATTACGGCAAGAACTTTTCGGACATTCGCAAGCTTGACGCGGGTAAGTGGTTTTCGACCACGTACACGTTTGAACGTATTCCCGAGCTGATGACGGTTGTCGAGTTCCTGAACGCGCAGGGCATGGAGGCGAACCTGGAGATTAAGCCTTCGAAGAGTGGCGACAAGCTGCGCGAAGCCCTGATTGACGGTGTCATCGTGTCGCTGCGCGAGTTGCAGTTTAAGAACGCGATCTTGATTTCTAGCTTCGATAAGGACTTGCTTGCCGACATGCAGCGCCGTGCACCGCAGTATCGCCGCGCCTGCCTTTTCGACACCACTGACGAGCCGATTATGGAGCAGGTTCAAAAGTGGATCGATATTGCAAACGAGGTCGAGGCCGAAGCTATCCACCCGTGTGAGCGGGGGCTGACCGAAGAAGCTGTGCGCGCTATGACGGACGCGGGCTTCCAGGTGAACGTGTGGACCGTGAACGATCTGGAACGCGCCGCTGAACTCTACTCTTGGGGTGTGCGCGCCGTGATGACAGACATCGCTCAGGATTTCCCCGAAGAATCCCGCACCGACCGCCCAATCAGCAAGCCCGCGCGTTAGGAGTGTCCACCGGTTCGGGGCGACACGAACAAAACTAAAACAAAAAGATCCGCAGCCACGAAAACGGCTGCGGATCTTTTTATGACCAGCATTCCAAAAACTGGCGAAAAGCCGATGTTCTCACCCGCCTCTGCAACACCCCCGTAAAGTGATATACCTCACACCTAACTGCATCCGCTGGCAAATTCTTAGTTTTAATGTGATCCTTATAACTATCTCTATGAGCACGCTCTCACGCTGTTATAGCAACGAAAGAGCGCTCTCTAAGGAGTGGGTCAATGAAGATTCATTTTCTATTAAGGAGCACCATGACTCAGAGAACCGTCATAAAACTTGCAGCACTAACGGCTGCATCCGTTCTCGCGCTCTCCGCGTGCGGAGATGCAAACTCGGGAGGATCAGAAGAGGCGGCAGATGGCGACGGCCAGATTACACTCACCGTTGCAACGTTCAACGAGTTCGGTCTAGAGGACTTGTACAAGCAGTACATGGAGGAGAATCCGAACATTAAGATCGTTGAGAAGAAGGCAGCAACTTCTAACGAGGCGCGCGACAACATGAACACGCGTCTTGCCGCTGGCTCCGGACTCTCAGATATTGAGGCAGTGGAGATCGACTGGATTCCCGAGCTAATGCAGTACCCGGATCAGTTCGTAGACCTCTCATCCGACGCGGTTAAGGATCGCTGGCCAGACTACAAGGTTCAGCCGGTTACGACTGCCGACGGCAAGCTAATCGGTTACGGCACCGACGCTGGCCCGCAGGCACTTTGCTATCGTGCAGACCTGTTTGCCGAGGGCGGCTTGCCAACTGATCGTGATGAGGTCGCCGCAATGCTCGACGGCGGCTGGGACAAGTACTTCGAAGTTGGCAAACAGTTTGTCGACGCAACCGGAATTCCGTGGTACGACGGTGCAACCGCAACCTACCAGGGCATGATTAACCAGGAGCCAACTCCCTTTGAGACTCCAGATGGAAGCGTAATTCCACTAAATGAAAACGAGCCTATTAAGAGCATTTACGATGAGATTTTGAAGCAGTCGGAGAACGGCTTGTCCGCTGGATTTGCGCAGTGGAGCGAAGACTGGACGAATGCATTCCAAAATGATGGTTTCGCAACGATGCTCTGCCCGCCGTGGATGCTTGGCGTCATTGAGGGCAACGCTGCAGGTGTTGAAGGCTGGGATGTAGCTCCCGTTTACCCGGGCGGTGGCGGCAACTGGGGAGGCTCGTACCTTACCGTCCCAACCCAGGGCGCACACCAAGAAGAAGCTAAGGCACTCGCAGAATGGTTGACTGCACCGGAGCAGCAAATCGTCGCCTTCCAAACGAAGGGCAACTTCCCTTCACAGACTGCGGCCCTCGACGATCCGGCTCTTCTTGAATACAAGTCCGAGTTCTTCAACAATGCCCCTGTCGGCGAGATCTTCTCTGAGATGTCCAAGCGCATCGACGTCTCCCCGTACAAGAGCACGAACTTCTTCCCCGTCACAACTATCGTGACCGACGCCCTCACCCGCGTTGATGTAGACGACACTGACAGCCCTGAATCCTCATGGGAGAAGGCTCTCAGCGAGTTCGACCAACTCGGCATCAACTAGTCAACCTTTGTGGTGGGGGCGCTGCCCCCACCACACGGTATTTGAGAAGGAAAACTATGCAGGTATCTCGAAGAGGAGTGGGCCGCAGAACTCTACTCGGCAGAAAAAACGGCCTTGGCATCACGCCTTACATATTTATTGCACCATTCTTTATCATCTTTGCAATCACCGGCCTGTTTCCATTGCTATACACAGGTTGGGTATCACTCCACGACTGGCACCTGATTGGGGGCCAGCAAGGTTTCGTTGGCTTGCAGAACTTCGGTCTTGTACTCCAACAGCCCACTTTCTGGGTGGCGATGAGAAACACCTTCTCAATCTTCCTTCTCTCATCAGTCCCGCAAATTATTCTTGCCGTATTCATCGCCTACATGCTCGACGCGAATTTGCGCGCTAAAACATTCTGGCGCATGGGTGTGCTACTACCCTATGTGGTCGCCCCCGTTGCAGTGTCGATTATTTTCTCAAAGTTATTTGCTGATGAATCAGGCATGATCAACGCGATCTTAACCAACGTTGGGATCTCCCCGATTGGCTGGCACTCCAGCGCTTTCTGGTCACACATCGCGATTGCCTCAATGGTTAATTTCCGATGGACGGGTTACAACTCGCTGATCCTCTTGGCAGCCATGCAGGCCGTTCCAAACGACCTTTACGAGGCGGCAACTGTAGATGGTGCTGGGAGAATGCGTCAGTTCTTCTCTGTGACCATCCCGCAGCTACGCGCAACCCTTATCTTCGTCATCATTAACTCTACGATCGGCGGTCTTCAAATCTTTGATGAGCCCAGAATGTACGACCAGATTGGCAAGGGAGGCAGCGACAACCAGTGGCTCACCCTAACCATGCACCTTTACAACCTCGCTTGGGGCGATCAGAAGAGCCTAGGTAAAGGCTCTGCAGTTGCATTAATCCTGTTCGTAATTATCTTGATTTTTGCCCTCATTTCTTTCACGCTCACGCGCAAGATAGCCTCGAGCGCCACGCCAACGGCAAAAACACGGACTCCCATATTCGCCCTCGTACGTAGTAGAAAACAAGGAACCATTAGCACTGGCGCACAGGAAGGAGCATCAGATGAGTAGCGAAGTTTCTGTTGCGACACTTAAGCAGACAGCAGGGCCGGGTATTGCGAGGGCCGCTGCAAAGAAGCGCAGGAGGCGCTCAAATACTGCCATCGGTTCCTCACGTCAGCCAGGCGTATTCAACTACACGTTCCTGATTCTGGTGCTGATTATCTCTGCCGCTCCTCTGTATTATGCGTTCCTCCTCGCATCTTCAAACGCGGCTGAAATCGCTCAGAATCCGATCCCGTCTTTGATTCCGCAGGGAGAGTTCTTTGACAACTTAGGCAGGGTTCGAGCCTCGGGTCTTGACCTAATGGGTGCTCTCATAAACTCCGTTATTGTTGCAGTGATAACTTCGTTAAGCGTCGTGTTCTTCTCAACTCTTGCAGGATTCGCCTTTTCAAAATTGCGTTTCCGAGGGCGAGAAGGCTTGCTGACGTTCGTCATTGCAACCATGGCTATCCCTGCCCAGCTCGGCGTCATTCCACTATTCATGGTTATGGCAAAACTCGGCTGGACAGGTGAGTTGAAGGCCGTAATCATCCCAGCAATGGTGTCCGCATTCGGTGTTTTTTGGATGACGCAGTACATTCGTGATGCACTCCCCTACGAGCTAATCGAGTCGGCTCGAGTCGACGGAGCCTCCCTCTTCCGCGTGTTCTGGTCAATATCCATGCCCATAGCTAGGCCAGCAGCATCAATGCTAGGACTCTTTACCTTCGTTGGATCTTGGACCAACTTCTTTTGGCCGTTTATCGTACTTGGAGCTTCAAAACCAACACTGCCGGTGGCACTACAATTGCTACAAGCATCCTATTTTAAGGACTACTCGCTCATCATGACGGGTGTAGTTATCGCCACCGTGCCACTACTGCTTCTGTTCTTCTTTGCAGGCAGACAGCTCGTTAGCGGCATCATGCAGGGTGCTGTGAAGGGGTAAGAAGCCAAGATGTCTGTGAAAACTAAAAGAGTAACGCTAGAAGATGTAGCCGCACGCGCGCGCGTATCCAGAGCAACCGCTTCTCGCGTTATTCGCGGCGACCAAAGAGTGTCTCCCAAGAAGGTTAAAGCCGTAAAGAGTGCCGTAGCTGAGCTTGGATATCGCCCAAACTCAGCCGCTCGCGCCCTCGTGACCAATAGGTCCGGCGTCACCGCCGTGGTAATTCCAGAACCTGATAGCAGAGTTTTCTCCGACCCGTTCTTCGCTAGGTCTGTCCAGTCCCTATCGTCTGAGTTAGGGAAAGTGGGGAGCCAAGCAGTTCTCGTGTTCTTCTCGACTAAGGAGCAGTCCGAACGCACAGAGTCTTTCCTCAGCTCCGGCGCAGTCGATGGTGCGATCGTTCTTTCTCATCACAGGTACACCGGAGAGATCGAACGACTGCTGAAAGCCTCTGTGCCTACGGTATTCATTGGTCGTATCGAAGAAGACACCTCCGCGTGGGTTGATTCAAATAACTACGCCGGGGGACAACTCGCTGCCCGCCACTTGTTAAATCAAGGGTGTGCACGTCCGGCTGTGGTTGCTGGACCAGCCGACATGATCGCTGGTAAAGATCGACTTCAGGGCTTCCTCAACGAGTTGGAGTCCGAAAATATCGACTCCATAGTAGAGCCTGGGGCATTCACCTACGCCTCCGGATACGAAGCGGGAAAGAGGCTCGTCAGCCGCCTGGAGGTTGGCGAAGTAGACGGGATCTTCTCAAGCTCAGACCTCATGGCACAAGGCATTTTCGACGCATTCAAAGAAGCGGGAGCCGCACTTGGACCTATCCCAATCGTAAGTTTCGACAACTCACCAATCGCTGAGGAACTCTCCCTCAGCTCAATCACAAACTCAACCGACCAACTAGCGTACGAAGCAACGAAACTCCTCGAGTCTCGCCTAACAGGCACTTGGAACGGCGAGCCCGTAGTACTTCCCATTAACCTCGTGGAACGCACTCCGAGATTCTCGTTCTAGCGGTTCTCGAAAGGCAGATCATGACAAGCGAACTACTCTCCCAAACCTCAACCAAATCCGCGGCCACCAACCTCGCAAACAGCCCGAGCGACCTCAACCCTAGGCTCGCCGAGCTCGGGCAGGCGCTCGCCGCGAAAGGCGCGACCCTCCTTAGAAACGAGGGCGCACTCCCCCTCAACCCCGCGCAACCCGTCGCCGTGTTCGGGCGCGTGCAACTCGACTGGATCAGCGTCGGCTACGGCTCCGGCGGCGACGTCAACCCGCCCTACACCACCAACCTCCTAGACTCCCTCACCGCACTCGGCGTGCCCGTCGACAAGGAAGTCGCGAACACGTACCGTGCGTGGTGTGCCGAAAACCCCGTGGATCCAGGCGAAGAGTGGGGCAAATGGCCACTGTCGTTCCCCGAAATGCCGATCGAACCCTCCCTCATCGACGTCGCCTCACAGCGCGCCGAAACCGCAATCGTTGTAGTCGGCCGAGCTGCCGGCGAAGACCGCGACTCCCTACTCGAACCGGGCTCCTACTACCTCACCGACGATGAGAAAACACTCCTCACCCGCGTCAATCAAACGTTCGCGCGCACGGTCGCAATCGTCGTCACCGGCAACGTCATGGATCTGTCGTGGGCTGAAGAAATCGGCGTCGACGCGCTGCTGCTGGCGTGGGCGGGCGGGCAAGAAGGCGGGCGAAGCATCGCGCGCGTGCTCGTCGGCGAACTCGAGCCGGGCGGACGCCTCACCGACACGATCGCGTACAGGTACGAGGACTACCCCAGCTCCGACAACTTCGGCGACCTCGACGCCAACGTTTACGCCGAAGACATTTACGTTGGATACCGATACTTCGAGACCTTCGCCCCGCAAAAAGTGCAGTACCCGTTCGGCTTCGGCGTCGGCTACTCCACGCACGCGTTCGAGGCAGTGAAGCTCACGCGTGAACCGGACGCCGTCGTCGTGGAGGGGGTAATCACGAATACGGGTGAGCGCCCCTCCTCGGGTGTCGCGCAGCTTTACGTGCGCAAACCGGGCGCATTGAATGGTGCGCCCGAGCGTGAACTCGTCGGCTTCTCGCGCTCCGCCACCCTGCAGCCGGGCGAGAGTGAGGCGTTCACGATCCGCGTTCCGCTGCGGAATCTCGCGGTTTACGACGACCAGCCCGGCCGTGACACGAGCTTCACTTGGGTGATTGAGGAGGGCGAGCACGCGTTCTTCCTCGGCGCAAACGTTCGAGACGCGCAGCCCGCGGGCACCCTCACCGAGGAGCAACTGATCTTGGAGCGCCTCGAGCAGGCGAGCGCGCCGGTCACACCGTTTGAGCGTATGACTCGCCGCGGCGGCGAGCTCACCCTCGAGCCGGTTCCTCTAAGCGAGGTTGATCTCGCCTCCAGAATCATGGATCGCATGCCCGAAAAGCGCGGAACCGCGCGCGAAGGCGCAACTTTCCGCCAGGTTGTGGCCGGCGAGATTTCGGTGGAGGATTTCGCGGCGTCGCTGTCGCTGCGCGATCTTGCAGACCTCACGTACGGGGACGTCACGATGAACTCCCCGCTCGGCGCACCCGGTAATGCGGGTGCCTTGGGCGGCGTGACGGAAAGCCTGCGGAGCCTCGGGGTTCCTCCGGCGATCACGACGGACGGCCCGTCCGGCCTGCGTCTTAACGCGACCGCGACGCTCCTGCCGTGCGGCACGGCTCTCGCCTCCTCGTGGGATGTGGACACGGTGAACGAGATGGCGCTGCTGCACGCGGAGGAGATGGCGAGCCTCGGCTCTGACATTCTGCTGAGCCCCGGCATGAATATTCACCGTGACCCGTTGTGTGGTCGAAACTTTGAGTATTTCTCGGAGGATCCGCTAATTTCGGGCGTGTTTGCGGCGGCGGTCGTGGAGGGCGTGCAGCGCGGTGGGCGCAGTGCGTGTCCGAAGCATTATGCGGCGAATAATCAGGAGACGAACCGCATTTACAATGATTCGATCGTGTCTGAACGCGCGCTGCGGGAAGTGTATTTGCGTGGTTTTGAGATTGTTGTCAGGGAGGCGTCGCCGCATTTCATTATGACGTCGTACAACAAGATTAATGGCGTTTGGGGGCATTACAACTATGAGCTGGTGGAGACGATTCTGCGCGGCGAGTGGGGGTACGCGGGCGCGATTATGACGGATTGGTGGATGCGCATGGCTCCTGATCCGAATTTTGAGGGCGTGTACGATTCAGCGTACCGCGTGCGTAGTGGTGTGGACGTGTTGATGCCTGGAGGTGACGTGCATCAGGGTACGACGCGTGAGGATTCCGTTTTTGAGTGCTTGCAGGCGGGCACGATCCGCCGCGAGGAGGCGGAACGCTGCGCGATAAACGTGCTGAACTTCCTGAAAAACCGCTACAAGACGCTTGCAATGCGCCCTGAGTAAACTTCGAACCATAAATTGACATACATCTGAGTCCGGCAAGAGCCAGATTATTTGGTTTGACGTGCAACCACCATAAGGATCCGTAGCCATTTTCATGGCTACGGATCCTTATGCATGAAAGAAACAATAACCCCGGTAAGAACAGCCATCGGATAGTCCGAAAGATAGCGCTCCACCGGGGCTCCTGGTCAATAGTACAGATGCAGATATCCACTAACTTAACGTCTCGGTATCATGCATCAACTACCGGTGAACGTTCAGCAACGCGCTTAGTGTTGTCCCCCTAGCTTCGAAGCGCGCTCATCTAAGTATTCAATAAAATCTGGCATCTGCGAGCATCCAGGCGGAGGGAAAGGCCATTGCGACTCCGCATTATTCATGGCGTTAAGCTCTCGCGAGACCGCTTCGTCTGTCCTATCTATAAGGCCCCTTGGAATCTCTGCGCCTTTCCTATAGTTTTTCCATTGTTTCGCTAATAGTTCCTCCGCCTCTCTGTTGCCTCTAGGCCTCTGCGGATTATCGAAGTGTGAAAGAAACCATGCTTCTATAGATGCAGCTTGGATTACAGCATGATGAGTGTTGGGACTCTCGTTCAACCACTTCTCTAAGGCTTCTCTGTGATGAGCATTCTCATCCAAGTCACAGATGATCCAGATATCCCTACTAGATTTCTCACGACGGGCCCAAGTCTTCGATTCTTTGCGTGCGACTTCGATAAGGTTCAGCAAAGACGTTTTACCACCGGCACGTTTCCCACGAGTTCTTATGATGCTTAGCGTGAACAAACCCGGGTAACGGTATTCAAACAAGGCACGCACGTACTGAATCTCCGTTTGGCCTTCAGCACAGAGATAAACTGGCTCGCGAGGTACGCGAAAGCCTACAGCGGCGGATCGTCTACTGCGCGGTTTACGTGAACGTTTCTTTGCAGACACGACAAGCCTCCTATATTCGGGGGACCCCGCCAAGACGACCAGACATGTAGAAAGACATTAAATCCGCGTCTTTTCGAACTCCAATGTCAGAAAAATCCGAAACACGCGTCAGCTCGGACTGTCCATCCACCTTATCTACCAGCCAGATCTCGTCACGACGCAAAAGATCCGAACGCATGAGCTGAATCTCGTGCGTAGTAAATATCAACTGCCTACGGTTCGAACCATCGAGATCGTCCAAAAACGTTCGAATAAACTCCTCAGTCAACTTCGGATGCATCGAATGCTCAAGCTCATCAATGAGGAAAACTGCACGTGAGTCGGCTTTACGTAGTTGGAATAACGCAGGCAAAAGATTCATGAACCTCTGAGTGCCCTCAGATTCTTCGCGAAGAGGAAGTAAGAACTCCTCGGACACCTCACCCGGGCCTGCTACCGTTGAATGGGTAGCAACAAGCCGTCGCGCACGAAGCTCCTCTTTGTGCAGGTCGAGGAGAGCGTAGTCCCCCACACCTCCACCGATCACGAAAATACCGCCCCTTGAGGAGAGCTCATTCAGTAAGAAGTCAATCTCGTCAGGCTCCAGAGGCAAGGATTCGACCCTCATATCTTGCAACTGGAGACCAGAAATCCCTGTATCGGCACGCGTAAGCCCTGTATTCACGGCGTCAGCGAACAGGTCGTCCGTCGCGAATTGTGCGGGTAGATAGATTGCTCGAGAATCTGGGTAAATGACATTTAGCTGCCTTGCAAACCAGTTATATGCAGCCTTCACATGTGGGTTTGCGACTTCAGGATCTGGTCCTAATGCACCGAGCAGTGTTTCGTTGTCGGAGATCAGTTCAGAGTGAAGCTCTGTTCGTTTATCTCCCAAGAGCGGTTCATCTAGCTGGACGTTCGAGCCTTCGCGCTCAAACAGGAAATCCTCACGGTCCCCGCGGCGAATCAGGAGAGCCTCGTAGTAGATGCGGCGACGATCCGCTGCTAGCTCGTACGTAAGAATTGCCTCCTTGGTTGATAATCCATCGCCTTCGAGTTCGGTTAAGAATTCAACATAAAACTTAGAAGGTTCATGCTTGCCCTCGGGCAAATGCGGCATAACAGGCAGGAGAGATCCGACCCTGCGGGCATCGATAATTAAGGTGCGCAAGGCCACCAAAGCCTCTATAAGCGTAGATTTACCTGCCGCATTAGCACCATAAATGGCAGACACGGGGAGGATCCGTGATCGTCGAACTCTTGTTAGACGTTCGCCATGACGGCGCTCGCGGGTGGCGACCATGGAAAACTCAGCAGGCTCGTAGTACGACTTCCAGTTAGAAACCGTGAATGAACGCAACATTACGACCACCCCTACCGCATTTGTCGCACTTTTTCTACAACAAATGTTACCGCCTCAATCTCTTTCAAATCAACATGCTGTTTATCTCATCACCGCTTAGCCGCTTAAACATATTGTTTGGGGGTGCAGATCCGGCTGGATCTGCACCCCCAAACTGTGTTCTGGAAGTACGTAGGCTTAGCCAGTTTGTTTAGTTGTCATTATCCCTTGACCGCACCGGCGGCGAGGCCGGACTGCCAGTACTTCTGTAGGCCGAGGAACAGGATGATTAGCGGAACAACGCCGAGCAGAGCACCAAGCATGACCGCGCCCTTGTCCGGCGCGAAGTAACTCATCATGCCGTACAAGCCGAGCGTCACCGGTTTGATCGAGTCGGAAGAAACCATCATCAACGGCAGCAGGAAGTTGTTCCACGTCATCACGAAGATAAACAGGAAGATCGTCACCATAGCCGGCGCGAGCAGTCGCAGCACCATCGTAAAGAAGATGCGCGCCTCCCCCGCCCCATCAATGCGAGCCGCCTCGATCAGTTCAATCGGCACTGAAGTCTGCGCGTAAACGCGACCCAAGAACACACCGAACGGCGAAACACACGACGGGATAATAATCGCCCACATAGTGTTCGTGAGGCCGATCTTGTAAAACATCAGGTACATCGGAATCGTCAGCAGAGCAATCGGCAACAGCAGGCCCGACATGATGACGCCCATCGCGACACCCTTACCGGGGAACTTGAACTTAGCCATCGCGTAGCCCGCCATGACGGAAATCAGGGTGCCAACAACGCCCGCAACCGTCGAGTACAGCAGCGAGTTTCCAACCCACCGCCAGAACATGCCCTTCGTCCACGTCATCAAAGCCGTGTAGTTAGCGTCCAGATTAACTTCGTCAAACAAGAACCCGTTAGTGGATGCCAGTTGGAAGTTCGTCTTCGTGGACGCAACAATCACCCAGTAAACCGGGAAGAGGAAGTAAACCAGAGCCAGTAGCAGCACACCGGTTGTAATCCACCGCGCTGCCGAGGACGGTGCGATCGAACGCATCGGCTGGCCTTCAACCGACGGAGTGTACTCACGACCGTCAGGAAGCTTCTTCGTTTTGATCGCCATTACTTGCTCAACCTCCGATCAACGAACGCGTACAACACGGCCAGGATGCCCGCAATCAAAGCCATCACAATCGAGACTGCGGATGCGGGACCATCACCGGAAGGCGAGATCGTTCCCATCATCGAGTTGTACGCCATCATCATTGGCGTGTAGTCCTTACCCATCCACGAGTTAGCCGTAGCCATAACCGTCGGCTCGTTGAACAACTGAATAGTGCCAACAATCGACAGGAGGACGGCCAGCAGTGCAGCGCCGCGAACCATCGGCACCTTGATCTTGGTGACAATCTGGAATCCGGTCGCACCATCAATGCGAGCCGCTTCTTCCAGCTCGTGTGGAATAGCCTGCAAGGCCGCAAGGAAGATGAGCATGTTGTAACCCGTGTACGTCCAGGTCGTCATGTTCGCCATGGACGCCAAGATCGTGTAGCGCCCCATGAAGTTAACATCCAGACCCCAACTTTGCAGCGTCTGCACAATCGGCGAAATCTCAGGAGTGTACAAGTACAACCAGATCATCGCAGCCACGATGCCCGGAATAGCGAAAGGAAGGAAGTAACCCAGCCGGTAAGCGGTCACGTGCCTGGTCAAGTAAGAATCCAACACCAACGCCAATACCAGTGCCAGCAGGATCATTAACGGCACTTGCACCGCGGTGTAACCAAGCACGCGCAAAATGCCCTTCCAGAAAGCACCCGACTGGACAACGTACGCGTAGTTTTCAAAACCGACGAACTGTTTGCTTACCTCGCCGCCACCATACAGGCCTCCGCCCTCGGAAACCTCTTTAAAGAACGACGAGTACAGCGAAAGAAAGATTGGAATAAGAAAAACCAGGATGAACGCAATCGCGAATGGGGCCATGAATGCCCAGCCCGTGCGCGCATCGTGAAGCTCTCTGGTCCTATTCCTCTTGCGTCGCTTCGCCGGCTCCACTGCCTGACGCGCTACGACGGTAGCAGGATTTGCAGAAGACACGATTCACCTATCGTTTCCAGGTTACTAATGGGGGTTACAGGGATCTGTTGTGAAGAATGGGGGCATCCTCCCTGCGGTGGATGCCCCCATCGTAGTTATCTCTCGATCGGACTCAGCTGCCTATTATTCAGCAACCGGAAGGTTCAGATCCTTCAAAGTCTTAACCGACTCGTCCTGAGCTGCCGTGAAGATGTCCATGACCTTGCCCTCACCAGCAACAACGTTGCCAGCAACCTCGTTCATCTTGGCACCAACAGCGGAGAAGCCCGGAATGTAACCGAAGTTCGGGTTAAGAGTCTCGTTAGCCTTTGCAAGCTCTGCGAATACGTCCTGGCCACCGAACTGCATCTTGACCTTCTCGGGGGTAACAACATCGCCAAGTGCTGCAACAACTAGACCCTGCGTAGCAAGATCCTCGGTCTGAGTGTTGAACCAGTCGTTGAACTGCATTGCCTCGGCCGGGTACTCACAGCCCTTCATAACTGCAACGCCGGAACCACCGTCCGGGCCGGTCATCTGGCCGTTACCGAACTCGGGCAGAAGCGCAACCTTCCAGGTGCCCTCTTCGCCCTCGGGAACAACGCCGTCAAGCATGAAGCCAGCTTCCCAAGCCGGGCCAATGTTGCCGACCAGCTCACCGGAAGCAAGCGCGTTAGCGTAAGCCTCACCCCAACGCTCGTGGGTTAGAGCCGCGCCCGAATCGATCATTTCCTGCCAGAAATCAGCAACAAGCGATGCGCCATCACCGGTGGTGGTTACCTTCCACGCGTCGTTCTCAGCGGCGTACCAGGTGTCACCAGCAGCAGCGGAAAGCGCGGACAGCATGTACTGAGCCTCGTCGGGCTCGAAGTCTAGGATGTACTTGCCCTGCTCCGCAGCAGCCTTTGCGGCTTCCTTCAGCTCATCAACCGTGGTCGGAACCTCAATGCCAAGATCAGCAAATGCGGCCTCGTCGTAGAAGTATACGAGCGGGCCAGTATCCTGCGGCAGGCCTACAACAGCGTCGCCAACCTGCATCTGGCCGTAAGCACCAGAGTAGTTGTCCTTGTACTTCTCAGCTTCAGCCGCAACGTCTTCAACTAGGCCCTTAGAGAATACTTCGGGAACCTCGCCGTAACCGATCTGAGCCAAGCACGGTGCGTTGTTAGCCTTAACGTCGGTCTCAAGCTTCTTGATCATCTCGGCCGAAGCACCATCAAACTTGGTGGCCTCAACCTGAATCTCCGGGTGCTCAGCGTTCCAACGGTCGACGATCTCTGCAACCGGAACCATGCCCTCACCGTCAGGCAGGCGGTGCAGGTACTGGATGGTAACAGCCTCTGCCGGAGCCTCGGCGGTAGCATCCGACTCCGGTGCGGGCTCTTCCCCACCGGAGGAGCAGGCTGCTAGGCCCAACGATGCGACCGAAACAGCTGCGAACAATGCGGCGGCTTTCCTGTAGCCGGTTGTACGTGCCATGAATAAAACCTCTCCCTCGAGTTCAGAATGATTAATTCTGATTACTTCTATAGCTTAGCGCGCACTTTCGATAGTTTCTACCCCTTAGATGAATGATTGATTACAATTTAGTAACGGTGCGGGATATTCATGATTTTCCCGCACCGTTACTAAGAGAGGTTAAAGCCAGATGCTACCCAGGGGCTCCAGGTCCACCCGTTTTTCCTCACCATTACAGTTCAAAATCGTCGCCGTAACGCGATCGAAAGACGAGTTGTAAGCGAAGATTGCACCCGAATCATAGGTGGCAATTTCGATCCTCGGATCCTCGCAGTGAGTTGAATTCTCATACTCACTTTCCTTTGAAGATGCCCAGAATATGGAACGTTCAAGCAGTTTGTTGTTGTCCTGCGAGTACGGCAGCCCAGAAATGTAGATTGCCCGTCCAGCACCGTACTGCTTGACGGCGAGCTCCACGGAGGTCCCATTCGCTCGCAGGACCTGCACGTCGTCGCTCACGGGAACCCAGTAGCGCGATCCGCCGGTCAAATTTACGTCAAGAGCATCTTTTTCCCCCAGGATGAAGTGCTCATCAGCATTGTTCGGATATCGATCAGTCGAAAGCGACCATGACTGCTCCTGATCAATTCCAAAAATATCGCTCAACTGGTTGTACGCTCCGTTCGCGGAAACAGCGCAAGGCTCTCCCACGCCGATAATTCCGCCGCCCTGAGCAACAAACTTGCGCACAGCAACCTGTAGCTGCGGGTCTAACCAGACGTCACCGCCAGAAAATGCAGTTCCCGCTTCACCCACGTTGATCAATACATCCAGATTGTCGAGGGCGCCCTCGCGGACTTCATCGAATGAAATGAACTGGACGTCGAATCCTTGGCCTGCCAGCGCTTCGATGACTCCGACGTATGCGTTCGTCTGCTCGTACGGCAGGGCGTGTGCGACCATGTGAGTCTGCCAGGTGCGCAACTTGCCCCAGGCGTTGACGATTCCTACGCGCGGGGTTGCGACCTGCGGGCGCTTACCGTCCGCAGCACTGTAGATGTCGCGGAATTCTTGGCAGATTTCCTCAATGCGATCAACGAACTCGGGGAACTTGATCGCAAGGGATAGGTAGCCGCCATAACCGATGCGGTCCAGCGGGGAACGCACGATTGCGCGCCTGGCGGACAGCCAGGAGGTGTTGGCCTCGCCGACAGGGTCTCCGTTTTCGTTGAACACGTCCGGGAAGAAGTAGGGCAAGAAGCGCCCTTCCGTGTACTTTACGTGCGGAATATCGGCGATCAGGCGGCACGTGGCCGCATTCCCGACGGACCCTACGACGGCGTCTAGGTTTGCGTCCTCAAAGTGCGGGCCGTAGGGTTCAACGCCAATCCAGTTGTCGCCAAGGAACATCATGGCTTCCTTGCCGGCAGCGTGAACGGCGTCTGTGAGTTCGCGAACGCGTCCGGTTACAAACTTGTGTTGGAAAGCAATCCAGTCGCGGAACCGATCGCTGGGTTGGCGGAATGGAGAGTTGTAGTACCCCTGGTCTACAAAGTCTTCGGCGCGCAGTTCGTAGCCGTACTCCTTCGCAAACGCCTCCAGCGCGGGCACCGATACCGACGCGGAGTAGCCGAACCAGTCGACAAACTTTTCCTTGCGATGCTCGTTGAAAACGAGTGTGAAGTGGTAGAAGAAGGTCGTGAAACGTACGACGTCGACCTCGTCGTGCTCGGACAGCCAGCTGCCGAGCTGCTCGGTTACGCGCTTCCACACTTTCGGGAGCACCACGTTGTACGGGCGCTCCTTGTGCCGGGTCGGATCGTCGTCCCAGTTGTTCGTGATGTAGTTGTACATCTGGGTTGCGTCCCAGATCTGGCGCGCCAAAAAGTTCACGGTGTAGACGTGGCCAACCTCGGCGTTCTTGATAAGCACGTGCGTATCATCAACGAGTTCCCAATCCGCGTGCCACTGCCCCGTAGTCCGGTCGATAACGTCCCAGTACAGATCCAAATCCACGTTAGTTTCGGGCTCGATCTGTTCGGGCAGATAGCCTTCCATAACGTCGATTGTTAGTTCATTTTCGAGGGCGGGCTTGCGAACTGATTGCAAGAAAAGGTTTGTCACCGTGTCGGGATTCGCAACGGCCCACTCCTGGTCGCCGCGCGCCGGGAAGTAGGTTGAATAAACCTTTGCGGATAGTTCGTGTACGAGCTCAGGAAGTTCGGTTCCATCCGAGTTGCGGACGGCGTCGGCGCCGAGCCGTTCCATAAGTTCGCGTACTTGATCGTCGATACCAACTTCAATTGGAAGGGTTACTCGACCTTTAGTGGCCATTGAGACTCCTTGGCAGTGAGCTAGATTGTGGAGTTTGTTGCTTTAATGACTTCGATGCCCTGCGCCTCCAGTTGGCGGACGTGGGCGGGGTTCGCATCCCCATCGGTGATGACCATTGAAACCGCAGAAATCGGCGAGATCCTGGCGAATGCTGTGGATCCCAGTTTGGTTGAATCAGCTAGGACAATCACGCGGTTTGCCGAGGCGACGAGCGCAGCATTAACCGCTGCTTCGCCCTCGTGCGTAGCGTAAATGCCGGTTGAGAAGTCAATACCGTTAACGCCAAGGAACAGGGTGTCCACGCTGATGCTGGGTAGCAAAAGGTCGGATAGCGGGCCGATCAGTTCATAAGACCGAGCGCGCACCACCCCGCCGGTGACTACCACGCGGACGCGCGGGCGTACTACCAGGTCATTCGCAATATTAATTGCGTTCGTAACGAGCGTGATGCCGTCGTCAGCGAAGGAATCATCCCCGCTGACTCGAACTCCCACTTCGTACGCGGCGAGCGTCGTGGTTGTTCCACCGTTGAAACCGATCACTTCACCGGGCTTAATCAACTCGGTCACGGCTCGCGCGATCGCGGCCTTTTGTTCCGGTTGAGTAACTGCGCGGTAGCGCAGGGGAAGCTCTCCCGACTGCGCATTGGCGCTGGCGCCTCCACGAGTGCGGACAATTAGTTGCTGTTCTGCAAGTACATCAAGGTCTCGGCGCACAGTTGCCGGGGAGACCTTGAGCTCCTCCACAGCTTCTTCTACGCGCAAAGATCCGCGCTCAACAATGAGATCAGCTAGGTGCGAAAGACGTTCTTGGCGGTTCATGAGTCCTCTTAACAAGCACCACGAAGGGGCAAGGTTGATCTAATTGCAATCATGTTACACCTCTTTGTTCATCTTTGATTGAGGACTCAACTTCAAAATAGACTACCACGATTAATAATGATTGGTATAGTGTAGTTGTGATCAAGATTTATCAAGTCTGGCAGTTTGAGCCACTTGATCAACGACGTTCAACCAGACCAATGGAGGAAGGTAAACGAAATGAGCAAAACGAGCTCTGAAATTGCGTCGCAGCCCGAGGTTTGGGCAAAGGCTGCTGAGGTCGCAAAGAAGACCGGTCCGCTAGCAGGTAACGAGGAATCGCTTGCAGTAATCGGTTGTGGAACCTCTTGGTTCATCGCGCAGGCATACACCAGGATGCGCGAAGTTGGCGGCCAGGGCATTTCCGATGCCTTCACCGCTACCGAGTTTCCGATGGACCGCGAATACGATCGAGTTGTCTGCCTGTCACGTTCGGGCACGACCTCCGAAATTATTGACGTTATGAAGGTCCTGCACGAGGCCGGCCGCCCCGCAGTTCTGATCACCGCTGTTGGTGAAGGCCCCGCAGCGCAGTACGCGGACTTCGAGGTCGTCCTTGACTTCGCGGATGAGGAGTCGGTCGTTCAGACCCGCTTCGCAACGTCCGCACTCGCCTACTTCCGCGCAACGCTCGGCGACGACGTTGACAAGGCTGTTGAAGATGCGAAGAAGGCCCTAGAGGTCGAGATCCCGCAGTCTTGGGTTGACGCATCCCAGATCACCTTCCTTGGCACCGGTTGGACGATCGGCCTGGCAAACGAAGCCGGCTTGAAGCTCCGCGAGGCCAGCCAGTCTTGGACCGAAACCTACCCCGCAATGGAGTACCGTCACGGCCCCATCTCGATTGCAGAGCCCGGCCGCCTCGTTTGGATCTTTGGCGAGGCCCCGACCGGCCTCACGGATCAAATCGATGCGACGGGCGCCGAGGTTCACACCTCTGACCTAGACCCGATGGCAGACTTGGTAGTGGCCCAGCGTTTGGCCGTTGCCCGCGCCGAAGCGAAGGGCCTGGACCCCGATAAGCCGCGTCACCTGACGCGTTCGGTCATCCTGGACGAGGAGTAAAACATCGTGCGCTACGCGATCGCATTAGACGTTGGAGGAACCACTATTAAGGCCGGCGTTGTCGGCACAGATGGTGCAGTGTGGCAACCCGGGCAGTACCCGACGCCCGCGAGTCCGGACGCGTTAATCACGCGTAGCGCACGGATCATCTCCGATTACGGTCGGATGATTCTTGAGGGCGAGGTTGCTGGCGCCGACGGCCCCATCCAGCCCTCCCAGGTGATTGACACCGTTGGTTTCGACGTGCCGGGTATCGTCGATGAATCCCTTGGTATGGCTGTTTTCAGCGCGAACCTGGGCTGGAGAGATTTCCCAGCCCGGGAGGCGCTGAGCGACGCGAGTGGGCGGCCCGTGGCTTTTGGTCACGACGTGCGAACGGGTGCTCTAGCAGAGGCGCACTGGGGCGTTGGCTTAGAGAACTTCTTCTACGTTGCCATTGGAACCGGTATAGCAAGCGTTCTGATCCTAAACGGCATGCCCGTTGCCGTGTCAGGTTGGGCGGGTGAGCTCGGCCAGATTACTGTTCCAGATTGGGACGGCAACCCGGTTTCGCTCGAGCGGGTAGCCTCGGCTTCCGCAATCTGCAGGCGCGGCGCGAGCCTCGGCCTTATCGAGGAATGCGACGGCGCTGCGGGCCTGTACCAACTGGTCGATTCGGGCTCCCCCGAAGCAACGCAGATCGTGGACTACTCGATGAAACAGCTCGCCGAGGCACTCGCCCCCATTGTTTCCGCGGTTGGAAAAGTGCCCATCGTAATCGGTGGCGGCCTTGCAAATCGCGGGCAAAAACTGTTCGACGAGCTATCTACAAAACTCGACGAGGCACTCGGAATCGTTCCAACCCCGGAAGTAATCGGGGCGAAACTCGGTTCACAATCACAACTTAAAGGCGCTGGACTGCGCGCATTTCGCGCTGAGCGCTAGGAGGAAACCATGACGGTATGGACTCTAACCCCAAACCCGGCATTGGATTTTACTTACCACCTACCCACACTGAACGTTGGAAACACGCACCGCATTGAGGACTCGCAGGTTCGCGCCGGCGGCAAGGGCGTAAACGTGTCGCGCGTACTCGCCCAAATCGGTAAAGAATCCACGGCCACCGGATTCCTCGGCGGAGCAAACGGCAAACGCTTTTCCGACCTGCTCGCCGGCCTTCCAGAGGCCAAGCTCATCTCAAGCAGGTTCGTTAAATTCGACCGCCAAACCCGCATGAGTATCGCGGTTGTTGAGGACGATTCCGCCGCAACCGTTCTCAACGAATCCGGGGAGGCCCCAAGCGACGAATCGTGGGAGGAACTCCTTACGCTACTACGCGAAAGCCTCCAGCCGGGCGACCTGCTCGCCAGCTGCGGCTCCTTCGCGGGCGACTCCAGCCCCGAATGGATGACGAGGATCGTGGACACCGTTCACGAAGCCGGAGCCCGCATTCTCGTGGATGCCACTGGCGAAAACCTCGTTCGCGCATGCGCCGCCGGAGCAGACTTTGTGAAACCCAACGACCTCGAGCTCAAGGCTACGACCGGGCTTGACGACGTGTGCGAAGGGGCGGCCGCCCTGCTCGCCCAAGGTGTTGGCATCGTAATCACCTCCGAGGGCGAAAACGGCATGAGCATTCACGGGCCCGACGGCTCCTACCACGCCAAGCCCGTTCGCTACATCGAAGGCAACCCCACCGGAGCAGGAGACGCCTCCGTTGCCGCGTGGTGTGCATTCATCGACGAGCACACGAGCGCAACGCTCACTGCCAAAGACTTAAAAGATGGCCTGCCGATGGCCGTGGCACTGTCTGGCGCGGCAGTTGCAAGGCCTGTTGCCGGCGAGGTCGACCTCGAACTGTTTAAAGAAATGTTGAAAGAAGTTGAAGTGAAGGACATGGAATGCCACTAGTAGACATTCGTGAAATGGCGGCTGAGGCCGCACGCGACAAGGTGGGGCTAGGCGCATTTAACGTCGTCCTACTGGAGTTTGCCCACGCGGAGGTCGCGGCAGCCGAAAGCGTCGGCCGCCCCGTCATCCTGCAGCTATCCGAAAACGCGATCAAGTACCACGGCGGCCACATCGCCCCCATCGGCAAAGCTATGATCGCCCTCGCCGAGCAAGCGTCGGTACCCGTTGCCGTACACCTCGACCACGCCGAGAGCGTGGATCTTTGCAAGGCGGCCGTGGACATCGGCTTCAACTCGGTTATGTACGACGGCTCGAAACTTGAAGACCAGGCAAACCGCGAGAGCACCGCAGCCGTAGTCGAGTTTTGCCACGCGGCGAACGTCGCGGTTGAAGCCGAACTTGGCGAAGTTGGCGGCAAAGACGGCGTACACGACCCGTCCGCCCGCACCGACCCGGACGACGCCGCGAAGTTTGTAGCCGACACCGGCGTTGATCTTCTCGCCGTGGCAGTCGGCTCGTCGCACGCAATGACCACCCGCGGCGCAGTGCTCGACACCGACCTGATCTCGCGCATTCGCGACGCAGTTCCCGTTCCGCTCGTGCTACACGGCTCCTCCGGCGTGCCCGACGAAGGCATGGTCGCTGCAATCGAGGCGGGCATGACGAAGATCAACGTGTCGACCCACCTCAACGTCGGCTTTACCGGCGTTGTGCGCGAAATCCTCGCGGGCAACGACAAGCTCGTTGACCCGCGCAAGTACGTGGGCCCCGGCCGCGACCACGTTCAAGCCGAAGTCGCTCGCCTGCTGAAGCTCTACGCACGAAGCTAGTCACTACCTCTATACAGCACTGAAGGTCCGGCGGGAATCCCCCGCCGGACCTTCACGTTTCACTTCGACTTGTTAGAGCTACTTGCCGCTGCGACGTTCAGCTCGTTTGCCGAGGTACTTCGCAAGCATGACTTCCGCGATCGAGTCAAACACCATGAGCCCACCAACGATGCCGCTGAACTTCGTCCAGCCAGTGCGTGGCTTGTCACCGCGGAACGCGTTGGCCAGCAGAATGCCGCCGATGGCGCCCTCAATGCCGGCAACGGTTCGAACAATCTGCGGCTTTTCGACGGCTACCTTGTGGTAGGTCTCCCAGACAGGATTCCCCGTGGATTCGGGTTCCAGAAGCATCCGGTCGACGCTGCGTCCGATAGCGTTCGAAATGCCGCGAGCGTCGTGGCTTTCCGCACCGGGAATCTCGTCGACCTCAAGCTTGCCTAGTAGGTAGTCAGCGATTGAGCCGGGGGCTCCGAGGGCGCGAACAAAGCTCAGAACTGCGCGCGTGCCGGAAAGCTGCGCGGTAGCTTCAGCGGCTACCACGTCGGCACCCGGAACGGCCTCGGCAATGCGGCGAAGATCCGCAGAAGACCCGACGAGTTCTTCGGCTTCCTCAAACACGCGATCGTTCATGTGTCCCGCTGCGAGTGTGCGCGCGGACATTGACCAGTTGTACATGATCAAAGATTCGGGGTCGTCGTCCTCGGCAAGGCTCGCGTGGAATTCGTCGTCGGAGACCATGAGGGTCACGATCGGGTAATCGCCAAACGATGCGACCGTGACGCTGTACTCCGATTCGTACGCGAGTGCCTGCCAGTCGTTGTCCAGTGCGAGGGCGGCGAGGTCCACGCCCGAGATCGCGGCGGCCAGCGGAATCGAGGAGTCCGGGATCGAGCTCAGTTCAACAATGCGCATGGTTTCGTCTGCGACGGCGTAGTCAACGTCGCCGCTGACCTCCGCGCCTTCTGGCATTGCGTCAGCGGCCACACCGCCGATCAGAACTTCGGCGTCGAACCGCTGTGCGACTTCGAGGGCGAAGTCTTCAAACTCGACCATCGGCACGACCTCGTCAACGTCGTTGACGGCGGCGAGCTTGCGATCCGCTTCAACCAGAGTTAAGCCGATTAGGTTAGGAGTCCTCTCATACCAGTCCATCGACACGACGACCCTGGTTTGGTTGATAAAGTCTGCAACCTCTTTGGGGTCGAGATGCTCGGCAATAATAATGCCCTCAGTGCGTGTCCATTGACGTGATGTGTCCGTCATAGTGCCTCCTTAAGTTCCCTATCTTCCATCTCACCACGAAACCGCCCAGTTTTATACCTGGATGAGTAACTTGCGCGCCCCGATTTGTCCCGCTTGTGCGTGATTGTGTTTGAGGGCGAGCCGCGCGCTTGGCGCGTGCCGCTTCGCTTAGGCGGCAAGCATTTGGGTGAGTGTTGCGGCGAGGCTCGCGATGCACACCACCGCAAGTAGCGCTGCGAAGATTAGTGTGAGTTGGTGTGGTTTCGCCTTATTTGAAAGTGGGCCGCCCGCGATGCCGCCTGCCATGGAGCCGAACATGAAGCCCAGCACGACCTCCCAATCAACGGGAATGGATTGTCCGTAGCGGGACGCGAGGCCGGCTGCTGACGCGAGCACCATGATGATTAGGGACGTGCCTGCCGCTTCCCTCATGCCGAATGCGAGGACGAGAGTTAGTACCGGTACGACCATGAAGCCGCCGCCGACGCCAAAGAAGCCGGTTAGGAATCCGGTGAGGGTCGCTGCGACTATGACCCACGGCCAGCCGCGAGGTTTTCGAGGTGCAGGCTCGCCCTCGGAAATCTTTCTTTCTCTAAGGCCCTTTCGGGTCATGACGATCGCCATGATTGCTAGCATTGCCGCGAATAGGAGCATGAGGACGTTGCCGTCCACGTATGCGGATAGGCGCGCGCCAATGAATGAGCCGACTACGGAGATGGCGCCAAAGACTAGGCCTTCGCGGATACGGATCGTTTTTTTGCGGACTTTTTCAGGAATTGCGACGAGCGCGGTGGCGAGCACGATCACTAGAGATCCCGTTGCGGCCGCGTGCGGCGACTGGTGTAGCAAGTACGTTAGGGCTGGGACTGCGAGGATGCCTCCGCCGGCGCCGAGCGCTCCGACTACTACGCCAACCGCAACGCCGATTATTACGGCGAAAACTATTGTGCCCAATGGGGTCCTTCCACGGGTGTTTGGGGTTTGATTGTCACCTATTCATTTTGAGGGCGTCGCCACGCTAATGCGAGCGGACTCAAATGGTGGGTGGTGAGGGTATAGAGTCGCCCCGCACCGATTGTGGGTGCGGGGCGCCTGCAAGGGTTTGAGGTTTACTTCATCTTGGTGCCGACGGAGCCGAGGCGTTCACATGCCTCGATTACGCGGGCAGCCATGCCAGCTTCTGCAGCCTTGCCCCACGAGCGCGGGTCGTAAGACTTCTTGACGCCGACCTCACCGTCGATCTTGAGGACCTCGTCGTACTTCTTCAGCATCCAGTCAGCGACGGGACGGGTGAAGGCGTACTGGGTGTCGGTGTCGACGTTCATCTTGATGACGCCGTTTGCGACAGCGGTTGCGATTTCCTCGGCGGAGGAGCCGGAGCCACCGTGCATTACCAGGTCGAACGGGCGGTCGCCTGCGTCGTACTTCGCGCCGACTTCTTCCTGGATGGTGCCCAGGATTTCGGGGCGGAGCTTGACGTGACCCGGCTTGTAAACGCCGTGTACGTTACCGAAGGTCAGAGCCGTCAGGTAGCGGCCCTTTTCGCCAAGGCCGAGGGCCTCAACGGTCTTTAGACCATCTTCGGTGGTGGTGTACAGCTTCTCGTTGATCTCGCCAACTACGCCGTCTTCCTCGCCGCCAACAACACCGATCTCAACTTCCAGGATGGTGCGAGACTTCTGAGCGAGGTCGAGCATCTTCTGCGCGATCTCGAGGTTCTCTTCCAACGGAACAGCGGAGCCGTCCCACATGTGGGACTGGAAGAACGGCAGACGGCCTGCGTTTACTTCTTCGACCTCAAGTTCCATCAACGGAACAACCCAGGAGTCCAGGTTCTGCTTTGCGCAGTGGTCGGTGTGCAGAGCAACGTTTACGTCGTAGTTCTTAGCGATCTCGCGGGCGTAAGCAGCCATCGCGAGGGATCCCGCAACGCGGTCCTTGACCGTGGAACCAGACCAGTACTCGGCGCCACCAACGGAAACCTGGATGATGCCGTCAGATTCCGCTTCCGCGAAACCGCGGATAGCAGCGGTGAGCGTCTGCGAGGAGGTGACGTTAATCGCGGGGTAAGCGAAACGACCTTCCTTCGCGCGATCTAGCATTTCGTTGTAGACCTCAGGGGTTGCAATAGGCACTTATTTGCCTCCTTGAACTAGACATCTTGACGGATCCATTATCCCACATTTATCTGCACAATGCTTAGAGGACTTAAGGCCTACCTACCGGGGTGTTCTTTTCCAGTAACACGCGGATATCCGCGGAATGTCGGGGTTTTCAGTTCGATTCTTGAGGGCGGTGCTGGGTCACCCACGACCACATGGCTATCGCTGCCGCGTGGCCCACATTCATGGACCGACTTGACCCGTACTGGGTTATATGTGCAACGGTTTCGCAAACTGAAACCATGTCGGGACTGAGGCCGGCAGATTCCTCCCCCATAACCAGTACGCACTTGCGCGGCAGGGTGCGCCCTTCGAGCGGGACGGAGTGTTCGATGTTGTCGATACCTATGACCGCGAGGCCGCGGCCGGACACGTCCTCGTAAAAGTCGGAAACTTCCGGGTGGTGTACGACTTCTAAGTATTTGTCGGTGACCATCGCTCCCCTGCGGTTCCAGCGGCGGCGCCCAACGATGTGGACGCGGCGCACGCCGAGCGAGTTCGCCGTGCGAACGATGGAGCCGATGTTGAAGTCGTGGCCCAAGTTTTCGATGGCGACTTCGAGCCAGTCTTCGGGTTTGTGTTCGTCAAGGTAGCGTTTGATGGCTTCGCGTTTCCAGTAGCGGAAGCGGTCCTCCACGTTGCGCGCGTCCCCATTTTCGAGCAGTTCCGGGTCGTAGTGGTCGCCCTCGGGCCAGTTGTCGCGCCCTCCGGGCCATGGGCCCAAGCCGCGGCCGGGTTTAGATTTGGGGACAGTTTCGTTCAAGTCAGACACGTCCTCGACGATACAACACGACAACCACTGACATGTGTCAAAACTTCGGCTTACGGGCTGAACGGGCGTGCAGATTAGCGCAATTCCAGGGAAAACGCAGGTTTGGGAACTAGGGTTGAGGTAGGTATGACTTTTGATCTCAAACATAGGAGAAGATGTGGCTTCTGATCAGATTGTTACGTTGGACGATATGCCTCCGGTAACTTCGTGGCTTTCGGACATGGATGGCGTGCTGGTTCGCGAGGAGAAGGCGATTGACGGCGCGCAGAAGTTTCTAGACACGTTGCACGAGTTGGAGATCCCGTTCCTGGTTTTCACGAATAACTCGATTTACACGCCGCGTGACTTGTCGGCGCGTTTGGCGCATTCTGGTTTGAACGTGCCGGAGGAGCACATTTGGACGTCCGCGCTGGCGACGGCCGCGTTTTTGACGCAGCAGTCTCCGGAGTCATCCGCGTACGTGATTGGCGAGGCCGGGCTTACCACTGCTTTGCATGAAGCTGGCTACGTTTTGACGGAGACGGAACCGGAATACGTGGTTCTTGGAGAGACTCGCACGTACGATTTCAATGCGATTACGCGCGCGGTTCGATTTATTGAGGCCGGGGCGAAGTTCATTGCTACGAACCCGGACGTGACCGGGCCTTCAGAGAACGGCATTCTGCCCGCGACCGGTTCGGTTGCCGCAATGATTACGAAGGCGACGGGTAAGTCACCGTACTTTGTGGGTAAGCCGAACTCGATCATGCTGCGCGCCGGGTTGAATAAGATTGGCGTGCACTCCGAAGGTACAGCGCTTGTCGGCGACCGCATGGATACTGATGTGCAAGCGGGTATTGAGGCCGGCCTTCGCACGCACCTGGTGCTTACCGGTTCGACCTCGAAGAAGGATATTGATAACTTCCCGTTCCGGCCCTACCAGGTGCACAAGTCCATTGCGGAAATGGTGGATGTTGTGAAGGAGAACCACAAGCTCGCAAAAGAGTCGGGCCTGCTTGAAAAGCTTGAGAACGACCGCAAGGAAGAGGAAATGCTAACCACGCCTGGCGAGGTTGATCACGACAAGTAAAAACCCGCGCTTTTACTGATTAAAGCGCGGGCGACTATGTGCCTTTACTTGATGTACTGCCTGATCTCGTCCGGGAAGTCACGCATGTAGAAGGAGTACAGGTAGAACCCGCCATCTTCAGCCTTAGCGAACTCAACCATGTTCAAGCTGTAACCACCCTCGGTGGCGTACGTGTAGCTGATCGTGCCAAACGGAGTCATACCGTAACCGCCCACGTCTTCAGGGTTCTTGTAACGCTCGATGAAGTCATCAATATGCATGCCTAAGTACGCGTCCCCCAACTTCGCTAGCCCCTCGTGACGCTTCGGATCCCCCACGAAACCGGTTTCCAGATCCTCCAAGTCGTGGTGAATGGCAAACTCCCGCACAACCGCGTCACCGACAGAAATCTCACCGTCCGTCTCGTTAGATACGTCAATCCCGACCCTAATGTCGTCATTGCCAGGGAACCTCATAGGTAGCGTCTCCTCCGCACCAGGCTCCAGCATGAGCGCGAGGGTATTTTCGATCGTCACGCCCTCTTTATCAGTGTCGACTTCCCAATCAACCGATTCGACCACTTCGCGAACCGTGGAGCCCATGATCACCTTGTTACCAGCGATAGTAAGTTCCTTCGTTGAGGCAATGTCAGGAGCACCTTCCGGCAGCGCCCACAGCGCTGCTTCCTCGGCTTCGATGCCCTCATCGTCGTTTTCTTCGGCGGCTTGAGTTTCAACCTGCTCGGTCTCGACGGGCTCCGGCTCAGCTTCGCTCGCCCCTTCAGAACATGCCGTCAAGGTCGTGAGCGACAGCGCAGCAAGCACGGCTGCTAGCTTCATCTTTTTCATGCGGGGTTCTCCTAGGAAAAAAGTTGCGTTTGAACACGTACGTCAGGATTAGAGTAACCAATAAAAACCTTAAACAATCCGCGTTTTCTCGCTAATTTGCGGCTGTTAACCGATCGTTCTTCCTGAATTTGCCGGACACGAAGTTACGGATCCTTATATACGAGACTTGCTAGAGCAGTATCTTTCTGGACAGCTAAGTGAAGCCGACTACCTCGCAAAAGCCATTAACCACATTGATCAGACACTGTGAACAGGAAGCGTGTTTATTCCTGGAATGACTACTACATTCCCGGAACTACCGTTCTCCAAAACAAGTTCAAGGACACTGACCATCCGCACCGTATTGGCGGCTACACGAGGCCTAGGTCGTCCAATCCAAGCGCGTTGAGGTACTTGTAGCCCTTCGCTTCGATGGCTTCCTTGGCGCCCGTGTCGCGGTCGACAATAACAGCGACAGCAAGGATCTCAGCGCCAGCAGCCTCTAATGCTTCCACCGCTTGCAGGGGTGATCCACCGGTTGTGGATGTATCTTCGAGGACGATGACGCGCCTACCCTCAACCGAGGGGCCCTCAATCTGGCGCTTCATGCCGTGATCTTTCGCCTCCTTGCGGACAACGAACGCGTCAACCTCGAGGCCGCGCGAAGCCGCTGCATGCAGGATCGCGGTGGCTACAGGGTCTGCACCCATGGTGAGGCCGCCGACAGCGTCGAAGTCGTCGGGGGCGAAACCGTTATCTTCAAGCATGTCGAGCATGACGTGCCCGATGAGCGGAGCGGCTTCGTGGTGGAGCGTCGCCCTGCGCATGTCTACGTAGAAATCCGACTCCTTACCCGAAGCCAGCGTCACCTTCTGGTGGATCACGGAAAGTTCTTTAACGAGTTCGGCCAGGCGGGCCTTGCGAGGGTCATTAGTCATGGCTCCATCATAAGCGATCAGCCGCCGCCTCCTCGGCAATCACAGGCACCACCAATGCTCCACTATTCTCGCGAGGTTGGGCGGGCGCCCGCTACTTTGGAAGGTCGGTGTTGAACAGCAAGTCCAGATACCTGCGGTTCACAAACAAGACTTCACGGCCGACAGTCATCTTTTCGAGGACGCCCATCGCCTCCAACTTGTTGGCATACTTCGCCGCGGTAGGTCGACTAACACCCAGCGTCTGCTCGAAGTCGCGGTAACGCGCATAAGGCTTTTCAAACAGCATGTATGCCGTATCCCGTCTAGGCAGGCCGGTACCGCTCAGCGCCTCCACAACTTCTTCAAGCAATCCGCGAACCGAATAAACCAAGTTGGAGGTCCACTGCGAAGTCACCTGGACCGCGCGCAACATGAACAGAACCCAAGGGATCCACTCGCCATCTTGAGTCACCGCGTTCAATCGCCTGTAGTACTCCGCCTTGTGCTGAACGATGTAACCCGACAGATAGGTGATCGGATTATCGAGCATCCCCTCGTGAACAAGGTACAAGACGTTGAGAATTCTTCCCGTTCGCCCATTACCGTCAGGGAAAGGATGGATTGCTTCAAACTGGTAGTGAAGTAGCGCGAGCTTGATAAGTGGGTCCAGTAAGTCTTCGCCGTGGAGGAACTCTTCCCACGCGGCAAGGTGGCCCAGAATCACATTCTTACCTTCGGGCGGCGTGTATATGCGCTGCTTTGTCGCCGGATTTCCAATGAAAGTGCCGGCACTAGAGCGCACGTCAACCTCAATATTGGTGATTCTCGAACAGATCGCGATTGCCGTGTTCGTCGTTATCGGCCGCTCCTTCAAGAGGGCGTGGCCGAGGTTCATTGCTTCGCGGTAGCGGAGGCCTTCGCGAGTGGCCGGAGTCGGCTTGTCGACGTTATGCGCGGCGCGGAACAGCTCATCGTTGGTAGTGACAATGTTTTCAATCTCGTTCGACGCCTGCGCCTCAAGCAATGGAACGGCATCGATCAGAATACGCGGGTTAGGTAGCAGGTTTGCTGAAGTATTCGCTTTTTCCAACGCGCGCGCGGCGGCGATTACCGCTTTTAGCACCTCCGCAGTCTCAATATCGACCTTTGGAGGCAGGGGTGGGAGATCTTGATACGGGGTCATCGGATCAACACTCATAGCTACCTCCAGCCAGCAAACGTGTAAAAATTATCGCTTATTTTTTACACGTTGACTAGACCTGTAAAAAATTCGGCAATTTTTTTACAGGTTCTGCCCACTTGTAAAAATCTTTTGCACGTCGTGCAGGACTCCTCTTCGGCAATCGGTCTACAAGTACATACTCGTAAAATAGTGAGATTTGCCTAGAAAACGCGTCAGTTGTGGAAGCTCGGTAGGGTAAAAAGTGGGCCATGCGCCTAGAAACCCTGAAACCAACCGGAAGAAAGCATGAATCGGAAAGTCGTAACCGTTGCACTCGCGTTCGTTGGACTCGTGGTGGGAGCGGGATTCGCATCAGGAAAAGAGATCCTTCAATACTTCGTAGGATTCGGCATCCAAGGAATGTGGGCGGTACTCCTAACCCTCGCGATCCTCGCTATAGCCGGGTACGCGATCCTGCAACTAGCCTCCTTCTTCCTCGCAAATGACCACAACAGTGTGCTAACCGAAACCACCTCGCCGATCACTTCACGAATCTTCGACTTTCTAATCATCCTCACACTCTTCAGCATGGGATTTGTAATGATTGCTGGCGGAGGCACCACCCTCAACCAACAATTCGGCCTTCCCGTCTGGATCGGTAGCGCGGTAATCACCCTCCTCGTCATACTCGTCGGAATGCTCGACGTCGACCGTGTAACCGCCATCATCGGCGCGATCACGCCCTTCGTTATCGTGCTAATCGGAGGCGCCGCAATCTGGGCCTTCACCCACATCGACTACCCCCTCGCCGAGCTAAACACGATGGCGCTCGACATCGGCTCCACGCTACCGAACTGGTGGATTTCTTCCACAAACTATGTAGCGCTAGCCCTTGCCATGGCCGTATCGATGTCGATCGTCATGGGTGGCCAGATCCGCGACCCCAAGATTGCGGGTAAGGGCGGCATGTACGGCGGCCTCATTTTCGGGCTACTAATCCTCGTCTCCGCCGCCGCCCTTTTCGTACAAATCGACAAGGTCGGCACGTCCGATATGCCGAACCTCATGCTCCTTAACCAGATTCACCCCGCGCTCGGCGTCGTCATGGCGTTCGTGGTGTTCGGCATGATCTTCAACACCGCGATCGGCATGTACTACGCGCTCGCCTCCCGCTTCTCCGGAGGTAACCCGAAGCGGTTCAAGATACTTCTCATCTCGATGGCGCTCGTAGGGTTCGCGATTTCGTTCGTCGGGTTCACCACGTTCGTAAACTACCTGTACCCCGTAATCGGGTACATGGGCATGCTCCTCATCCTGCTACTCGTCGTCAACTGGTTTCGAAGCCGCCACGAGATTCACGAGGAGTCACAGCGACGCCAAACTATTCGAACGATGCTGAGGCACCTGCTACGTCGCGACAAGAAGTTCACCGACACGCACGCCGACAAACTCGCCGAAGCAATCGAAGAGTCGCACATCGAGAATGAGGACTTGCAGGCCGGCAGCGTGATTGCCGTCGTGGAGGAACTGGAAGCCGAAGGTATTGCCTACGACCACCCCTCCTCATTCGACTTTGAGGAAATCACGAACGTCGAGCTTGAAGACTCCGCGCTCGAAGGGCACCTAGACGCCCCTGAAGAGTCAGCACCCGACGATCGCGCGAAATAGGCTCACAAAAGCGAGGACCTGTAAAAAATTCAGCAAATTCTTTACAGATCCTCTTAACGTGTAAAACTTTTTTACATGTCGTCCAGCGGGGATTACATGTGCGGCAGGCGCGACGTTACGGCGCGAACCATCCAGCGCGGGGCGTGTTTGGTTGCGAACGTGGTCACCTTGTAGCGGATTGAGGGCGTGACTAGCACTCGGCGGCGGCGAACAGCAGCGAGGGCTTCCTCGACAACCTGTTCTTCGGTAATCCAGGAGATGCTGGGCACGTCCTCAACGACGGTTTCAACGCGGTCATGGAAATCGGTGTTGACCATGCCCGGCATGACGGCGGTGACGGAGACGCCGGTGCCGCGAAGCTCTTCGGCGATGCCTTCGGAGAACGCTTTCACCCACGCTTTGTGCGCAGAGTACGTGCCCATTCCCGTGTCGGCTGCCACCGACGACACGTTGAGGACCGCGCCCTGCCCGCGGTCAAACATCGCGTTAACCGCGGCGTGCGTAAGCTCCATGACGGCCCGAACCATCACGTTCAACGCTGTTATTTCAGCTTCAAGATCGTTTTCGCGAAATGGCACTCCAAGGCCGAATCCCGCGTTGTTAACCAGCAGGCCGACGGGGCGTTCGTCCGCCCTCAAACGCTGAACAACTTTGTCACGGCCTTCTGGCACAGAAAGGTCGGCCGGTAGCACTTCGGTTTTAACGCCCATAGAGGCGCTAATGTTGTCCGCGATTTCGCGCAACTTATCTTCCCTGCGCGCGACCAGCACAACGTTGTGGCCGGCGGCGGCAAGTTGCCAACAGAATTCTTCTCCAAGGCCGGATGACGCTCCGGTAACTAATGCAGTACCCATAACTCCCAGCGTAGTAGGACCGTCCTCATGCGCGCCATCGCTCGCGAAAGTCACCGGCAGCGAGCGGCCGCGAGGGCCCGCACCGCCTTAAACGCAAGCCGCGCAAAGCGTTGCCAATGCCGGGAAACGCGCTAAACGGTAGTGTTAGGGGCATGAGACTTGCGACCTGGAATGTGAACTCGATACGTGCGCGCGTGGACCGCGTCGTCGAATTTTTGAAGCGATCCGACACGGACGTCCTGGCGATCCAGGAACTCAAATGCAAACCGGACCAGTTCCCCTTCGACGCGTTCAAGGAAGCCGGTTACGAGGTCGAGATGGTCGGTTACAACCAGTGGAACGGCGTCGCCATTATTTCCAGGGTTGGGATTGAGGACGTGTCCACAAGTTTCCCTGGCCAGCCGCAGTTCAAGGACAAGCTCGAAGCGCGCGCAATCGGCGCCACCTGTGGTGGTCTGCGTGTGTGGAGCCTGTACGTACCGCACGGGCGCGCCCTCGACGACCCGCATTACGAGTACAAACTGGAGTTCCTTTCCAAAATGGCGGATCAGGCAGCTGCGGAAATGGCTGATGAGGACTTGAAGCTCGCGGTTGTTGGCGATTTCAACGTGGCGCCGCGCGATGAGGACGTGTGGGACATCAGCGTTTTCGACGGGCACACGCACGTGTCACAGCCGGAGCGTGACGCGTTTGAACACTTCGCCGAGATCGGCATGGAGGAAGTCACCCGCGAGCGCGTCACGAACTACACGTATTGGGACTACCAGAAGCTTCGGTTCCCGAAGAATGAGGGAATGCGGATCGACTTCATTTACGCATCCCCCGCGCTGGCGAAGGCCGTTACGAACGCGGAGATTGACCGCGACGAGCGCAAAGGTAAGGGCGCTTCCGACCACGTGCCTGTAATCATCGACTTTTAGGAGCCCCCGTGCCTGACGGATTGCCCGACAGCATAACCCCACCATTTGAGTACTCGCTGGCATTCATCGAACCCGGCCACGTCCTCGAATATGGCGATTCTGCGCTCGTGTACCCGTATAAGTCGGTTACGAAACTGTTCTCCGCGTGGGCGATGCTAGTGGCGGTTGATAGGGCGCTCATCGATTTGGATGATGAGGTCGTGATTGCGAACGGTGAGCGCACCGTTACTTTGCGGCACCTGCTTTCGCACGCATCGGGCCTTGGGTTTGACGGCCCGAAACTGGAGGCCGGTGTTGAGGAGAAGCGGATCTACTCTAACCGCGGGATCGAAGAGGCGTCGTGGGCGATCGAAGAGGCCACGGGTTTTGCTTTTTCGGACTGGGTTGACTCGATGGTTTTAGAGCCGCTCGGAGTTGTTGAAACCATGATAGAAGGATCGCCCGCGCACGCCGGCGTCGGGTCGATTCGCGATCTGACGGCCCTGGCGCACGAACTTTTAGAGCCGAGTTTGATCTCGCGGGAGCTAGCCAACGAAGCTCTACACGTGGTTTTCCCCGGCTTGAAGGGGCTGACGCCGGGTTACGGTTCGTATTCGGACAACACGTGGGGGCTCGGGCTTGAAATCAAGGGCGCCAAAGTTCGCACCTGGTTCCCACGCGGCGCCTCGCCGCAGACGTTTGGCCACTTCGGACAGTCCGGTTCCTTCCTATGGGCAGACCCCGAATCGGGGCGCGCCATGGCATTCCTCGGCGAGGAACCCTTCGGACCGTGGCACCGCAAAAACTGGCAACGCCTAGGCGACTACTTCCTAGAAATGATCTAAATCCCCTTAACAGTATGACTCCGGCCGGATAAAATTCTTTTATCCGGTCGGAGTCATACTTCCCTAGCCAGCTTGTAGGACCAGCTCATCGCCGTTTGCGTCTACGGTTACCGAGCCGCCGTCCTCGACCTCGCCACCCAAAATCATTCGAGCCAAACGGTCTCCGATTTCACGTTGCACCAGTCGGCGCAGAGGACGAGCACCAAACGCCGGGTCGTAGCCATGATCAGCCAGCCAGGCGCGCGCAGCATCCGTGACATCCAGCGTAATGCGGCGACCACCAAGCCTCTTCGCCATTTGAGCGACCTGAATGTCAACAATCTTCGCCAGCTCATCGCGAGTCAAAGCATTGAAAATCAGGATCTCATCCAAACGGTTCAAAAACTCCGGCTTAAACGCAGCCCGCACCGTGCCCATCACGGCGACACGCTGCTCGTCCTCCGACATACTCTGATCGACCAGGAAGTGCGAGCCCAAGTTCGACGTCAGCACCAAAATCGTGTTCCGGAAATCAACCGTACGACCCTGACCATCAGTCAAACGACCATCGTCAAGAACCTGGAGCAAAATGTTGAAGATCTCCGGGTGAGCCTTCTCGACCTCATCAAGCAAAACAACCGAATACGGGCGACGCCGCACAGCCTCCGTCAACTGGCCGCCCTCGTCATAACCCACATAGCCCGGAGGAGCGCCGACAAGGCGGGACACGGAATGCTTCTCCGAATACTCCGACATGTCGATACGCACGATCGCATGATCGTCATCAAACAAGAAGTCCGCGAGCGAGCGCGCAAGCTCCGTCTTGCCCACGCCCGTCGGCCCCAAGAACAGGAACGAACCAGTAGGGCGATCGGGGTCGGACACTCCGGCGCGCGAACGGCGCACCGCGTCAGACACGGCCGCAACCGCGTCCTTCTGGCCGATCAAACGCTCGCCGATGACGTCCTCCATCGATAAGAGCTTCTCCATCTCGCCCTGCAGCAAACGCCCAGTGGGGATACCCGTCCAGGCCTCAACGACCTCCGCGATCTCGGTAGGCCCAACCTTCTCCGCGATCATCGGAGCCTGCTCGCGCGCATCCGAGTCCTCCTCGGCCTCAGCCGCGGCAATCTCGGCCTCAACGGTCGGAATATCACCATTTTGCAGGCGGCCGGCTTCCTCCCAACGACCCTCGCGCATCGCGAGTTCCAACTGGGTGCGCAGCTCGTCCAACTTCACGCGCAGGTCGCCAACCTTGTTGCGGCCAGCCTTCTCGGCCTCCCAACGCGCAGTCAAGCCGTTCAGTTCCTCCTGCTTGTCAGCCAGTTCCGCGCGAACTTTCTCAAGCTGGGCGGCGGTTTCCTCATCCGTCCCCTGCGGGTCGGACTCGGTCAGGTAAGACTCCTCCATGCGAAGGCGATCCACCTGACGGCGCAACACGTCGATCTCAACGGGCGACGAATCTAGCTCCATCCGCAGGCGCGAAGCCGCCTCGTCAACCAGGTCGATTGCCTTATCCGGCAGCTGCCGGCCCGTAATGTAACGGTTCGACAGCTCCGCGGCCGCCAAAATCGCGCCGTCAGAAATCGTAACCTTGTGGTGAGCCTCGTACTTCGGTGCAATACCGCGCAAGATCGCGACTGTATCCTCAACGGACGGCTCGCCAACAAACACCTGTTGGAAGCGACGCTCCAGCGCCGGATCCTTCTCAATATTCTCGCGATACTCATCCAGCGTCGTCGCACCGACCATGCGCAGCTCACCGCGCGCAAGCATCGGCTTCAACATGTTGCCGGCATCCATCGCGCCCTCGGACCCGCCACCGGCACCAACGACCGTGTGTAGCTCGTCAATAAACGTGATGATCTGCCCGTCCGACGCCGTGATTTCGTTCAAAACCGCCTTGAGTCGTTCTTCAAACTCGCCGCGATACTTTGCACCAGCGACCATTGCCGATAGATCGAGGGCGATAAGCGTCTTGTTACGCAAGGACTCGGGGACATCGCCGGCGACAATTCGCTGGGCAAGCCCCTCAACCACCGCGGTCTTACCAACACCCGGTTCGCCAATCAGGACCGGGTTGTTCTTGGTGCGACGCGACAGCACCTGGACGACACGGCGAATTTCGGAGTCACGGCCAATCACCGGGTCTAGCTTTCCTTCGCGCGCAACTTCGGTCAGGTCGCGGCCATACTTTTTGAGGGCTTCAAACGAGCCCTCCGGATCAGCGGTCGTAATGGGGTCCTTCCTTAAGCCGGGGAGCACAGATTCCAGAACCTGCGCACTCGCGCCGTTCTCGGTCAAGATGCGTCCGGCATCCGTGTTTGATTTTGCGAGTGCAATCAGCAGGTGTTCGGTCGAGGTGTACTCGTCCCCCATCCCGCGCGCATCCTGTTCCGCACCGGTCAAGATGTTCATAAGTGCGCGCGATGTCGACGGTTGCGACACCGACGCTCCCTGCGTTGCGGGTAGTTTTGTCAGCTCGATTCGGGCACGTGCGCCGATATCTTTTCGGGACGCGCCTGCCGCTTCAAGCAAAGAGATTGCGATGCCTTCAGGTTGATCGAGCAGCGCGTGTAGCAAGTGCATCGGTTCAACTGAAGGGTTGCCCACGGCGGAGGCATTCTGCAGTGCAGCGCCAATCGCCTCCTGGGCTTTCGTGGTGAATTTGTTATCCACTTCAGTACCTTCTTTCGTGCCATCAGGCAAGTATTTTTCGTCTACTATTTACAACGCATCTAAACTTGAGTCTATTCCACTCAACTTCGTTTATTTGCAGGTTTACCTAGTTCGCTCAGAAGTGTGGTCTAAGTCAGATTTTTCGACGATACTAATTCATATGACTGAACAAATTTCTCGCGAAGTCTTAGACGAAATCGATTCGCCACAGGCGCTGGACTGGGTCCGCGCACACAACGAGCGCACGCTGTCAAAGTTGCAGACCCCGCGCTACACGACTTTCAATGAACAGATCAAGGCCGTGCTGGATGACCCCGCGCGCATCCCGTTTGCGACGCTGCGCGACGACTGGGCGTTCAACTTTTGGGTGGATGAAAACCACCCGCGCGGCCTTTGGCGCCGCCAGCTGACGACGCATTACCTGGCCGGTGATGACGACGAGTGGGACATCCTGCTGGATGTGGATAAGCTCGCCGAAGAAGAAGGTAAGTCGTGGGTTTACCACGGCGCATCCGTGCTGTATCCCGAATACACGCGCGCCCTCATTACGCTTTCGGACGGCGGTTCTGACGCTGACGTGGTGCGCGAGTTCGACATTGCCACGCGTACCTTCATCGAGGATGGCTTCCAACTGCCAGAATCCAAGGGTTTTTGCCAGTGGATCAGTGAGGACGAAGTCCTGATCGGCCGTGATTTCGGCCCCGGCACCATGACAAAGTCCGGTTACCCGCGTCAGGTTCGCCGCTGGAAGCGCGGGCAGCGCATCGAAGATGCTGAAATCATTTTTGAAGTTCCCGAGGACGATACCGCGGTCTTCGCTGGCGTGGACCACATGCCGGGGTGGCGCCGACTAATTGTGGAGCGTGCGAAGGACTTCTACTCTTCTGAAACGTACGTGGCGGATCCGGCGGCCGGTTCAACGCTACGCAAGATTCCCGTTCCCGACTACGTAGAGGTCGGCATGTGGCGCGAGTGGGCGCTCATGCGTCCTCAAAAGGATTGGGAATACGCGGGCAAGAGTTTTAAGGCCGGCTCGCTGGTTGTTGCCCTGCTTGACGACGTTTTAGCGCAAAGCGCTGACCCTTACGCGCTGTTTACGCCCTCGGATACAACGGCAATGGTCGACCTGACAACAACGCGCCACCACGTGATCATAAACGTGCTGCACAACGTGTCGAACCGCCTGGGAATCTTGACGCCACCCGCAATCGAAAACGGCGGATGGGACAGGCGCGACCTGCAACTTTCGTCGGACGCGGAAGGCTGGACGGTCCCCGAGTTCGCCTCGATCAGCGTGAGCGCTGTGAACCGCAAGGAAGAAGACCGCCTGTGGCTGCGAACCACCGGGTTCACAACACCCATGACGCTGTCGCTGGTGGAGCTGTCGCGTTCTGGCCACATGCTGTCCGCGAGCGTTATCCGCAACGCGCCAACCATGTTCGACGCGGAAGGCCTTGAGGTTAGCCAGCATTTTGCGACGTCGGAGGACGGCACACGCGTTCCTTACTTCCAGATTTCGCCAGCTGACGCAGAAGGCCCGCGACCCACTTTGCTGTACGGGTACGGCGGGTTCGAGGTTTCGCTGACTCCGGCGTACTTGGCGTCCGCGGGGCGCGTGTGGTTGGAGCACGGAGCGAGTTACGTGATCGCGAACATTCGCGGCGGCGGCGAGTACGGGCCCACCTGGCACCGCGCGGCGTTGAAGGAAAACCGTCACCGCGCTTACGAGGACTTCGTTGCGGTCGCGGACGACCTGGTGGCACGCGGCGTTACAACAGTGGAGCAGCTCGGCGCGCAGGGCGGATCCAACGGCGGCCTGCTGATGGGCATGATGCTAACGAAGTATCCCGAACATTTCGGGGCGATCGTCTGCGACGTGCCACTACTGGACATGCAACGCTTCCACACGCTACTGGCCGGACACTCCTGGATCGCGGAGTACGGAAACCCCGATATTCCGGAAGAGTGGGAGTTCATTAAAACCTTCAGCCCCTACCACCTGTTCGACCCCGCGCGCGAATACCCGCCCGTCCTGTTCAAAACCTCAACCCGCGACGACCGCGTACACCCGGCGCACGCCCGCACGATGGTCGCGCAAATGGATGAGGCCGGCAAGGACGTCCTCTTTTATGAAAACGTCGAGGGCGGACATGCCGGCGCCGCGGACAACGCGCAACGCGCGAAGACGTCGGCACTGGCGTGGGAGTTCCTGTGGCAAAAACTCGGCGGTGAAAACGCACCCGCTGAAGGCTAAAATTCCGCGGCCGCACCGGCGGTTGCGCGCCAGCCGGAGGGATCACCCCTTCGCGCCGCAAACTTCCGGATGCTAACAGTGAATACAAAAATGGTCGGGGCAAGCGCCCCGACCATTTTCACTACCCCAGCCCGTAAGGCTGCGGTGTTCACATATTTGCTTACCAGCCCTGCATCCTTAGCTGAATGTTACGGCGTTCGCGGTTTACCTTAACCAGGCGCACGATACCCCAAATCATCACAACCAGGCCCGCGACACCAATAACCGCGGAAATAATGAGAGCCGGGCCCGCACTTCCAACCAGGTCGCCAAAGAATGCGCCATCCATGCCCACCATTCGACGCCCATTATCGTTCGTGCATTCAAGATGGTACGTGCCCGCCGGGACGCTTTCCGCGAATGACATTGATTCACTTTGCACGGTAAGCGGCTCAAGCTGATACGTCTCGCCGTTTCCAACCAAGCTACATTCGGGAGCCTCAGCCGTATCTTCAAACATGAGAGTAAACGAGCCCGAGGACGAGACCGTAACCGTATCGCCGTTCATATAGTACGGCTGCGGCATGCCGTCAACCGAGCTGTACGCACCAACCGCGACTGCCGCGAAAAATGCCACCGGCGCAACAATGAACGTCAACACCGCGCCAATCACGATCATCGCGATCGAACCACCGCGACCCGGTAGCGTCTTCAAGGGCGCAGGATTGTATCCCCCACCGGGACCGTACGCATTCGGCTGACCGTAGCCCGGCTGACCGTAGCGGTTCGGATCCGTGTAACCGGGCTGACCCTGGTTACCGTAGCCACCCTGGCCGCCCTGACCATAGCCGAAAGATTGCGCGCCCTCGCGGGATTCCCCGTAACCGGGCTGGCCGAAACGATTCGGCTCCCCGTAGCCAGGCTGGCTCGGCTCACCGTAACCGGGGCGGTCATAATCGGCCTGATCCTGTCCGTAGCCAGGCTGCCCCGAAGCCGCGGTCTGCCCATAGTTAGAGGTGTAACCCGGATCGTCCTCACGGCGACGACCAAATCGGGGTTCTTCACGTTGCGGTTCGGGCGCTGGATTCTGGTTTGAATTCTCGAAGCCGCCCTGCCCCTCATTTTCGGAGGGATTGCGGGGGTAGTTTTCGCTCATATTAGTTCCTTCTATCGGAATTCAAGGGGCGTCCTTTGCGTAAGATCGCTGTCGGTGCCTATCTTACTCTGCGCCTATCGAGATGCCCGCGGCATCTAGGCGCTCACCGCGGAGCTTGTCCACCGTTGGCAGATCCAGCGGTTGCAGCGAGTCCAGCCCGCTCGCCCTCATAATCAAAAAATCTGCAAACTGCGGGTTTCGCGCCAGGGCCGGGCCGTGCATGTACGTGCCAAAAATCCCGCCCTGTACGGCGCCGTCGGACAGCGGGTCTCCGACGGCATTACCATCGCCGTGCAAGACCCGCCCGAGGGGTCGCGCGTCGGGGCCGAGCTCCGTGGCTCCCCCGTGATTTTCAAAACCGGTCAACAAGTCCGTCAGGCCGGGCACCAGAGGCGTGGACACGAGCTCACCGGTGGAGCGCTTCCCCTGCGGGAACGTGCGCGCATCCAACACGCCGAGGCCCGCCACGTGGTTGCCGCTCGCGTCGGTGTACCACTCGCCAAGAATCTGCATGCCAGCACAAATCGCCAAAACAGTGGCCCCGCGCCCAGCGGCCTGCTGCAAGCCAGGATTCGCCCGCAGGTTTTCAGTTGCGAGCCCCTGCGCCGCGTCCTCCCCGCCGCCTAACAAGTAAATATCCAAATCGGATGGCACCGGCTGACCCAGCCCAATCGAAACCACTTCGGAGCTAATGCCCCGCCATTCAAGCCGCTTTTGCAGCACGACCGCGTTGCCACCATCGCCGTACGTTCCAAGCACTTCGGGAAGGACCACGCCAATTCGAATGGTTGATTCAGTCATTACTTCGCCTCCCCAAACTCGCGCGGGATTATCGCCTTAAAATCGCGGAAAGCCGTGTAGTTCGCCAGCAGGTCAACCGACCCGATCGGAGCTTTACGCACAGCTTCCGCGGTCGTATCCACCAAGTCGCATTCAATACCGTCGTAGCGCAGGCGCACCGCCATGTCAGTGCCCCGCTCTCCGCACACGATAACCGGCCCGTCGTGGCGGCGAATCGCGTCAAATTCGACGTCCCACAGCCACGAAAGATCCTCACCGTCACCAACCTGGCCGTTTACGGACAAGATAATTGAGGACGGAGTTTCGACCTCCCCGCCCTCATGCACACGGTCTTCATCGGTTTGTGTAGTGAGCATCGATAGCGCTTCTTGCCATCCCGCCGGGTTCTTTGCCAGCAGAATGCGGGTGAGGCGTCCCTCCAGGTTTTCACGCGCGTACCTGCCCGAAACTTCGGAAACGCGGTTGACCTGGCTTATGGCGTCCTCGATCTTGACACCCAGCGCGTGCGCGGCTGCAACAGCTTGCGCCGCATTCGCACGGTTTGCACGACCAGGCAACGCGAGGGCGAGCGGGTACCTGTTGCCCTCGTGCAATAACTCGTTGCCGTCTAACACCCAGTGTGGCTTGGGGCGCGAGTACTTTTGTTCACCCGCAACTTGCCATCCCGACTCGGTGCGAATGACGGGCGTGCCCGTGCGGGGGAAGGAAACCGAGTCGGCAGTCCAAGTGGTGCCCGCGGCTACCCAAATCGGGTTTGGACTATCCCACGCGGCGGAAGTAATCAGCGGGTCATCGCAGTTCGCGACCACGAAGGCGTCCGGGTTTTCGTTAACAGCTTGACGAAGGCGGGACTCGACCGATCCCATTTCCCCGACCCTATCCAACTGGTCGCGCGAAAGATTTAACAGCACAAATGCAGCGGGTTTCACCAGTTTCGCGATCTTGGGAACGTAGAGTTCATCAACTTCTAGCACCGCGTACTGCGCGTCAGGCGTGTCAAGCATGGCGGCCAAAACACCGTCAGTCATATTGTCCCCGCGCACGTTCGACGCAACCACTCCAGCGTTCATCAGCGCTTCGCGAACCATCGCCGTGGTTGTCGACTTGCCGTTGGTGCCCGTGACGATGACGACCTTCTTGCCCTCGCTAACTTTCGCAAGCAAGCGCGGGTCCAAAGCCATAGCAACACGGCCGCCGATCATGCCTCCGGACCCGCGCCCACTTGCCTTGGATGCCCAGGCCGCAAAGCGCCCAACTCCTCGTGCAAATCTGCCGCGTAGCCCTAAGTTCACGGGTCCCCTCACAATGCGTTAACCAGTTTTTAACTTTTCAATAATAACGGCAAATAACGCATTCATCGACGGAACAGGACCATTGCGCCGTCATTTGAGTTCACTCTAACCATCGAGCCGGGGCGGGGAATGTGTACCAGTTCACCGCCTTGCGCTTTCACGCGGCTACCCCACCGCAAAGTGTGCACATCGCCGTCTGCGGATGCGGCGAATACACGGGTGCGGCGCGCATGTTCGCGTTCAGCCTGTTCCCGAAGCTGCTGCAACTCCGCCCTCATACGATCCATTGTTGAAGTGGCCTCATCAAGGCGCGCTTTCAACTCTAGGATTTGGCGGATGCCTTCAAGGTTTACGCCTTCATCTTTCGAAAGGCGTTGAACTTCGCGCAACCGTTCAACATCGCGAGGAGTGTAACGGCGCCCGCGGCCTTGAGTTCGGGCAGGAATAACGATTCCTAACCTGTCATATTGACGCAGCGTTTGCGGATGCATGCCCGCAAGTTCTGCCGCAACAGAGATGACATACGTAGTTTGATGATCTGACACTCGTTTACCTCCTCACCAAACTCGCAGCCGCACCAGCCCCGGTCGGCAACCGCGGCCGAGCCCACTTGGGGCCGGCCACGGCAACCGATTTTCGGGCCAACTTTGCGGCTATTCTTAGTTTACTTTTGAGCCTTCTCGGCCAGGCCTTCTCGAGGATCCCAATCCGAAGTGGCCTTCGAAAACTCTTCGATAGCAGCCTTAGCTTCACGCGAAAGCTTCTTTGGAGCAGCGACCATGACCTCGATGATCAGGTCGCCCTTCTTGCGGTTCTTCTGCACGCCGCGTTTACGCAAACGCAACTGGGCGCCCGATGAGGTTCCTGCGGGAACCTTCACGGTCACGGTAGAGCCGTCCAGCATCGGAACCGGAACTTCTGCGCCAAGTGCCGCCTCACTAAACGAGATCGGCAGCTTCATTCGCAGATCGAGGTCGTCCAGGGTAAATACCGGGTGCTTCTCGATAGAGATAGCGATAACCAGGTCGCCGGCCGGACCACCGTTTACACCCGGCCTGCCCTTGCCACGAAGGCGGATCTTCTGCCCGTCCTGAACTCCAGCGGGAACGCGAACCGTCATGGTGCGACCTTCGACGGTTAGTTTCAGCATTGCGCCCTCAACTGATTGACGCAATGTGATGGTAGTCGACGTCGCTAGGTCCGCACCCGATCGCGGAGCATTCGGAGCGCCATAGCCGCCCCTAGCCCCGGAAAAGCCCGTGAAGCCTCCGTTTGATCCGCCGCCGCGCGCTGCGCCACCGAAAAGGTTTGAGAACACGTCTTGAAAGTCGGCGCCGGATCCGGAAGGGTTTCCCGAAGTGGAGAAGCTTACGTTCGGACCGCCGCCGCCAAAGTTGAACATCGAGAAGATGTCTTCAAATCCGGCGGAGCCACCTGCGCCTGAAGAGAACCTTGCTCCCCCACCAGCCATTGCGCGGATCGCGTCGTACTGTTGGCGTTGCTTCGGGTCGGATAGCACTTGGTATGCTTCTCCGACGGCTTTGAACCGTTCTTCTGCACGCTTGTCGCCCGGGTTTTGGTCCGGATGGTACTTGCGCGCCAGTTTGCGGTACGCCTTCTTGATTTCGGCTTGGTCAGCATCCTTGGATACGCCTAGAGCTTTGTAGAAGTCTTTTTGCATCCAGTCTTGTCCTGCCATTGCTTCTCACCTCCTTCTTGCAGTTTTGCAGTGGCACCTCATTGAGGGTTCGCCACAATGACCTTCGCGGCACGAAGAACCTTGTCACCACTGCGGTAACCCATTTGGACTACCTGGTGCACGGTTTCTACCTCGACGTCAGCGGACGGGGTTGCCATTACGGCCTCGTGAATGTTCGGGTCAAATTCTTCGCCGGCTTCTCCGAATCGTTCGAATCCGAATCGGGATTTCAGCGTGTTTTCAAGCTTGTTTGCGATTGCCGCGAATGGCCCGTCTTCGAGGGCGCCAGCATCGCGCGCGGCAGCGATGTCGTCAAGCACCGGCATTAGGGCTTCTACGACTTCGCCGTGTCCCATCCCTCGCGCCGCAGCCACGTCGGACTTTGATCGGCGCACGAAATTGTTGTGCGTCTGCGTGAGGTTGTAGTAGTCAGCTCGAGCTCTGGCAAGCTCGTCTCCCTGTTTGGCTAGCTCTTCGCGTAGTGCCTGCGGGTCGTTGACGTCCTGGTCGGCGTCCACGTCGGCGAGTTGTTCTTCCAGGTGGGAAAGGTCATCGGCCTCACCACCGGAGTTCGCGCCGGTTCCCGCGTTTTCGGCACTGGTTTCGCCTGCGGCGTCAGAGCTGTTTTCAGGGCTTGAGCCCATGGGGGCAGACTCCTCTGCCCCCATGTTTACGTCCTCACGCCCCTCATTCGGGTCATGATTCAGTTGCTCGTCGCTCACTTGTTCTCCTCATCATCGACTACTTCTGCGTCGATGATTTCTTCGTCGTCGTCGGCGGTCTGCTCGCCAGCGACGTCTGCGGCCTGCTGCTCAGCCTGGGCGGCCTGGTAGACCTCCTGACCGATCTTCATGCCGGACTCGTTCAGCTTCTCCATTGCGGACTTAACAGCTTCGGTGTCGTCGCCTTCAAGCGCTGCCTTTACGGCGTCAACGTCGGCCTTGACAGCGTTTGCGGTCTCGTCCGAGATCTTGTCGGCCTCGTCCTTCAGGATCTTCTCCATCTGGTAGACGGTCTGCTCGGCGGTGTTGCGAACTTCGGCGTCTTCGCGGCGCTTCTTGTCCTCTTCCGCGTGGGCTTCGGCTTCCTTGACCATGCGGTCGATCTCGTCCTTCGGCAGTGCGGAGCCGCCCGTGATCGTCATGGACTGTTCCTTGCCGGTGCCACGGTCCTTAGCGGAGACGTGGACGATACCGTTGGCGTCGATGTCGAAGGTGACCTCGATCTGCGGGACGCCACGCGGGGCGGGTGCGATACCGGTCAGCTCGAACGTGCCTAGCGGCTTGTTGTCGCGTGCGAACTCGCGCTCACCCTGGAAGACCTGGATCAGAACCGACGGCTGGTTGTCTTCAGCGGTCGAGAAGATCTCGGTGGACTTCGTCGGGATCGCGGTGTTGCGGTCGATCAGCTTCGTCATGAAGCCGCCCTTGGTCTCAATACCAAGCGAAAGCGGGGTCACGTCGATGAGGAGAACGTCCTTACGGTCACCCTGCATAACACCGGCCTGGAGGGCAGCACCGAGTGCTACAACCTCGTCGGGGTTAACCGACTTGGAGGGCTCCTTGCCGCCCGTCATCTTCTTAACTGCTTCGGCAACTGCGGGCATACGCGTGGAGCCACCGACGAGGATCACGTGGTCAATGTCGCCAACCGAAATGCCGGCGTCGCGGATGACAGCGTCGAAGGGCGCCTTCGTGCGCTCAAGCAGCGCGGAAGTCATGTCTTCGAACTTCGCGCGAGTGAGGGTCTCATCGAGGTGGACGGGCACGCCGTCTACCATCGTGAGGTACTGCAGCGAAATGTTGGTGGAGGTCGCGGAAGAAAGCTCCTTCTTCGCCTGCTCTGCGGCGTCACGCAGACGCTGCATTGCGACCGGGTCCTTGGAAAGGTCGTTACCGGTCTTGGTCTTCACCTGGGCTACCAGCCAGTCGACGATCGCCTTATCCCAGTCGTCGCCGCCTAGGCGGTTGTCACCGGAGGTTGCGCGAACCTCGATCGTGGAGAACTCAGAACCGTCCTCGTTATCCTTTCCAATTTCTAGAAGCGAAACGTCGAAGGTACCGCCACCGAGGTCGAATACCAGGATCAGTTCGTCTTCCTTGCCCTTTTCAAGGCCGTACGCCAGCGCTGCCGCGGTCGGCTCGTTAACGATACGGGTTACGTTCAGGCCCGCGATGCGGCCGGCATCCTTGGTTGCCTGACGCTCAGCGTCGTTGAAGTATGCGGGAACCGTGATGACGGCGTCCGAGATCGGCTCGCCCAGGTACTCTTCCGCGTCTCGCTTTAGTTTGCCGAGGATGCGGGCGGAGATTTCCTGCGCGGTGTACGACTTGTCGTCAATGTTTACATCCCAGTCGGTACCCATGTGGCGCTTTACCGACATGATGGTGCGATCGACGTTGGTGACAGCCTGACGCTTTGCGATTTCGCCGACGAGAACCTCGCCGGCCTTTGAGAATGCGACTACCGACGGCGTAGTGCGTGCGCCTTCAGCGTTCGCGATGATTGTGGGCTCGCCACCTTCCAAAGTGGCGATAGCCGAGTTTGTAGTGCCAAGGTCAATACCTACTGCACGTGCCATGTTGATGGCCTCCTTAAATAAGTTGAGTCTGTTGCACTCAAGTCTAACCTCTCTATATTCAGTGTCAAGACGAGTGCTCTAAACTTGAGTCTATGTAACTCAACCCTTAGGGCCCTCCATTTATTCCCCTCCCGCCATTTACCGCCGTGAAGCTCCTCACAACCATTTCGATTTACGAGGGCGGGCGCCGCACGCGCGGCTCCATCGACAGCACGCGGTCCACACGCTCGCAAAGCTCCACGGGCGGCACCAATCGCAGCGGCTGCGCGGACCTCGCTAGCAGTGGCCGCGCTGGTTCCGTTAGCATCGGTTGCATGTCAGACACGGATGAGCCTTTCGAGATTTCCGAGGACGATTTTGCCGCCCTCGTGGAAGACGCCATCGACGCCCTCCCAGAATCGATGGTGGACCGGCTGGATAATGTCGCGATTTTTATTGAGGACGACTCGCCCGCGGGTGAGCCTGAGATGCTCGGGGTTTATGAGGGCATCGATCTGATTGAGCGCGGCGATTACGGTTTTGGCGACCTGCCGGACAGGATTGTCCTGTTTCGCAATCCGCTGATGAGGATCAGTCGCGACGAGGCTGAGCTTCGCGAACAGATTCACATCACGCTCGTCCATGAGATCGCCCATTTCTTTGGCATCGACGATGATCATTTGGACGAGTTGGGCTGGGGCTGATGACGCTTTCAAACTGGATCACCCTGTTGGTGACGTTCGCGGTGGCGGTCATGTCTCCGGGCCCGGATTTTTTGGCGACTTTGCGCATGTCGCTCACGCGCGGGCGCCGCAAGGGTATTGCGACGGGCCTTGGCATCGGGACTGGCACGTCCCTGTGGGCGGTCGGCACGATGGTTGGGATTGTCGCGATTATTTCGGCGTCACAGGCCGTGTTTTTCGTCGTCCGCCTGGCGGGCGCGACTTTCCTAGCCGTTTACGGTGCGCGAATTTTGTGGTCGGTTTACAAAAGTCACCGCGATCGTTCCAATTCCATTTCTGAGGGCGAGCCTGCCGCGCCCCAGGTGGAGGGCGAACTGCGTGCGCAGCAATCTGAAAGCTCACCCGCGGCCACCGCACAGGAAGGCTCCGCGCCGACGACCGCGCCAGCAGAGGATTACCCTTGGTGGAAGGCGTTCCGGCTGGGGTTTTTGACAACGACGGTCGGGAATCCGAAGGCAGTGATTTTCTTTACGACCTTGTTTGCCGCGATGTTGCCCTCTGAAATAACGGCAACCCAGGGGGCGCTGCTGACAGCCTCTATGGTCTTGATTTCTTCCGCGTGGTTCACCATCGTGGCGTCCGTCGCGTCGATTCCGGCGTTTGTTCGGGGCTACGAAAAGATGCACACGCCCATAGATGTCGCGCTTGGCGGCTTATTCGTGATACTCGGCGTCGCCCTCATACCCTGGTCGACTGTTTTCGCCTAGTGTTCGGCGGCCTCGTCGCATTGTTCTTCACCGGCTTCGGCTACTGATTCCAGGAAGTAGAGCAGGTCGCGGGCGGCCCGCGGCGATAGGTTGTCGAGCAAATATTTTTGCACGACGGGTTGGATCGCTTCGGAGCCTTCCAGGAACTTTTGGTAGCCCGCCTCGGTGATGGACACGACCATGGAGCGGCGATCTTCACCAGAGCCTTTACGTTTCACCCAGCCGGCGCGTTCCATGTGTTGGATTGCGCGGCTCGCACCAGACTTCGTTAGGGCCGACGCCTTTGCTAAGTCCATCATTTTCATTGAGCAGGTGTCTGTCAGCGCCCTCAGAAGTTCTAGCTCCGCTTGAGTGACACCAACCTTCGACAGTCGGGCATCCACGGAGAACGCAATCAGTCTTGCCGCACGCGCCCAAGCAGCAACAAGGGTCTTATCCGATACCGGTTCCAAGCCACGCCCTCCTTCTATTAATTGTGGGTAAATAGTTGCTTACGAAACTATCACATCATTAAGTTAGCTACTTTTCGCGATGATTTGGGCCACATTTGATTTAGATAGTCGCGAACGCAACTATTTTTGCTACACTTCAGTTGTCAAAATACAGACCTCATGTGACGCACACGAAAGGAAGACAGCATGACTAAGGTCGCCATTATTTACTACTCCGCAACGGGACACGGCACTTCGATGGCCAAGCACCTTGAAGAATCCGCAAACCAGATGGAGGACGTCGAGGTACGCGTCCGCCACATCGCCGAAACCGTTGACCCGGAGGTCTTCAAGCAGAACCCTGCTTGGACGTCTAACTACGAGGCGACTAAGGATCTGCCGGCCGCGACGGGCGCAGACATTGAGTGGGCAGACGTTGTAATCTTCGGTTCGCCGACGCGCTTCTCGAAGGTTGCTTCCCAGTTCCAGGCATTCATCGACAGCCTGGGCGGCCTGTGGGCGCAGGGCAAGCTGGCGAACAAGGTGTACTCCGCGTTCACCTCTTCGCAGACCAACCACGGCGGTCAGGAAATCACGCTCGTTTCGATCTACGAGATCATCATGCACTTCGGTGGCATCATCGTCACGCCTGGCTTCACCGATCCGGTCAAGTTCGCCGACGGCAACCCGTACGGTGTCAGCCACGTAACCGGCGCTGCTAACCAGAACGAGGTCAACGAAGAGACCAAGGCCGCTTTGACGCACCTAATCCAGCGCGCAATCGGCATTGCAAAGAAGCTCGACTAACCAGAGTTTCACACCAGGGCTTTCAAGTTGGGGGCATCCAGAAATGGGTGCCTCCAACTTTTTGTTTATCCGCGCCGTTTCTTGAGATTTGAAGATACGACGAGGAACTCTCGCGCGGGTTTTGCTTCAAAGCCGTCTTTTGTTCGTTTGCGTCGGCCTGCGGTGTAGGTGACGTCGTAGTAGTGGAACTCCCATGTTGGCCCGAGGATGCTTTCGAAGAACCCGTCGTCGTCAACGGTTCGGTTGCTCATTGCGACGGCGCAGTTCCGGTCGCGCACTAGCATTTCCATCCAGGCGCATAGTTCCTTCTGGCTCTCGTCGTCGAAGTCAGTGCCGTAGGTTGTGAAGCTTCCTCGGTAAGGCGGGTCGCAATAGACGAAACTGTTTTCTGGAACTTCCAGGTCTTTGTAGTCGACGCTGTAGATTTCAGTTTTTTGGAGGGCGTGCGACCACGCCCCCAGTAAAGGCCGCTGGAAGACTTGCGCTTCGGTTTTATGGTTTAGGAGTCCCGCGGGGGTGGCGAACAGGCCTCCACCTTCTTTATTGGTCTGCCAGATTCCGTTGAAGCCGGTGCGCATCAGGAAGTAGAGCAGCACGGGGTCTTGGGATCCCCAGTATTCGCGCCGTTTGCGGTAATAGTACTCTTTCCGGGCGTCTTTACCTTCGATCGCCAAATACTCGTTTGTTAGGTTTTCGAGTTGAAGTATGAAACCGTCGGCGTCCTCTTTCAAACAACGCAACATTGAAATCAGTTCGATGTTGATGTCGTTGATTATGAACTCCGTGTCGGTCCCGCTCGCTAGGGCACTGTTATACAGCTCGGAAAATACTGCGCCTCCACCAAAAAATGGCTCCACGTAATGCGAGTATTTCGTCAGGTCAGGCAGTTCGCGATCGTAAAACTTCAAGAGCTTACTTTTCCCGCCCGCCCACATATAAAACGGTTTAAGAACGTCCACGAAAGCGTCAGTCGCCTACCACTTCGCGGATTAGTTGTTTGACTGCTTCCACGTCGTTTGGCAGGTCGATAACGTGGCGTTTGGCGTCCTCGATCCCTTCAAAACGTTTGGGAGTGTCGGGCGTGAAGCCGAGCGCTTCTTGAATGGTCTGCGCAAACTTTACGGGCAATGCGGTTTCGAGGACGACTAGCGGAGGGTCAACGACTCCTCCGCGCATGGCGTCGCGGGCAACCTTCCACGCGTCCGCCGTGTGCGGGTCAATGATGACCTTGTCGTGGCGGTACACCGACTGGATAGAGTCCAGCCTGTCCGCGTGCGTTGAGGAGCCCGACAGGAAGCCAAAGCGGATGCGCGTGTCCCTAAAGACGGATGAGTCAGCCAAACTGAACTCGCCCTCGTTCACTAACTTGTTGGCAAAAAGGTCGCGAACAAGTTCCTGATCGCGGCCAACCAGGTCGAAAATGAAGCGCTCAAAGTTTGACGCCTTGGAAATATCCATCGATGGGCTGGAAGTCTCGAACGTTTCGGCTGCGGAACGCACGCGGTAGATGCCGGTGCGGAAGAACTCGTCCAAAACGTTGTTCTCGTTGGTAGCGACGATCAGTTTGTCGATCGGAACACCCATGCTGCGGGCCACGTGCCCCGCGCAAATGTCACCAAAGTTGCCGGTTGGCACCGAGAATGACACCTTCTTAACAGACGACCCGCCGGCCTGAATCCACGCGGCAACGTAGTACACGACCTGTGCTAAAAGTCGCGCCCAGTTAATCGAGTTCACCGCGCCGATACTGTACTTTTCCTTAAAATCAGCGTCCGCAGAAATAGCCTTCACCACGTCCTGACAGTCGTCAAAGACGCCCTCGAGCGCAATATTGATAATCGCGGGATCGTCGAGGCCGTACATTTGCGCCTGCTGGAAAGGCGTCATGCGTCCGGCGGGCGTCAACATGAAGACGCGGATGTTGTCCTTGCCGAGCATCGCGTACTCGGCGGATGAACCCGTGTCGCCGGAGGTCGCGCCCACAATGTTCAGCTCGCGGCCTTCCTTTTCGAGCACGTATTCAAACAGTTGGCCGAGCATCTGCATCGCCATGTCTTTAAACGCGGCGGTCGGGCCGTTTGAAAGGTGGAGTAGCCAAATGCCGTCCTCCAACTGGGTCATGGGCGTGACGACGTCGGACCCGAAATTGTCGGCGTTGTACGCGCGCTGGCACATGGCCTCCAGGTCTGCCGGCGGAATGTCGTCCACGAACAGGCGCATGACTTCGAAGGCGAGCGCCGCGTAACCGCCCTCGCGGAAACGGTCAGCCCATTTGGTCAACATTTCACTGTCGACGCGCGGGTATTCGACGGGCATGTACAGGCCGCCGTCGGGCGCGAGGCCGCGCAGGAGAATGTCGGTGAACGACCTCGGAGTATCTGTTGGCAATCCGCGAGTGGAGATGTAGCGCATGCGCTTAGCCTACTAAGTTCCACCCCCGATTAATTGTGCATTCCAAACTTAGTGGCCTGCACTTTTATTCAAAGCGTTATGAGGGCGCCGCTCTCGCGGTTTGCCGCCGACACGCGGACGCAACCGCGCCGGGTGGCTTCGCGGCGAATAGTGCGCGCCATGAGGCCATTTTGTCGACGCGAAACTTTACAATGGGGGGTAAGTTTCAACCCGTCCAGTTAGGGGAACACAATGACCGTTCAGACTATCGACAAGGCAACGCCGGAGCTACTTGAGGCCGTGAACCGTCTGCTCCCGCAACTTTCATCCTCAGCATCCGCAATGACACCGGAGGGCCTCGAGCGTTTCATTTCTCAACCGAACGTCCACCTGTTCGTCTACACGCCCGATGATGATCCGAACAATATTCTCGGCATGCTCACCCTCGTTATCTTCCACATCCCCACCGGTACGCGGGCATGGATCGAGGACGTAGTCGTCTCGGAGGAAACTCGCGGGCAGGGAGCTGGCCGTAAGCTAACCGAAGCCGCCCTCGAATACGCGAACAGTCTTGGAACGTGCACGGTGGACTTGACGTCACGCCCGTCCCGCGAGGCCGCGAACCGCCTGTACCAGCGCGTCGGTTTCGACAAACGCAACACGAATGTTTACCGCTACTCCTGCTAACTTGGAGGCATGACCTACCTAGATTCAGCAGAAATCGCACACGTAGAGGACTTCGCGGACTTCATTAGCGCGTCCCCGTCCTCCTACCACGCAGCAGCAGAAATAGCCCGCCGCCTCGAAGCCGTCGGATTCACGCAAGTTAGCGAATCTGATCCGATGTCAGCCGAGCCCGGCGGGCGTTTCTTTATCCGCGACGGCGCCGTCATGACGTGGTTCGTTCCCGAGGACGCGTCTGCGGCCTCCTTCAGGATTGTCGGCTGCCACACGGACTCCCCCGGTCTGAAGATCAAACCGTCGGGGTCTTCAACAACTTCTGACGGCTGGGGACAGATCGACGTTGAACTGTACGGTGGCCTGCTACTGAACTCTTGGCTTGACCGTGAGGTCGGCTTCGCTGGCCGCCTGATCGACCGCGAGGGCAACGAGCACCTGGTGAATACCGGCCCGATTGCGCGCATCCCGCAGCTCGCGATTCACCTGGACCGTGAGATCAACAAGGACGGCCTCAAACTCGACCGTCAAAAGCACATGCAACCCGTCTGGATGCTGGGCGACGGGCAGACCATTTTCGACCATTTGGCACAGCTCGCAGGATTGGACTCGGCCGACCAGATCGCGGGACACGACCTCGTTTCGTACGCGACTGAGAAGCCAGCCCGTTTTGGAGTAAACGAAGAATTCTTTGCCGCCGGCAGGCAGGACAACCTGTCTTCAGTTCACGCTGGCTTGGTTGCAATGGAGAAGCTCGCCGGGCGCGAGGACGGCCTCGCGAACACGCGTGACATTGCTGTATTTGCGGCGTTCGATCACGAAGAAGTTGGGTCGTCGACCCGTTCGGGTGCTTCCGGGCCAATCCTCGAATCCGTTTTGCGTCGCCTTGCCGCCGCGACCGGACGGGACGAGGACGGATACCACCGCATGCTCGCCACCACCACGTGCGTTTCGGCTGACGCGGGACACTTTGTGCACCCGAACTATTCGGAGCGCCACGACCCGAACAACCACCCGATGCCGGGCGCGGGCCCAATGCTGAAGCTCAACGCAAACCAGCGCTACGCGACGGACGCTGTGGGCACCGCGCTGTGGAACCGCATCTGCGAGGCAGCGGGTGTGGAAAACCAGGCGTTCGTGTCGAACAACTCGGTGCCGTGCGGCTCCACAATCGGACCGCTAACAGCAACCCGCCTGGGTATCACCACGGTTGACGTCGGCATCGGGCTGCTATCCATGCACTCCGCGCGCGAAATGAGCCACGTGAAAGACCATCTGGCGCTCTCGCGCGTTATCGAACAGTACTGGCAAGGCGCGTAGCGGCCAGCCCTTTTGGCAAACGTCTTGCCGGTTCGCGGCTCGCGCGAGTGCGAGCAGAACGCGAGCCGGCAGGACGTAAACAGGCGGGCCGGCAAGGCGCGTGCAGAACGCGGGCCGGCAAGGCGCGGGCCGGCAAGGCGCGTTAGCTCAGGAATGAGTAGATGACCGGCACCAGCAGGATCTTGAATACGATCGCGGAGGCAAACAGCGCGGCGTAAGCGGATTCAATGCGTTCGTCAGACACGCGCGCAGTAGCAGCCTGCAAGATTGCGGGTTGCCCCAGGAATCCGGCCACGCCACCCGCGGTGCGCGGGCCCGAAAGCTTCAAGAAGCGGCCGGCAATGGCCAACAGGCCCGCGGATACCAGGGCGATCGCGGTTGAGATTATTGCGGCCTTCCAACCCAGGGAGGTGACTACGACCTCTTTAAACTCCGATCCTGCGCCCAAGCCTAGTGCGGCGAGGAAGAACAAGAGTCCGAGCTGGCGGATCGTTAGGTTCACTGATTCGGGCATGGACCAGATCAGTACGCCGGTGCGGCGAAGTGAACCGAGCACCATGCCAACCACCAGTGGGCCGGCCGCGGCGCCCAGCGAGAACATTGCGCCACCGGGCATCGGGATCGATACGAGGCCGACCAGTAGGCCCAGGACCATGCCGAGGCCGAACGACAGCGCATCGATCTCGGCGACGCGCGTGTCGGAGTCACCAAAGAAACGGCGGATCTTCTTCAACTGGTCCGAAGGCACGGCAACCGAGACTTCGTCACCGGGTTGCAGGTTTAGCTCATCTTTTGCGAGTAACTCCAGGTCGCCGCGAGTCACGCGCGTGACTAGGCCACCGAAGCGCACGGGGAGGTTAAGCTCAGCAATCGTTTTACCAGTTAGGTCCGAGTCAGAGACGCGAATCTTTTCAAAATCGACTGCGCGACGGTCATCCGCAATGTGTTCTTTGGATAGTTCACCCAGAATCTCGATGGTCTCTTTGACGCGCGGTTCTTCACCGACAACTACGACCAGGTCGTCCGGTTTTAGTTCTTCGCCGGGAACGATTACGCGGGTGACGCCATCGCGGCGCAGGTACGACATGCGAACGTCCTGGCACGCCCAGGGCTCCACGTCGCGAAGATTAATGTTTTTGTGAACGATCGCGGTGTGTGCCACGAGGCCCGTTCCCGCGAGTGAGGGCGTGTCCTTCTCGCCCTTCCACGGTCGCTCTACGACGATCGACACGATGATAATGCCGACGATCACGCCGAAGGGGTAGCCCACCGCGTAGCCAGCGCCGGGGGTTGAGGATTCGGTTACTCGCATTGCCGAATCTAACGCGGGCGCGGACGTGAGTGCGCCGGTGAAGAGGCCGGTGGTTAGTTCGGCTGGTACTTTCAGTAGTTTGCCGCCGACTACGGCGACGATTCCGGCCGCGATAGTGGTTAGTGCGGCGGCGCCCATTAGGGGTGCCTGGTTCTTAAGTTGTTGCATAAAGGTCGCGCCCGCAGCCACGCCCACCGTGTAAGTGAACATTGCGAGGCCAATGGACTGCATGAGCGACATGTTCTCCCCTAGTTCGGGGTATGCCGCCGAGAATGCGAGGCCGACGAACAGTGCGCCGGCCGCCCCGAACTTGAGGGGCCCAAATTTGATCTGGCCGAATGCCGCGCCGACAGCGACGACCAGGAAGAACGTCAGGATGGGGCTATGGGAAAGTATGCCAAACACGCCTCCAACCATATGCCATGAGCGGGTTAGCATGGGTACATGAGTGAGGAAACCGTCAGAGTAGACACCTGGCTTTGGAGCGTGCGTCAAGTGAAGTCGCGTTCCAAAGCAACTGCCGCGTGTAAGGCCGGGCACGTGAAGGTTAACGGCTACACGGCGAAGCCCTCACAGAAAGTCGCGGTTGGCGATACTGTCACCTACCGGTTTCAAGGCTTTGATCGCATTTTGGAGGTCGTGAAGCTTCTGCAAACGCGGGTTGGTGCTCCGATTGCGCAGACGGCTTATATTGATCATTCGCCGCCGTTGCCGGAGCCGTTTGTCATGATGTCGCTTCCGCGCCGCGAGCGCGGGTCGGGTCGTCCTACCAAGCGTGAGCGTCGCGAGTTGGACCGGTTGCGAGGGCGTGACACTAACGAGGGGCGCTTCTAAACCCAAGCGCGAGCTGGCTAAACGCGCGGCAGGCTCGCCCTCAAAAATTTGGATTATTGAACTTGGTTTAACGCTTTTTGCCACGTTCCGTAGGCTTGGCGGATGGCGGCTCCGGAGGGGGCGAAGTCTTGTTGCCTGGCCCATTTCGTGTAGCCGGAATAGGAGGGGTTGAGGGTTTCAACCTCGCAGTGGCGAAGGTACGCGCGCAGGGCGCGTTCGCGGTCTTGATCGGTAAAACGCGTGTTTTTGCGGCCGATTTTCCCGTCCGAGGACGCGGCCAGGCCGGTCGCTTCCATTGCGGCTGACCATTTTCCACCCATCCTGGCCAGGATGGTTTGCGACGTTGGCGGCCACAGCAGCGCCCCCTGCGAAGACGCTAGGTTTAGCTCGGCCAGGATTTTCTTGCGCTCGCGGTCGTATTTTGAAACGGACAGCGTGGTTTGCTTGGCGTCTTTGCCAGCTAGCCGCATGCCTAGCGCGGTGTGCAGGATTCTATCCGCGGCGCCCGCCGCCCCGTCCACTCCAAGATTTTCGAAAACGAGGGCGAGCGTGTCCAGTTCTTGCTCCCACTTTGACTGCGCGCCGTCCGCGCCGGCGTTGAACCACTGCCGGCCGGCCTGCTCCAGCGCGGACAGGTCGGCCTCGGCGACGCGGGCGTAAACGTAGTAAACCGCGACTTCTAGCAATGCTGTTGAAAAAGCTTTTTGGTGGGCCATTCTTTAAAGTTACTATCTCAGCGGCTGTTTTGCCCCTGCCAACGGTTGTCTTGATCACCCAAACTGCAATTGGGCGGCGTTTCGTGTCAGACTTGATCCGTTGAATTTTTAAGGAGAATTGAATGCTATTTCGCCTTGTGTGGAGGTATTTGCGCCACCACATTCCTGCTGTTGTAGCTATCATCCTTCTCCAGTTGATCGCGGTCGCCGCATCGCTGTTCCTTCCGGATTTGAATGCCCGAATTATTAATGAGGGCGTAGTTGTTGGCGACACGAACGTCATCTGGCGCTTGGGTGTAATAATGCTTGGTTTCTCGGCGGTGCAAGCAGTTACTGCCGGGGCTGGCGTGTTGATTTCTGCGGTGACGTCCATGGGGATGGGGCGCTGGTTGCGCCGGGAGCAGTTTAAGCACGCGCAGAGTTTTTCTACGGCTCAGCTTTCACACATTGGCCCGCCGTCACTGATTACGCGTAATACGAACGACGTTCAGCAGATCCAAATGGTAACGATGATGACGTTTACGATCATGGTGATGGCGCCGCTCATGGGTGTTGGCGCGGTCATTATGGCGCTGCGTCAAAGCGTTCAAATGTCCGGCTTGCTACTCGTTGCGGTTCCGCTGGTTGCGCTGGTGATTGGCGTAATCATGGCGCGTATGCATCCGCTGTTTAAGACTCAGCAGGAACGCATTGACCGCATGAATACGACGCTTCGCGAGCAACTGTCGGGTGTTCGCGTGATTCGCGCGTTCGTGCGTCAAGATACGGAACGTAAGAAGTATCAGGATGCAAACGCTGACCTGCGCGATGTTGCGATTGCGATTGGCAAACTGTTTGCGGTCATGTTCCCGGCCGCGCAGTTCATTATTTGGATGACGCAGGTCGCGGTTATTTGGTACGGCGGTCACCTTATTGAACAGGGCAGTGCCGAGGTCGGCTCTCTGATTGCGTTCATCAACTATTTGATGCAGATCTTCATGTCCGTGATGATGGCCGGGTTCATGTTCGTGATGGTTCCGCGCGGCTCCGTTTCTGCCGAGCGTGTCCTGGAGGTTTTGGAAACCGAATCCGACCTGGAGCCTGCCGCGCAGCACCGCGAGATCACGGGCCCCGTCGAGTTCTCCTTAAACGACGTCACTGTTTCATACCCGGGCGCGCGCGAGCCCGTCCTCCAAAATCTTTCCGTCAAATTCCCACGCGGAACGATCACGGGTGTTGTGGGGCCGACCGCGTCTGGAAAATCCACGCTGGTAAACATTTTGCCGCGCTTGTTTGACGTGTCCGAGGGCGAAGTTCGGGTGGATGGGCATCCGATTAAAGACTTCGAGATTGACGAAGTGCGGCGCCGCATCTCGCTGGTGCCGCAAAAGGCGTATTTGTTCTCGGGAACCATTGCGAGCACTGTGGCCGGCCATTTTGCCCAGGCTGACGTGGACCGCGAGCGCGTCGAGTGGGCGTTGAAGGGCGCGCAGGCGTGGGAGTTCGTGTCGAAGCTTGACGATGGGATCGATTCGGAGGTCGAGGCCGGCGGGCAGAACTTCTCCGGCGGTCAAAAGCAGCGCCTGGCAATCGCGAGGGCGCTGTACCGTGACGCTGACCTTTACATTTTCGACGACTCACTGTCCGCCTTGGATGCTCAAACTGAGCAGAGGCTTCGCGACGGATTGAGCAACTACGTTGGTGACGCGGCCGTGATCGTGGTGTCACAAAAGACGTCCTCGATTGTGGATGCGGATCAGATTCTGGTTTTGGGTGAAGGCGACGTGCAAGGGCTTGGAACGCATGAGGAGCTGATGCAAAACTGCTGGCTCTATCGTGAAATCGCTGAGTCACAATCCGGGGAGGTGCGCCAATGAGGGGCGGAGGAGGCCACGGCGGCCGCGGGGTAGAAAAGAGCCAGAACTTTTGGGGCTCCACTAAGCGCCTACTTAAGGAACTGCGCCCGGAGTACGTGCGCATCAGCGCGTCACTGATTTTGACGGCGATCGCTGTTGCGCTCACGGTCGCGGGGCCGAAGCTGCTTGGCGACGGCACGAACATTATTTTCAACGGCGTTGCATCGCGCTACATCCCGCAGGGAATGACGAAGGACCAGTACGTTCAGCAGTTGCGTGCCGAGGGGCAAAATCAGCTGGCTGACATGCTTGGCTCCATGCAAATCACGCCCGGTTCGGGTGTGGATTTTGAGGCTTTGGCGCGCGTGTTGATGATCGCGGTTGCGGTGTATGCGTTCGCGTCACTGTTCTACTACCTGGTCGGCCTGATTGTGCGGTTGATGGTGCAAAAGACGGGCTACCGGATGCGCAACCAGGTGCAGGCAAAGATTGACCGGCTGCCGCTTTCGTTTATTGATTCGCGCAGGCGCGGCGACCTCATGTCACGCGTGACGAATGACGTTGACAACGTGACGCAGTCGATGCAGCAGGTTATCGCCCAGCTGTTTGAGGGCCTGCTGACGATTATCGGCATTTTGGTCATGATGTTTTGGATTTCGTGGCGGCTCGCGATTTTGGCGATTGTTGTGGTGCCGCTTGGCGGTGTTGTTGCCGGGTTTATTGCGAAGAAGGCGCAGCCGTATTTCCGTAAGCAGTGGAAGGCGACCGGCGACTTGGGTGGCGTTGTTGAAGAGGCGTATACGGGTCACGAGGTCGTGCAGGCTTTCGGTTTGCGCGGGGAGTTCATCGGCCAGTTTGATGAGGCTAATGAGCGTCTTTACAGCGCTTCGGCCCGCGCGCAGGGCATTTCAATGCTGATGAGGCCGGCTATGCAGTTGGTTTCGAACCTGTCTTACGTGCTGGTTGCTGTTGCCGGTGGCTTGCAGGTGGCGTCGGGTGCGATTTCGCTGGGTTCGGTGCAGGCGTTTATCCAGTATTCGCGTCAGTTCACGCACCCGATTGCGCATTTGGCGTCGATGGCGTCAATGGTGCAGTCGGCGATTGCTTCGGCGGAACGCATTTTTGAGTTTTTGGATGCCGAAGAGATGGAGCCGGATGCGCAGCGACGTGTGGCCGGCCTGGATTTGGCGGATGCGACTATCCGTTTTGAGGACGTGAGGTTCAGTTATGAGCCCGGCGAGCCTGTTATTCGCGGACTGTCGTTGACGGTTGAACCGGGGCACATGATTGCGATTGTTGGCCCGACGGGTGCTGGTAAGACGACGCTGGTGAACCTGGTTATGAGGTTCTACGAGCTGGATTCGGGTGCTATCACGATTGATGGCCGTTCGATTGCGGACATTAATAAGGACGATCTGCGCAGTGGTATCGGCATGGTGTTGCAGGATACTTGGCTGTTTGAGGGGACGATCTCGGACAACATTGCTTACGGCGCGAACCGTGAGGTTTCCAAGGAAGAGATCGTTGCCGCGGCGGTGGCGGCGCAGGCGGATTCGTTTATCCGTCACCTGCCGGACGGCTACGACACGATTGTTAAGGATGAGGGTTCTAACCTGTCCCAGGGTGAACGCCAGCTGCTTACGATTGCGCGCGCATTCATTTCGAAGCCGCAGATCCTGATTTTGGATGAGGCAACTTCGTCGGTTGATACGCGCACGGAGGCTGTCATTCAAGAGGCAATGGAGCGGTTGCGTGAGGGGCGCACTTCGTTCGTGATTGCACACCGCTTGTCAACAATTAGGTCTGCGGACGTCATCCTCGTGATGGAGGACGGAGACGTGGTGGAGCAAGGCACTCACGAGGAGCTTCTCAAGAAGGGTGGCGAGTACGCGAAACTGCACTCGCTACAGTTCGGAAAGTAACCGCTTGTGGGCGCGCGAAAAGCGCGCCCACACTTTTCTGGTCACTCACAACACCGCGCCCACACTTTTCTGGTCGCTCACAACACCGCGCCCCCGCGGCCCGATGTTGTCGCTTCCTTCCACGCTCTTCCCTATTCGGACGCGGCTTGGCGCTAGTAGGCTTTGGGTGGGAGGAAGATTTTTATGACTGATTTTGGTGTGCCGACGTTGAAGATGTATCACGGGCTGGAGATCCCTCAGTTGGGGCTCGGCACGTACAAGGTTCCGCCGGCTGAAGCTCAGCGGGTTGTTGAAGAAGGTGCCGAGGTCGGTTACCGCCACTTTGACACCGCCCAGATGTATGGCAACGAGCTTGAGGTTGGCCGAGGGATTCGCGCGGCCGCCCTCAGTCGCGATGAATACTTTTTGACTACGAAACTGGACAATTCGAATCATTTACCAGACGACGCGCGCCGCACTTTTGACAAGTCGCTACAGGATTTGCAGGTCGATTACGTTGACTTGTTTTTGATCCACTGGCCGCTGCCGACGCTGTACGGGGGCGACTTTATTCAAACTTGGGAAGTGCTACAGGAGTTTTACGAGGACGGGCGTGCCCGCGCGATTGGGCTTTCGAACTTCCTGGAACACCACATTCAGCCGATTTTGGACCAGTGTGACATCAAGCCGATGGTGAACCAGGTGGAGTCGCATCCGTACATGCAGATCGCGGGCTTGCACGCGTTCCACGATGAGCATCAGATTGTGACGGAGGCGTGGTCTCCGCTGGCGCGCGGCGCAATTGTTAACGAGCCGTTACTCCAAGACATTGGGGAACCGTACGGCAAGACGGCGTCGCAAGTGGCGCTTCGGTGGGCGTTGCAACGCGGAGACGTTGTGTTCCCCAAGTCAATGCACCAAGAGCGGATGCGGGAGAACTTTGAGCTGTTCGACTTTGAGCTCACGTCCTCCGACATGGAACTGATTACGTCACTGGATAAGGGCGAGGACGGTCGCTGCGGCTCCCACCCCAACACCATGGACCGCCTGTAAAACGTCCGCGTAGGCACACGCTGAACATAAAAGTCCGGCCCGAGGAGATCGGGCCGGACTTTTATATGGTCCTCTTCAGGAATGGTTGGCGGGTTTAGCCTTCGTTGCTTTCAGCTTCGATGACCTTGCCGTCGTCCTTGTGGCGAACCTGAATCTTGCGCGGCTTTGCTTCTTCGGCAACCGGGATGGTTAGCGTCAGAACACCGTCGGCGTAGTCGGCCTCAATCTTGTCGAGTGCAACGCCGTAACCAAGGGTGAGCTGGCGGGCGAAGGTGCCGACCGGACGCTCGTGGGTGAGCCACTCCATGTCGTCGCTCTGGGCGCCGGCGCGCTCGGCACGAACGGTCAAAGTGCGATCCTCAACATCAATATCAATCGACGCGGGGTCAACGCCGGGCAGGTCGATCTTGGCGAAGAAGTTCTCCCCCATGCGGTACAAGTCCAGAGGCATTGACGGCGAGGTCGGCGCCTGGCGGAAAGCCGCATCCATTAGTCGGTTCATGTCGCGAATCGGGTCGTAGTAACGAGCCATTTTGATTCCTCCGTGGTCTGTAAATCTTTGAACACCTCTATATTGGCACTCTTACCCCGAGAGTGCCAACTAAAGTTGAGCCTAGTTCACTCAAGGCTGAAATTTGTTTATGAGGGCGGGCTGTCAAGGCGTGAGACACCCGTATACCTGCAGGACCTTTTTCGGTAAGTTTCTGGTATGACAGCAAATCAGTCTCTCGATCATTCACTTGCATCGATGGAGTTGAAGATTCAGGGCATCTACGTTTTCGTTGCCCTGGATGAGATTCCAGAAGGTGTTGAACCGTTCGCAACCGTTCGCGAATACGAAGGTATGACCATCGTCATTTCTGAGGATCGCGCGAAGAAAGCTGGGTTGCCTACCGATAATCGTTTCGCCCGCATTTCAATGGACGTGCCCTCTTCGCTACAGTCTGTTGGGATCACGGCGACGGTCGCGCAGATTTTGGCGGCACGCTCGATTACGTGTAACTCGCTGGCAGGGTTCCACCGCGATCACCTATTCGTCCAGGTAGACAAGGCCGATGAAGCCCTTGAGATCCTCCACGACCTCAAGGAGCAAGCGCAAGGCTGGCTACCTAACTAACCTGTAAACCTATTGGCTGGCGCAAGCCTGCCCGTCCTCGTGCACAATCTGCACGAGGATTTTTGTATGGAGGCGAGGGCGAGCTGGGCGTCTGCACTTAAAGAGAGGTGCCAGACAGCACAAGTTACCGGCAGGCTCGCTCCCGTTCCACTAGGGTGGAAGTATGTCCAAAGAGCAAATAGATAACCAAGCTATTCAACGCTTGGCTGATGGAACCGTAAAACAAAAGAACATGCTCACCGGTACGGAAGTTTGGACCGTGCCTGGTCGCGGACATAGGCCGCTGTCGGTTCCAGCACAGAACATTCAGCCGATCGACAAGGAAAATCACGGCAACTACTGCGCGTTCTGTCAAAACCGATACTTAGAGACCCCGCCGGAAAAGGCGCGAATGATCCGCCACGCGGACGGCTTGTGGGAGAAGCTAGAGGGCCTCTCGGCCGCGCAGCTTGACCAGACCACCGCGGAGTTCCGGCGAATCCCCAACCTGTTTGAGATCGTCTCTTACAAATACTGGCACCTCAACCACGGCCACACGCCCTCCGAAGCGGAATATCGTCGCATGGCGCAGTACCTGGCGAACTCGGACGGCTACGACCACGTGATGCGCGTCGTGAAAATGCGGCTAATGGCGTCCGGCAAGACAGCTGAAGAGATCGAAGCGATGGACGACTCGCAGCTACTGCCGGAAGCTTCCGGATTTTTCTCCGGTGGCCACGACGTTATCGTCGCTAAAAACCATTACGAACCGGGCGCAAAGTCAACCGCTGAACTAGCCTCGTCGGGCACGCTAACCCCCGAAGAGCACTACTACTACATGAAGTTCACGGCCGACGCCATGGAAGACCTGTACAAGTTGAACGACCAGGTGCGCTACGTGGCGTGCTTCCAAAACTGGTTGAAACCCGCCGGCGCGTCTTTCGACCACCTGCACAAGCAGCTTGTCGCGATCGACGCGCACTCGGTGCAAACCGACGCGGAACTTGGGCGCCTGCGCCGCGACCCTGAAATCTACGAGAAGATCATGAAGGTCGCCGTCACCCGCGGCGTCCTCCTGGCACAAAATGATCACGCTGTCGCACTTGCCGGTATCGGTCACCGCTACCCCAGTGTCGCGATATGGCCGCTCGGCCCGTCCTACAACCCGTGGGAGGCCACGGACGAGCAAATGCGCGGCGTCTCTGACCTCGTGCACGCCATCCACGCGGCAACCGGACGCGAAGTGCCCTGCAACGAAGAGTGGTACCACCGTCCGCCCGACATCGCATCCCCCATGCGGTGGAGGTTGCTCATCAAGTGGCGCATTTCTACACTCGCCGGCTTTGAAGGCGGCACCCGAATCTACCTGAACACGATCGACCCGTGGGGCGTACGCGACAGGCTGCTCCCTGAACTTCGCCGCCTGCGCGACGAAGGCAAAATCGCGAAGATGCTTCTGGGCGAAGAATGCAAAGTCGGCCCCGAAGACCTGCGTTAAACAGTTTTCATCCACGAGGGCGGGCTGAGTTTTACACCCGCCTGGCTCGCGCGTCCTAGGCGTCGCGCACGACTGCGCAACGAGACGGGTCTAGTGCAACCCGGATGGTGTTTGCGCGAACATCGGTGCCGATCGGCAGGTCAACCGACGCGCGGACCCCGTCAGCGAACTGGGCGACAACTTCTTCTGCGCCGCGCACCGTGCGGCTCTCCAACACTTGCACGGCCACACCCTCGCTCGACTGGCGCCACGCGTCAGGCCCGCACGCCAACAAGCGGTCAGCGGGAACTTCCACGCCAAAGCGCGCGGCCTGACCCGCATCCAATAGCGGCCCATACCCCAAGAACCGCGCAACCGTAGCGGTTCGCGGGTCCGTCCACACCTGTTGCGCAGTCCCAATCCGCGCCAACTCGCCCTCATGCATGATCGCAACAGTGTCAGCCACAGTGAAGGCCTCATCCTGATCGTGCGTCACATACACCGCGGTCGTGTGCGTGCGGTGAACAATCTGGCGGATCTCCACGGAAAGCTGCTCGCGAAGCGCGCGATCGAGGGCGGACAGGGGCTCATCCAACAACAACAGTCGCGGCTGCGGAGCCAGCGCCCGCGCCAACGCCACGCGCTGCGCCTGCCCACCCGACAGAGTCGAAACCGCGCGATCCGCATAACCGGGCAAACCAACCGTGTCCAACAGTTGCTCCACGCGGTCGGCCCACTGCGCCCTCGGCAACCGGCCCTTCAAACCGTACGCAACATTTTGGCCCACATTGCGGTGCCCAAAAAGCTGGCCATCTTGAAACATGAGTCCAAAACCACGGCGATAAACAGGCAAGTCCGCCACGTCCTGACCCGCAAAAACAACGCGCCCATGGGCCTTCTCCAAGCCCGCAATCGCGCGCAACAAAGACGACTTCCCCGAACCGGACGCCCCCAGCAACGCGAGGATCTTCCCCGGCTCCAACGCCACAGACACGTCCTTCACAGCGTGCACACTGCCGTAAAAGACATCAATATTTTCGAGGACGAGCCCAGATTCTGTCATTACATCCCCTTCTCAAAACTACCCTGTGCCACGCGGGGCGAAGCGACCTTGCTAGCACCAGAAGCACCACCGCCGGCGCTACCTGCGCGGCTTCCGGCGCTACCTACGCGACCGCCGGAAGTGCTGTCCGCGCGGGCTTCGACCAGGGCCATAACGGAGCCGGCCAGCAGAGCGAGTACCACGGACGCCGCGAGCGCCATGCCCTGTTCGGTGGCGCCGGGCTCCGAAATCAGCCGGTAAATCGCGACTGGCAGTGTGGGCGTGCCGGGGCGGGCAAGGAATGAGGTCGCCCCGAACTCACCCAAAGACATCGAAAATGCGAACGCGGCGCCAATGGTCAACGACCGCAGAACGTAGGGCCCCTCCACGGTGACCAGCGAGCGTGCGGGCCCCGCCCCCAGCACGGTCGCGACTTCTCGTTGGCGCGGGTCAATCGATGCCAGCACGGGCGTCACGACGCGCACAACCAGCGGAATCGCAACCATCGCCTGAGCCATCGGAATCAGCCAAAACGACCCGCGCAAGTCGATCGGCGGCTTGTCCAGGGCAATCAAAAACCCAAACCCCACGGTCACCGCAGAAACTCCTAGCGGGAGCATAAACAGCCCATCTAACGCGGCCAATAGCCGTTTGCCCAGCATGGTCTTCGGCCTGCGCGTCACCACGATCGATACCAGCACGCCAACGATCACGGCCGCAATCATGGCGACGAGGGCGATCTCGATCGACCTCCAGGTCGCCGCCATCACCGAACCTTGCAGGACCCTTACCGCGTCCGCGTCAAACAGGGCCGCATAGTTGGCGAGGGTGAACTCACCGGAGCGGTGCAACGACCTCCAAAATAGGTATGCCAAAGGCGCAATCAGCAGTACTAGCACGGGAATAATCGTTGCCACGAGGGCGGGAACATCCGCTTTGGAGACGGGCCTGGGCGCCAAATCGGTGCGCATGGTTTGCGTGGCGGCGCCCGCGCGACGCGCAGCGGACCCCATCCACAGTGCCAGCGCAATCACGACCAGTTGGACGATCGACAGTACGGATGCGGACCTCAGATCCAAAAGGGCGGTCGTTAGAAAGTAGATTTCCGTTTCAACCGTCTGCGTGCGGGTACCACCCAAAATGAGGACCAACCCAAACGAGGTCGCACAAAACAAGAAAATAACGGCGGCCGCGGACGCCAACGCGGGCATTAGGCGCGGCAGCGTCACCGTGAAGAACATGCGCACCGGGCGTGCCCCCAGCGCAGCGGCCGCCTGTTCGGCGCGCGGGTCTAACCGCACCCACATGTTCCCCAGCGTGCGCACGCCCACCGAGTAGTTAAAAAACACCATGCCGATGATGATCGCCCACTGGGTGCCATCCAGTTGCCACGACCCTAGCGGCCCGCTTTCGGTGAATATCGACCGGAATGCGACGCCCACCACGACGGAGGGCAACACGAACGGCACGGCCACAATCCCGCGTAAAAACCCGCGCCCGGGGAACGCCGTGCGATACAGCACCCACGCGGCGGGCACACTAACCAAAACGCTTAGAACCGTAGCGATGCTTGACATCCACACGGTCTGCCAAATGACGCGCCACGTGCGCGATCGGGTCAGGACTTCCGCGAATCCCGACAGGTCCAGCGCCCCGTCCGCGCTCATGAATCCGCGCCCCACCAGCGTCAAGAAGGGGAGCAGAAAGAAGATCGTCAAAAACACGACGGGCACCCCCACCGCAACCGTCCATCCCACTGCGGGGAGGATGCGGTCTGAGGGTGCCCGCCGCGTCTTAATCTGCATGTTTAAAAACAGTGTGATTACCCGTGAGGGCGTGCTTAGTTACCCATGATTTCAGTCCACTGCAGTAGCCAGTCCTGCTGGTTTTCTGCCAGGGTCTTCGGGTCAACCTGGTGCGGGTTGTCCGACATTTGGCCGAACTTTGCCAGCGCTTCGGGCGCGTTCGCGTCCGGGTTGATCGGGTGCATGTAGTTTGCTTCCGAGATCATCTCTTGCTGCGGAACCTGGAGCATGAAGTCGATGAACGCCTTTGCGCCTTCGGGGTTCTTCGCACCGGCAAGCACGCCGGTGTATTCAACCTGGTGGAAGCAGGTGTCCAGCAGTGCTCCCGTGGAAGATTCGGTCATTTCTTCATTCACCGAGTATGCCGGCGATGACGCGTACGAAACCATCATCGGACGGTTTCCGTCACCTTCACCCGCGGTGTAGTCCACTTCGAAAGCGTCCGACCAGCCCTTGGTGATCTTCACGCCGTTGTCGCGTAGCTTCTCCCAGTATCCGGTCCAGTCATCACCGTAAGCGCCAACCGTTGCGGCAAAGAAGGCCAGGCCCGGCGAGGACGAAGTCGGGTTCATCGCAACCAGCAGGTCCTTGTACTTTGGATCCGCGAGGTCGTCCAGGGTGGCGGGCTCTTCCAGGTTGTTTTCGGCGAACCACTCGTGGTCAACGTTGATGCACACGTCGCCTTGGTCAAAGGGGACGAGGCCGGGCGCACCGTCGATCTGTTGCTCGGTTGCCCAAGCCTGCAGTTCGGGTGCGTCGTCGGCAAAGACGCCCTCTTCAATCGCACGGTATGCGGAAAGGTTGTCGATGCCGAAAGCTACATCGCCTAGCGGGTTTTCTTTGGACAAGACGAGCTGACTTACAAGCTCGCCGCCAGAGCCTAACTGGCTCACAGTCAGCTCGTAGCCTGTTTCTTCCTTAAACTTTGCGATGACATCTTCGGGAATCTCCATCGAGTCGTAAGAAACAACTACGACTTCGCTGACGTCAGCAACGGGCAGTTCAGTGGCCTCACTACCGGTTCCTGCCTGCGGGGCAGACGAGGAGCAGCCGGCCAAAAGTAACGCCGCGGCTGCTGCGGCACCTATTCCAGTCCAAACACGTTTCATTGAGTTCTCCATATCTAAACGCCGGGGCGTCTCAATAGTTCAATCACGTGCAGGAGATTTGCATGAGCCGGCCGCGCCGGTTGCAAAGAGAAGCTCGACTTCCTTCGACGGTCCTAACCGCATCAGGTTCGAGGGTCTGCGCACTTGGCGCACTCTCAGCGGCTATCGCCGCTCCCCTGTCGCTCCATCAGCTTACCCGACTTGCGGCATGACCCCGAATTTTAAAAGCCACCTTTTTGCAAGGTTTCACGCCGAATGACTCGCGGGGCCGCGCTAATAAAGGCATCATTGTTAGTGGAAGTTACGCTGAAACGCAGAAAACTTAGAGGATTGGAGTTCGACATGAACGTTCCGTACAAGTTGGCAACCGCCGGATCGCTGGCTCTGGCAGGCCTGATCGCGAACCAGGTTGTGGATAAGGGCTGGAAGCTTTTCACCGGCCACGAGTCCCCCCAGGGTGAAAATGAGGACGAAGCTAAGTTCGTTGAACTAATCGTCTTCGCGATGGTCTCCGGCGTGCTGGTGGCAGTCACGCGCCGCTACGCGTTAAAGGGAACAAAGAAGTTCTTCGGCAACTCCATCGAAGCGTAAGTTCAGCCGTAGTATTCATTTACATTTTGAGGGCGTCACTGTAACAGGTGGCGCCCTCAAATCTTGAGCTATAGGCCATTCGGCCGGCCAGATCAGGCCCGGAGCGGCTTGAACACGCGGAGCGTAGCGATCCCGAGGGGCGGTTCGGACGCCCTCAATTATTAAAAATTAGGGCCTAAAGTGGCTTAATGACCTGTTCGACAAGGTCGACAATGGCGTCTACGGCTTCCTGACTTTCTGAAGAAATCTCAACTTCGTCACCGCGTTGTGCACCCAACGTCATGATCATGAGTCCGGACGTAGCTTGAACGGTCTCATCCCCCATAGTGATGTACACGGGCGCGTCAAACTCTTGTGCTTTGCGCGCGATTACCGCGGCGGGGCGGGCATGAAGCCCCACTTCTGACGCGACTCGAGCGGTTTGCTTCGGCATGTTCGCCTCCTTGCGAAGTAGGCCTGCCTTAAGGTTCTCACAATCAGACGCAAGTGAGTACGCTTAACTTACGTGCCATTGCTTACACCTGTACACGGCGTAACGCGCGTCACTGTTAATCGCGAAGTTTCCCAGTATCGTAAAGTTCAGATTACGTCCTTCATGCAAGGGGGTTTTTGCCAGTGAACAAGGACGACTCCAAGACTCACATCGTTTACGGAACGCCTGTTGTTGATGGAATCGCGTACGCACCCGTAGCGTGGACGCGCAGACCTGGCGTGCCTGACCTCACCGCTCCTGACCTGCCAGAATCGGAGCGCGACGACGAAATCAAACGCTTCACGTCCGCAGCCAACGATGTTGTGGATAACCTGCATAGCCGCGCCGAAGCCACTACGGGCCACGCGGCGGCACTCTTGGAAGTTGCCGCGTCCATTGCCGCGGATCCAGCGTGGCGCAAGAACGTTCAAAAACGTATTGCCCGCGGAATCCCCGCCGTGCAGGCCACGATGGCGGCTACCGACCAGTTCGTCACCCAGTTTGAACGCCAGGGCGGCATTATGGCTGAGCGCACCACCGACCTGCGTGACGTGCGCGACCGCGTGATTGCACGCCTGGAGGGCCGCCCCGAACCCGGCGTGCCCCACCTGGACCACCCGGTCGTCCTCTTCGCCGACGACCTCAGCCCCGCGGACACAGCGGGACTCGACCCGAACATGTGCGTCGCCCTCGTCACCGAACTAGGCGGGCCAACTTCACACACGTCGATCATCGCCCGCCAGCACGGCATCCCATGCATCGTTGCGGCTCGCAAAATTGCGGACATCGAGGAGGGCACGCACGTCCTCGTAGACGGCCTGCGTGGAACCATTCAAGTTGGCGTGGATGAGGACGATGCTCGCCATCAGCTTGAAGCCGACCGCCAGCGCATCGCGCTGATTGAACAGTGGGAGGGCCCCGCGGCCACGAAGGATGGCAAACGCGTGGAGCTACTCGCGAACGTGCGGGATGGGGAAACCGCCCAGCAGGCGCGAAAGGTCGGAGCGGAAGGCATTGGCCTGCTACGCACCGAACTGTGCTTCCTGGAGTCGCACTCGGAGCCGTCGGTAGAAGTGCAACGCAAGATTTATGAGGCGTCCCTAACCGCGTTCCCAGGCCAAAAGGTTGTGGTCCGCACGCTTGACGCGGGCTCAGACAAGCCCGTGCCTTACGCGACTTTGCAGGAGGAGGCCAACCCTGCGCTGGGTGTTCGCGGCCTGCGCACATCCGGCCCCAACCCAAACCTGCTGTTGCACCAGTTGGACGCGATTGCAGAAGCGTCCCGAGCGATGGGGCACGAAAAGACGTGGGTCATGGCGCCCATGGTGTCGACCCTGCCCGAAACCAAGTGGTTTGCCAGTTTGGTCCGCGAGCGTGGAATGACTCCGGGCATCATGGTCGAAGTTCCATCCGTTGCGATCATGGCGGAGCGGTTCATGGAACTGGTTGACTTCGTATCGATCGGCACGAACGACTTGACGCAGTACACGATGGCTGCGGACCGCTTGTCCCCCGACCTCGCGGAGTATTCGGACCCGTGGCAACCGGCCGCCCTTAACCTTGTGGCTCGCGTCGCGGCAGCCGGCAAGAAGACGGGCACGCCCGTCGGGGTGTGCGGCGAGGCCGCGGCCGACCCGCTCCTCGCGTGCGTGCTGGTCGGCATGGGCGTCACATCCCTGTCGGTCAGCCCGTCCGCAATCAAGGCTGTTGGCGCCCAGTTGTCACAGTTCACGATGGAACAGTGTGAGGCCGCCGCACGCGCGGTCAGCGGCGCTTGGGATCAGGGCGACGCCCGCCACCGAGTACGCCAAGCACTCAACCTAAACGGCATCAACTAGGCGGCGAGGCGTACACGCTATTCAGAGCTACCGGCCGGGCGCGCTGTTTAGAGCAGTGGGAAGTGGGCTGAAAGGTCAGCCCGCTGCCCGGATGCTTGAATGGTTCCGTCCTCGAGGGCGTCGCTCCAACGCACGCTTCCGGTGACGATTCCGAGCCACGTTTCTGGTTTCATCTCCACGACTGCCGGTGGGGTGCCGCGCCTGTGCGTGGTGCCTCCAAGGACTTGCACGGCGCCGAATGGTGGGACGCGCACTTCGACTGCGCGGCCCGGCAGTAGGCGTTCCAGTTCTAGTAGGCTCCAACGCACAGCGGTGGCACGGACCGGGCGGGAGGTATCGCCTCCCTGCCACTGTTCTATAGCGGCCTGGCCATCGTCTGGGTTTATTGTGCGCATGGGGTACCTGTTAGATCACGCCGTGATCGAGCATGGCGTCGGCAACGCGTTCGAATCCGGCAATGTTAGCTCCAAGGACGTAGTTGCCGGGCTGGCCGTATTCCTCCGCGGTGGCAAGGCACGCGTCGTGGATTTCTTCCATGATCATGGTTAGTTCGTGTTCGGCGCGGTCGAAGGACCACTTTGCGCGAGACGCGTTTTGGCGCATCTCGAGCGCTGAGGTTGCCACGCCTCCCGCGTTCGCGGCCTTTCCGGGCGCGTACAGGATGTGAGATTCCTGGAACAGTTCGATAGCACCGGGCGTACACGGCATGTTCGCACCCTCAGAGACTACCTTGCAGCCGTTCTTAAGCAGGGTGCGAGCATCGTCCTCATTTAGTTCATTCTGGGTCGCGCACGGCAAGGCGACGTCACATTCAACCTGCCACACGTTGCCCTTGGTGTTGAAGACAGCCCCCTTCTTGCGGTTGGCGTAGTCGGAGACGCGGCCGCGCTCAACTTCCTTCACCTGGCGTAGCAGTTCAACGTCGATGCCTTCGGGGTCGTACACCCATCCGGACGAGTCCGAAATGGTTACGGGCACGGCGCCGAGCTGCTGGGCCTTCTCAACCGCGTAGGTTGCGACGTTACCGGACCCGGAGATCACTACGCGGGCGCCCTCCAAACGCTCTGAACGCGTGTGCATCATCGACTGGGCAAACAGGACAGTGCCGTAGCCGGTTGCTTCCGTGCGGACCAGGGACCCGCCCCAGCCGAGGCCCTTACCGGTTAGGACGCCAGCCTCGAAACGGTTCGTTAGGCGCTTGTACTGGCCGAACAGGTAGCCGATCTCGCGGCCACCCACGCCAATGTCACCGGCGGGAACGTCGGTCATATCGCCGATGTGGCGGTAAAGCTCGGTCATGAAGGACTGGCAAAAACGCATGACCTCGTTGTCGGACTTGCCGTGCGGGTCAAAGTCAGAGCCGCCCTTGCCGCCACCGATACCCTGATTCGTTAGGGCGTTCTTAAAGATTTGTTCAAATCCGAGGAACTTGATGATGTTTCGGTTTACCGACTTGTGGAACCGCAGGCCACCCTTGTACGGGCCGAGTGCCGAGTTGAACTCCACGCGGTACCCGCGGTTCACCTGCACCTTACCCTCGTCATCGATCCACGGGACGCGGAAAATGATTTGACGTTCGGGTTCGACCAGGCGTTCTAGCAGTGCGTAATCCTGATACTTAGGGTGCTTCTCGATCGAGGGTGCCAGAGTCTCCAGAACCTCACGGACAGCCTGGTGAAATTCAGGCTCTGCAGGATTCCTTTTGAGGACTTCATCCATGACCTCATCAATTCTCTGCATTTAAATCGTCTCCCTCCTAGGAATACCGTCGAGGACGTTCTAAACTCCTCAACTCCTCGACTCAGCAACCCTTAATATTGGAAAGTCTTAGTCAGTTCTTAGTAAACACCATCGGGATCTTGCAGAAAAACCCAGATCCCAATTTCGGGCATATTCCCCGCGTGTTTTTTCTAACACGACGCGCAAATCATATGCGATCTGGGCTAGGCTCGGGCACGCAGGAGGGATAATGGCTAACTCAAACTCAACACCCAGAATCAAGCCTCGCCTACTTCGCGACGCCCTGGGTAACTTTGCAACCGGAGTCACCGTTGTCACCTACGACAACAACGGAGTACCAGCCGGCATTACCGTCAGCTCTTTCACATCCGTGTCCCTAGACCCCGCCCTCGTCCTCGTAAATCTACACAAAAATTCGAAAGCCGCTGAAAGGTTGGATGGAAAACCGTTCACGATTAACGTCCTTTCCAACGACCAGTTACCAATTGCAATGCAGTTCGCGGGCGGCGATCAAGAGGACGTGACCGTCGACTGGGACAACTTCGGAATAGCGCCACGGTTTGCGCAGGCACACGCCTACTACACGTGCAGGCCGTGGGCGACGTACGACGGGGGCGACCACATCATCCTGGTTGGTGAGGTCGTCGACTACCACAGCGACACCGAATCCGACCCGCTGGTATTCCACCAGTCGCGGTTCAAAGAGATTCGTTAGACACCGTTAGGAAAAGTAATACAAAAGTCGGCTCCCACGAAAGCGGGAGCCGACCTTTCTGTATCTGTTACGCGAAGTGGTCAGGCAGTGGGGATTCCAGCTGCTCGGATAGTTCGCGAACCTTGAACACGAGTTGGCCTACACCGGTCTCGCTGGGGGCTTCTTCGTCGGCCCCGTCGAGCATGGACTCGTCGTATCCGGCGATGTCGCCCAGCGTGTCGGCGCCGGCGATGGTCAGCAGGGTGCCGCCCGTGATGCCGATGCGCTGGCAGGCAACGCCCTCGGCGTCCGCCGCCGCGACGATCGCTTCGTGAGCGCCCTCGGGAGCCGCAATAACAACGCGGCCCTGCGATTCAGAGAACAACGCTGCGAAGTCGTCGATCTCGTTTTCCTTCACGTGCGCCGCCAAATCAATGCTGGCACCAATACCAGCGCGCGTCGCCATTTCAACGAGCGTCTGGATCAGGCCGCCTTCAGAAACGTCGTGTGACGCTGAGATTAGCGGGTTTCCATCCGGACCGTCATTGTTCACGAGGGCGTGCAGCACGCGTCCGAGTGCCATTTCCGCCTCCAAGTCCACCTTCGGCGGCATGCCGCCCATGTGGCCGTGAACTTCGCGCGCCCAAACCGACGCGTCCAGTTCGTCAGCGGTGCTACCGAGCAGGTAGACGGCCAGGCCTTCGTCGAACCAGCCGGAGGGGCGCGCCCTCTTGACGTCCTCCATAACGCCCAGCATCACGACGATCGGCGTGGGGTTAATCGACGAGTCGGGCTGGCTCATCTCGGTGCCCGAAGAGTTGTACAACGACACGTTGCCGCCCGTGACGGGGATGTTCATCTGCTTGCACCCGTCAGCCAGGCCCGTCATGGCCTGCACGAGCTGCCACATCGCGTCCGGGTCCTCCGGGTTGCCGAAGTTCAAGCCGTCCGAAATGGCGATCGGCTTCGCACCGACGGTCGCCACATTCCTGTAGGCTTCCGCGAGCGCGAGCTGTGCGCCCGCGTACGGATCCAACTTTGCGTACCAGCCGTTGGAGTCGCACGACAAGGCGACGCCGCGGTCGGTTTCCACGTCGACGCGAACCACGCCCGCGTCATCCGGTTGTGACAGCGCCGTGTTGCCCAGCGTGTAGCGGTCGAACTGGTCGGTCATCCAGCCCTTTGCGGCCTGGTTGACAGATCCTAGGACCTTGCGGATGTCGTCTGCGATTTCGTCGCGTGTACGAGGGCGGGGCAGGGACTCGCTCGTGTCTGCCTGCAGGCCGTCCAGCCACTTGGGTCGCGCGTACGGACGGTCGTAGATGGGGCCCTCGTGTGCGACGGTCTTCGGGTCAACGTCAACAATGCGTTCACCGAAGTGATCGATCACCAGGCGCTTGTCGCCGGTAACCTCACCGATAACGGAGCCTTCTACGCCCCACTTGTTGGCGATGCGCCAGAACTCGTCCATCTTCTCGGGCGGCACGGTTGCCATCATGCGCTCTTGCGACTCTGACATGAGGATTTCACCCGCGGTCAGGGTCGGGTCGCGTAACAGCACGTTTTCTAGGTTGATGCGCATACCGGTGTTGCCGTTAGAAGACAGCTCCGAAGTCGCGCACGAGATGCCCGCGGCGCCCAGGTCTTGAATCGCTTCAATAACGCCGTTTTCAAACAGTTCCATCATGCATTCGATGATCTGCTTTTCCATGTAGGGGTCGCCAACCTGAACGGTTGGGCGGGCAATCGACTCGTCATCCGCGAAAGACTCCGACGCCAAAATCGAAGCGCCACCAATACCATCGCCCCCCGTGCGGGCACCAAACAGGACAACCTTGTTTCCGACGTGCTCAGCGTTAGCCAGGTGCACGTCCTCATGACGCATAACGCCCACGCACATTGCGTTAACCAGCGGGTTTCCTTGATAGGACGGGTCAAAGCTCGTTTGGCCGCCAATGCTCGGAACGCCGAGGACGTTACCGTAGCCGGCCAGGCCGTCAACAGCTCCGCGAAGCACGCGCGCCGTGTCAGGGTTTTGCGCATCCCCCACGCACAGCACGTCCATGACAGCGATCGGGCGGGCACCCATCGAGATGATGTCGCGAACACAGCCACCAATGCCGGTGGCAGCGCCCTCGTAAGGCTCTACGTAGGAGGGGTGGTTGTGGGACTCCACCTTAAACGTGGCCGCCCAGCCGTCACCAATGTTCACAACACCCGCGTTCTGGCCGATACCGACCAGCAGGTTCTCTTGCATCGCCTCGGTAGTCTTAGAGCCAAACTGTTCCTTCAAGTGCTTCTTCGAAGACTTGTACGAGCAGTGCTCCGACCACATCACCGAATACATTGCGAGTTCCGCGTTAGTCGGACGCCTACCCAGCAGCCCCACAATGTCGTTGTATTCGCTCTCAGTCAGGCCAAGGGACGCCCAAGGCATCTCCTGGTCGGGAGTATTAGCCGCGTCCTGCACGGTGTCGGGACGCTCGCTCGGGCGGGGATTCTCCGCGGGCACGTTAGCCACAATCTGCTCGGCCCCTTCATTTGTTTGTTTTGGATCCACCATCGTCATTCCCCTACTTGTTCTGAAGCGAAAGTTCGACCGATTCGAATACCGCCAGGCCGTCGGTTCCACCGCGATGACTACCCGGCGTTCCCGTACCAAATCCGGCTTCCACGGCGTGATCCACGCTGGCCATCATGCCAACAACATTGCCCGCCTCGTTAGCCAGGCCCGCTATCGCATTAGCCGAGCCCGTCACGTCCTCGTTGTATCGCAAAACGACGCGCCCCGAATCCTCCAAATCCTGCAGGGTCTGGGGGTCAGCAGCGTACAGGCCGAAGCCCGTGCGAAGCGGTAGCGTCACTTCGGCGCCCTCATCGTATTTAGACGTCCACGCGGTCTTATTATTTTCGACCTTAAAAGTGGTGTCCTTGCAAATGTACTTGCCTTCCGCGTTAGACACGAAAGCGCCGGGAAGCAGGCCAGCTTCACACAGAATCTGGAAACCATTTCCAAGACCCAACACCGGCAGGCCGTCAGCCGCGGCCTCCTTAATCACGCCCACAATCGGCGACAGCGCCGCGAGCGCACCCGGACGCACATAGTTGCCATGCGTTGCACCGCCGGGCAAAATCACCGCATCCACACCCTGCAGATCGGTGTCCTCGTGCCAAAGCTGCACGGCCTGCGCGCCCGCAACCTGGACCGCGCGAGTAGCGTCAGCGGCCTCCAGGGTTCCCGGGAAAGTTACGACACCGACCTTCACTTGTCGTCCTCCAGCGCCTCAACGCGAACGACATCTTCAATGTTCGGGTTAGACAGCACAGTCTCGGCCGCCTTACGTGCCTGCGCGAGGTCATCCTCGCTAACTTCGCCCTCTACCTCCAGGTAGAAAGTCTTTCCCTGGCGTACAGATTTAAAGGCCGTGACATCTACGCGTGGTAGCGCAGCGATCACGGCCTTTCCTTGACGGTCCAGGATTTCCAATTTGGGCATTACTTCAACGAGGATTCGTCCCATCACTACTTCCTTTAGTTGCGATTGGTGTCGACCAGTGACTTTACGTCACGACACAAGCCTACTTAAAGAAGCCGCAAAACTGGTAAAGCGTCACCTGTTGGGACGCCAAGTTTCCGTATTTTGTTTTATTGATTTTCGAGGGCGATCCCATCTTTAGGATTGGGATCGGTACCTGCGGGAGTTCCAGTCTTCTTCTGGTCGTCTCGCGCGCGTCGGACGCCAGCCGGTTGCGCTACCTTGCGGGGTTACGCTTCAAACTTTTGGCCGGTGATGCGCTCGTACGCTTCGACGTAGCGGTCTCGCGTTTTTTCTACGATTTCGTCCGGGAGGGCGGGCGGGCGTTCTCCGCTGGTGCGGTCCCAGCCGGACTTGTCCGAGGTTAGCCAGTCGCGCACGTACTGCTTGTCGAATGACGGGGTGGGCTGTCCTTCAACCCACTGGTCGGCGGGCCAAAAACGTGACGAGTCGGGGGTTAGAACCTCATCGGCGAGCACGAGGGAGCCGTCCGCGCGCGCACCGAACTCAAACTTCGTGTCCGCCAAGATGATGCCGCGCTCCGCGGCTAGCTCGGCAGCACGCGAGTAAATGTTCAACGTTGCCGCCTTCAGCGCGTGCGCCACGTCCTCGCCAACCATTTCAACAACGCGTTCGAAGGAAACATTCTCGTCATGCTCCCCCACTTCCGCTTTGGCGGCGGGCGTGAAAATCGGGCGCGACAAGCGGGACGCCTCCGTGAGGCCATCCTCCAGCTCAATGCCGCACACGGTGCCATCCGAACGGTATTCCGCGAGGCCCGAACCCGTCAGGTATCCGCGGGCAACACATTCGACGGGGAACATGTCAAGGCGTTCACAAATCATGGCTCGGCCCGCAACCTGCTCGGGCACATCCATGGAAATCACGTGGTTTTCCACGTTCAACTGGTCAAACCACCACTTAGATAAGCCCGTTAGGATCTTGCCCTTATCGGGGATCTCGGTGTCCAGCACGAAGTCGTACGCGCTGATCCTGTCACTAGTTACCACCAGCAGTTGGTCAGGATCGTCCTCATTCACGTAAAGATCGCGGACTTTACCCGACGAAACGTGGCTCCAACCGGGGATTTGCAGGGCGGACATGGCTACTCCTTTGCAGCGGAATCTTCTTTAGGCGGGTTGCTCATTTGGTTAGACACGTGGCGCATGTAAGCGTCGTCAGCGATCAGCGACCACAGGGCCGTGGAGGCCGGCGCCCCGTCAATCAGGCCGACGGGCACACCCGGATCCAGCACGACGCCGGGGCGGCGCGCCTCCCAAAGGTGGGTGACCGCCAAAATGTCGGGGGTTACTTCGCCGGGCAGACTCGTGGCCGCGCGAGTGATGTGCGCGGCGTCGCCCCGCGCATCCACAACCACCCAGGTTTGCGCCGAATCAATCGACGACACGATACGGCCCGCATTGCGCTGGTGCGAAGCCACCGAAGAATTCACAACCGACAAGATCACGACCGCGTCCGGGTTCTCATCGCGAATCTCTTGCAGTTCTTCCGCCGATCGGGCGCGGCTTTGTGGGCCCGGATTCACCGTGCGCGCACCGGCAAGTACGATTTTCGAGGGCGCATTCAGCCGCGCCGCCAACCTAGTGGCAACGTCGATCCCGTCCTCGGGACGCCCATTTTCGGCAATCACCAGGATGACTTCCCCCGCGTTCGCCGTGATCCGCGGAGGGTCGCCGACCGGTAGGCCTTTGGGGAAGCCGAGCTGCGTGAGCCCGCGCTGACTCATCGTCTTCGTAAACACGTCGGAGCGGGTCTGCTCATCCACCCCCGCGCCGGTCGTGTACTGGGTTCGCGCGGGCGGGTCCGCAATGTCGCGGCCCTTTAGCGTGTTGGTTACAAACTCGTTGGCAGCGTCAGCAAATGGTAGCGGCGTGTCCGCACTGGCAAGGCGAGCCACCGCGCGCCTGTGGTCCAGTTCAGCCGAGCGTAGGCCGCCGCGCAGGCGACGCTCCATCGCTTCAATCTCCGAATCGGGCAGGCTTTGAACTTCGCCGAGCATCTCATAGTCGGCAGCTGCCGCCGCAGCGTACAGGCGTCGCCGGGTCTCCCGGAGCAACTTATCCAGGTTCCTTGAGGCCGCGTTCACCTCTTGCGCCTCGGTGTCCACCGAGTTCACGCTCTCCGACGTCATGTAGGCCTACCCCTTCCGCCAAACTCAAAGACAGCCTACCGCTTGACTATTGTGCGCGGGTAGTTTGGGCGCGTTTCTCACAGCGCACGTAACACTGCGCGCCTCACTCCCCGCGAGTTCTAGTCACCTTACGCGGTAGGAATCTGAATCTGGCCGGCCTTCGCCGCAATGTCAGTTCGGTAGTGGCCGTTCCTAAACGCGATCTTCGATACGCCCTCGTAGGCTCGTTCACGCGCCTGATCTAGGTCTGCGCCCAGCGCGTTGACCAGCAGTACGCGTCCTCCGGACGTTTCAAGCTTGCCGTCCGCGTTTTCTTTGGCGCCCGCAAAGTAGACGTGCACGTCCTCCACCGCTTCGGCATCCGTGATGCCATCAATACGGTCTCCGAGGACGGGCGTTGCCGGGTAATTCTCAGCGGCCATCACGACGCCGACGCTAGCCTCGTCGCGCCACTGGAGTGGCTCAAAGTCCGCGAGCGTGCCGGTTGCCGCGGCGTAGAGCAGGTCTGCAAGCGGTGTCTTCAAACGCGGTAGCACCACCTGCGTTTCAGGGTCGCCGAAGCGCGCGTTGAATTCGATCACGCTAATCCCGCGGCTGGTTACCGCCAGGCCGCAGTACAGCAGGCCCGCAAACGGGGTGCCCCGCCTGCGCATCTCGTCGATAACCGGCTGCGCAACGTTTTGAACGACCTCTTCAACGAAGCCTTCGGGTAGCCACGGCAGTGGCGAATACGCGCCCATTCCGCCCGTGTTTGGGCCCTCATCATTATCGAGCGCGCGTTTGAAGTCTTGCGCGGGCGCCAGCGGCACCACGGTTTCACCGTCCGTTACGCAAAATAGTGATACTTCGGGCCCGTCCAGGTAGTCCTCGATCACCACAGCACCGCCGGGTGCGGTCACACACGTGGTGGCGTGCGCTCGGGCGACTTCCAGGTCGGTGGTAACTACGACGCCCTTACCGGCCGCGAGGCCATCGTTTTTAACGACGTACGGTGGTTTCATTTGTTCGAGGGCGGCATGCGCTTCCTGCTCTGATCGGCACGGGAAGCACCGCGCTGTTTCCACGCCGGCCGCCGCCATGATTTCTTTCGCGAAAGCCTTGGAGCCTTCCAGCATTGCCGCGTCCTGGTTCGGACCAAAAACTGGGATGCCGGCGTCGCGGACCGCGTCCGCAACTCCCGCTACCAGGGGTGCTTCCGGGCCGATTACAACCATGTCCACGTCCCGCTCGCTCGCCCACTTGGCAACGGCCGCCGGATCGTTGGGGTTTAGCTCGACATTTTTGCCAAGCGCCATCGTTCCCGGATTCCCAGGAGCGCAATACAAATCGTGGTCAGTTCCAGCAACCATTGCGCGTGCGAGGGCGTGCTCGCGTCCTCCGGAACCCAAAAGCAAAATCTTCATTGCCAAACCTCAATCAACGGATAATCACAACTGGGCGTTGCACTTCTTTTACTCTAGTGGCCTCGCACAGCGCACAGCTAGCCGGCCCAAAGTTTGAGCCCCGCAGGGCTACTGCGAGGCTCAAACTTTATTTACGCGTCAAATACGCTGTGTCGGTTACTTTGCGGCGTCAATGCGCTCGTGGAACTTCTTGACCTCTTCCGTGATCGGAGCGGGGATCTTGTCACCGAACTGCTCGAAGTACTTCTCGGTATCTTCAAGTTCAGCTTCCCAAGAAACCGGGTCCGTCTCGAATAGGGCGTCCCACTCTTCCTTGCCGATTTCAAGACCTTCAAGGTTGAAGTCCTCGAACTTCGGGTACAGGCCGGTCAGACCCTCGATGGCCTCAACTTCGCCAGCCTTGCGGCGGATGATCCAGTCGAGGACTCGGGAGTTGTCGCCGAAGCCCGGCCACATGAACTTGCCGTCAGCATCCTTACGGAACCAGTTGACCTGGTATACCTTCGGGAAGTTCTCGCCAAGCTGCTCCTGCATTTCGAGCCAGTGGCCCCAGTAGTCAGCCATGTTGTAGCCACAGAACGGGAGCATTGCGAACGGGTCGTGACGCAGTGCGCCAACAGCGCCTTCAGCTGCAGCGGTCTGCTCGGAAGCAACCGTCGCGCCAATGAATACGCCGTGTTGCGGCGAGAACTGCTCGGCAACCAACGGAACGTTGGATGCGCGGCGACCACCGAACAGGATTGCGTCGACTGCGACACCTTCGGGTGCTTCCCAGTCGGGGCAAATGATCGGGCACTGGGCGGCCGGCGTGGTGAAACGCGAGTTCGGGTGCGCGGCCTTCTGGTCGGACTCGGGGGTCCAGTCGTTGCCGTGCCAGTCGATCAGGTGTGCGGGAACGTCACCGTCGATGCCTTCCCACCAGACGTCGCCCTCATCGGTAAGTGCAACGTTCGTGAAGATGGTGTTCTCACGCATCGTGTCCATTGCCATCGGGTTCGTGTTGTAGGACGTACCCGGTGCAACACCGAAGAAGCCGGCCTCCGGGTTGATGGCGCGTAGGCGGCCATCCGGGCCCGGACGCATCCACGCGATGTCGTCGCCAACGGTCTCTACCTTGTAGCCCTCAATGGTGGGCTGCAGCATAGCGAGGTTGGTCTTACCACATGCGGACGGGAATGCTGCGGTGATGTGGTACTGCTCGCCGGTGGCTTCGCGGGTGAGGCGCAGGATGAGCATGTGCTCTGCCATCCAGCCGTCGCGGCGTGCCATGGTCGAAGCGATACGCAGTGCGAAGCACTTCTTGCCAAGCAGCGCGTTGCCGCCGTAGCCGGAGCCGAAGGACCAGATCTCGTTGGTCTCGGGGAAGTGCGTAATGTACTTCTCGTCGTTGCAGGGCCAGGTGGAGTCCTCTTCGCCCTCTTCTAGCGGAACGCCAACGGAGTGAACGGCGGGAACCCATACCTGACCTTCGTTGATCAGGTCCATAGCTGCCTTGCCCATGCGGGTCATGATGCGCATGTTGACAACAACGTACGGGGAGTCCGTGATCTCAATACCAAGCTGAGAGATCGGGCCACCGATCGGACCCATGGAGAACGGGATGACGTAAAGGGTGCGGCCCTTCATAGCGCCCGTGAAGACGCGATTTAGGGTTTCCTTCATTTCCTTCGGGTCAGCCCAGTTGTTGGTCGGGCCTGCGTCCTCTTCCTTCTCGGAACAGATGAAGGTACGGGACTCGACGCGAGCAACGTCTGACGGCTTGGAGCGGGCGAGGAAGGAGTTAGGACGCTTCTCCTCGTTCAGCTTCGTGAACATGCCGGACTCGACCATTTCTGAAGTCAGTCGGTCCCACTCTTCATCGGAGCCGTCGCAGAAGTAAACATCGCGCGGCGTCGTCAGCTCGGCGATCTCTGCAACCCACTTAACAACATCTTCAGGGACGTTAGCCGGAGCGGCCGACTTAACATCATCAATTGTCACGGTCATACCTTAGCCTCCTAGGGCATTTGTACTTCCTGGATGCTTTTTGCACCCACAGGGCTTTCAGTCCGAGGCCTTGCCTCGGTCACCCTCTAATCATCCCCTATTCAGCCAGATTTTGCACGTTCATTAACCCTTCCAACACTGTTTTTGGGCCAATTCCCAAGGAAAAGAAACAGTTTGCACATTCTTTACGTTATGAACATCACTTATGAGGACGAGAAATGCGGCCGGCGCAAACTTTGCGCCGGCCGCATCCATACTTGGTGATCTCTTGGGTTTACTTTCGCGCTAGCTTGTGACGCACGATCGCGGCCTCGCGGCCGGGGCCAACTCCGATAACCGAGACGCGTACCTTCGAGATTTCTTCTATCCGTTCGATGTAGCGCTGCGCGTTTTCGGGTAGGTCCTCAAAGCGGCGAACCTGGGTGATGTCCTCGGTCCAGCCGGGCATGTACTCGTAGATCGGCTTCGCGTGATGGAAGTCGGACTGGTGCATGGGCATTTCGTCAACCCGCTCGCCGTCAACGTCGTATGCAACGCAGATTGGAATCTGCTCGTAGCCGGTTAGCACGTCGAGTTTGGTGACCACAAGGTCGGTTAGGCCGTTAACGCGGGTCGCGTACCTGGATACGACGGCGTCAAACCAGCCGGTGCGTCGAGGGCGTCCGGTGGTTACGCCGAACTCGCCACCGCGTGTCCGCAGCTCGTCCCCTTCGTCGCCGAACAGTTCGGTTGGGAAGGGACCTTCACCGACGCGGGTCGTGTACGCCTTCGTCACGCCAACCACGGCGTCAATACGGGTGGGGCCGACGCCCGCGCCCGTGCACGCGCCACCCGCGGTCGCGCTGGAGGACGTCACGAACGGGTACGTGCCGTGGTCGATGTCCAGCATGGTTGCCTGGCCGGCCTCGAACAGGACGGTCTTGCCTTCATCGAGTGCGTCATTCACCATCAGCGACGCGTCCACAACCATGGGGCGCACGCGGTCCGCGTAAGACAGCAACTCGTTGGTTACCTCATCAACATCCACCGCGTGCTTGTTGAACACCTTCACCAGCAGGTGGTTCTTGTTAGCTAGGGCGCCCTCAACTTTTTGACGCAAGATCGACGGGTCGAACAGGTCTTGAACGCGAATACCGATCCGGTTCATCTTGTCCGCGTAGCTGGGTCCAATACCGCGACCGGTGGTGCCCAGCTGGCGTTTGCCGAGGAACTTCTCGGTAGTACGATCCATCAAACGGTTATAAGAGGGGATGATGTGCGCGTTCGACGAGATCTTCAGGTTCGACGTGTCGCGGCCACGCTTCTGCAGATCCTCGATCTCCTGGAACAAGACCTCCAGGTCAACCACGACACCGTTGCCAATAATCGGAGTGACGCCCTCAGACAAGATTCCGGCGGGAAGCAAGTGAAGCGCGTACTTCTCGTCGCCAATCACAACCGTGTGACCCGCATTGTTGCCACCGTTAAATTTGACTACGAGGTCGACCTCGGCTCCCAAATGGTCGGTTGCTTTGCCCTTGCCTTCGTCGCCCCACTGAGTCCCGACGACTATTACAGCTGGCATTTTCATCCTCCATACGCAAGGCGCGGCGCCTCGCGGAACGTGTTTAAAGCTTTGCCTAAAAAAAGGAGCTTCTGACTTCAAGATTCTACGTTAAACGCATCCTTTAAAGCACCTTTGCTTCATCTTTTGGTCCAAAAGGGCGGGCGCGTGCAAGAGGGCGCCCCAACCTAAGCTGGGACGCCCTCTTTGATGGGATCGCTAGTTAGCCTTTTGTTGAGCCCGCGGATTTAGCCTTCGCGGCTCGGCGGGTTACCCCTTAACTGCGCCGCCGGTAAGGCCGGCAACAATGTACTTTTGCAAGAACAGGAACAGTAGCAGGATCGGGATCGCGGCGATTACCGCGCCGGATGCGAACCAGTCCCAGTTCTTATCGTTGCCACCAACCCAAATGTTCATGCCAATCGCAAGCGTCCAGTTTTCCTGCGACGTCAAAATCGTGCGGGCAAGCACGAAGTCGTTAAACGCCGCAATGAACGACAGCAGGCCGACAACAGCCAGGATCGGAATCACCAAGGGCAGGATGATCGTCCAGTAAACCTGAGCGTGGGATGCGCCATCAATCTTTGCCGCCTCATCGAGCTCCATCGGAATGGAGTTAAAGAAGCCGTACATGAGGAACGTGTTCGCCCCCAGGGCGCCACCCCAGTAAACCGCGATCAGCGCCATCTTCGAGTTAATGCCGAGCGCCGGAATAATCTCGCCCAGCGTGGTTAGAAGCAAGAAGATCGCAACGAAGGTTAGCAACTGCGGGAACATCTGGATAATCAGCAGAGCTTGCAACGAGACCTTGCGGCCCGAGAAGCGGTAACGCGAAAACGCGTAAGCGGCCGCCGCACCCATCAGCACGGTACCAACCGAGGTCGCCAAACCAATGATCACCGTGTTAGAGAACCACGTCCAGAACATCGTGTCGGAAAGTTCCGCGAAGTTCTCCCCAGACACCGACGAGAACAACGTGTTTGCACCCGTCAGCGTCGTCTTAATCTCTGGATTCAGCGCCGCTGAAATCACGTACATGATCGGGAACGCCGCGTAAATCGCAGCCAAAATACCAACCACGTGGCGGAAGCCGATACTGCTGAACCAACGGCCAAACGGCATACGGTTCTGCTTGGGCGCCGGCTTCGCTTTTGACATCGTCTGCGTAGTCATCACGCCACCCCTTCCATGGCATTCGACTTCTTAAATGAGTACATAGACACCGCGCCCACAATCAGGAAGATAACGAGCGACATGGCGGCCGCCAGACCGTAGTCCGGAAGCGCTTCACCAGTCAGACCGGCAATCTTGTACACCATCGAAATGAGGATGTCCGTGTTACCAACGGGAACCGAAGCGTCCGGCATCGCCGGGCCACCCCTATTCAACATGTAAATCAAGTTGAAGTTGTTGAAGTTAAACGCAAACGAAGCAATAAGTAGCGGAGTCAGCGCAATCATCAACTGCGGAAGCGTCACAAAACGCCACACCTCAAACGAAGAAGCACCATCAATCTCCGCAGCTTCAATCAGGTCGTGAGAGATCGACTGAAGCGCGCCCGTAACAATGAGGAACATGTACGGGAAGCCCATCCACAAGTTCACCAGCAAAACGGAAACCTTCGCCAGCGTCGGATCGGTCAGCCACGGAATCTGCGCGCCCAGAATCTGGTTAAAGAAACCGTACTTTTGGTTCATCATGCCCGCGAACAAGAACGCGGTCATGAACGACGGGAACGCGTACGGAAGCAACATGATCGTTCGGTAAACCTTGCGCCCCCGCATGCGATCATCGTTCATCACGATTGCAAGGAACATGCCCAGCAAGAACGTGGTCAGAACCGACATGAACGCAAAAATCACGTTCCAGATCAAAACCTTAAAGAACGGTTGCGCGTAACGCGCATCCGAGAATCCCTCAATAAAGTTGTCAAACCCGACGTTAACGCGCCAGCCCACCCCGGCCGAAGTTCCGTCCTCCGTCATGTATGCGCCAACTTCATCATTGGCGTAATACACCGTGCCGTCCTCGGTGGAAACCATCGTGTCGGTGGCCTCGTCATAGCGCAGGGTCGAAGTGAACTCGAAGCCAGTCATACCGTTTTGAGTACCGATAGCCCCTTCATCAGGATCATCGGACAGCGGTACGCGAAGCTCGAAAACCTCGTTTTGACGCTGCGCCAGATCACCTGCGCTCAAAACTTCCCAGCCGTCAACCTCCGTAATGCGGCCACCCTCAACGGTTGCGTCAACTTCTTCAAGCGGCTGATTCTCACTACCAACCTTGACCTGCGAACCATCGATGACCGCGAAGCCAAGCTCATTCCCATCCGAAACTACCGACAGAGGATACTGCGGTGAACCCTCAACGCGTTTCGTGTTGTTTTGCAACAGGATCGACTCGATCGCGGCTTCCTTAGTCAGGAGGTGGCCGTGACCGTAGTTAGTAAACGCAATGTAGCCGGTGTAGACAATTGTGAACGCTTGGAAAACAATCAAGAAGATCAGGCCGGGCGCCAAATACTTGGCCGGAATCATCGAGTTGCGCTTCGAGAAGTAAACCCAGTCCAAAGCAAGAAGCAACAGCGTCATAAGTGCGCCGAGCACCTTGGATCCACCACTAAAAGACGCGGCGATAATATAAATCCCCAAAGCGTTAACGATCGCCATCAAGACAATCTTTATAACGGAGCCGGTTCCCCACGAAGTGGCTTGGGAGTCACGCTTCCTGAGTTCCTTGCGTCGCTCCGCCCTCCGACGCGACGCGTCGGTCTGTTTGGTCATCTGCGACATTTGAAAATCCTAGGTAAAAGAGGTGCAACCGGACACCCAGTTGCACCTCTTGTTACTCGGTTATTTATCCAGTTCAGCCTGGATGTCGTCAATCATCTTGTTCCAGGTGGCGACCGGGTCGTCACCGTTCAAGATCTGAGCTTCAGTCTTGCCCCAGAAGGTCCAGACAGCGCCCATCTCGGGGATGTTAGGCATCGGGAAGCCGCCCTCAGAAGCAGCCTGGAAGCCAGCCATCAACGGGTCGGAAGCAGCCTTGTCAGCCGAAGCGGTCAGAGCCGGCAGACGCTTACCAACCTTGTAAAGCTCATCCTGCACGGCCTCGTCGCCAACGTAGTTGACCAGGAAGTCGTTAGCCATCAGAGCGTTCTGCGACTTAGCGGAAATGAAACCACCCTGGACGCCGAGGAACGGAACACCCTGGTTCGGGCCAGCCGACGGAATCGGATCCACAGCAATGTTCATGCCCTCAAAGTCAGCGAGCATCCACGGGCCGCCCAGAATGTAGGGAGCCTGACCGTTCTTGAACGAATCAAGAGCAATGTCGTAAGTGATCGAGGTCGAGATAGTTCCCGCCTGGCCCTGCTCCTGCAGCCACTGAGCAAACGCTTCGCCCTCCGCGCCGCCGATCGCTAGGTTCGAGGTGTAGGAACCGTCCTCATTCTGTTCAAAAACGGGGCCGGTGAAGGAAGACTGGAACGGGTACATGGTGTACGGGTCGCCCTCTTCGCCAACCTGAATGACGAACGGGTATTCAACGCCAGCGGCCTTACCCATTTCGATCATTTCGTCGAAAGTAGCCGGCGTGGAATCAACCAGGTCAGCGTTACGGATGATCGCGAGGTTCTCAACAGCGTAAGGAACGCCGTAAACCTGGCCGTCAAACGTGAATGCTGCGACGGAGCCCTCCGAGAAGTCGCCCGCCTTGTCGCCAAGTTCAACCGGGGAGATGAGGCCGTTGTTTACGAACTCACCGATCCAGTCGTTAGCACCAAAAGCGATGTCCGGGCCCTGGCCGGTGGGGACCTGGGTCGAGAACTCGGTACGCATCTGCTCGTTATCCTTGACAACGAGTTCAACATCGTTGCCAGTTGCGTCCGTGTAAGCCTGCGCAGCCGTCTTGAATGCGGCTTCGCGGTTTGCGTCAACCCATACGGTTAGGGTCTGGCCAGTGGATTCTGCGGGTGCTTCGGCCCCTTCTTCCGGTGCGGGTGCCTCAGCGTCGTTTCCGCCGCCACCGCATGCGGTCAGTCCGAGAACCGACAGAGCGCCAACTGTTAGTAGTGCAATGCCCCTTCGCATTTTTTCTCCTTGAAATTGGAAACTGAAAAATCGTGTCCATCTCTGTGACAACTTCGATTGTAAACAGCTTTCAGTGTTTTGCAAGCTTTTTCAGAAATTTTCATGGCTATCGTAACTAAATCTTTACAAACACTGCGCACATTAGCTCCACATAGCCGCCTCTTTGCCCTATTTTTGCCTAAAAACCTCAAGTTTTAGATATTTAACACACATCTTGATATCGTATGAAAATCATTGCAAGTTTTTTCGGCTTGTTGCAGTGCCGCAATCTATTGAGCCGGCTATGTACAAAGGAGTGGCCATGGCCAGTCGAATTCGCCTGTCCGACCTCGCGGAGCAGGCGGGCGTGTCAACAGCGACCGTGTCGCGAGTCTTAAACGGGCGCAGCGAGGTTGCTGACGAGACCCGTGAGGCAGTGTTACGCGCCCTCGACTTGCTTGGTTACGAGCGTCCCGAAAAGTTACGCGAGCGTTCCGGCGGCCTCATCGGCCTCATAGTTCCCGAACTTACAAACCCCGTATTCCCGCAGTTCGTGCAACACCTTTCGACAAACATGCTCCAGCAGGGTTTCACTCCCCTGCTAGGCACCCAGTTCGCGGCGGGCTCCACCGAGGATTCCCTCGTGGAAGCCATCTTGCATCAGGGTGTTGACGGCCTCGTGTTCGTCTCGGGTTTACACGCCGACCTCAATGCGGATACGAAGCGCTACGAATCACTGGTCAGAAACTCGATTCCGTTTGTGACCATCAACGGTTCCAACGACAAGATTGACGCGCCTGATTTTTCAACCGACGATCGCAACGCGGTAACTCAGGCGATGCGCCACCTTGTGGGGCTTGGACACAAGCGGATCGCATTCACGTCCGGCCCGCTTCGCTTTAGCCCCGCGCGCGCCAAGTACGAGCGTTACTTAGAGTGCGTCGAGGAAATGCTCCCCGATTCCGAACCCATCACCTCCGAAACCCTTTTCACTGTCGAGGGCGGCCAAGCCGCCGCGCGCACCGTCCTAGACCAAGGCGCCACCGCAATCATCTGCGCATCCGACATCATGGCGCTTGGAACCATCCGTTACTGCATCGACCAGGGAATGAATGTTCCCGAGGACGTGTCTGTAATCGGCTTTGATGACTCCTCGGTGATGCCGTTCCTATCCCCCGCACTCACGACCGTGCGCCAACCCGTTCCAGCGATTTGCCACGCTGCCGTGCGCACCCTGGTAGCGCACATTAAGCACACTTCAAACCAAATGGATTCGGCAACCTTCAAGCCCGAACTTGTGGTGCGCGAAACCACCGCGCCACCACGAGGGTAAGAGTTTTCCCGGGTGGTGCCACCGCGCGGACGCGTTGACCGCGGTGTTGGCACGACAGTTTTCAATACTCCAAACAGCGTTTCGGGGCGGCCACTTTCGTGACCGCCCCGAACTTTTCAGCTCAAACCGCTACCGGTTTTAAGCGTGTTTTCCGCTTACTCCTGCGGCAGCACCTGCGTGGACAGCGGGGTGCGGTTGCCGAACCGGTGGTTCGTGATCGAGATTGCCTGCTCGTGGACGAACGGGAGGATCTCGATACGGCCAGCGCTGGTAACCGGGCCATCCCAAATGGCAACGTCGATTGAGCCGCCTACAACGTGGCGCAGCTCGTCTCCGTCCTCACCAATCATGCGGACACGCAGGTCAAGGTTTTCACCCTCATCCGCTTCCTCGCTGATGCGCTCTTGGAACTGCTTCTTGCTTTCCACCAGCAGTTCGACACCCAGGTTGCCCAGGAGGATCGACAGGTCGGTGGGCAGGAAGTCGGTTACCGACAGCGTGAGGTCCATGTCGATGATGCCATCACCGGCGTAGGAACGCTCGAACGAAGTCTCGTCGTCCGGATCCCGCTTCCAGATCTCGCCAATCGCAAGGCCCGCGGACAGCAGGCGGAAGATCTCGTAAAGCGACGCGTCCTTACCTGCGCGAATATTCACCGGGGTCGGAACGTAGCGGAACAGGTTACGCTCCACACCAACCTTTGACGGGTCCTTCAAAATGCCGAACTCGGTGTCAACAGCGTGCTGGTCGGATTCGATTGCGGTCGCCAGGCGCTCGTAATCGCCCTCGTCCAATAGACGCTTTGCGGAGCCGAGCAGGTCGCGAAGTTGCGGTGAACGCACGTTAGCTTCGTGATTCACAGCCGGCGGGAAGTCGCTACCATCGCGGGCGTCCACCGGGGCGTCCTCCACCGGAGTGAACTCGCCGAAGCCGAACAGGTAGTTCGGACCGCCAGCCTTCGCGCCCTCCCCAACGACGGAACGCTTCCAACCGCCGAACGGCTGACGCTGAACAATAGCGCCCGTAATTCCGCGGTTTACGTAAACGTTGCCGGCCTGGACCTCGTTTAGCCAGTAGTTGATCTCGTCAGCATCCAGCGAATGCAGGCCCGCCGTGAGGCCGTAGTCAACCAAGTTCTGAGCTTCAACGGCCTCTTCAAGCGTGTCAACGCGCATGACACCCAGGATCGGGCCGAAGTACTCGATCAAGTGGTATTCGGAGCCCGGTTCCACACCGATGCGGACGCCGGGGCTCCACAAGCGGTTGGAATCGTCCAACTGCTTGGGCTTGATTGCCCACTTCTGGCCCGGATCAAGCTGGGTTAGGCCCTTGTAGAGCTTCTCGCCAGGTTCAGCCGACAGCGGACCCATCTCGGCGGATAGGTCGTCACCCCAACCGATGTGCAGCGAGCTGACCGCGTCCAACAGCTGGTCGCGAACGCGACGCGAGAAGCCGGTTGAACCCACCAAAATCACGTACGAGGCCGCCGAACACTTCTGGCCGGCGTGACCGAACGCGGAATCCACAACGTCCTTCACGGCCAGGTCCAGGTCGGCCGACGGCGTGATGACGATTGCGTTCTTGCCAGACGTTTCCGCCATGATTCGCAAGGTTGGATCCCAAGAGCGGAACAGTTCCGCGGTCTCGCTACCACCCGTGAGGACGACGCGCTCGATACGCTCGTCGGTTACGAGTTGCGTGCCAAGTTCGCGCTCGCCAACCTTAGCTAGCGTCAACGCGTCCTCGGGAACGCCCGCTGCGAACATGCATTCGGCGAGCACAGCGCCCGTGCGCTTCGCAATGGACGCGGGCTTCAAGATTGCGCCCGAGCCAGCCGCGAGCGCTGCCAGCGTGCCGCCGGCGGGGATCGCGATTGGGAAGTTCCACGGCGGGGTAATCAAAGTGAGCGGAACCGGGTGGAACTTGGCGCCGGTAACCTTTTCGATGTCGAGTGCGCGCTCGGCGTAATAGTGCGCGAAGTCGATGGCTTCGGAGACCTCAACGTCAGCCTGCTGTAGCGACTTGCCGAGCTCGGAGGCCGCGACCTCGATCAGGTCGCCGCGGCGGCGACCCATTTCGACGCCGACGCGGTGCAGGATGTCGCTGCGTTCCTTAGCGGAGCGTTCACCCCACTTCTTGCCGCCCTCATATGCGCGCTGCAGGACCTCGTTCAGGTGCTCTTCGGTGTTGATTGCCGCGGCTTCGATCGTGTCTACGCCCAGCTTGGAGTCCTTTACGCGCGCCGCGATTTGGCGTGCCCACTCCAGGTTTGCCGGCAGTGACGGGTCCGAGTCCGGGGTGTTGTTGAAGGTCCAGTCGCCCGACGGGGTCTTGACCGGCTTAGAGATGTCTTCTTCCGTTTCGGTGCTGCGATCCTGGTGACGGTTCGGGCCGACCCGAGTGTCGCCCTCGCGTTCCATCTGGTCAACAGCGGCCAGGAAGCGGCGCTTCTCCTTAGCAAAAGCACCCTGGTCGGTTCCGATGTCGAAAATCGAAGCCATGAAGTTCTCGTCAGCCGAGTTTTCTTCCAAACGGCGAACCAGGTAAGAGATCGCCACGTCGTATTCGTCAGGGCTTACAACCGGAACATACAGCAGCAGGTCGCCCACGTCCTCACGAACGGCGGCTGCCTGCTGGGTGGCCATACCGGACAGCATTTCGATTTCGATGTCATCTTGCACGCCACGCTCGTTTGCCAGCTCCCACGCAGCAGCGATGGTGAACAGGTTGTGGCCGGCAACGCCAAGGCGAACGTTCTTTATGCGCTCGGGCGTCATTGCCCAGTTCAAAATGCGCAGGTAGTTCGCGTCGGTGGCCTGCTTGGACTCCCAGGTGGTGAGCTCCCAGCCGCGCATCTTCGCGTCAACGTTTTCCATGGCGAGGTTTGCGCCCTTCACAACGCGAACCTTGATGGGTGCACCACCGTCGGCAACGCGTGCGGCCGCCCACTCCTGCAGGTCCTTCATCGCGTCCAGCGTGTCGGGCAAGTACGCCTGAAGCACGATACCGGCCGGGTAGTCCTTCAGGTCCGGGTGCGCCAAAATCCGCTTGAACACGTCGATGGTCAAGTGCAGGTCGCGGTATTCCTCCATGTCGAGGTTGATGAACTTGCGCTTGCCGCTGCGTCCCGCGTACAGGTAGATCGGCATTAGCTCGTCCACAGCGTGCTTGACTACGTCGTCGTAGCCCCACGGGTTGTGCGGACCGGTAACAGCCGAAACCTTCAGCGACACGTAGTCGATGTCGTCGCGCTCCAGCAGGCGCCTAGTGTCAGCCAGACGCTTGCGGGCTTCGCGGTCACCCAGCACGGCCTCGCCAAGTAGGTTCACGTTCAGCGACGAGCCGTCCGCCTTTAGACGCTCAATCGCGGGCCCCAACTTGTCGTCCGTTACGTCCACAACCAGGTCACCAACAAGCTGGCGGAATACGCGCCTGGCAGCCGGTACTGAAACTTCCGGAATGAATTTGCCAACAGCACCGCCAACGAGGGCGGGCGTGCGCAAATACCAGGGTAGGAAGTCGGGGTTCATGCTTCCCATTTCGGCGAGGTGGTCAGCCGCGACCTGTTCGTCCTCGGGGCGAATTACGCCATCAACAAAAGAGACGGTGTAGTCCAGGCCGTCCTCATCTTCGAGGACGTCTGCGAGCAACTTTGCCGCCGGATCAATGGGGTACTTGTTGGACTCGTCGGCCCATTTGCGGGCCCGCAGCAGTGCCCTTTCGGCAATCTCTGCAAAATCCGTATTGGGTGCAGTCATATCGTCTCCTTCGATCGATTTTTAAGTAACTTTTTTGCCGCCGCCTCGGCGCATAGTTTCTTTACAGTCTTACTGTAGAGGACTACCGGGCGTTGCGTATGAATAACGCTTTTGGCCGCTTTTATTTTGGAGGGCGGGCTGGGTTTCTGCTAATCCGAGCGCGGGCTGACGCCCCGCCGCGGTGGCTAGCTGCGCTCCTCGCGGGGCTGCCCTATCCGCCCAAACTAAATGCAGCTCCGGCTAGAGAAGCCGGAGCTGCATTTACGGTTTTCCTTAGTCGGAGCTGACTGAGGCTAGGGCCTCGTCGAATTCCTTTTCGATCTCTTCGTTCGGCTGGTAGGTCATCTTGGATACGATGACGGCCACGATGAGGTTGAACAGGAAGCCTGGCAGGATCTCGTAAAGGTCAAGGATACCGCCGGAGACGTTGCCCCAAACGCCTACGGTGACAGCGCCGACGATCATGCCGGCGATTGCACCCTGGTAGGTGAACTTGCGCCAGTACAGGGATAGCAGGACGGTCGGGCCGAACGAGGCGCCGAAGCCCGCCCACGCGAATGCGACCAGGCCGAGGATCGTGTCCGAGCGCGGCCAGGCGAGCGCCGCGGCGAGGACCGCAACGATGGCGACCGCTACGCGGCCGAGCAGAACGCCGTTGTTGCCCGACAGGTCACGCTTGGTGAACGCGTGGTAGATGTCTTCCACGACTGCCGAGGAGGTGACCAGTAGCTGGGAGGAGATCGTGGACATGATTGCGGCGAGGATTGCTGCGAGCATGAAGCCTGCGATCAGCGGGTGGAACAGTAGCTGGCCGAGCGAGATGAACACGGATTCGGCGTTGGGTAGCTGGCCTTCGTCGTGCTGGTAGACGGCTACACCGACGATAGCGGTCATGCCCGCACCGATAACGCCGAGGGCCATCCAGCCGATGCCGATGCGGCGCGCCCTTGCGGATTCCTTTGCGGAGCGCAGCGCCATGAAGCGGATGATGATGTGGGGTTGTCCGAAGTAGCCGAGGCCCCAAGCGAGTGCGGAGATGACGCCCATTGCGGCCAGGCCGGCGGTCATGCCGCCGGTTAGCGAGAAGATGTTCGGATCTACGTCGCGTACAGCCGCGGTCATTTCGCCCCAGCCACCAACGTGTGCGATACCCACAATGGGGACGAGGACGAGGGCGGTGACCATCATCAGGCCCTGCACCACGTCGGTCCAGGACACTGCCAGGAAGCCGCCAACGAGGGTGTAGAGCACGACGATTGCGGATACGAGGACGAGGCCGAGGTAGTAGTTCATGCCGAACGAGGCTTCGAAGAACGTGCCGCCGGCGACCATGCCGGAGGATACGTAGAACGTGAAGAACACGAAGATGATGATGCCCGCGACGATGCGGATCAGGTTCGAACGGTCACGCAGACGCTGGCCGAGGAACGAGGGCACGGTAATCGAGTCTGACGCCACCTGGGAGTACGAACGCAGGCGCGGGGCGACGAACTTCCAGTTCAGCCATGCGCCAACCGTCAGGCCGACGGCGATCCAGCCTTCAATGAGGCCGTTTAGGTAGATTGCTCCGGGCAGGCCCATCAAGAGCCAACCGGACATATCCGACGCGCCTGCCGACAGAGCCGCCGCGAGCGGGCCCAGCTTGCGACCACCGAGCATGTAGTCGTCAAAGTCGCTGGTGCGGTTATATGCAAATAGGCCGATCATGATCATCGCAACCAGGTAGATGATCATGGCTATGGCCTGATAAGTAGTCTCCGACATAGGAGCTCCTTCTCCCAAGAAACAGGTGATTAGTCCAAAACTCATCTATTAGTTAACTCGATGTCAAGGTTCGTTATCTTTTCGTGACATTTTAACGCGCGTTTATCTCAAGCCTTGATCATTCATGAAGTTTTATCGCCAAGACATTAACTTTGAGCCCATTTAAACGTTTACGAGGACGTCCCTGGCAAAATCTCGTCCAATTTAAGTCTCGAAGCGAATCTTTGCGAGCTCTTGAGGGTAGCCTGAGAGAGTCTGGAATTCCTTTGCCTAGGAGACGAAATGATGCCTCTAATTTTGCAGTCCGACTTCGGGTATTCCGACGGCGCGGTATCGGCCATGCACGGGGTTGCGTATTCGGTGGATCCAAGTCTGCCGATCCACGACCTCACGCACAATATTCCCCCGTACGACGTGTGGGAAGGATCGTGCAGACTGGTGCAAACCCTGGGGTATTGGCCGGAAGGCTCAGTTTTCGTATCGGTTGTTGACCCCGGTGTTGGATCGAGTCGCCTGTCGGTTGTTGCAAAGACGAAGTCCGGGCACTACGTGGTGACGCCAGATAATGGCACGCTCACCCACATTGCGATCGAGTACGGGCTTGACGGCCTGCGCGAAATCGACGAGTCCGTTAACCGCTTGCCTGGCTCCGGCGAGTCGTACACGTTCCACGGACGCGACATTTACTCCTACACCGGGGCGCGCCTAGCGTCGGGCCTGATCTCTTTTGAGGAAGTCGGCCCCGCCCTCGACCCCGAAAACGCGATAACACTACCCGTCATGGAGCCCTACATTGAGGGCGACCAGGCATTCGGCACGATTGACACGCACGACGTGCGGTACGGGTCATTGTGGACCAACATTCCGCGCGAAATGTTCTTGCAACTCGGCGTCGAATTTGGACGCTACGTGCAAGTGCACATCAGGGCTGATCACGGGGACGTGTACTCCTCCCCGCTTCGCTACGCGCGCTCATTTGCCGACGTGTCGGTGGGTGAAGCGCTGATCTATACGAACTCTTTGGACAACATGGCGATCGCGATTAATCGCGGGTCGTTTGCAAAGGCGTACTCCGTGGGGCAGGGCGTGCACTGGAAAGTTGACTTCACGTTCCCACCGTCGGCGGCGCCCGTTTCCTAATCCGACTATTTCATCAACCTGACTTCTGAGCGATTCAGCCTCTTAAATCAGGTTCCTACACCAGCCATCTTCATCAACCAGGCATAGTACAAGGAGAGAAAAATGAACAAGACATCGCCGGTAACCGCGGTGGTTGCAACCGGTATTGGTGCAGCACTGTTTTTCGTGTTGGGGCGGTTCGCGGTAATCCCAACACCCGTTCCTAACACTACGATCAACCTGCAGTACGCTTTGATCGCTGTTTTCGCCCTGCTTTACGGCCCGGTCGTTGCCGGCCTCATGGGCTTTATCGGCCACTTCCTGATTGACGCCACGTCTTACGGGCCGTGGTGGTCGTGGATCGTCGCCTCCGCAATCGCGGGCCTCATCATGGGCTTCATGATGATGAAGGATCGCGTGCAAGAGGACGGGATCGACCGTGCGGGCCTCGTACGGTTCAATGTGGCGATCGTGATTGCACACGCGGTGGCGTGGATCGTTATCGCGCCGGTGCTTGATATCGTGATCTACTCTGAGCCGGCCTCGAAGGTATTCACCCAGGGCGCGGTCGCGGGTATTTCTAACGTTTTGACCACGGCGATTATCGGCACGCTGATCGTGATTGCCTACGCGAAGACCCGCACTTCCGCGGGTTCGCTGCAAGAAAAGGAATAAGCGGGTCGTGACCGAGCATCGCCAAAACGGAGCGGGAGCGGACACCGAGGGCGCGGGCGGCGTCACCAATGGTGTTCGCGCCCGCTCCGGTGGTGATGCCAAAATTGAGCCGATCATCGAGTTTCACGACTTCACATTCCAATATCGCGCCCAATCCAAGCCGACCCTGCACGACGTTAACCTCACGATTAACCGCGGCGAGAAGGTAGCGATCGTCGGCCAGTCGGGTTCGGGTAAATCAACGATCGCTAACGTGATCAACGGGCTCATCCCCTACCGTTTCCCCGGCGAGTTTTCCGGGACAGTGCGCGTGGGCGGCATCGACCCGACCACGACGCCACTGCATGAGACTTCGAAGATCGTCGGCACCGTTTTGCAAGACCCCGACGGCCAGTTCATTGGCCTGAGTGTTGCCGAGGACATCGCGTTCGCCCTCGAAAATGATCAAATTGAACATGACGAAATGCATGCGCGCGTTGCGAAGGCCGCGGCGGTTGTGAACATTGAAGACCGTTTGCAGGCGGCTCCGCAGGATTTGTCGGGTGGGCAAAAGCAGCGCGTCTCCATGGCGGGCGTCCTGGTTGACGACGTGCAGATTCTGCTGTTCGACGAGCCGCTTGCATCCCTCGACCCGGCTTCTGGGCAGCAGGCGATTGAAACGATTGACGCTCTGCACAAGCGTGCGGCCGGCGACGCGACGATCATCATCATTGAGCACCGCCTCGAAGACGTGCTTCACTGCAAAGTCGATCGGATCATTGTTGTGGACCGAGGGCGGATCGTCGCCGATGGTACGCCAAACGAAATCATTGCCTCCCGCGTTCTAACCGAGCACGGCATTCGCGAACCCCTTTACGTCACGGCCCTGCGTATGGCGGGCCACGATGTGGCCAGTGAGGACGAACCCGAATCTGTTGGCAGCGTTCACATTCCGGCCGCGGCGCGCGCCGAACTGGCAAGCTGGGCGCGCGAGCCGCGCATGGTTCCTCCCGACGCGAACCCAATCTTGGAACTTGAAAACATTGAGTTCGGCATCAACGACGTGGACATCATCAAGGGCGTTTCAACCCGGATTTTCGAAGGCGAAGTCGTAGCCATTTGCGGCACCAACGGGGCGGGGAAATCCACGCTCGCCAAACTCATCTGCGGGTTCGAAAAGCCAGACACCGGGCGCGTGCGACTGCGCGGGGAAGACATCACCGACACCCCCATTGCGAGGCGGGGCCGGAACATCGGCTTCGTGCTACAAAACCCGAACCAGATGATCTCGAAGACGTTCATCTTAGAAGAAGTGTCGCTCGCCCTCGAACACGAAAAAATTTCTGAAGACGAAAAGCAGGCGCGCATCGAGCGGGCCCTTAGAACGTGCGGACTGTGGGCGTACCGGGAGTGGCCGATTTCGGCGCTGTCTTACGGGCAACGCAAACGCGTGACAATCGCGTCGGTCATGGTGACAACGCCGGACATCATCATTTTGGATGAACCGACCGCGGGGCAAGACTGGGCGCACTACACCGAGATCATGGAGTTCTTGAAGTCGCTTAACGACTCGGGAATCACGATCATCCTGATCACGCACGACATGCACCTGGCCCTTGAATATACCGACCGGGCGCTGGTGATGTCCGACGGGCGGATTATTGCCGAGCAGTCGTCAGCCGCAGTGCTGGCCAACCCTGAACTGACGCGCGCCGCATCACTGCGCACGACGTCCCTGTACGACCTGGCGCTTCGGGTAGCTGATGGTAGTGACGTGGATGCGACCGCGTTCATCGAACAGTTCATTGCGCGTGAAAACCAGTGGCGCGAGGACGTCCTCGCGGATCATTTGGGAACGGGACGGTAACGATGGCTGAAAGAACCGCGATACTGGGCTACATTCCGCGCAAGTCGTTCATGCATTCGCTGACCGGAACTACGAAGCTGATCATGATGGTGACCGCGTCGATCGCCGCGATGCTCGGGTTCGACACGCGGTTTTTGGTGCTGATGGTTTTCGTGTCCGTGTTTTTGTGGGTGTCTTCGCGGATCGAACTTGCAAAGCTGAAGGTCGTGCTGTGGCTGATTTTGATCCTGATGATTTTGAACAACATCATGATCTTTGTGTTCGCCCCGCAGTACGGTACTGAGATTTATGGGACGACGACGCAGCTTTGGCAGATTACGCCGCGTTACACGGTTACGGCCGAGCAGCTTTTCTACCAGTTGAACGTGACACTGAAGTATTTCGCGGTGTTGCCGATCGCGCTGTTGTTTATTGTGACAACTTCGCCGTCGGAGTTTGCGTCCTCGCTTAATCGGGTTGGGATTCCGTACAAGGTTTCGTACTCGGTGTCACTGGCTTTGCGTTACATTCCGGACGTTCAGCGCGAATACCGTGAGATTTCGCAGGCACAGCAAGCGCGCGGGGTGGACACGTCTCGCGATGTTTCGTTTAGTACGCGCGTGAAGAACAGTGCGTCGATTTTGTTGCCCTTGTTGTTGTCTTCGCTGGAGCACATCGAGACTATCTCTACGGCCATGGAGCTTCGCGGGTTCGGAAAAGCAAACCGGCGCACGTGGTATACCATTCGTCCACTTCGCACGCGTGACTGGGTGGCGATCGTGGCATCGATTGCGCTTTTGGGTCTCGCGGCGGCGCTCATTTGGGTTAACGGCGGCCGCTTCTACAACCCGTTCATCTAGCGGGCGCACGGTACCGGCGTCCCGGTTTAGGTACCTGTAGCGCGACTGCGTAGCACCAGACGGGGCCGCCACTATTTTGGCGACTCGCGCGGTTAGTTAGCGGCAGCGCGTTTTTGGGCGACTTCGTACAGGGTGATGCCCGTGGCGACCGCGGCGTTTAGGGATTCGACCGCGGATTCGATGGGGATGGATACGATTTGGTCGCACGTTTCGCGCACGAGGCGGGACAGCCCTTTGCCTTCCGCTCCGGTGACGATTACTAGGGGTTCGGTTGCTAGTTCAAGGTCGCGTAGGCTTACGTCCCCGTTGCCGTCGAGGCCGATTACGAAGCATCCTGCTTCTTTGAGTGCGCGTAGTGACTGCACGAGGTTCGTTTCGCGCGCGACGGGCACGCGGGCTGCCGCCCCGGCGGAGACCTTCCAAACGGTTGCGTTGACGGAGGCGGATCGGCGTTCGGTGATTAGCACGCCGGTGGCACCAAAAGCGCCTCCCGAGCGTAGGACTGCGCCCAGGTTGTGGGGGTCGGTGACTTGGTCGAGCGCGATGATTAAGGGAGTTTTGAGCTGGTCTTCGGCTATTTCTAGGAGGTCTGTGGCGGTGGCGTAGTCGTATTCGGGTACTTCGATGCCGATGCCTTGGTGGGCGGTTTCGCCGGACGCGTTTTCGAGGTCGCGGCGGGTGACTTCGACGATGGTTGCGCCTTGTTGTGTGGCAGCTTTGAGGACGTTTGCGACGCGCGTGTCGGTTGCGTCTGCGGCGATGAATACGCGGATGATGTTGATGCCGGATTCGACGGCTTCCCAGACGGGGTTGCGGCCGACGATTAGTTCGTGGTCTTTTGTGATTTTGATGGATGTGCGGGTGCGGTGGGCTTCGCGTTGGCGTTGTTTTGCGAGTTCTGCTTCGCGTTCTTGTTTGCGCTTGTATGCGATGTGGTATTCGCGGTCTTCTGCTTTGGGGGTTGGTCCCTTGCCGCGCAGGCCTCGGCGGCGTTGGCCGCCTGTGCCTTTGGTTGCGCCTTTACCTGTCCGTTTGCGTCCTCGCGCACCACCGTCGACCGGCATGTTTACCTACCTTTTTCGGATTACAACTGGCGACTATTGTACAGCCCGGCCCGCTTACAGCCACCCATTGTGTCGAGCGGTTGTTGCCGCGTCCGCTCGGTTGCGTGCGCCTGTTTTACCGAGGATTGAGGACACGTGGTTTCGGACTGTGCCTGCTGATAGGAATAGTGCGTTTGCGATGTCGTCGATGGATCCGCCGTTTTCGACTTCTCGGAGTACTTCGATTTCGCGTTCGGTTAGGGGGTTGTGTCCGATTGTTAGGGATTCGACGGCGAGTTGGGGGTCGATGACTTGCCGGCCGCGGGCGGCGTCGCGCACGTAGTTGGCTAGTTCGTCGGAGGGGGCGTCTTTGACTACGAAGCCTGAGGCTCCGGCGTTGAAGGCTCTGCGTACGTATCCGGGGCGTCCGAAGGTGGATACCATTAGTACGCGCGTTCGGGGGCGTATTTGGCGGATTTTTTCGCATGCGGCTAGGCCGTCCATGTCGGGCATTTCGACGTCCATTAGTACGACGTCGATTTGTGGGTCGGTTTTGACTAGGTCAACGGCTTGTGTGCCTGTGCCGACGGTGCCTGCGATTTCGATGTCGTCTTCGAGGGCGAGTAGGGCGGCGAGTGCGCCTCTGACCATTGCTTGGTCGTCGGCTATGGCTATGCGGATCACGGGGCTATTTTCTCATGACTGGCTCAGGCTGGGCGGGCTGTTCTGGCCTGTTGTCGATGTCATCGCCGTCGTCGGGGGTGGGGCGTGTTGTTGTGAGCGCGGGGTCCAGGTGGAGTTGTAGGACCCAACCGTTACCGGAGGGGAGCGGCCCGGCGGTTACGGTGCCGATGCCTTCGACTCTGGCTTGTAGGTTTTCTATGCCGTGTCCGCGGCGCGTGAAATCGGCTGAGGTTTGTCCGATTGGGGCCCGCTTGGACGGGCCTTGTTCGGGTGCGCCTGCGGCAGGCGTATGGTTTGCGGTTGTATTCGAGGGGGCGGTTTGTTGGGCTCTGGGGTTGTTGGCTTGCCCTCGGGCGCGGTAACGGCCATCGTCGGTGATGCGTACGCCTTCTTTGGAAACTGTGATTTGACAGTGGCTGGCGAGTGAGTGGTGGACTATGTTGGCTGCCCCTTCGCGGATGACGTGTGCGGCGGCGTCTTCGACGTGGTCGGGTAGGCGGTGTACTTCGACTGAGGTTGATACGGATATGTTTGCGGCGGTCAAGAGTTGGTAGGCGCGGTCGAGTTCTTCGGAGATGGAGAGCGTCTGGCGTGAGTGTACGACGGCGCGCATTTGTTGTAGGGCTTCGCGGGATAGTTGTGCGATTTGTTCTTGGGTTTCACGAGCCTGATCGACTTGTCCGCGTTCGAGTAGTTTTGCGGATAGTTGTGAGATCGTGTTGATTGCGGTGAGTGTTTGTCCTAGTACGTCGTGGAGGTCGGATGCCATGCGGTTGCGTTCTTCTTCTACGGACAGGTTTTTGGCGCGGATCTGTTCGATTTCGCTTTGGCGTTCGCGGTCCATTTGGCCGCGTGCAAGGGTGACGACGACGAGGCTCATCGTTATGACTCCGCCCGCGGTTAAGACGGTTTCGCGGGTGCTGCTGCCGAGGAGGTAGACTCCCGCGATTCCTAGGCCCGAGTATGCCACGTATGTGATGACGGTGGGTGTGAGGTATTTTCGCGGGGTGAGGAAGACTATTGCGGGCCCTAAATACACGATGTTAAACACGGTGACGTAGTCGTGAAACAGCAGTAATACTGTGATTAGCGCCCATAGTGTGCCGATGGATATTAGGTAGGTTTTTGTGAAGTGTTGCCTGACTGGTGCGGGGTCGTTTAGTGGCCATACGGCTATGTAGTTTAGGACGAATATGACTTCCAGGATTGTGAAGATGACTGCGCGTTGGTTTGGAAAGTTGGAGAATCCTGCGTAGATGCCGGGCACGACGAATACTAGGAATGGTGCCGCGAATGCCAGGGATAGTAGGCGCTCTTTCCAGATGCGCTCTTTGAGTTCCGAGGTCACGTGGGTCTCCTGGATAGTTCATGAGGGCGGGCTGGCACGCCCTCATACTATTTTATTTATCGGTTGGTGAAGCGTTTGGATAGGGCGGCGGCTCCTGCTGCCATGATTGCGACCCATGCGAGGACGTTGACGATGGCGAGGTGGTCGAATTCTGTCCATCCGGTGAGGGGTCCGAGCGCGATTTGGTTCATGCCCCATAGTGGGGTGAATTTGGCGAAGGTTTGGAAGAATTCGTTGAGTTGGTCTAGTGGTACGAACATTCCGGATAGGAATCCGAGTAGGGCGACGGAACCGCCGAGCACGCCGTATGCCTGTTCACCGCCGACCATTGCTGCGACAACTAGGCCGAGCAGTGCGGGTACTACTGAGAGGATGACGATCAGGCCGAATGTTGTTACCCAGGTGGGGAAGTCCATTTGTGAACCTGTGGCGTGTCCGATGGTGAAGATGAGTATTAGAACGATGATGCCAACGATCACGGAGATTAGTACTTTCGCGAACATGTAGGCTCGCACGCCGAGGGGTGTGAGTGCCATTGTGCGCGTCCAGCCTTTTGAGCTTTCGATTGCGATCTCTGCGGTGAGCATTGAGATTGCCATGACGGTTGCGTATTGCGCCATTGAGACGAGTACGGCTGCCGCGACGTTGCCGTGTTCTAGGGGCTGTTCGGCCATTTCGATGGTTCCGAAGATTAGGTAGATCATGACGGGCAGGCCGATTGTGAACACGAGGTTCCACGGGTTGGTCATTGCGATTATGACGTTCTTGAAGGTGACTGGCCAGAACCCGTGGATTGGTGGGGTGGGTGTGCGCTGTGAGAGTGGCCGCGCTGTGGTTACCGTGGTCATGTCAGTTTCCTTCCTCGCCTACTAGCCTTACGTATGCTTCTTCTAGGCTTGATTCCCGCAGTTCCAGGTCGTGTGCGCCCGGTAGGTTTAGGGCCGCCCTGGCGGCGTCATCTAGGTCGTGGCCTTTTACGAGGACGCGCTGGCCGTCGGCTTCGATCAGCCAGTCGCGACTGCCGCGGGCTTGCGCCATGTGTGTGAATGCGGCGGCGGCGTCGCCCTCGTGGAAGATGCGTAGTTGCGATCCGGCGTACTTGCGTCGTAGGTCGTCGGTGGATTCGTCGGCTAGGACTTTGCCGGCCCGCATGATTAGGGTGCGTTTGGCGTATTGTTGGGCTTCCGCAAGGTAGTGGGTGGCGAACAGGACGGCGCGCCCCGTTTCGGCTTGCGCGGCGATGAACTGCCAGAATTCGGCGCGGGCGTTAACGTCCATGCCGGTTGTTGGTTCATCCAAAATCAGCAGGAGCGGGTCTGGTAACAGGCCGATGGCGAGGCGGACGCGTTGGCGTTCACCGCCGGAGAGTTTGCGGACTTTACGTTTTGCCAGGTGCGTGATTCCCGCGGCTTCCATTACGGCCTCAACAGGCTGGTTGTCGCGCATCGTGGAGGCGACAATGTCGAGCATGGTTTTGACGGACACATCGGTGAGCAGTCCGTCTGTTTGTTGTACGACGCCGACCAAGCCCATCGTGATTGCCCGCCGCGCATCCATGCCGAACAGGTTCGTGGACCCGCTGTCCGGAGTTTGGAGTCCGAGGGCGATGTCGAGCGCCGTGGTTTTTCCCGCCCCGTTTGGGCCGAGCAACGCCATGACCTCACCGGGCATGACCCTCATCGAGAAACCATCGAGCGCCCTCGTGGAGCCAAACGACTTCGAAGTATTATCGATTTCTAAAGCCGGCGTAACCTCGGGGATCAAGCGCCTGCCGGTCGGTAGCTTCGCTTCGCGCATCGGCGCACTCATAGTCTGTGTCATGGTTTAAGTACATCGCGAACCGCACCTAACTAAGTAGGGCATCCATCCGGTTCCAACCATGACATTTGTCAGGGGTTAAATCCGGCGCACATTAACCAAAATAGACACGATAGTGAACTGTCCCCGGTTTTGTCCCGTTTGAGTAGATGGGAAGATCTGGAGTATGCCGAAGAAGTGGTTGAGACGTGGAAATTACCCCCTCCCTTATGGGAGGGTTGAGACGTATACTTGTTTACATGAGTGATGTTTTGAGTCTGCGCCTCCCCAGCGAAATCAAGGGCCGTTTGGATCGTCTCAGCGCGCAAACGCGTCGGCCCGCGTCGGTGTACGTTCGCGAAGCGCTAGAAGAGTACCTGGATGATCTTGAGGACTACTACCTTGCGGCTCAGGAAGCAGAGGATATTCGTGCTGGACGCTCCCGCACGTACCCGCTTGAGGAAGTGAAAGCAGACCTTGGGCTGGAAGGTTGAGGTTTCTGAGAAAGCTCGCAGCGAGCTACGCAAAATAGACCCTAGGGACGCTAGACGTATCACGGACTACCTACAGGCCCTAACAGAGCTGGAGGACCCACGCATACGAGGTAAGGCCCTCAAAGGAGACCTAGGGGACTATTGGCGCTACCGAGTAGGTAACTACCGCGTGATATGCGACCTGAAGCAAGACGTGCTGACAATCCTTGTACTGCGTACCGCTCACCGCCGCAAGGTCTACAAACATCCGCTCTAACGGCTTCACCCCTCTCCCTCGTCAATGCTTGCGCACACCTCAGTCGTCATGCCGGGAGCTGTAGCGCGATCTATCCCGTCGAGCGCTTGGGGCAGGCAACTATGGACTCTGCGCCCGTTTGCGAGGCTCCACGCCGCGTTCCGCAATGATTGCGACGATCACGCCGCCCACGAAGCCGCCGACGTGGGCTTGCCAGGAAACTCCGCTGGCGGGCAGGAAACCAATAATGATCGTCGCGCTGTACGAGATCAGGAGGGCGATAGCCACCACGATCCGCAAGACTTTCACCCACAGGGTTCGCTCAACCAAGGCGGCGGTCAAGATGTAACCAAAGTAGCCAAACACGACGCCCGAGGCTCCCACCGTGACTCCGCTTGGCGTAAGTGCGCTGACGAACAACCCGGCAGTAACCGCGGATCCGACGAATACGCCAACCCATCTTTTTACGCCCTCAAGCCCAATAATCACGCCCAAAAGTAGCATGAACGTCGAGTTACCGCTGATATGGGCGAGCGACGCGTGCACAAAGACGGACGTGAAATACGTCCACGGCGCGCTGAAATCACCGGCGCTAATCCCCCACGCAGACCACGCGTCACGGCCCGCGATCGGCTGGATCATGAACACGATCCACATCAGGGCAACTACCGCGAGCGGTCCTGCGATTCGGCTCCCCACGCTCCCGCTGCCAGATGGGATCGCGGGTTCGAGCCGCCGGTTTACGCTATATGCCACCTTGCTCCATCAGCCCCGTCTTCAACCACAACACCCGCGGCACTCAGCTGGTCGCGGATCGCGTCCGCCCTCGCCCAGTCCTTTTCGGCCCGCGCGGCCTTGCGTTGTTCAATAAGTTCATTTACGAGGACGTCCAAGGCTTCATCTTTACCGGAATCCTCGCTCTTTTCACTCGCCCACTGTTCGCCCGCCGGGTCCAGGCCAAGCACGTCCATCATGGCGCGAACATTCAGCAAAGCCTCGCGAGCCACGCCCTCATCGTGATTAAGGAGGGCCTGGTTGCCGGTCTTGATCCACTCGTACACGACGGCCATACCGCCGGCAACGTTGAGGTCGTTGTCAAGCGCCTGCGCAAACGCGTCCGGAACCGGGTGCGCGGCCACGTCCTCGTTATCCAAATCAACAACTTCGCCGGCGCGCTGTACAAAACCACTGATTTTTTCCCAAGCGGCGGACGCGGCCTGGAGGGTCTCGTCGCAATACTCAACCGTGGACCGGTGATGCACCGTTCCCAGCGCGAAACGCAAAACGGGCGCGGGAACAGTCTTCAAAATGTCGGCGACCACCAGGGAGTTGCCAAGCGACTTCGACATCTTCTCCCCCTTCAACGTCACCCACGCGTTATGCACCCACAGGTTCGCAAAACCCCAGCCGGCGCCGTGCGACTGGGCCTGCTCGTTCTCGTGGTGAGGGAAACGCAAATCAATACCGCCACCGTGAATATCAAACGTCTCACCCAAGTAGCGGTGCGACATTGCGGAGCACTCCAAGTGCCAGCCCGGCCTGCCCGCCCCCCACGGGGACTGCCACGAAGCGGTGCTCGGCTCGGTCGGCTTCGCGGCCTTCCACAGGGCGAAATCCCGCTGGTCGCGCTTTCCGGCCTCCACCTGGGAATCAATCTGCGACTCGTCCTCAGTAGTCCGCATTTGCGACAAGTCCTGGTGGGTCAACGAACCGTAATCATCCAGGGAATGCACATCAAAATAGACGTTCCCCATGCCGTCGGCGTACGCGTGACCGCGGTCAATCAGGCGCTGCACCAAGCTGATCTGATCCATGATGTGCGCGGTGGCGCGCGGCTCAAACGTTGGCGGCAACAAGCCGAGCGCGTCATACGCGGCCTCAAACTCGCGTTCAAACTTCGACGCCCACGCCCACCACGGCTCACCGGCCTGCGCGGACTTGTTCAAAATCTTGTCGTCAATATCCGTAATGTTGCGGATATACGTCACCTTCATTCCGCCGCGACGCAGCCATCGGATCAGCGTGTCAAACGCGACCGCGGACCGCAGGTGCCCAATGTGGGGGCTGCCCTGCACTGTGGCGCCACACAGGTAGATGCCAACCTCGCCCTCACGGACGGGTTTAAATTCTTGTAGCGCGCGAGTCTTGGTGTCATACAAATGAAGGTTCACACCATTAGGGTACTAAGTTTTTACGCGCGTACTCCAGACCTCGTTCATTTTCGACGAGGGCGAGCCTCGCTAAACTAGACGCATGACTTCAAAAAGCGCTTCCACGCCGGCCGGAATCCCCCTGTTTCGCACCGGTATCGGTTTTGACACTCACGCGTTTGCGCCCGCGGATTCGGGTCGCAAAATGATGATGGCGTGCCTGGAATGGCCCGGCGAGGTTGGGCTGGACGGGCACTCTGACGCGGACGTTGCCGCGCACACCTGCTGCGACGCGCTGCTCGCCGCCGCGGGGCTTGGCGACCTGGGCACAAACTTTGGCACGTCCAGGCCCGAATGGGCGGGCGCCAGCGGTGAGGCCCTCATGCGCGAAACCGTGCGCCTCGTAAACGAAGCCGGCTACGACATCGTGAACGTGTCCGTACAGATCATTGGTGAACGGCCCCGCATCGGCGCTCGCCGCCTAGAAGCGCAAACGCGCATGAGCGAAATCCTAGGCGCCCCCGTGAACCTCGCCGCATCCACCACCGACAAGCTCGGTTTCGCCGGACGTCGTGAGGGCGTTGCGGGCATCGGGTCCGCCCTGGTCGTCAAACGCGCGTAACACTACCGGTTCGCTACGCCCGGCCCGCGTCTTGCAAGCCCATCGTGTGACGCGCTGCCGGTAGGGGCCCCAAAAGGCGTCAGTGCGCCCTCGTAATCGAAAAAAGTGAACTACCGGGCGCCCAGCGGCTTGATGCGCTTCAAGATCAGGGTTACGCCAAGGAGCATGAACAGTAGCACGCCAGCCATCAGTACCACGCCGGGCCACTGCATCGCGTGCCAGAATGTGCCCGCGAGCGCGCCGAAAACTGACGACCCGAAGTAGTAAAAGAACATGTAGCCCGACGAGGCCTGGCCGGTCGCGCCAACTCCCGCGCGGGCGCGCGCCGCAACCCAGCCCGAAGCGACGCCGTGAGTGGCGAAGAAGCCGCTCGTGAATATTGCGAGCCCCAAGATGATCAGCCAAATCGGTGTTGCCAGCGTGAGTAGCAGGCCCACAATCATGACGGTTACCGCCCACGGGGCAACGCTACGTTGTCCCCACTTTCCAGCCATTTTGCCGGCGTATGCGGACGCGTAGGATCCCAGCGCATACACCAGGAAGATCAGGCCAACCACGCCAACCGAGTAGTTGTACGGCGGGGCTTCGAGGCGGTAGCCCATGATGTTAAAGACGCCGACGAACGACCCCATGCCCGCCGCAGCGATAAAGAACAGTCCCAGCAGCACCTTGTCGTGCATGATTGAGGACGTTTGTTTGGCGAGGTTTCTCAATCCCGACTCACCGGCGATAAACCCGCGGGACCTGGGCAGCCAGCGCCACACGGCGACGGCGCAAAGCAGTGCAACCACACCCATGCCGATCAGGCCGCCGCGCCAACCAACTACTTCCGCGAGGCCCGAAACACCCAGGCGACCCGTCATACCACCCAGCGCGGTGCCGCCAATATAGAGGCCGGCGGCTCGCGCCTGCGCCGAATCGTGCACCTCTTCGGACAGGTACGCCATAGCAACCGCGGGCAGGCCTGCAACCGATAGGCCTTGAAGCAGGCGCAACATCAGCATGACTTCCCACGTGGGCGCCAGCCCAACGCCGATCGCAACTAGCCCAGCCATGAACAGGGACGCAAAAATGATTCGCGTACGCCCGTGAACCTCCGAATACGGCCCCACAGCCAAAAGGGCGACCGCGAGGCCGAGCGTGGACACCGAGACGGACAGCGCCGCCTGGTCTGGACGCAAACCAAAGTGCGCACCAATCTGAGGCAACACCGGTTGCGTGTCGTAGAGCAGGGCGAAGGTCGCCAGGCCAGCCAAAAACAGGCTTATCGAAATCCGTCGGTACTCTGGGCTACCTATCTTGTAGCCTTCAAAATGTTCCGACGGGTCCTCTGGGCGATCAGCTTCGCCTCCGTGGCTCACTGTTTATTTCAGTCCTTGAATGTGTCTAATCGGGCCTTCTCCGACTTCACCGGGATGATCATAATTAGGCCCACAAATAGGATTAATACAATGCCCAGAATACCCCAGTATTGTGAGGAAGCCCCTTCGGGGACAAAGTTTGAACCGAGGCTGACGGACAGGCCAAACATCATCGGAGCTAGGAAGGAAACCGCGCGACCCGTAGTCGCGTACAGTCCGAAGACTTCGCCCTCGCGCCCTTCTGGAATAACGCGGGCGAGGAACGAACGTGACGCCGACTGCGCGGGCCCCACAAACACGGTCAAAATCAGGCCAAGCACCCAGAAGATTCCCGACCCCATGTCGTGCAGGAAGAAAATCAAGATCCCGTCAATCACCATTGCGGTCAGCGAAATCATGATGACCTTTTTGGGACCAATCTTGTCGTCGAGGGCGCCGAACGTAATGGTGGCGATACCGGCTACCACGTTCGCAGCCACACCGAAGATCAGGACGTCACCCGCTGAAAAACCGAACGTGCCCGCCGCGATGATCGCGCCGAACGTGAACACGCCGGCCAGGCCGTCGCGGAACACCGCTGACGCCAACAGGAAGAACACGGTGTGCGGAGCGGACTTCCACAGGCGCTTGATCGTGCCCCAAAGGAGTTTGTAGGAGTCGATGATGGACTCGTGCTCCGCATCTGCGCCCTCAAGCTTGCGGCCCGGGACCGCGAACAAGACGGGGATTGCGGACAGGCCAAACCACGCGGCCGCAAACAGCATAGCCACACGAATGTTCAAACCATCTTCACCCGTAACACCGAACCAGCCGACCTCCGGGGCGATAAATCCGAGGTACAAAACCAGTAGCAGGATGATTCCACCCACGTAGCCCAAACCCCAGCCGAGGCCGGAAATGCGGCCCATCGTCTTCGGCGTCGAAATGCGGCCGAGCATCGCGTTGTAGTTAACCGAGGCGAACTCGAAGAACACGTTGCCAAGACCCAGCAGTGCGATGCCGAGCCACAGTGCGCCCTGCGTGCCAAGCGGCGACTCGGGGCGCACAAAGAACATGAGGGCGGTCAGCAAAACCACCACGAACGTGTTTATTCCGAGCCAGAAAGTGCCCTTACCCTTGCGGTCCGCGCGCTGGCCCGTAATCGGAGCCATAATCGCGATCGCGAAACCCGCGAGCATTAGGCCAAAACTAAGCGACGTTGACGTGTCGTCCGCGTCGCCAAACAAGCCCGACGTCAAGTACACGGAGAATACAAACGTTGTTGCCACCGCGTTAAACGCCGCCGAACCCCAGTCCCACAAGGACCAGGCAATAACCGTCTTATTTAGAATGTCGTGCTTCTTCGGCGCTTTCATGTTCGTTCCGCCGGGCGCGACCTGTTCGTGTCGGGGATCTATAGCCACGCCTTCGACTTTAGCGCCTTGATCACAAAATGTCGCCGCCTGCCCCGCATTTGGGCATAACCTCCGGTTACAGGTCGGCTCGTAGGCTGTCGTGGCGCAATAGTTCCGCGGCGATCACCATGTCGAGTTTCGTCGTGATCTTCATGGACATTTGTGAACCCTTCGTCAAGAACACGTCCTGCCCCATTTGTTCCACAAGCGCGCCATCATCCGTTGCGTCCACACCCGTGTCTTTGAACCGCCTTGCGCCAAGGTCGTGCGCCTTCATAATCGTTTCCCAGTGGAACCCCTGCGGCGTTTGCACCGCCCGCAGTTCACTGCGATCCACCTGTCCGGTTACTTTTTCAATTTCGATTCCCGAGGACGTGGCTGACTTGCTCGCAACAATCTTTTGCGTATCTGTAACCGCGAGTGCCGGTATGACCGCCTTGCAGCCATCCCGCAAGGCGGAAATAACGTCGGAAATTGCGCGCTGCGGAGTCAGGCAACGCGCCGCGTCGTGGATGAGGACGGGGGTGGATCCCGTGACCTCGTAACCCAAGCGGCGCGCTAAAACCGGGATTTCAACCAACCCGTTGTACACCGACATTTGCCGGACGCTGCCACCGGGAACCACGGTGATGGCCGGGTCGCCCTCAAAGATGGATTCAAAATCGGAAAGCGCCTGAGCGGGCGCGGTAACTACGATTCCCACAATGTCACTAAGCTGCTGCATGCCCCGCACGGCGCGTTGTACAAGGGTGACGCCGTCTAGTTCAACGAGTGCCTTCGGCATGTCGTAGCCCAGGCGAGTGCCGCTACCAGCGGCCGTAACAACTGCGAAAACCGGATCCATAAGCCCTAGTTTAGACGCGCACCCCACCCCGCGGGCCCACACCCGGGCGACCAGCGCGCGTTCACACCCGCACCCCGAGGCACCCACTTCGATGCGCCCCACCGGCGCGGTCCAACCCAGGGCCGCAAAAACACGTTGAGGCCACGCAAATGCGTGACCTCAACATGAAAAAGCGCGAGTGGTTACTTCTTCTTCTCGTCCTCTTCGTCCTCAATGGTTTCTGCAAGGACTTCGTCAAGGCGCTCGTTAGCAACCTCTTCGTCAACCTCACGGGAAAGAGCAAGCTCGGACGTTAGGATCTGACGGGCCTTAGAGAGCATGCGCTTCTCGCCAGCCGACAAGCCCTTGAGGGCGTCGCGGCGCGACAAGTCGCGTACGACCTCGGCAACACGAACAATGTCGCCGGTCGCAATCTTTTCTTGGTTCGCCTTGTAACGACGCGACCAGTTGGAAGGCTCCTCCGTGTTCTCCTCACGAAGGGTATCCATGACTTCCTCGAAGCCCTCTTCGTCAACGACGTCGCGGACACCGACAAGTTCCACGTTTTCTGCGGGAACCTGAATGGTCAAGTCGCCGGTTGTGACGCGCAGCGTCAGGTAGGTCTTTTCTTCACCACCGAACTCGCGCTTGGTGATTGCCTCGATTGTGGCAGCACCGTGGTGTGGGTACACGACGGTTTCGCCAACCTTAAATGTCATCGCCGTAAAACTCCTGTTGATAGTCCAACGGGCCTATTTTACCAGCTTTGCGGCAATATCACGCGTCGGGATCAACCATCTTATATCCCAGGCCGCGAACTGTCTGCAATAGCTTCGGGCGTTTGGCGTCTTCCTCAATCCGCGAACGCAACCGCTTCACGTGCACGTCAAGCGTTTTCGTGTCGCCAACATAGTCCGGACCCCACACCAGGTTGATGATCTGCGTGCGAGTCAACACGCGGTTCACGTTACGGATCAACAGTTCAAGTAACTCAAACTCGCGCAAGGGCAGGTGCACCAGTTCGCCGTGAACCTCAACTTCGTGACGGTCCACGCGCACCAGGATCGGACCAACCTTTAGAACGTCCTCATCATCTTCAACTTCGCTGGGCTTACGTTCCTGACGGCGCATCACGGCGCGAATGCGGGCAAGTAACTCACGGTACGAGTACGGTTTCGTAACATAATCATCCGCACCGATCTCTAGGCCAACAATGCGGTCCACAACGTCATCTTTCGCGGTCACCATGATGATGGGAACTTCGCTGTCTTGCCGGATCCGACGGCAAACCTCAGTGCCGGAAATGCCCGGAAGCATAAGGTCAAGCAAAATCGCGTCCGGCATGGATTCCGCTACCGCGGCGAGCGCGCGCTCACCATCCTCGGCTTCGAGCACATCATAACCATCGCGCTGCAAGTTGAATACGAGCGGTGCGCGCAATGATTCCTCGTCCTCAACCACCAAGATAGTCGTCATTATTCTGCAGGCTCCTTACGTTCCTTATAGTTCGACGATTCAAAATCATCATCTAGGTCCCAGTCGTCAAAGTCCGAATCGGGGTCCTCATTATTAAAGATAGAGTCTTCTTCCTCAGCCTGCGGGATTACTAGCGTGAACGTAGAACCGCGGCCGGGCTTGGACCACACCGAAATCGTGCCACCGTGGTCGGCAGCAATGTGTTTGACGATTGAAAGTCCCAGGCCGGTGCCGCCGGTGTTTCGAGAGCGCGCAGGGTCCACCCTGTAGAACCGTTCAAACACGCGCGCCTTCTCCGAGTCGGGAATGCCAAGCCCGGAGTCAACAATCGCGACGCGAACCAGGTCGTCGGACACGGACGCGTTGATCGTCACCCTCGTGTCCGGCTCCGAGTAGCGGATCGCATTGTCCACCAGGTTGCGGATCGCGGTGACCAGCAGGTTGTAGTCGCCCCACACAACACCACCGCACGGCTCGCCAACAATGAGCGCCACGCGCGCAGACACCGCGGTGTTTCGCTGAAGTTCAACAGCTTCCCACACGGCCTCGTCAATGTTGACAAGTTTCGCGTTCAAAAGCGGGTCGCCTTTTTCAAGCCGGGACAAATCAATCAAATCTTGCACGAGGGCGCCGAGCCGCTTGGACTCTGTGATGAGTCGAGGCGCAAACATTTTGACCGCTTCGGGGTCTTCCGCATTATCCGCAATGGTTTCGGACATCAACTGGATTGCGCCGATCGGGGTTTTGAGCTCGTGCGACACGTTCGCCGTGAAGTCGCGGCGGACAGCGTCAACTCGTTTTTCTTTAGTCTCATCATCCGCCAAAATCAGGACGCGTCCGCTAAGCAACGTTGCCACACGCACGTCCAGGTAAATCGGCGAATCGGAAGAATGCCGCGAGCGGGGCAGCTCCATTTTGCGGCGCTCCGTCAAGCCCGTCCTCCGAACCGAATCAACCATTTCTTTAACGGTCTCATGCACGATAACGTCGTCACGAACCAGGCCGAGCGAATACGCGCGCGCATCGGCACGTAACACGTTGTTCGCCTCGTCAACTACAATCGCTACTGACGCCATTGTGGTCAAAGCTGACTGCAGTTCCGGGTGAACCGGAGAGACATGCTCATCTTCTGGCACAGGAGTATGCATGTCCTTATCGGACACACGAAATGCCAAGGCACCAGCCGCGCCCACAAATAAAGACACGAGTGCCACCACGATTAAAATTGCAGGTTCAAGGCCGCTCACATCAATGAGAATAGAGGGAAAAGCCAGCAATTGCACTCATTACACACAACCGCCGCCTACGGTTAACCAAACGTTAACCTGTTGCCTATCAGTACGACACATATACATGCTGTTATTAGGTTTGACATACGTGTCGTAACCTCTAGGCGATCATTTTGAAGGGACGCAAAATATGCGCGAAATGTACACGCAGGAACTCACCCAGCTGGGTAACCACATGGCCCGCATGGCACAGCAGGTGTCGCGAGCTATGGACCGAGCATCTCGAGCACTCGAAGAAGGTGACGTTGCACTTGCAGAGCAGACGATTGATGCTGACGAACGCATCGACGCGCTGGCTCGCACTGTCGAGGAGACCTGCACCGACCTGCTGGCACTTCAAGCCCCGGTTGCCCGCGACCTGCGCCTGATCGTTACCGGCCTGCGCATGGCTGGCCACATGGAACGCATGGGCGACCTGGCCCGCAACATTGCGGTTGTTGCCCGCAACTACTCTTCGATCGACCAACTGCCCCAGCAGATTTCTGACACCCTGCTTCGCATGGGTGAGCGCGGTCGCGCCACCGGCCAGGCAATCAGCGAACTGCTGCAGGACCCGAACACCGATCTTGCGACCAAGATCCAGTCTGATGACGACCTGATGGACGACCTGCACGTTGAGCTTCACCGCATGCTGCTGAACCCGGACATGAACCTGGAGCCGTCGCAGCTGATCAACCTGACGCTGGTTGGCCGCTACTACGAGCGTTTCGGCGATCAGGCAACGAACGTTGGCCGCAACGTCGTGTACTTGATTGAGGGCGAGCTTTACCGCGAAAACGCATAGCTAACACTGACGGCTTTGCCGGCCTCCACTCCCCGGAGAATCCGGCCGGCGGGCGGCAGTGCGCGAACCGGAATCTCACTCAACTAACCCGGTTACGAAAGCGACCCGAGCGAAGTGCTCGGGTCGCTTTCGTATCTAGTTGTACTTGCAGTTCCACCTGGCGTGAGGGCGTGCCTGCCCCGGCGCGGGGTTTAACTGCTCGGCCTGTTTACTTGCCCTGGTTGGCGACGGCGTCGATCTTTGCCTGCGCGTCGGGGTCCAGGTAGGTGCCACCCTTCTTGATGGGCTTAAGAGTTTCCTCGTCAAGCTCGTAGAGTAGCGGAATACCGGTCGGAATGTTGACGCCGGCGATGTCTTCGTCGGAGATGTCGTCCAGGTGCTTCACGATTGCGCGTAGCGAGTTGCCGTGCGCCGCGATCATAACGGTCTTGCCGCTCTTAATGTCGGGAACGATCTGCTCTTCCCAGAAGGGAAGTAGGCGTTCGAGGACGTCCTTCAGGCATTCGGTCATGGGGATCGGCTCGCCCGCGTAGCGCGGGTCCTGATCCTGGGAGAATTCGGAGCCGGCCTCGATGGTCGGTGGCGGCGTGTCGTAGGAGCGACGCCACTGCATGAACTGGTCTTCGCCGTATTCGTCGCGGATTTCCTTCTTGTTCTTACCCTGCAGTGCACCGTAGTGGCGCTCGTTGAGACGCCAGGAGCGCTTCACCGGAATCCAGTGGCGGTCGGCCGCGTCGAGGGCGAGGTTGGCGGTCATAATCGCACGGCGCAGTAGCGACGTGTATAGAAGGTCGGGAAGGACTTCTTCCTTCTTTAGGAGTTCGCCGCCCTTGACGGCTTCTTCCTTACCGAGTTCTGACAGGGGAACGTCAACCCAACCGGTGAATAGGTTCTTTGCGTTCCATTCGCTTTGTCCATGACGGAGCAGAATTAGTTTGTAAGCCATGCTCCTATTATCACATTGATAGGGGCGGTTATGTGCAAATCAATGCCAGTTGCCAGCAAAGACACACCAAAATGGCGTGAGGCCGTGCGGACGCGGCTACCGTTTTTCGTACCTCGAAATGTGTACGAGGGCGGACGGGAGCCGGCTTTGTCTTTTGGCCTGTCCCAATGTGTGCGAGGGCGGGTCGCGCGGTGGGTTTAGTGCGGTTTAGGCTTGCGCGTTGTAGTACAGTTCACGAACGCTAGCGGGGATGCGACCGCGGGCGGAGAGCTTGATGCCTTGTTCGTCCGCCCATTCGCGGATGACTTGCGCTTCTGACTTTCCGCTGACGCCAGTTCCGGCTTTGCGACGCCCTCCGATGCGTTCGGCGCGAGAGACGTACCGGTCCATAACTGCACGTAGTTTTGCCGCGTTTTCTTGGGTTAAGTCGATGGAGTACTCCACCCCATCGAGTCCGAAGAATACTGTTTCGTCGGCCTCTTCTCCGGTAATGTCGTCGATCAAAACAATTTGTGACCTGCGCGCCATTAAACCAACCTTTCAACGTATTCTTGCGGAATCAAAACTGATTATCGATTTGAGGTTACAACCCGAATTTAATAGTTTTTCGAGCTTTTTATATTGTCTCAAAACATTCAGAATTTCGCGCGGTGAAACTATGGTTGCAAAGGTTCTGAGGCCGCGTAAAGAAGCAAAAGAATCATTTCAACAATGTCGCGTGCAGGGGATTTAGCCACGGAAGTAGAGTCGGGTATTTCTTGACTATTAGTTTTTATTGTGGCTGGTCCCACTACCCTGCTGGCATCGTTTTGGGCTCGCAGTTTAGCGGTTGTGCGTAGTGCGTCAACACTGGCGGCGCGTAGCACAATGCCGATTACGGTGTGCGTGAGCGCCCTCAAATCGCGGGTTGGAGTGCGGCCAGCCGCGTGAAGAATTGCTTCGAGGACGGCGCTTAGGGCGCGCACGAACTCGTCGTTCAGATCGAGCAGGCGCGCGCCCCAGTCAGCGTCACGAGCGGAACGGGTCAGCATTTCGGAATGGAGGATGAATAACGACCTGTTAACACCGATGGCGTCTAACGCCTCAAATAGGAGGTCTTCTATCACGGCATGATCACGGGACTCACGTTTGCCGCGATCCTGCCACTGTTGGACCTTCAAATTTAGCCGTTCGATCAGGCCAGCATATTCGTCCTCAGCAAGTGTTGCTAACAGCGAGTCTTTAGTCGCGAAGTTCGAGTAGAACGCTCCGCGACTAAAGCCCGCCCTCGTGCACACATTATCTAAAGTGAATCCTTCGATCCCTTCATGAATGATTATGTGACGAGTCGCTGCTATCAGCTTGTCTTGCGTTTCAAACCTGGACCCCATCCACACCTCAGATCTGGCGACGACGCAACAGTACGAATACACCACCAATCAGTGCACTCACAGATGCTAGAGTCGCCCAGCCTACTACATTGGTGCCGGTCTTTGATAGGGACGGCTCTTCATCTCGCGTCGTCGTCGGTACCGAGGTCTTGGTCGGCGCCGTCGTAGGTTCCGTCACGGTCGGCACAGTAGTCGGTACCGTGGTGGACTCGGTCGTCGGTTCCGACGCTGTCGGTTCCGTTGTCGGAACAGGCGTCGTTGACGGTTCCGGCGTGGTCGGTTCCGGCGTCGTCGGCACAGTGGAGGGTTCCGTCACGGTCGGCACAGTAGTCGGCACCGTGGTGGGTTCCGTAGTGGGCTCGGTCGTCGGTTCCGACGCTGTCGGCTCGGTTGTCGGCACAGGTGTCGTTGACGGTTCCGGCGTTGTCGGTTCCGTTGTCGGTGTCGTGCTGGGTTCCGTTGTCGGCACAGGCGTCGTTGACGGTTCCGGAGTGGTAGGAGGCTCCTTTGGTGGCTCCTGCTTATTCACGATTTCGAAGACCTTGTCTCCAGATTCATCTTCAGTTGGGGTTATCTGCGTAGTGAAGCCTTCAATTTCTAGCTCCGATACCGCGTACTTAACCGGTTTGCCATTGATGATTCGAGGAAGGCCCGCCCACGTGTAGGTCCACTGGTTAGCCGAGTTTAGTTCAACAGCTTTACCGACGCTCGCCTGGTGTTCGCCCTCGCCAGCGGAATAGGTGGCCGTTAGCTGGACCTTGACTGAACCGGGCAGGTCAGCTGCTTCCAAGGGGTTACCCTCCGAATCCTGCCACGACTTGTTTACTTTGACATTCACAGGGCTAAACGTGTTTGTCAGATCTATAGCGAAAGCATCCGGGCCGCCTTCAGTTGGAACCTCATTGATCTCGAAGCTCGGTTTGAATCCTGGAACATTAACTTCCTCAATGCCGTACTCAATCTTCGCACCGTAGATGGTGGAAGGCAGATCATTAAAGGCGTGTTTCCAGTTGACTCGCTCTTCATTAGTGTCGGGATCAACTTCGGTTACCGGCGTAATAGTCACCGGGCTCCCCACCTTGACACTCTGGAGTGCTCCGTCAGCGTCCGCGTATTTGGCAACAAGCTGGACCTGAATCGACTCGGGGATCAGTTGCAAGGAGCTGAGTTCTTGTCCCTCGCCAAGCTCCCAGTTTGCCAGGACGTCACTCAAATCGCCGCCATCAGTGTTCTTCCATAGCTTCTCCAGCTTGACTGACGTCTGGTCATAGCCAATGGCAATTCTGCCATTGCTACCGATTCCCGCACCACGCAAGGATGTGTTGTTGCTGATCGTCAGGCGCGCCCACTTCTTTGCCTCCTCTTTCGCGGCGGTCCAGGCGCTAACCTGCTCTTCGCTGGGCGCCTGCGCACCCGGCGTCTTTTGAGGCCCGCTCTTCAATCCTTCGTTGTAGATTTTTTCCTTGTAATCGTAGAACTCGGGCTGAGGTCCGGTAGTCGATCCCTTGATGACCTGCTCCTTGCCAGGATTGGATGCATCGTAACGGCTCACGACCTCTTGCGGGTCACTAGATTTCCAACCATCTTGATAGTACGCGACGTCTCCAAAGCCCAACATTCTTTGCGATACGTAGGATTTGAAGGCGCCGGATCCACCGTAGTTGTCGTGCGCAAGATCGTCCCCAAGGTCCTCGGCCGTGTTATCAAAGATCGCACCGCCCTCTCGAATCGCGATGTCTAGGGATCCGGTCGGACACACCCAGATTCCTCCGCCAATGTAGGTTGACTTATTCTGCGTAACTAGGACGTTTTCAAACTGGGCGGTATAGGACTTGGTCGCCACGTAGACGCCACCGCCCTGTTGGCTGGCTTCGTTTCCGTCAATTAGTCCGCCGCGAAGAACCACTCCGTTAGAAATAATGTTCACGCCACCGCCGGTGCGCGGCGCCGTATTGTTGGTAATTTCGCCACCGTTCATGATGAATGCACCGGGAGAAATCTTGCTCCATTCTTCGGGAGTAAAACCGCCATGCTTACCGTCACCTGGAACCTCTTCGTAGGATCCCCGGGCTCCCCATACGTACAGGTCCATGGCGTTCACACCACCACCATTAGCCCCGTAATTCTTGTTTATTTTGCCACCGTTCATCGTGACGACGGCATTGCCGAAGATAGACACGCCGCCACCACCAAAGGCTGCCGCATTACCCTCGATTAGTCCGCCGTTGATCTCGACGTAACCCCTCTGGGATTCTCCTCGTTCAGGGTGCTCTGCAAGGCTCGTATCCCAGTTCCACGCGTTGATGCCACCGGCAAAACCCTCATTATCTTTAATGGTGCCGCCGTTAACCACCAAACTGGAGTTATTGAAAACCCCAATACCGCCGGTCTCTCCGTAGTTATCAGCACTGTAACGAGCGCGACCGTTACTGATTTCGCCGCCGTTCATAACCATTTTTGCACCGTCGTTAAGAGCCACGTTTGCAGCACCGTACTGTGCAGACCAGTCGTCCCGGTAGCGTTCGTTGTCATAAATCTTGCCGTCATTCATGACGAATGACGAGCCTTCGCCCTCTACCGTCACAGCACCGGTGAAGAAATTCTTCAGTCCTTTAGCATCGGTTACTTCGCCACCGTTCATCACGAACTCGCCGTGCACCATGATGATAGGAGCGGCTCCCCTTCGGGCTCGTAGCTGAACCGTGGTGCCTTCGGGACTACCCAGGGTTAGCTTGCCACCCTTTTTGACCTCTACTACGCTCCCCTTGAAGTCGTCTTCATGAGAGATTCCAACTTCATTTGAGAAGGCCCCTCCCCGCTCGGTTTCTACGACAAATTCAATATCCGCGCCTTCGGGGATTACGAGGGTTTTTGTCACGTAAGTGCTAACGGCACCTAAAACAATCTGGGTCGGAGTTGTACCAGCATCATTTATGAGCTGCTGAAGCGTATCCTCTTCACAAAATAGGCTGTTTTCCGTGTAGCACTTCTTTTGAACGCGTTGCGTGTCCTCGCCCGCACGAACAGCGAGTTCACCCATAGCCTGCGCAGAATCGTCCTCGTTATCGGAAACTGGTGCAGCTACAGCAGGAATGGTCCCTATAACCATTGAGAACAAGGCGAAAACTGACAGAAGTGCAACTAGTAAACGTCTAATTGAACTTTGTGAACGGGTACCGGTGTAGCTTTTATCCACTTTTATTCGCCTCTATTCCTCGAGCCACTTTTGATGGGAATCGTGTTTATGCTCGTGTAGCTAAACGCTTAGATAGCAGATAAGAGGACGAATAAGCACCTGGTACCATGCCCGAGTTCGCAAATCTACACTATGAGTACGTTACCCGTACATGCTAACGCTGAGAGTGCAGAAATCAAGTATTTTCGGGACCTTGGCCTCACAATTTCGCCGAACTAATTTGCGATTATTCGCGCCTAAAACTAAAAAGCCGCGCACCGCGAGGAACCGTATCGGCCCTTTGGCAGTGCGCGACTTTTAGAGTTTTAGCGAATGGCTTGTTCGGTGGTGGCGTCGAAGAAGTGGATCTCGTCGGCCTGGGGGCGAACGTTAATGATCTCGCCAGGTTGGGGGCGAGCCTTGCGGTGAAGCATGACGGCGATGCGTTCAGGCGTGGTCTTCACGCCGTTGCCTTTTACCATTTCGCCGTACAGGTACGCCTGCGACCCGAGGAGTTCAACGTGGTTCGTGCGAATCGCGATCCCGTTTTCGGAGGGCGCCACAACGTCCCAGGACTCGGGGCGAATGCCGATGATTATTTCTTTACCCGCTGTCTGCGCAACGGATCGCGGAACGTCAACCACGTAGTTTCCTAGCAGCGCGTGGCCGGCGTCGACGGGCGCGTGGAACAGTGTGATTGAGGGCGAGCCGATGAACCCGGCAACAAACGCGTTGTCGGGGCGCGCGTACAAGCGTTCCGGCGTGTCAACCTGTTGCAGTTTACCGCCGCGCATTACCGCGACCCTGTCGCCCATGGTCATGGCTTCGACCTGGTCGTGGGTTACGTAAACGGTGGTGACGCCGAGGCTGCGTTGCAGGTTCGCGATTTCGCCGCGCATCGACACGCGCAGTTTCGCATCCAGGTTTGAAAGGGGCTCGTCCATGCAGAACACGGTTGGTTTGCGCACGATTGCGCGGCCCATGGCGACGCGTTGACGCTGACCGCCAGAAAGTGCGGACGGTTTGCGTTCTAAAAGCTGGTCCAGTTCAAGCATTTTCGCGGCCCACTGGACGCGCTCGTTGATTTCACTTTTCGCCATTTTCATGTTTTCGAGGGCGAAAGCCATGTTCTGGGCGACCGTCATGTTCGGGTATAGGGCGTAGGACTGGAAGACCATGGCTACGTCTCGTGAACGAGGGCGAACGCCCGTCATGTCTTTGTCGCCGATCAGGACGCGCCCTGACGTGGTTGGCTCCAAACCTGCGACCATTCGTAGTGAGGTCGATTTTCCACATCCGGAAGGCCCAACCAGGACTACGCATTCGCCATCTTCGATCTGCAGGTCAAGGGAGTCCACTGCGGGGGTGCTCGCACCGGAGAAAGTTCGGGTTGCAGAATCAAAAGTCACACTTGCCACGGAGTTTTTCCTTCACTGTTTGTATCTTGGCTGGCTGTGCCGGCCCGTGCGGCCGCGCCTTGCAAGCGTATTGCTCGGTGCGGCCGCTAGCCTTGAGGCGTTGTGGGGCCGGCGTGCCAAGTTACTTTGGGGCTGTTTAGTTGAGCTTCGGCTTGATATCAGAGTCGATGATGGCTTGTTGCTCTTCATCGATCTGCTTGAAGGTTTCGGCTACGTCAGCGCCCTGCGCGATCTTGTCGAGGGCGGCGCCAATGCGCATACCACCACCGGCTACGTAGACGCGGCCGGCGTCCTGCTTCTGGGTGAACTCAAGCTGGTCAACAGCGGTCTTGAAGTTCGGGTTCTCTTCGAAGTAGGCCTGCGCTTCGGGGGTTTCCTTAGCGGAGGTGCGGACCGGCATGTAGCCGGTGGACTGAGAGAACATGACCGTGTTGTCGGTGTTCGTTAGGAATGCGAGGAACTTAGCTGCTGCTTCCTTGTTTTCCGACTTGGCGGAAATGCCGACGCCTGCGCCACCGGTAGGCGTGCCAAGTACGCCCTCGGGGCTGGGGAGGAAAGCGGTACCAACGTTAACCTTGCCGTCCTCGGTAACGCCACCGAGAGAACCGGTCGATTCGAGCATTGCGACACCCTGGCCGGAAACGAACGGTGCGGTCGCTTCCTTAACGGCCTTGAAGTAGCCCTGGTCGAACTGGGACTGGAGGAACTCGCCGGCCTTGACGGACTCGGGCGACGACATGGTCATGGTCAGGTCCTTGGAGTAGGCACCGCCCATCGACCAGATCATGCCCTGGAAGTACCAGTCCATGTAGACCGAACCGTCGGGGATGACCAGCGGGGTGACGTTGGGGTGGGCTTCGGCGAGCTTCGGCGCGAAGTCGTCGTTCCATTCTTCCCACGTCTTGGGGCCGCGGTCGGGCAGGCCGGCCGCCTGCCACATGTCCTTGTTGTAGTAGAACAGCGGCGTGGAACGCGCGTAGGGAACGGCGAAGTGCTGGCCGTCTAGGACGTACTCGTCGTAAAGGTTCGGAACGTAGTCGGACGGCTCGGCGCCGGCCTCTTCGAGGAGGTCGTCAAGCGGGGCCAGCTGGTCGTTGAGGGCGAAGTTGAACCAGGTGACGTCGGATGCGACGACGAGGTCGGGCACCTGCCCGCCGGAGAGGGCGGCGTTGAACTTCTGGGCGACTTCCTCGTAGTTCTTGCCCGCGTCGGTGAGCTTCACCTTAATGTCGGGGTTTTCGGCCTCGAACGCGGCGATCATTTCTTCTTCAAGCGCCTTGGACGAGCCGGGGTGGTTCGACCAGAATTCGATGGTGGTTACGCCGTTTTCGTCGGCACCAGAGTTTGCGCCGCCGTTGTCGCTAGGAGCGGTTCCCGTGCCAGCGCAGCCAGCCAGACCAAGCGCAATGGCCGTCAGGCCGATTACGCCAGTGCGTCGAATGTTCATTTTCTGCCTTTCAAATGTGTTTTCAGGTGTTATGTTGGATTGTTCTAACGAGGGCGGGCGGGGTCTCTACCCCTTGACCGCTCCCGACGTGAGGCCCTTGATCATGTTCTTTTGCAAGATGAGGAACACGATTAGGACGGGGATTACGGCAAGTACGGTTCCGGCCATTACGGGGCCCCAGTTGGTTAGGCCTTCGTTGTTTTGCAAGAAGGTGAGGCCGATTTGTAGTGGCGCGGTGGATTCGTCGTCTGACATTAGGAACGGCCATAGGTATTCGTTCCAGTCGTTGACGACGGTGATGAGGGCGAACGCGGATAGGGTTGGCCAAGACATTGGCAGGACGATGCGGAACAGTAGTTTGAGCGGGCGGGCGCCGTCCATGCGGGCCGCTTCGATTACCTCTGTGGGTAGAGACATGAAGTGGTTGCGCATGAGGAAGGTTCCAAACGCTGTGCCTGCGAGTGGCAGGATGATGCCGAGGAACGTGTTTCGCAGTCCGAGGTTCGCGATTAGCGAGTAGTTCGAGATGACGGTGATCTGGTTTGGCACCATGAGGGACGCGATCACGATCAGGAAGATGATGTTGCGTCCGGGGAATCGCAGGAGGGCGAGCGCGTACGCGGAGGCGACTCCGAGCGCGATTTTGAGGGCGGATAGGAACACCGTGATGATGACGGAGTTTCGCAGGTACATGCCGAATGCCAGGTCGTTTTGAACTGTCTGGTAGTTTTCGGCTGTCCACGGGTTTGGCCAGTAGTTGGCCGGGTGCGTGTAGATGTCGCCGGGAGTTTTGAATGAGGCGATCACGATCCAGTAGATCGGCACCAGGATGACGGCCAGCGAGATCGCCATTGCGATGTAGCCCAGGATTTTGAAGCCTTTGCTTTGGCCGACAAAGTTGAGGTCTTCTTGCGTGTCTTCGGGTTTGCCTTGGCGTTTTTGGAATGGGAGTCGCAAAGAGCTCACTTTTCACCTCGCTGCATGAAGCGCACCTGGATCATGGTTACGACTAGCAGGATTAGGAACAGGATGGTGGCGACGGTCGCGCCGTATCCGGCTCGCGTGTTCACGAAGGTTTCTTGGTATACCTGGTAGACCATCGTGGTGGTTGCGGTTCCTTGTGGGCCGCCACGGGTCATGACGTTGATGATGTCGAAGACTTGCATGGAGTTCAGTAGCACCGTGATTGATAGGAAGAAGGTTGTGGGGCGCAGTTGCGGTAGTAGTACTCGCGTTAGGTGCCTCCACGAGGACGTGCCGTCGATCTCGGCTGCTTCGTCCAGGTCTTTTCGTCGGCCTTGTAGGGCTGCTAGGTAGATGACGAACGTGTAGCCCAGGTTCTTCCAAATGTAGGTGAGGGTGACCATGAATAGGGCCCATCCGGGGCGCTGGTAGAAGTCGGGCGCCGTGAGTCCGAACCTGCCCATCACGTCGGAGATCAAACCGAAGCTGGGGTCGAATACGAACTGGAAGGCAACGCCGATTGCCGCTCCGGAAATAATGTAGGGGGCGAATACGACGGACCGTACGAAGTTTCGTCCTTTTAGTTTTTGATCAAGAACGAGGGCGAGTCCGAGCCCCAGGAGGAGTGAACCGATGACGGTTGCCGCGGTGAACACTACGGTGTTTGAAACTACCGTCCAAGTGTTGGGGTGGGTCCACCATTCTTTATAGTTGGCGAACCCGATGTAATCCGCGGTTGGGGATGAAATATTCCAGTTTGTAAAAGATAGGCGAATATTGTCAGCCAACGGGCGGTACGTAAATATTGCTACAAAGATTAGATTCGGGACGAGGAGTACCGCTGCGAGCCACCACTCGTTCCGGTCGGGCCGGTCGGAGCGTTTCTTTAGCGCGGCACGCCTCTCACTTGCAGAAGAAAGCGACCACATGCGAGTCACTGTAAACCCGCAATGTTAACGAAATGTGGCCGTAACGTTATTGATGTATTTACATCAGCTATACACGGCTGTTAGGTATCCCACACTCATTAAGCACAGGTTGGAGCACCCTTGGTTTTCCCCGTGAATTCAAGGCATCCTTCACTTTCACGCGGTTTTATCCTTCACTTTCACGTCGTTTCACCCGACACTTTCACGGGTCGTTGGGAATTAAGTTTGGGGACTAGGCCAGTTTTCACACTGTCCTAGTCCCCAGAACTTTATGGAGGAGTGTTAGGCGTTCATGCGCTTGCGAGCGAGGATTCCACCTGCGAGCAGTAGCACGAGCGCTACGGCGCCGAGGCCAACTAGGTCACCGGTACCGGTCTTGGCGAGCGAACCGTTGTTCGCCTGCGGCTTGCCGGAGGGTTCCTGGGTCGGCTTGTCAGTGGATCCGCCCGTGGTCGACTCCGTCTCGCCTTGGGTCGGATCGGTTGCGGACTGATCGTCGTCCGAGTCCTGGTCATCCGAGTCCTGGTCGTCAGTGTTAGGCTCGGACGGTTGCGGCTCGGGGGCTTCGTACGGGGAGGTCGACACGGACCAGTTCTGCTCAAAGAACACGGTCGGGTCGATCTTGCCCTCGGCCTGGGCCCACTCGATCATGAGGTCACGGATCGCCTTTTGCTCGTCATAGACGACCTCGGCAGTCGAAACGTGCGGGTAGCCGGAGCCGCCGGACTGGCGGTAGTCGTTCAGAATAAGAATGATCTCATCTTCGGGCTGGATAGCAGTTCCGTCAGAGTATTCGAGGAAGTCGATACGCTCGCCGCCAACGTACTCGCCGTTCTCGTACTTCATGGGCGACTTCGACATGTCGATGTGGTAGTTAACTCCTGAAAGCACGTCGTAAGTGTAGTCAGGCAAACCGTAGTCAACGCCCGGGTAGGTTGCGTTTGTTACCGTCGACCAGTCATCGATCTGAGCGCCGGGTTCTTGCTGAATGTAGTAGCGGGCAGACCACTCCAAGTAGTCCTTGAGCTGCTGGCCGGTAAGCTTAACGGCCTTCAGCGTGTTGTCGTACACGTAGATGGACGCCATATCGGCAATCGTGACGTCGCCTTCCTTGAAGACTGCGGTACGCGAGAACGGGGACACTTCTGCGACCAAGGGAAGGCCTTCAAATTCGGAGCCTTCAAACGCTCGAGTAACCTCGTCGATCTGAACGCGGTTAATGAAGTCCAGGATCGCGGTGTCTTCCCACGCGGAGGTTGCGGACTTCATTTCTTCAGTTGACTGCGCAACGACGGTGGAAACCCACTGCACGGTCTTCTCGTGCCACGGGGCGATAACCTCTTCAATCTTGTGATCCTGCACGTAGTCAGGAGCGTTCAGCTGCGTGGCCGTCGGCTTTGCGTTGTCGTCCCACTGGACCGTTACCTGCTTGCCCTCAAGGACAAGAGGAATATTCACGTTGGAAAGGAAACGCGCGTGGTAACCGGGCTGGGTCACGAGTACTTCGTCACCATCAGGGTTGGTGAAGTACTGTTCGATCGCCTTGGTGTTATGGCTGTGGCCAGCGACGATTACGTCAATTCCCGAAACGTTCTGCGCGATAGAGCGGGCCGCGTTTTCCTGCAAATCCGCAGGGTTCCAAACGTAATCCTTGGGGTCAAGACCCGTGTGCGCGAGGACGACAATCACGTCCGCGCCATCTTCCTTAACCTGCGGCACAACCTTCTGGAGGGTTTCGACCTGGTCGTGGAACTCCAGCGACGCGACCTTCGGGCCGTCCCAGCGGGGCACGCCCGGGGTTACAACACCGATCACACCAACGTTCACGTCGTGGCCATCCGCGGTAGTCTTCTTGACCATCGTGTACTGCTCGTAGGCGGGATTACCCGTTTCGCGGACAGTCACATTCGCGGCCAGGAATGGCATTTTCAGGGTGCCGATGTGCTGGTCAAGCGCTGCGAGGCCGTAGTTAAACTCGTGGTTACCGGCCACAACCGCGTCGTACTGAAGGTGGTTGAAAACCTTCGCCATCGGGTCGACAGAGTCCTCGGTGCGGTTTGAGTGGTACACCGTCTCGATTGACGAGCCCTGCGCGGCATCGCCATTGTCCAAAAGCAGTACGGACTCCGCGCCCTTGTCTTTGCGGACTTGTTGGATCGCGGTAGACAAGTGATCCATACCGCGAGCGTTCTCCGGCTTGGAGGCGCCAAACGACTCGCCGGTGAAGTAATCGTGGTCTACAAGGGTTCCATGGATATCGGTCGTAGCGAGGAGGGTGAGGTCGTCGATCTCCGAAATGTCGGAGGTATCAGCGTATGCGGGCACAGCCAGCAGTCCGAAGACTAGGGGCAGTGCCGCAACAGGTGCGAGCTTTTTCAACTTTTGCCTTTCGTTTCGCAACTTCATATGCATAAATGCCGAAGGGATTACAAGTATGCGTCCTTTTACACCAGTAGTCGACATGTTTGGACAAAGTCGGCGAAAGATTCAGACAAAAATTATCAGCCGTACACCTGCCGGCAACTTCAAGGTCACGCTTACAGCAGGCGATCCAGGAATGGGAGGGCGCGCGATGTTCCCGCATACACGTGCACGTCAGCGATCTTGTCGGCGCGCGTTGGGCCGCGGTTGATAATAGCGATCGCCTTTTCATCGCGAGCGGCCTGACGTACAAAACGCATCGCGGAAGCCACCGCCAAAGAGCTACCCGCCACTAAGACGGCCTCCGATTCGTCAATAATTTTGCGGCTAGCTTCCAAGTCGTCCGGGTTTACTTTGCCACCGAAAAAGACGACGTCCGTGCGCAGGATCCCGCCGCACCTGGGGCAGGGAGCGACCTTGAAGTCCGCGGTGTCCGCGATGGCCGCGTCCGCGTCGGGCGCAATCTCAACATCAGCAACGTGCCGTTCAGTCCACCCCGGGTTGAGTTCGGTCAGAATCTTGTGGAGCCTTTGCCTACTCATTCGAAGCCCGCACTGCGTGCAAACCACGCGGTCACCGCGACCGTGCAGGTGAACAACCCGTTTCGAACCCGCCACAACATGCAGCATGTCAACGTTTTGCGTAATAATTCCGGTTACTTTTCCACGATGCTCCAAATGCGCGAGGGCGTAATGGCCCGCGTTAGGAGCAGCATGGTAAGGGTGCGACCATCCAATATGGTTACGCGCCCAATAATGGGTGCGGTACGCCTCGTCAGCCATGAACTGTTGGATAGTCATGGGGTTACGGTTAGGAGCACCCGGTGAACGGTAATCGGGTAGCCCCGAATCAGTTGAGACTCCCGCCCCCGTAATAACCGCAAACTTCTTGTTTTTGAGTACATCAACGACCGGTTGGACCGCGGCGCCAATATCCTCAGGTTCGGGGCGCGCAGCCTGCGCGGGCGGCGCTTCAATATTCTTGATCGTCAGGTTAGGGACGTTACCGCTCGGGAAATAGTCGTCGATTGAGTTAGCCATACTTCAATCATATTGATGACCGCAACTCGAACTGGCCCGTCAGGCAAGGATTACTTCCCGCCCTCATTCCCCCTGTTTTTTGGAATCAAGAACAGTACCAACTGAAACGCCAACGGCAATACCAACCGCCATGCAAATCGACATCCACATGGCGAGGTTGTCGGTAAGCGACCCAATCGCAACGCCAATAGCCAAGCCAACCGCGATGCCAATAGGAAGCATGGTGGATAGGCCAGCACCCTTTTCGGGCTTTCCTTTGCCGCCGTTGTTATCAGGCTGCGGATTCTGATTCTGATTGTTCATGCGGCCAGTGTCACACGCGTTCGATTTTGCCGCCAGACAGATTCCAAAATTTGGAACCAGACACCCGGCCCACCTTTCAGGCGAGCTGGTCCCAGACGTCCGACAAAATATCGCCGCGCGCCTTGCAACGGTTACAAACTTCGGCCTCCCCCGGCGCGAGGTCCGCCCCGCACTTACCGCACTGCGCGTACCGCAGGGTCAGTATTAGCTGCTCCTCCCTCGCCCTGGCGCCCGAAAACTCCAATACCTGATGCGGACAACTGTCCACGCAATCGGCACACGCCACGCACTTTGCAGGATCGACAAACAGGCGGCCTTCCCTGCCCTCCCCCACTTCGCTATCTTCCCACCGCAAAGCATCCGTGCCGCAAGCACTGACACATATTCGACACCCATCGCAACCTTCACCAGTCGCGCTGGGGTGCGGAAATTGTGCATTTCGGAGGGCGGCTAAAAGTGCTGCTCGGGGTAGTGTTGGCGCGTCAGTGGCCAGCAACTCTTCCGGCACAGCGACGTCCTCCTTGGTTGAAAAGAAGCCAAAGAAATCCCGACGACTCAGCTGCGCGTGACTGGCTTCCTCACTGTTAGCCTTCCTCCTGAACACCGCGGTGGGCGCAAACTCCCACGAAACCTTTGCGTAAGACACCGACCTTCCCCGAAGTTTTGCCACCTCGCCAGCGCTCTTGGCAGAATCCTCGCCGGTATTGTCATCACGCTGACTATCTGCACTATTGGCGGTAGCGGCCGTGCTGGCATCCAGAATGGCGCGAACTTGTTCGAGCATTTGCTCCGGGGAGGCATCCGCGGGGCGCAGGGGGCAGTCGGCACAGGAAGCGGAAAGCAAACGCAAACGGCTGGCACGTCCTGCTTTTTCTTCAAGGGGTAGCGAGGGCGCTTCACCACTACTTACCTGAGCGGACAAAGCAGCCAGGGCTTCCGGTCCTAAATGCAACAGGCAAGCAACGCTTTCCCTGGCATCGCGAGGCCCGAGCCCTCGCAACCCGCGCAGTTTGGCCCGAGAGCACGACAATAAGAACTGGTGAGAGCCGCGCGCCGAGCGCAGGACCCTCACCAATTCTAATTTGTCAGCCTGACTTCCCTGGAGCATGGACGCTTAGGTTTTCAGGCTTTCGTGACTTCCACGTAGCAGTCCAGCTGAGCCGCGCCTCCACCAATCGGATCGTTGAAGCCGTAACCACCCAGCTGGCCGGTATCCTCCGGAA
>JAUNLF010000012.1:37964-57519 GCA_030532405.1 Actinomycetaceae bacterium | reverse complement strand
CGACCCAAAGTGCCACCCAAATTTGGGTTTCAGACCCAAACTTCCCAAAACCGCAGCACACAGTGGCGTGCTTCAGCCACTTTGGGTCTGATTCGGTGTGTGAGGGCGTGCTTGGAAAAACTACTGTGAGGGGAACTGCCAAAAACAGGGTCTGTTTTAGCCACTTTGGGTCGGAATCATCCTCTGGCAGGGCTGCTGGGAGAACCATTGTGAGGGGAAGTGGCTAAAACTAGGGGTGTTTCTGGCAGTTAGGGTCGGAATCACTTTTCGAAACACCTTCCCTCATCATGACTGTGAGGGGAAGTGCCCGAAAGTAGGGGTGTTTCTGGCACTTTGGGTCTCGGACCCAAATTACGGGTCCTCACTCAGGCAGAACGGGTTAGAACTTTGGGTTCGCAGCGCCTCTAAAAAGAAGGAAACGGGCGCAAAAAGCGCCCGTCCATCAACTTCGGTCACTATGGGTCTGAATCACCCAGACCATGGCCAACACCGAAACCCGGACCCTGGCGCTTTGGGTCGGAATCACCCAGACCGCAGTCGACACCAAAAGCTAGACTTCGCCACTTTGGGTCTGAAACCCAATTTCAGCCGCCCCGTGGTCACTTTGGGTCTGAAACCTAATTTTGGGGTCTCCTACCGGGGGCGGAGCGAGGGGCTACGTACCATGAGCTCTGGTGCGAAGCACCCCAAAAAGAAGGAAACGGGCGCGACCCGCGCGCCCGTTCTTCCTATTTGATTTGTGCTAAACCGAGCAATCCCGGCTCCTCTAAGATTCTGTGAATCCGAGGCTATCGACTCATCTACAAGTCAAAGCCTTAATCATCCGAGGAACCATCGGCGCCCGCATCACCCGCGCCCGAGCCGTCACCGGAATCGTCACCGGACCCCGCGCCAGAACCGTCACCGGACCCCGCGCCGTCATCCGGCGCCGTGTCCCCGCGGCGAGCGTCACCCTCTGAATCCTGTCCGGGTTCCAAACCTTCAGCCCACCCGAGGGTTCCCTCGAGCATCTGCTCCAACGCCGCATCAATATCCGCATCGGCTTCCGCCGCGGCGGCGCGCCCAGCGAGAAACGCCTCCGGATCCTGCAACTCATCCGCGTTCGGAGCGAAGTCAGGATGCTGCCAGAGAGCGTCACGCTCAGCTCGCCCTCGTTCGGCTGTAACGATTTCCCACAACTTCGCCGCATTCCTCGCCTGGCGAGGACGCATCTGTAAGCCAATCAGCTTCGCAAGCATCTGCTCAGCAGCACCACCCGCAACGCGCCGGCGACGCATCAACTCGCGCAACTGGTCAATGTGCGGCAGGTAGGGGCGGCCAGCTTCGAAAGTGATCGTCTCAACCCAGCCCTCAATCAAGGCAAGCTGAGTCTCCAACTTCTCCAACGCCTTCTCCTGCGCCTCAGTCGTCTCACCCGTAAACGCCCCGGCCGTCATCGCGTTTTGCAACGCACCCATGTCCGTCGGATCAATCGAAGTGGCGGCCTCATGGATCGCATCCGTGTCAATACGAATCTCAGCCGCATACTTTTGCACAGCCTGCAACATCTCAGAACGCAGCCACGACACGGAGTTAAACAACCGCGCGTGCGCCACCTCCCGCAACGCGAGGAACTGGTACACCTCATCCGTCGGAATGTTGAAGCCCTCCGCGAATGCGTTCACATTTGCGACCACGAGGGCGGTCGTACCATTGGTGCACATCGGCATACCCACGTCAGTCGACCCGAGAGCTTCGTGCGACATACCTCCGATAGCTTCACCGATCTGACCGGCAAACACAGCCGCGGAAAGCTTCTCCATCATCGGCTGCGCCTGCCCCATGATCTGAGACAAGCCCTCAGGAAGTTCACCAACTCCCTGATTAGTCATCTCATCCATCTGCTGCTTCAAAGCGTCAGAGAGGGCGCGCGACGCATTGGCGGCCACCGGCTCCACCATCTGCTTCCACGTATCCAGAGTATTGTCGACCCAGTTCGACCTCCGCCACGCGTGACGGTCACCGCGGGACGGCTCAAGATCCGTCACAGCATCCAACCACAAGTCACCCACCTGCAGTGCCTGCCGGATGCGCTGGCCCTCAGCGGACGTGATCTCCGGATCGCCCTCACCCCACGCACGCTGACGTGCAATATCGTGGGCCATCCTCCAGTTAATCGGGCCCGGCGAAGACTCCATGAGGTGGCGCATCTGAGCCATCATGGACTGCATCTGCATGGGCGAGCCCGGGAACTTCACATTTCCCGCGACCTCCGACGGGTCGATGCCCTGCGCGCGCATGGCGTTGATGATCTCGTCGCCGGCCTCGCGGCCCAGCATGCTACGCAGCATTTCCTCCCACGGATTCGGCTGGCCGCCGCCGGGTTCGTTCACGTTGGACTGGTTGTCACTCATACCCCTAAAATACCGGGTTCACCCTGCGAACGCGCTGGACAAGCGCCGAAAACCCGCCGAAACCCGCGTCAGTCCGCCAGTTGCGCCTACAGCGAATTCGGGTTTCAGACCCAAAGTGGCTGGTGGGTGTGGGGTTTTTCGGGTTTCAGAGGGGAAGTGCCGGTTTTGGGGGTTGTTTTGGGTACTTGGGGTCTGAATGGTGTTGTGGGGGTTGCTGTTGGATTTTGATTCCGACCCTAAGTGGCGGTTTTGGGGGTGGTTTTGGGTACTTGGGGTCTGAATGGTGTTGTGATGTTGTGGGTGTGGGGGTGATTCCGACCCGAAGTGTCTGAATTTGGGGTTGTTTTGGGTTGTTTCCCTCTGAATGGGTTGGGGGCGGGTGTTTTTGGTTTACGAGTCAGACCCCAAGTGGCCGAAATTCCAAATATTGCTGCCACTTGGGGTCTGAATCATTTTTGGTGGGGAGGGCGCAGCCGCCTGTGGGCGGCTGATTCCTATCTATTGAGTGGGCTACTCCGGGGACGGGGCTAACGGGAAGACTGACAGAACCCCGCTAAACCACGAGTCAGCCGAGCACCACCGCAACCCCGCCAAGTAACGGCCGCAGCAAGTCACAGCAACCCTGCCCAGCAACGGCCCCAGGCAAGTCGCAGAACCCACCCCAAACAGAACTCGCCCAGGTAGCAACCGCGCCCAAACAGACCCCGAAACAGAGTCCAATCCGAGCCGGAACCCGACCCGAGCGGCACCCGAGCTCGCACTCGTTATGCGTGGATGAATAGGAACGAGAATAGGACGTTTAGCACGGTGCCGGAGATCATGGGTACGGATGTGCGTTTGACGAGTTCGATGGGATTGACTTTGATTGCGCCGGACACGATTAGTACGGCGGCGGCGACGGGTGACACTTGGCGCATGAGGTTTGACGTGCCCCAGATTGAGTTGAGCATGCGGATTGGTAGGACGCCGGACTCTGCGGAGAGTGCGGGCACGACCTCTGAGAATGCGAAATATGGTGCCACGCCGGACCCTGTGAGTGTTGCTAGTGCTACCGTCGAGAGCACGAAGATGATGATGATAATGGTTGAGGCTCCGTGCATGCCGGCCGTTGAATCGGTCAGCATCTTGATCACGCCAAGCTGAGTGATACCTTCGACCAGCACTGCGGCCGCGACGAGCAACGCGACTACGCCGGCTGCGCCCTCGCCCATGCCTTTCCAAAAGTTCTTCATGGATTCGATCGCGTCGTTGATGGAGCGTAGGCGCACAATCTCAATGAACGCCGTGATGAACAGTGAGACGACGGTTGCGGGGAGGATCCCGGTTTCGAACGGAATCATGCCCAGCCGCTTCAATGTTGCCGTAAGTACGATGATGATCAGTGGCATCAGGGGCAGGAGGGCGTAAAAGTTTGGTAGCTTCGCCGCGCGTTCGAGGGCGTCTTGTACAGTTTTGTCCGCAACGTTTTCGAGTTTCTCGCCCGGGTGGGCTTTCTGTTCTTTCAACGCGTCCCTCTTATCGCAATAGTGTTGCCACCACATGTGAATAAACGCGACCGCGATCAGGGTGGGGACGGTGGCTTTAGCGACGTTGCCGAACACGTATTCAGAAATCGGCATGTTTGTGAGTGATGCGCCCTGAATCAGGCCGGCTTCCAGTGGTGTTGGCATGATGGTTGAGGACGTGACTACGATTGCGCCAACGGTTAGAGGTGTCAGTCCGGCGGCGACGAGCGCCGGGAGGAGCGTCGCGATCAGTAGCAGCGACAGTGCTGACGCTGACGGCACTACCAGCGAGAGTAAGTTTCCGATCAGGAACCCTACCGGCACCATCCAATATGAGCCGTGGAAGTGGCGTAGGGGAGCGGACAGAAGGACGACTGCTTTACCGTCTGCTCCAATGTGGCGCATGTAGGCCACAAAACCGAACAGCACCATGATGGACATGCCGATGCCGGCGAAACGTTCGGAGAATAGTCCCGAAATTACCAGTAGCTGGTCGTAGAACGCGTTTCCGGTCGGGTCGATTTCGGTGGCCCGATTGTCTGACGTTCCGAGCATCGCCGAAACCATCAGCAGTATTACGCCTACGAAGAAGATCGCGGCGGCTGCGTGCACTCGCTTCACAATGAAGTAGCCGACAGCAACAATCGCGAGTAACGCAATAATGACGTACAGCATTATTTGCCTTTCTAGTTTTGCAGAATCTAGGTCTGTGTCGAACTTGGCGCTGCCATCGCGGCTCGATGGTCGCGCTTCAGTTCTCGTTTTGGGGTTTTTATGGTCGGAGGGCGGTTTTGCCCGTGTTTTGGTGGGATCTGTTTGATCGGCGCCAGCGGCCCCAGTGGGGCTGGGGGCTGTCGGGGTTGCGCGGTGGCAGTTTGGGTCTCGCACGGATTGTCGTGCGCCTCATCCGAGTGGTGACGCCGCTACTACCGACCACGCCCTCGTATACCCGTGAAGACAGTCTGGAGGTGCCTGCACTTCTACGACTTGAGCTTCCGCGCTCGCGGCGTCCTCACGCCGGGCGGTGCCCGAGCCGCGAATACGCCTAGGTCGCAAGTGCGCCGGCATTGCTACGTTGCCTCATCCTGTGAGTCTCCCAGAGCCACCGGTAGGACCTAAGCTCCAGAGCGCTTCCGTGAAGGCTGACCCCACGTCACTGGCCCGTCGCGGTGTGAAAACCTATCCGCGCGAGAGCCCGCGCTCTTCGGACGTCATCGGTTGCCGTGAATGCCAGTCAGCCGGTGCCTGCACTTTTACGACTTGCACTCTCGCGCCGCAGGCAACAACCGAGCGGTCACCCCGCTCGCAGACCCCAAGACGTGTTAGTCCGGCAACCGGCGAGGAACCATGCGTTCCTCCACGACCTCATCACCATCGAGGAACGTATTCCAGCCGTAGACATCATCACGGTCAGAGATAACCTCCACGAGCTCCGTCCCGCGATAAACCAGGCCGATGCCATCCTCGGAGGAATAAGCGCGCTCAAACACGCCCTCGGACACCATTTCGCCGATTTGTATACGACGCAGAGGATTCACACCGTAATGGACACCGTTTCCATACGGCAGGAGGGCGAGGCCGTTGCTGACCTTGCGCAGCTCGGGGCCAAACGAATCCGTGGCACCGCCGATGTGCCAACACATAGAGCCAGCTGACACGCCCGCGAGGACGATGCCCTTCTCCCAAGCTTCTCGCATGATGTCGTCGAGGCCATGCGCCCGCCACAGTGCGAGCAGATTAACTACGGAGCCTCCGTCGACCCAGATGACATCCTGATCGAGCAGATACTCACGCGGATCTTCCACATTCGGCATCATGAACACCGTGAGCGGATTGAACTGCCAGCCCTGCAGTCGGGCGGCTTCGGCGCGTTCAGCGAGGCGAGCCTTCTGATCCCCGGACGCGGTCGCTAAGTAACCAAACTTTGGCGCGCGACCGTTAACGCCCGCAAGGTCGACGGCGTACCGGGCGAGTGGGCCGTACTCCACATCGGTCCGGACGCCGGAATGGTACGCGCCAGACGTGCCGACGATATAACGTTCAACCATGGTTTTCCTTTCGCGGTTATGAGCGGTGAATCTGCGGCTACTTCGGCGAAGTAGCCGTCTCGCTTTCTGTGTCTTGCTGGGATTGGCCGTTCGGGTTGGGGCCCAGGCAGCGAAGCGTGGCTCTACGGCGAAGGCCCTTACCGTTCAGGAGGAAACTATCGGCTGATTTTGTTCTTCTAGATATTAACTTGCACCACAGTTACATGTGTATAGTTTGGTGCGTTTTTCTCATGATCCACGCAGCTGCATTCCGAGTACGCGGCACGAGTCGGAGAGTGAGGTCTCCGAATCACTCGGCCCGCGGGGTCCTGGAATTTGGGTTTCAGACCCAAAGTGGCTGGTGGGTGTGGGGTTTTTCGGGTTTCAGAGGGGAAGTGCCGGTTTTGGGGGTTGTTTTGGGTACTTGGGGTCTGAATGGTGTTGTGGGGGTTGCTGTTGGATTTTGATTCCGACCCTAAGTGGCGGTTTTGGGGGTGGTTTTGGGTACTTGGGGTCTGAATGGTGTTGTGATGTTGTGGGTGTGGGGGTGATTCCGACCCGAAGTGTCTGAATTTGGGGTTGTTTTGGGTTGTTTCCCTCTGAATGGGTTGGGGGCGGGTGTTTTTGGTTTACGAGTCAGACCCCAAGTGGCCGAAATTCCAAATATTGCTGCCACTTGGGGTCTGAATCATTTTTGGTGGGGAGGGCGCAGCCGCCTGTGGGCGGCTGATTCCTATCTATTGAGTGGGCTACTCCGGGGACGGGGCTAACGGGAAGACTGACAGAACCCCGCTAAACCACGAGTCAGCCGAGCGAAACCGCAACCCCGCCCATCAACGGACCCACCCCAACCAGAACGCACCTAGGCAGAACCCAACCTGAGCCGAAGTGCGGCCCCGGCACCGACCCGTCCCGAGCTAGAACCCTGCCAAGTAACGGCCCCGGCAAGTCGCAGAACCCACCCCAAACAGAACTCGCCCAGGCAGCAACCGCGCCCAAACAGAACTCGCCCAGGTAGCAACCGCGCCCAAACAGAACCCACCCCAAACAGAGCCCAACCCGAGCCGGAACCCGTCCCGAGCAGCAACCAAGCTCGCCCTCATACGCGGAAAGGCGGGTGATGATCTCGTTGGAAAACTTCAGGTTCGTCGTGAACAATAGGACGCGGCAGACGTTCACAACAACGCGGCGATTGGCGCGGAGAGAAACATGGCTAACCAAAAATCACCGGGAGAAGAGTGGGAATCGGCGCGTGAGGCGTCTTCGCGGGCGGCGGGGGCGGACGAGCCGGTGACCGGGAATCCGTCCAGTGTGCGCGAGGCGTCTTCGCGGGCGGAGGGGTCGGCGCTCGACGAGCCTGTGACCGCGCGGCCGATCGAGGGGCGTGACATTCCCTCCGAGCAAAATGTCGGCGATCCGCCCGTTTCACCCCGCCCAATCTCCGGGTGGGGAATCCCGCGCACCGTGCAGGAGTCTCGCGACTGGGCCGGTGTCGACTCCCAGCCGCCCTCCAGCCCCATTCAAGGTCCGGCGGCCGCATCCGGAATGCGTGTTCCCGGCGTTGAAAATATGAACGAGGGCGCGCGTGGCCAGTCATCCGATGGGCGCGGCCGGTCATCTGACGGACATGGTTGGTCGTCCGACGGGCGTGAGGGCGGTGCTCGGTGGCAGACCGGGAGTGGCAAGCCCTCGATGGTGCCTCGCCGTCGGGGCGGGAGGGGCGCCCTCAAATGGCTGATTGGCGCTGCGATCCTGGCGGTCCTGCTGGTTGTCGGGTTTGTGGTGCCGATGCCGTACGTGATCTCGAAGCCGGGCCCCACGTTCGATGTGACCGGGTCGATTGCTGGCTACCCCGTGCTTGAGATTGACAGTCCGGACGCGGTGACGCATTCGAATGGGCAGTTGCGCATGGTGACTGTGACGTCGTACGGAGGGCCGAGTTCGAACGTGTCGCTCGCGCAAATCGTGCAGGCCTGGTTCACCGAGGGCTACCTGATCGAGCCTGAAGAGGCCGTCTACCCGTCGAATATTTCGCGCGAGGAGTTGCAGGAGATCTCGAAGATCCAAATGACCTCCTCGCAGTCGACCGCGGCCGCCGTCGCTTTGGAGGAGCTCGGCTACGACGTTTCTGCGACCATGACGATCGCGGGGGCGGTTGCGGGCTCGCACGCTGAGGGCCTGGTGCAAGAAGGCGACATCCTCGTCGCCATCACGACGCCCGACGGAGTCCGCCACGAGGTAGATAAACCGTCCGTCCCCTTCACCCTCCCGAAGGATCTACCGCCTGAAACGCCCGTGAAAATCGAGGTTTTGCGCGACGGGCAGACCGAAATTATCGACATGAAAACGTATTTACCGAACGAGGGCGAGCCTGCCACGGAAGGGTCCAAGTTCGGGATCTACCTAACGGCCGACGTTGACCTACCTTTCGACGTAAACATTCACCTTGAAGAGGTGGGAGGACCCTCGGCGGGCATGATGTTCGCGCTCGGGATTATTGACCAGTTGACCGGGGGAGAGTCCACCGGTGGTGCCATCGTCGCAGGTACGGGGGCGATCGGGTATGGCGGCGATGTTCAGCCAATCGGCGGGATCGTGCAGAAGATGCACGGCGCGAAACGCGACGGAGCCCAGTGGTTCCTCGCGCCCGAGGCGAACTGCGACGAGGTCGTGGGCAACGTGCCGGACGGGCTGGAAGTTTGGCCGGTCGCGACACTCGAGGAGGCGCGCGCCGCGCTGAAAGCCATCTCCGCAGGGTCGACCCTGAACCACCCCGTCTGCGAGGCCCCCTAGCCACCGGGACAGCGCGCTAATTTGGGTTTCCGACCCAAAGTGCCGGTGGGGTTGGCAGCTGTCGGCGATTCAGACCCGAAGTGCCGGGAGTGCTGTTTCCTACGGGTGATTCCGACCCAAAGTGCCCGATCGCTGCAGCCCGGCTTGGGCAGAAAATACCTTTGAGACCCAAACTGCCAGTTTTCGGCCTGACCCGGCGGTTTTGGTGGCACTTTAGGTCTGAATCAGGGTGCCAGCTACGCCCTCCAGAAATGATTCAGACCCAAAGTGGCTAAAAGGTACCCCGAAACGGGAACTTCCCCTCTGAATGGTTCTCCGGATTCTGTTTTTGAGCACCATTCAGACCTAAAGTGGCCGAAAAAAGGGTTCTTTTTGGCAGTTTCCCTCTGAATCATTTTTGGGTCCGTGAGGGCGTAGCTGGAATCTGCCTGAAATGAGGGTTTAACACTCTGCCTAGAACACGAATCAGACCCTAAGTGCCGGATCCGAAAAAGACACTGGCACTTAGGGTCTGAATGGTTGTCAGCGGTAAGCCGTGCGAGGGCGCCACTGGCACTTGGGGTCTGAATCGCAAATTATGGGGCAAGCTGTCTGCGGTTGAGCCGCCATATGCGTAGCAGCATGCGCGATTGGCGTTGGACGCGGCGCGCGTCGCGCGCCGACGTCCTTACCGGCACTTGGGGTCTGAATACCTTGGTGTGGCTAAACCGTTAGGGCAAGCGTGAGGGCTAGTGACCGCAACCGTGAGCGCTAGTGGCCGCAATCGCAGCTGGCACTTGGGGTCTGAATTCCGTGTTGTAGCTAAACCGTTAGGGCAACCGTGAGGGCTAGTGGCCGCAACCGCAGCCGCCACCACCGCAGTCACCAGAGCAGTCACCCGAACCGTCACCGCAGTCGCCCGAACCGTCACCGCAGTCGCCAGAGCAGTCACCGGAACCGTCGCCGCAACCACCAGCAGAGCCAGAGCCGCAACCACCAGCGGAACCGGAACCAGAGCCGCAGCCGCAGCCGCCCTCCGCGCCGGATCCGCACCCGCACCCGCCGCCGGTGCGCCCGCGTTCCTCGGCCGGAACGAAGGTGGCGAACAGGGCTTCGACGAGCCCGGGCACGAGGTTCGACCCTTCGGCGACCTCGTCGTCGCGGTCGTGGGATCGTGCCCGAATCGCGCACCACGCTTCCCCGGTGCGTAGGACGCCGGCTACGATGCGGACTTCGTCGCGGTCGGGGTGGTTGGCGAAGTATTCGAGGGCTTCGGTCGGGTCGTCGGGCGCTTGCGCCTGCGCTTCGGGCGGCACCATCACGCGTTCGGTGCACACCGCGGCACCGACCACGCTGTCCGGCCATGCCAACTGGGCGAGCGTGTCTTCCAGGTCCGACCCGGGCAGGTCCTCCTGGATGACCGCGGTAAGCGCGCTCGCCGTGCCGTCCCAGCCGGCTTGTAGGTGTGCCCGCATGTCGGCGGGGAGTTCCTCCAGCTCCAACAGTTCGCTCGTTGGCACCAGCGCGTACACGGTTGACGGCCGGTCCCACCCGAGCGTCGACGCCGACTTCTCAATCTCGTGCACCGCCTGCGTGAGTCCCATCTGCTGTGACGTTGGCCCGTTATTTACCGGTGCGAATTTTTGGTCCGACGAGGGCGTGCCCGCATTCTGCCGCGGTTTTTGCGCTGTTTCATCCGCAGGGGAGGGCGTGCCTGCCACGCCCTGCGAACCGGTGGCGGCGCCATCTTGGGCCGCTGCACCCAAAGTGGGGGAGGCCGGCTCACCGTCAGCGGAGCCGGCGCCCAGGCCGGCACCCTGCTCGCCCTCATACGCGGAATCAGGTACGGAATTGGAATCGAAGTCGCTACTATTTGGTGAAGTAGTCTGTGGTGTTTCACTCATGGGGGTATTGTCTCCCAGGTGGTATATGCCATGCCAGTCGATAGACTAGGTGCAGATTAAGATAATCTCGCTGAATTCGAGAGGGTTACTGTGAGCGGATTCCCATTTTCGGGCATACCACAGCCGCCGTCGCATGATGAGTCTTCGGAGCCCATGCCGAAGAAGGGGTGGACTCCCGCGCGGATCACAATCGTCGCTTTGATTGTGCTTGCCGCGCTGATTTACTTTGCGTCGGACCTGTGGACCCAAGTTCTTTGGTTCAACCAGCTTGAGGCGCAGCGCGTGCTGTGGACCAAGTGGCTGTCTATCGGAGCGATCATCCTGGTTGCCACGCTAGTCAACGCCACGATTATCGGGCTGAACATGAACTGGGCGTACAAGAAACGACCTCGCGTGGTTCGCGGCGACTTCGGTGCGAACCTGCGCCAGTATCAGGAGGCGCTGGAGCCGCTCCGCAAGGCCGTCTTCTTTGGCGCGCCCCTCCTGTTCGGCTTGTTCACAGGCGTTGGTCTGGCCGCTGATTGGCGTCAGATCGTCATGTGGTTCAACTCGACCCCGTTCGGAGTGACGGACCCGCAGTTCGGCAACGACGTGTCCTTCTACGTGTTCACGCTACCGATCCTGCTGATGATCGTTTCGCTACTCACCACGGTGTTCGTGGTGTCCCTGCTCGCAACGATCGTTGTCCACTACATTTACGGTGCGGTAGCTATCGCCCCGCACTTCCGCGTCACGAAACCGGCCCGCCGACAGATCGGCATCCTCGCCGCAATCCTGTCGCTGATTGTGGGTGCGCGCTACTGGCTCGGCCCGTACAGGCTGCTTGTGGAAACGAAGGGCTCACCGTCCGACGGCGCCCTCTACACGCAAGTACACGCGGACATTCCCGCGCAGATGATCCTCGCGGTCATCAGCGTCCTCGTCGCAATCCTCTTCCTAGTCGCAGCCTTCAAGGGCACGTGGCACCTGCCCGCCGCAGGCGTCGCGGTCACCGTCGTAGCGGCGATCGTCATCGGCATGGCATACCCCGCGCTGATCCAGCAGTTCAAGGTACGACCGAACGAACGCGCCCTCCAATCGCCATACATTCAACGCAATATTGACGCAACGCTCGCCGCATACGATATTGGCGACGTTGAAATGCAGACATATGCGGCGAGGACGGACACGGCTCCCGGACAACTTCGAGACGACGCGGCATCCACGCAGCAGATCCGACTGATCGACCCAGACGTGATTTCTCCGACGGTCAGGCAGTTGAAGCAGTCGCGCTCGTACTACACGTTTGAAGATCAACTCCACGTTGACCGCTACGAGATCGACGGCGAAAAGCGCGACACTGTGATCGCAGTGCGCGAAATCGACCTCGAAGGCCTTGACGAAAACGAGCAAAACTGGGTCAACCGGCACACGATTTTCACGCACGGCTACGGCATTGTTGCAGCGTACGGAAACCGTGTGGACTCCAAGGGCGAACCACAGTGGTGGGAGGACGGCATCCCGTCCTCGGGTGACATGGGTGAATACGAGCAGCGCGTGTACTTCTCGCCAAACTCGCCGCAGTACTCCATTGTGGGTGCGCCGGAAGGCTCAGAACCCCTGGAACTTGACTACCCCGACGAACAATCCGGCGGCCAGGTGCCAACCACGTTCGACGGCGATGGTGGCCCGTCGATCGGTAGCTTCTTGAACAAGCTACTGTTCGCAATCAAGTTCCAGTCGACGAACATTTTCTTCGCATCGCAAATCAACGAGGAATCGCAGATCCTGTACGACCGCGACCCTGCGCTACGCGTGTCGAAGGTTGCGCCGTACCTGACGCTCGACCGCAAACCCTACCCGGCAGTGGTCGACATGGATGGCGATCCGTCGACGCCGAAGCGAATGGTGTGGATCGTCGATGGTTACACGACCTCGAACAATTATCCGTACGCCCAGCACGTGAACGTCAGCCAGGCGACCGCGGACGCGTCCACAACGAACACGCAACTTTACGCGGCGGAGCCCGATGTGAACTACATGCGTAACTCGGTGAAGGCCGTCGTTGACGCTTACGACGGGTCTGTCGACCTGTACCAGTGGGACGACGAAGACCCGATCCTGCAGTCATGGATGAAGACGTTCCCAGGACAGGTGAAGCCGACCTCGGAGATTTCTGGCGACCTCATGGCGCACATGCGCTACCCGCAGGACCTGTTCAAGGTGCAACGCTCACTGCTGGCGGCTTATCACGTGACCGAAGCGTCCGAGTTCTACACCGGTGGTGACCGTTGGCGCCTGTCGGAGAACCCGACGTCCACGCGCGCAGCGGACGGGTCCACGCCCGTGCAACCGCCGTACTACCTGACCATGCAGATGCCGGGGCAGGAGAGCGCAGAGTTTTCGCTTACCTCCGTGTTTGTTCCCGGAGGACGCGCTGACCGTGAACCCATGGCGGGCTTCCTAGCGGTTGATTCTGAGACCGGTTCGGAGCCGGGTAAGGTGCGCGAGGGCTTCGGACAGTTGCGGTTGCTCGCACTCCCGTCGTCCACGACGGTGCCCGGACCTGGCCAGGTGCAGAACAACTTCAACGCGAACGCGGAGATCGCACGCGAACTGAACCTTATGGACCAGGAAGGTTCCGAGGTGATCCTCGGCAACCTGCTGACCCTGCCCGTTGGTGGCGGCCTGCTTTACGTCCAGCCGGTCTACCTGCAGGGCACGGGATCCACGAAGTACCCGGTGCTGCGTAAGGTGATGACAGCGTTCGGCGATTCCGTTGGCTTTGCCGACACGCTTGAGGGCGCCCTCGATATGACGTTTAAGGGTGATTCTGCGGCCGAGGTGGCTGACGGGGCCGGTACTGGGGACGGTGCTGGTGGCGCGGCCGGAACTGGTGATGGTGCGGCCGAGGAGCTCTCGGTTGCGCAGCGCCTGACCGCGGCATTGCAGAATGCTCGCGACGCGATGGTGGCGAGTGACGAGGCGATGAAGGCTGGTGACTGGGCCGAGTACGGCAAGCAGCAGGGCCTGTTGCAGACCTACCTGGAGCAGTCGCTACGCTTGCAGAACGAGCTCGACGCGACCGCTGCGCTGACCGAGGAGGAACTCAAGGTTGAGGCGCCGACCGACGCGCCCGCCGACGGCGGGGACGGCGCCGGGGCTGGGACTGGGGACGCTGGGACTGGGGCCGGTGGCGGGACTGGGGACGCTGGCGGCGGCGAGTCGGCCGGGCTGCGGCCCGGGCGGGCTCGTCCGGCGGGGGTTGGGCTTGGACTTGTTCGTCCGGCTTGGGGTGGCGGCCAGAACCTGTGATTGGGCTCGGCCTGGTCCTGTTCGTCCGGTTTGGGTTGGCGGGCCAGAACCTGTGATTGGGCTCGGCCTGGTCCTGTTCGTCCGGCTTGGGTTGGCTTGGCTTAGCCGGCCGGCCCGCGGGCCCGCCGGTTGACCTGGTGGATGGGATTCACCCCCGCTACCATTCAGACCCAAACTGTCGGATCTCGCTTATAGCCCGATTCAGACCCAAAGTGTCGAGTAATCCAAAACCCGACTCAGACCTGAAATGACATAGGAAAATATGGAATGGGAGTGCTTCGGCGCTCCCATTTCTTTTTGTGGAATGCTGCGCATTCCGTCGTCGGAGTCATCGGCATTCAGACCTAAACTGACTGCTGTGTTGCTCTAAATTTGGGTTTCAGACCCAAACTGCCACCGGTTTTGACTACTGAATTGGGTTTCAGACCCAAAGCTCCAGAATCCATGGTTACACGCAGGTTTTTCCGTCACTTTGGGTCTGATTCGAGCGCTTTTACGGCCTCCTCCGAACGTATTCAGACCCATAGTGCCCAAAAGCAACCCTCTTTCTGGTACTTCCCGTCTGAATGGTGCCGGCAGCTACCTTTAAAAACAGCGAGTCAGAGGGGAACTGTCTGAATTAACCCCTGTTTTAGCCAGTTTGGGTCTGAATTGTTTTTAGGAGGACGCCGCTGCAGATACGGTTCAGACCCAAACTGACTCTTTTGTTCAGTTGCTAGCAAGGATCTGGGTAGTTTGAGTCTGAATCGCTCGGACCGCATCCACCTACACGGAACTTTAGGTCTGAATCACGCGGACTTAACCAAATTCTGTTGGCAGTTAAGGTCTGAAACCCAAATTTTGCACCGGCGCAGCAACCTGCATCAACTAGGCAGCGGACAGCGGGCACCGGCGCAGCAACCTGCATCAGCCAAGGCGATGCCGGCCCCCACCTGGGGCTGCAGCGTCCGGGGTGGGCACTTTGGGTCTGACACCGATACCATCAAAACTACGCAAGAAGAGTGCACCGAAGGATGGCGTTATATGGATATTTCGGTTGAGGTCGCGGACATCACCACGCTTGATGTTGACGCGATTGTGAATGCGGCGAACTCGAGTCTCATGGGCGGTGGGGGTGTTGATGGCGCGATCCACCGCGCCGCAGGCCCGGAGTTGCTCGAGGAATGCAAGCAGATCCGCGCGAATGATTTGCCCGATGGCCTCCCAACTGGGCAGGCGGTCGCAACGAAGGGCTACGATCTTTTGGCCCGATGGGTGATTCACACTGTGGGCCCGAATAAGCACGCGGGCCAGACGGACCCGTTCTTGCTGGAGTCTGCCTTCCGCAACTCCCTCGATCTTGCCTTGCAGATGGGTGCGCGGTCGGTCGCGTTCCCCGCGATTTCCGCCGGAGTTTACGGCTGGGACATGCCCGAAGTCGCCCAAATCGCTGCGGTCACCATCCGCGACTGGATTGATTCGAACGGGTCTCAGTGTGCGACGCTCCAGACGGTCACGATTGCCGTCACCTCCGACGAGGCCCGCCGTATCTTCGAAAGTGCGCTAGATTCCGCTTTTCATTCTTGAGGGCGTAGCGGGCGAAACCCAAGTTAAAGGGTTCTCGTCCACCTGGCCGCGCTGACGGCGGGACCTCAGCTCAAGGGCTGACGTCAGTCCGACCGTGCAGACGGCGTAACCCCTGCAACAGAGACGCAGCGAGCCTGACCGTACCTCCGGCGTAGGCCCAGCTAAAGGGCGGCCACACACCGGACCGCGCGGGCTCACGGCCCGCAACCTTACGCACCACGACCAGCACCGCACGCCCTGCAGTGACCCGGCCCCGCTCCTGCAAGAATCGCGCCCCAGCACCGGCATCGTTCCGACCCAGCCCAGGCCCAGCACCCTCCAAAAAAATCAGACCCGTCCCGGCCCCCGGTTCTGAGGCCAACTCGACCAGCCCCGGCACCGTTCCGGCCCAGCCCCCGGTTCTGCGGCCAACTCGACCAGCCCCAACACCAGCCCAGGCCCAGTCCCCTCCAGCCACCCTGACCAGCTTCCACCCACTTAACTTAAGGAGTTTCATGCCCTGGATCGTCCTCATCATCTCTGCATTGTTCGAAGCAGTGTGGGCAAATGCGTTGGATCGCCTCGCGGGCGGCGCGCTGAGCCTCGCGAATTTCGCCGCGTTCATTTTCGGTACGGTGATTTCCGTGGGAGGCCTTGCCTGGGCCCTCCGCTTCCTCCCCGTCGGCACGTCGTACGCGATTTGGGTGGGGATTGGCGCTACCGCGACGGTGTTGTGGGCGGTGCTTGCCGGCACGGAGTCCCTCTCCATCATGAAGGTCGTCTTCATCATCGCGATCGTCGCGTCGGTGGCTGGCTTGAAGATAGTTTCTTAGATTTTCGAGGGCGTGCCGGCGCGCCGGTTTGAAGCTCCGATGCCCCGCGCTTGCTCTCAATGCTGGCTATGAGAGCCACCGCCCGAGCAGACTCCAGCACCCGGGCGGTGACGTGCTGGTTTAGCCTCCGAAGCGCGCGAGCTCTGGCTCCCGCCGTAGGGATCGGCACGTAGTCGTCCGGTCCGCAACGACCGAGTTGTAGCGTGACGAGTCGGAACTGGATCCTCCAGCCGGAGGCAAGAGGCTCCGCGCAGAACGGGACGCCGGATGCGGGGCCGGACCCGTGAGCCGTAACCGGACGCCCGATGCGGGGCCGGAACTGTGAGCCGTGACCGGACGCCGGACGACCCAGGGCCGGAACCGTGAGCCGTGACGGGACACCCGACGCAGAACCACAGGAGCCCCCACCTGATCACTGCAGCATTCGGACCGGCCGACCTTGGGCGAAGTAGGTGTCCCGGAGTTTTCGCAGCCTCGCCCTCATAGACCCGGATTGAAATTCTGCCCACGTGAAGCGTTCGAGGTGGGGGAGGACGCGGCGAATGGTGCGCTCGCGGTCGCGTTCTTTGAGGATCGCGTGTTGGGATGATTCGCGCGAGCCGTCGTATTTGATCATGCCGTCGAACTCGAGGGCGAGTTTCTTCCCCGGATACGCGAAATCTGTGAAGTAGCGGGCGCCGGCGGCGACGACTTCGTATTGTTCGGTGGGTGGTGGGAAGCCGCTGCTGTACAGTTCGAGGCGCATGAGGGATTCGCCGGGGGACTCCGCCCATGGCGAGATCAGCCTCAAGCTTTGCCGCGCGCGTTTGCGTCCTCGAGGATCTTTACGGTCTGAAAGGATGGCTTCCAAACGCAGCAGAATCGTGCGAAAGGTTGCTTCCACGGAGGGGCGGTCCCGGTCGAGGTGCTTCACCTGCTCGTGGATAAACCAGTCGACGATTGGCACGGCGTCGCGCGCAGGATGGCGGGCGAGGAGCTCCACGCACAGGTAATCCCACCTCAGCACGCGCATGCCGTCGATCGTGGTGAACGCGTCGGGCGGTAGCGTGCGAGAACTGCGCCGGACGGTCGCCTCGCGGATTTGCGGCAGGGGCACGTTTTGCGGATTTTCATTCGTGTACGAGGGCGAGGCTGCATTGGTGGGCCGCCTGTTAACGGTCGGCGGCGTCGTGCGGGTGTGCGCGGGCGGCAAGATGGGGCTGGCGACCCGGATTTGACCGAAAGCGTTCTTGACGAGGTTGACCATTTGGCCGACGGCTCGGAGCTTGCACTTCGAGTGGTGGCGCGAATGCTTGACGCCGGTGATGAGTTCGATGGTCCACGATTGTTTGGGGACGGGCGCGCCGTGGATGAGCGCGGCGACGATGCCGTCGAGGGCTGTCCCGTCGGCTGACATGCGTAGGAGGGCGCGTGCTCGCTGGGTTTGGATGGCCTCCCACATCTGCCACTGTTCGCCTGGGGTGACTTCCGCCCACGTTCCGTACGCGATGCGCACCCGGTTGGCACCCTTGCGGCGTGTGATTTTGCGGCCCTCGTTGGCCCATCGGTCGACTCTAGTCAATATGCTCATGAGTGCAGTACAACTTGGGCCGGTTCTGTTTGCGGCTGCGCGCCCGCTGAGGTGTGGAATCGGGGCGGGCGGTCCCCGTTGTGGATTGGTTGGGGTGAGGTGGGGTGCCCTTCGGCTTGGGCGTGTCCTTTGGTTGGGGCTCGCCCCTCCCAGCGGCATTCAGACCCAAACTGCCGAGGGGGAACTCTTTGGGCGGGTTCCTCTCGACGTGATTCAGACCCAAAACGCCTGGTCAAGATCATCGAATTTAGGTTTCAGACCCAAAATGCCGGAATCTGTCGAAAAGTCGAGCAATTGCTGGTACTTTCAGTCTGATTCGCGGTGTCGCAACGTTACTGTCGATTCGATTCAGACCTAAACTACCTGTTTTGAGGGGTGATTCTGTCACTTACCGTCTGAATGGCCCTGGAGAATCCGACTCCCCACCACGATCGTGAGTGAAAGTGCCGGAAAATAGGTCACTTTGCGCCACTTTTGGTCTGAATCCATTTTTGAGGACGCGTCCCAAGTCTCGACTCAGACCAAAACTGCCGCAATCTGTACAGCGTGTTCTAGTCGACGGGCACTTCTGGTCTGAATCCCAAATTTTATGTTCGCCGCGCTTGACATCATGCTTCGGACAGCGAGCGTCATACGAATAAGGAACGACAGGTCTCGTTCCGCTGCATCCCGCACCCGTCATTTGCCGTGTGCCGCGACTGTCAGCTCCCGGCACAAAACGGCCAATTGTTAACCCAAACTAGTCGCAGTGTCTCCACTCGGTAAACGTCAGATGAATTGTTTGAGTACCTTTTCCACAGGAGTGATATAGGCCTCCCATTTATCGGTTTTCAAAGGTATTTTTTGAGTGGTTGCACTTCCCAGTCATCAAAGGTGGTGTCATAAGTGAGGACGTTCTTCAAGCTTGCTGCCGGGCTGGTTTTACCCGCGTTGGTGTTGGCGGGCTGTTCTGAGGCAGAAGCAGAGGCTGAGCCTGAAATCACTTATCCCTCGCAATCTGTAACTGAGTCGACTGAGGCTCCTACTGAGGAGCCGACGACGGCTCTAGTTCCTCCGACCAAGGAGGAACTCTACCCCTACCCGAAACCAGTAATGCCTGAAGCGGCGAAAGCGCGGACCAAAGAAGGCGCTATGGCTTTTGCTGTTTACGTTGCCGAAATATACGCGTATTCGATTGCGATAAGAGATCCTCAACCTCTGATGGATGTTTGTACCGACGTCGCAGAGTTTTGCAAATTCTATAAATCGGAGATTGAGCGTTCTATAGAAACCGATACTTATCGTGTTGGTTATGCGATGCAAGATCTTGAGCCTACCGGCGCCCTTGAAGGCGGGACTACTGACCGTGTCGAATGGGGTGCGCAAGTTGTAGGGTACACCGCGCCCTATGTTCTTCGAGAAGGGGCAGAAGGGGAAACTACCCGAGTGGCGCCACTTCACTTCGTTTTTGGTGTTGAAGTCGCCTGGCTTGACGGTTGGAAGGTAGAAGAAGCGCAAGCTCTACCTTATGAGGAGGTCTACGATGATTAAAGCTTTAAAAGGGGTCACGCTACTACTAGTGTTTTTACTTTCGTCAGCTCCAGCATTCTCAATAGACTATAGTCGTATTGGAGATTACCAACCGGATAAAACCCTTATTCAGTTCGAAACTTTGAAGCCTTTGGGTCCGGTAACTGCGAAGTTTCGTGATGCTGGTACGTATTATTTGGGCA
>JAUNLF010000012.1:0-37864 GCA_030532405.1 Actinomycetaceae bacterium | reverse complement strand
CGACGGTTTCTGAGTTCGAGGTTCGCAAGCCTAAGTTCTCCTTGACCGTACCCGGCTACAAAGGCAAATAGAGGCGGAATAACTTCGGAGTAACCTGTGAGGACGTTCTACAGAATCGCCGTCAGAATCATGCTCCCCGTATTGGTTCTCGCGGGTTGCGCTGAAACTTCAACGGATACCAGGCATGAGGTAGTTGAACCTTTACCGTCCCAAGCCCGAATAACAGAGAAATTGTCCGAGGCTCCTACTGAGGAGCCGACTACGGCTCTTGTTCCTCCGACCAAGGAGGAGCTCTATCCCCATCCGAAACCTGTAATTCCTGAAGCGGCGAAAGCACGCACCAAAGAGGGTGCTATGGCTTTTGCTGAGTACTTCGTGGAAGTTTACGCCTACGCGACTGCGACGCGAGATCCACAGGCATTGATGGAAGTCTGTACAGACGCGGCGGGTTTTTGTCTGACCAATGTTGAGTTTATTGAGCACAACATTGAATCAGGCACCTATAAGGTCGGTTACTTTATGTACGACCTCGAGGCAACTGGCGCCCTCGAAGGCGGGACTACTGACCGTGTTGAATGGGGCGCGCAAGTCATTGGATACATAGCACCATACGAACTCCAAAATGTCACAAGTGGGGAGAGAGCCCACATGGAGGAATCGCGATTTGTAGCAGGAGTCGAACTCGCCTGGCTTGACGGCTGGAAGGTGGAAGAAGCACAAGCGCTTCCCTATGAGGAGGTCTACGACGATTAGTGTAACTATCGCTCTTGCCTCTGTTCGATCTTGCTTTGGCGCCCGACGTGTTCTAAATCCTCAAACTGGTTTGTCTCTTTTTCTATTCGATGTTCTGGTCCTATCCCTCCCAAGAAACTGAGAAGTAGTGCTTATTCATTTTTTATGGCGGTGTGATTTATGAGGACGTTCTTTAAGATTGCTGCCGGGTTGGCGTTACCAGCATTGGTGTTGGCGGGCTGTTCTGATGCTGAGGCAGAGGCTGAGCCTGAAGCTACTTATCCCTCGCAGTCTGCAACTGAGTTGAATGAGTCTCCTACGGAGGAGCCAACGACGGCTCTTGTGCCTCCGACCAAGGAGGAACTCTACCCATACCCGGTTCCTGAGCTCCCCGATGCCGCGAAGCAACGCACTAAGCAAGGTGCAGAGGCATTTTCTGTGTATTTTATGGAGGTGCTTGGGTACTCCATGGCAACTCTGGAGCCCGAGGCTTTGAGGGGGGTCTGCACTGAGACATCCGAGTTCTGTGACTATTTTGCCAAGGTTATCGAGGGAGCCGCCGAGACTGAGTCGTACTTTGACGGTTACGACATACGTGGCCTCGAGGCAACGGGTTCGCTACAAGGCGGTAGTACCGATCGTGTGGAGTGGGGAACGCAGGTCATCGGTTACGTAACAGAACATTATGGACATGTGGCTAGAGACTCTGAGATTCGGAAGTTCGAAGAGTTTCATTTTGTCGCTGCTGTCGAAGTGATGTGGGATGACGGTTGGAAAGTGGAAGAGGCGCAAGCGGTTCCATACGAGGAGGTCTACGACGACTAGTCAGACCTCTCGTGGAACGTGGGCCAGGTAAGCGAAAGTAACTTTCAGGTTCAGACCGGTTGCTACCGCCGTGCAGGCAGACGGCAACAAGGCGCGAGTCCAGCGCGCAACTCCGTGCGTCTGAGCCTTGCAACAATGCGGGGCCAAGTGTCTGTGCTCGCCCTCAAACATCGAACTAAGACTGCCGAAGATAATGGTGTGCGTCCGCGCAATCGACGACATAGTAGGCAGCCTCAAACAAGTTACGGTTCGAGAGCCGGAAACTCGACAGGCCGGTGCATGTGGTTAGCGTGAGAGCGGGCGGCCCCAGCCGTCTTGCTCGTAGTAGGGGGTGGAAGCCAGAAGGTACATGAGGCCTTCGATGATCCCCCAAAGCCCGGTTATGAATGCGAGGGCGAAGCTCGACAACACGGTCAAAGCCAGTTGCACCACCGCGATTTTGTATCGGCCCGTGTAGAAGTTATGCGCCCCGAAAGCGCCCAGGAAAATCCCCAGCAACCCCGCGATAATCGCGTTGCGCTGCGGCACTTGTTGGAAACTTGGCGGGCGAGACTGCTGCGACGAACGCGGACCCTGCTGGAAGTTGGGCGCTCCAGGCCGGTAGGAAGCCTCCTCCCACTGCGCTCGGGGAGGCTCGTAGCGGGCGTAGTTCTCCGCAGAATAGCTGTTTGAACGAGGTGACGTCTGCGCGTCCCGGTAGTTCCCATCTGAATCGCGGTTTTGGGCGCGGTAGTTCCCGTCTGAATTGCGGTTCTGGGAGCGGTAGTTCCCGTCTGAATCGTTATTTGCCCGCCGGCTGTCCCGGTAGGCGTTGCCAGAGTTATGGCCGTCGTGAGTGTTCCAGCGCTCACCCTGATTCCACTGGTTGTTCGGGTCCTGGCCTCCGCGGCCATTCCAATGCTCGTTCGGGTGCTGGCTGCCGTAAGAATTCGGGGTATTGCCACGATTGTCGCCGCGGTAAGAATCCCAGCCGTTGCTCATGTCGTTGTCGTTCGGGCGGTCCCAGCGACGCTCTTGCCCGCCACTCCGATCACTCCAACGGTCAATGCCACGATCGTACGAGTTCTCACCGGCCGCATTCGCATCCCAGCCTTGCTGCCATTCCGGACGCCCATAGTTCGGACGCCTAGGCCCATTCGAGTCCGCCACGATCCCTCCCCGCTCAAGTGCGAAGCCACGCTCCACCGGTGTTAGCTCATGCTCCCACCACGATTCAGACCCATAATGCCAGATTTCCACACTCGAGTCCGCCGCACCTGCCGTTTCTCAAAAAACCCAAACGTGTTGCGTCCCGTTCGCGCACTTCCATGCATATTTTCCATTCACGAGGGCGAGCAGGTTTTCGCTTCGAATCAGCCCGGAAACGAGTGACGGCTCGGTGAGGTGGAGCCTGCCCGCATGGAAATGAGTGACGGCTCGGTGAGGTGGCGCCTCCCCGCAAGGCGCCCAGATGTCTAGCCCTACAAGGCGCGCGCTGTATAGCCTGCGTAGCAAAGCGCGACCCCAGCGAATACAAGGGCTGCTCGCCGGAGGATTTTGTTTGGGTGGCACCGAGGGGCTCTCAGTCTAGAGGGCTTCAAGAGAAATCTCTTGGAGCGCCGTGTCCACCCACGTCCACCCTCGTCCGCCTTGTCGACGGTCGTCGCCTGCGTCGCCTGGATCGCCTCGTCAGGGGCTGACTTGCCCAGTTCGGGCCCCCAGATTCACCTTGCTTGGGGCTCCGCCAAGGGGGCGCCTGATCCGCCCTCGTTCCCTGTCGTCGCCCGCGTCGCTACAGCGCAAGTCCATCGAAGACAGGGGGGCGAACCGCGACCCCATCGAATACAAGGGTTGCTCGCCGGAAGATTTTGTTTGGGTGGAACCGAGGGGCTCTCAGCCTAGAGGGCTCCAGGAGATTTCTCCTGGAGCACCGTGTCCACCCGCGTCGCTACAGCGCAAGCCCGTCGAAGACAGGGTGGCGAACCGCGACCCCATCGAAGATAGGGCGGCGCACCCGGCGCACCCGGCGGTTGCCTAGGCGGCCGCTCAGGGGAACCTCACCGAGGGGTGTCTCAGCACGCCCTCATTTATCGTCGCGATGCTTGCGACGCAAACGACGCACGAACTGCACAACTTCGGGAGCAACAGGAATCGGGGAGCGCAACGAACTCCCAAGGGCACGCACAACACCCTCGCGCTCAGAGGCCGAACCGCCAAGACCGGGCCCCGTGCCGTCACCCTCGGAACTGTGGGCGGTGTTCGCCCCGGAAATATCAGTCTCGCGTGCCACGTAGGAGGCCGCAGCTTCAACGGCCGCAGCGGACGCGGCCTCAACAGCCACCTCCACAGCGGCGGCCTCAGCGGTGGCGGCAACGGACTCCTCGAGTCCCTCCTCCACACGCGCCTGCACAGTGCTAACAAGGTGACGTTCCATCATGGCGCGCTCAGCACGCTGACGCTTCTTATGCTCACCCTGCAACGACCGCCAAACCGCCACGCACATCGCAATCATCACAAAACTAAACGGCAGAGCCGCCAAAATCGCCAACGACTGCAACGCCGCCATACCGGTATCACCCGCGGACGCACCAATCATCGCCGCCGTCACTGCACCAACCAGCGTCGCCCACGTCAACCGCACATAAAGCGCGGGATTCGGATTACCACCAGTTGACAACATTGACATGACGTACGATCCCGAGTCCGACGATGTGATGAAGAAAATCACCACGATAACCATCGCGAGGCCCGACAAAAGCTGCGCGGCCGGCAACGGCTCAAAGGACTGGAACAAAATCGTATTAACGTTCACGAGGCCGTTGTCGCCGATCAGGCCGCCCTCGCCGAACATCTGCTGGTACAACGCGTTGCCACCCATAATTGCAAACCACATGAACGTCACCAGAGTGGGAACCGCAAGTACGCCAATGATGAACTCGCGGATCGTGCGCCCGCGAGAAATGCGCGCAATAAACACGCCCACAAACGGCGACCACGATATCCACCAACCCCAGTAATAAGTTGTCCACGACGTCAGCCACGTCGTTCCTTCCACACCCTGGAACGGCAGTGTTGTAAAGGACAGCTCCACAATGTTGGCTAGGTATATGCCGACGTCTTGCACGAACTCATTGAGAATAAACACCGTCGGCCCCAGCGCTGCTACAACAAACGCTAGCAGCGCTGCCATAATCAAGTTCAAGTTAGAAAGGAACTGAATACCGTTATCCAACCCCGTCGCCACAGACGTTGCCGCGAGTGCAGAAATTACGATCACGAGGACGACGAGGACGGTCGTAGTTGACTTAAACCCAGTCAGGTACTCGATACCCGCCGCAACCTGATTCACGCCGAATCCCAGCGAAGTCGCAATACCGAGCACCGTGCCAAGGATCGCCACCGAGTCAATCGTGTGTCCAAGCCCGCCCTCGACGCGCTTCTTACCGAAAACGGGTTCAAGCGTCCAACGAATCGAAATTGGCCGCTTCTTGCGGAAGTGGAAATACGCGATCGCAAGCCCCACAACCACGTAAATCGCCCACGGATGCAAACCCCAGTGCAGGAATGTGGAGGCGAGGGCGTCGCGGGCGAGCTCTGACTCATTGCCTTCAACGCCCGGGCGCGGCGAAGCGAAGTGCGACATAGGTTCGCCAGCCCCGTAAAACACGAGGCCGATGCCCATGCCCGCCGCGAACAGCATGGCGAACCAGGACTTCACGGAATATTCGGGCTCATCGTCATCATCACCGAGCTTCGTATTCCCAAACCGCGTGAACGCCACCACCAGCGCAAACACCACGAACCCCGTCGCCGCCAGCACGTAATACCACGAAAGATTATTAATAACCGCCGTCGACATCCAAGAAATCGCTGCATTCAGCTGATCCGGAATCACAATCGCCATAGCGACCAGCACCAGCAAAATCACTGCCGACGGGTAAAAAACAGCCCTCGTCAACTTATGATTACTCAAATCATTCATATCGACCTTGCCAGTTTTCACCGACGAGGGCGGGCTAGACTGCGCGTCTACTATATTTTCTTCACTATTCTCGTTACGACTCACATCGTCAGGCTTAGACACGGTTCAACTTTCGATCGACGAAACTCTGTAAATACTGTTTCAAGATCTGAATGCTGACACAAGCTCGAGCACTAAACGATACAAAATCGTGAATTTTCTGGTTGCGCCATTCAGACCCAAAGTGCCGGGCCCCACAAGCCCGTCGCGCCATTCAGACCCAAAGTGCCCGACCCCGCAAACCCGTCGCGCCATTCAGACCCGAAGTGTCCTGGCGCGGGAGAGTGGGGCCCTGTACGTGGGGATTCAGAAGTAAAGTGCCGGACGGCGGGCGGCTGTGACAGCCATCAACTATTCCGACCCGAAGTACCATGCGGAAGCTGGTAGTACCACGGTAGTTGGTAATTCAGACCCAAAGTACCTGGGTGTGGGAGAGTGGGGCCCTGTAAGTGGGGATTCAGACCCAAAGTGTCGGGCGTCGGTGCTGCGGGCTGTGCACCGGCCGGCCCAGCCACCCAACCGCACCGGCCAGCCCCGCAAGCCCACCGCCCAGCCCCGCAAGCCAACCGCACCGGCCGGCCACGGCCCCGGCCTAGGATGCGACGGCGCGGGCGGCTACGTAGAGTTCTGGCGGTAGGGGGTGCGCGAGTTCCCACGTGATTTGCATGGGTTTTGAGCCTCGCGTGTCTTTGAACGCTGCGGGGCCGGCGAAAGTGTATGCGGCGCCTTCTCCGAGGTCGTCTCGTTTGCGTTCCCTCACGAACAGAGCGATGTTCGACGGCTTGTCCGTCAAACCGCGGTACCGTTTCCCGGTTTCCGACTCGGGGCTCGTTCGCGACTGTGACTCCCAGTGAAACAGCGTGGGGGATAGCGCATAGTCCCGATACAGCGTATTTGGTGAAAAGTCAGCCTCCGACTTCACAAGCGTTACCAGGAGCGCATCCGTATTCGTCCTCCGGCAGTACTTCACGCCCTCACGCACGTGTCCGGGAACGAGGTCGCCGAACTCAAACCCTTGACCCAGGCCGGCTAGAAGCTCCTCGCGACTGTACTTAGCCCCGACCTTCAGCGGACTCAAAACACCGAGTGCCCCCGCGGGCGCCTCATACAACCGTTTTGCACGGTCGCTCGCGGCCCGGAACATTTGCGTCAGCTCGTCCGTGAGCCCCGGAGTCGCCCTCAAAACCTGTAACGCGTAATCCACCGACCGGAACTTTTCACCATCGCGCGCACCCTGCGGCCAAAATGAATACATCAGCATGTGCGCGTAAAGCTTCTCTCGCGCCGACAAAACGTCGTAGCGCAGGTTCGGTTCCGACACCAGACGCAGGTAGGTGTCAATCCGCTCCGGATCGGCCACGTGCGCCAAAGCCCGCAGCCGCGCGCGCACGTCCTCAAACCCGTCGGCCGCGGCGTCACTACCCGTGTGCGCCCAGTGCCTCAAGCGCCGCCACGAAACCGGCCTGCCCGCGTACGCCCCGCGACTGTAAATATCCGCCAAGTCGCGCTGCGCGTCATGCAAATAATCCGTCAACTGGTAGTCGCGAACATCCCCAACACCCACAGATTCCGCGGTTCGGCGAATCTCAGAGGGAAGCTTCGGCGTCGTGATCCGCAGGCTTTGCCTGATGGACTTGAGGACAACCTGCTGGGGCTTCTCCTCCAAAATAATCTGCGACCCCGCGGGCAAATGCCCGAAACCAGACTCGACAGCCTTCGTCAGATTCCTACGCGACGTGCCGGTGAGCGCCTGCAACTTCAAATCAAACCTGAAGTCCTCATTCTGATTGCCCACAAAATCCAAAACCGTAAGCACAGACTTCGAATCCGACAGCCGCAAGCCGCGCCCAAGCTGCTGCAAGAAAATCGTTGAAGACTGCGTCGGCCGGAGCATCAGCACCGTGTCAATGTCCGGCACATCCACGCCCTCATTGAAAATGTCGACCGAACAAATGATTTGTATTTCCCCATTTTTGAGGGCGTGCAGGGCGTCCTCGCGGGGCATGGAGGACTCTCGCGACGTGACGTACTCGGCGCGGAACCCGAACTTGCGGAAGCTTTCCGCCATGTATCGCGCGTGATTGATGTCCACGCAAAAGCACATGGCGCGCATGGTCGATGGGTCGATGATCTTGTCCTGCATTGCCGCCACGATCATGCGCACGCGCGCGTCGTTTCCCGTCAAAACGTTGGAAAGCTCGCTGGTTACGTAGTCGCCGCCGCGCATCTTCACGCCCGACAGGTCCGTGCCGTCGAAGCTCACGAAATAGTGGAACGGAGAGAGCAAGCCTTCTTCCAGTGCGTCCCACAAGCGCAGTTCGGTTGCGACGCGCCCGCCGAAAAACTCGAGCGCAACGTTCACGCCGTCGCCGCGCTCTGGCGTAGCCGTGAGGGCGACCAGCTCGCGCGCCTTAAAGTGCTCCATGACGCGGCGGTAGGTGCGCGCTTCCGCGTGGTGAAACTCGTCGATGATGACAATGTCGAAAAAGTCTCGCCCGATCTCGCCCAGCGCCTTTTCATGCAGCGACTGGATGCTCGCAAACGCGATCGAGTCATAACGGTGGAACGTGCCCTCATCGAGGTCCGCGAGGCGCCCTCCGGTAGACGTTGACCAAATCACCTTCGAGGACTTCACCACGTCCCTAAACGTCCTCATCGACTGCTTTAAAATCTCATCACGATGCGCCACAAAAAGTGTGCGCGGGAGGCGACCATGCTCCCGTTCAAAATCGGTCCGCAGATTTCTATAGTCGAGGGCGGCAACCACGGTTTTGCCCGTCCCCGTGGCAGCGACGACGAGGTTTTGGTGGTGGCCCTTTGAACGCTCGTACGCGAGCTCGTCCAGCATCACCTGCTGGTACGGGTACGGCCTAATATCCAGCGCCGTGAAATTGAGGGCGGAAACAGGCTGCCCATCCGGGCCGACCAACGCGCCCGCGGTGCCGCCCTCTGAACCATTCAGACCCAAAACGCCATCCGCACCAGGTTTGCCGAACCACCGAGCCTGCGCAAGGGCGGCGTCCAGCCGCGCCGCATCACGGTCGGGATCATAAGTTTCGAATGCGGGCGACTCCCAGTACGAGTTGAACGTCGTCTCAAACTTGGCAAACACCGACGGAGTGCTCGCCCTCGCCAACCGCACATTCCACTCCAAACCGTCCTGCATCGCGGCCGCCGACAGGTTCGACGACCCCACGAACGCCGTGTGAAACCCGGTATTCCGGTGAATCAGCCACGCCTTCGCATGCAGCCGGGTCGAGCGCGTGCGATAACTAATCTTCACCTGCGCCCCAAACTCGCGCACGAGCCGATCCAACGCGCGCCGCTCCGTCGCCCCCGTGTACGTGGTCGTAATAATCCGCAACGGCACCCCGCGCGCCCTCAAATCCGCCAATTCAGTCGCAATCGTGCGAATCCCCGTCCATTTAATGAATGCGATGAGGGCGTCCACCCTCTGCGCGGACGGCAACTCTTTTGCTAGCTCCGCCTGGATCGACGGGTCGTGCTCCGCGTTGGTGAGCAGCGCCGCATCATTCAGGGGCGTTTCCGGGCGTACGAGGGCGGGCACCTTCGGTGAGTTCTTGATTTCGGTCAGCATCTGCGCCGCGTTACCCTGCACGACCAACCCGCGGGCATACGCCGCGTCCGAGCGGTTCTGCGCCGCCTGAGGTTCCGCATTCCGCCCTCCAAAATCATCTAAAACTTGAAGGATCCGGTCGGTAAGCTCAAACTTTTCCGCGTCATCGCTCTGGGCGAGCGCGTCCTGCACGCGCCCGGCCACGTACTTCGAAACTACGTACGGGAAGTCAGGAGTGTCGACGGCATGTTGGACGGCGCGCTCCCCGTAGTGTTCGAGGGCGGACTGCAGTCCGGCGTCGATGATCGTCTCGTAGAGGCCGGGGGCCAGCTGCCTAAACTCGTCCATGGGTCACTTTCGCCTGGAAAACGGCGGATCGCGAGCAGGTGCGCGCGAATCGGCGCGGAGGACGGGCCTCCGGCTGCCAGCAGCTTAGCAGCAAGACGCGACGCGCGGAGGACGGCACCTCGGGGCTGGTGTTGATTCTTCAAGTGCGCCGATGGCGGCACCTCGGGGCTGGTGTTGATTCTTCACGTGCGCCGATGGCGGCACCTCGGGGCTGGTGTTGATTCTTCACGTGCGCCGATGGCGGCACCCGGGATTTTGATTCCGACCCAAAATGCCAACAGCACCGAGCCGCCCTCGGAACCCGAATTATCCGTGCATTTCGCGGATTCTGGCGACGACTTCCAGGAAGGTAGCTTTGTCGAGGCGGCCGCCCTCTCGGCGCATCGATCCGCGCGGAATCATGAGGAGGCGGTCCAACCTGACCTCGGAGTTGCGGCCCTCGCGGTCCCACGACCCCGTGCCGATGTCGAGCCACGCCCTCCCATATCGGTCTTCAGGCAGAAAATCGGCGGTGCGATCGCGGCTGGTCATTTGCGAGGCGATGACCCCGCGGTCCGTCTCCGCGAGCACCAACACGGGGCGGTCTTTGCCGCGCGACGCGTCCTCCTCGAACGGAACCCACGTCCAGACGACCTCGCCCGGATCAGCCCGGTGATTCTGCTGCGGCGTGTAAGAGAAGTTCGGCAACGCCGCATCGCGCGGTAGGTAGTATGCCTCTGAATGGTGGTCGGCGCCGGCGGCCGTGTTCGAGCCGCGGCTACGCCCTTGCTTTTGCGGCGCCTTATACCCGTCGCGGTTACCGTGGTTATTTTGTGTTTGCCTCTGGCCGCCGGGTCGCGGCGTCCGGTTGTCGGGTCGCGGCGTCGGGCTCCCAGGGTTGTATTGTGTTTGTCTCTGGCTGCCGGGTCGCGGCGTCCGGTTGCCGGAGTTTTCCCCAAGCCAACTGTCAAGCTGTGTTTCCACAGCCCTGCGAGCCTGCCGTCCCACTTCAGAACGCGCCGTACGCGCGACCGTCCTCATCAATCGATTGAAAATGTTACGCGCAGGCATTGCGGTCCTTTCTTGCGGGTCGTGTCCAGATTAGTCGACGAGGGCGGAGCTCAGTCCACGAAAATCCAGGGTGCGCCGGATTCGGGGCGGAGGAACTTCGAGCGTTCCTCCTGGGCGCCGCGCCCGTCCGCGGTTTTGAAGTGCGCCTTGAAGTGGACCATGCCCATCGTGTCGGCCAGGCCGCCCTTCACAGTTTTGAGGATTTCGAGGCCGGTCCACTCGATGTCGGGTTGGAACTCGACGCGCGGCGGACGAGTGCGCGGATCCCACGTGCTGAGCAGGTACTCCTCATTTTCGAGGACGAACGCGGAGTAGCGCGAACGCATTAGGGCCTCCGCGGTTGGGGCGGGCGTGCCGCGGTGGTAAGGCTCGCAGCACTGGGAGTACTCCTTGGTGGAACCGCACGGACAGATCATGGTTTGCCTCTCATCTCGGGTGGCGCGGGCTCGGGCCGGCCGAGTATGCCGCATGCGCCACCGGTCGTTACCTCAAGCTTACTGTGCGCTCGCGGGGGAGGGCGCGGCCGCCGCGTCTGGCGGCCGTCCCTACAAAATTATGATTCAGACCCAAAGTGGCTGTTTTGGCCCCTGTTTCGGGCAGTTCCCCTCTGAATGGTGTTTTGGAGGGCGGGCTGGGACCACCATTCAGACCCAAAGTGACGGTTTTGGCCCCTGTTTTGGGTAGTTACCCTCTGAATGGTTGCGCGGGGAGGCGCTACCGGAAACCATTCAGACCCAAAGTGACGGAATTACCACCTGTTTCGGGTAGTTCCCGTCTGAATCACGTTTTGGGGAGGGCGTCGCCGCCTTGAACCTCCGTTGTTGCAGTCGGCCTGGCGGGTTACCTAGAGCATGGGTTTGGAGCTGGCGCTATCCGCTGGCAGTTCTCGGCCTGTGCGTCCGCAATCGCTTCGCCAACGGACCAGCCGTTTGATGCGAGGTAGTGGACCAGCTCGTAGCTCGTGCATTGTTCTGCCACTACGATGACGTCCGTGCAACCGGCGTCTTCTTGCTGTTGTGCGGCTTCTTCTTCGGCTTTCTGTTGGGCGAGTTGTTTTTCTAGTTCGCCCGCGTATTTGTCTATAGATTGTTTGAGTGCCTGCGCGGAGTGCTCTGCGCCGGATGCCTGTTCGGCTAGTTTGTCGAGGGCGGTGCTCGCGGCGCGCAAGTCTTCGATCGTTGCGATCTCAGTGGGAATCGTGGGTGGTGCTTCCTGGCTGTCTACCATGTGTTGCGCGTTCATGAGCAGTTCGAGTGATCCGTCGACTTGTCCGTATCCTTCGGAGTCGTGTGCTTTTGCGAGGCTTTCTGCCGCGACTTTGCGTGATTCCTCGATTTTCTTCAAGTGACCGTTAGCGGTTTCTGTGATTTTCCCGGAGGCGTGAACGATTAGCCCTTCGGTCACCTGCCTGTTGGTGTCGGCAAGCCGAGCTGCGTCCTCGTTTATCAAATTCGCATCGTCGGAGAGCTTTTCGGCTTGTATTCGGGATGAACACTCGGAGGCTTCAAGGTTCTGAATCGCGCTGACCGCGTCGCGTAGTGAGGCGATTAGTCGCGAGCCTTCTTCGGTTTCTTGGTATCCGAATGAGTTCTCGTCGTTCAAATAGTTGAGCGTTGTCCGCGCACGCGTCGCCTCGCCCTCCAGCTGTTCCTTTGAGGTTTCGAACCGTTCGCGTGCTTCCGCGCACGCTTGGCCGGAGTTTCCGACGATGAAAATCGCCGCGAATGCCATGCCGAGCACTGCGACGACAGCTCCTACCAGTAGAGCTACAAGTACTTTCCCTTTGAACATAGACCTGCGCGCACGCCGGATGGGCGACGTGCAGCAACCTTTCTGTGCCCTGTGCTTAACCTAAGAATAAACAGTTTTGGTCCCAAAGTCCGCTTAAGTTCTGAAACGGTCCGTTGGTTTTGATTTGTGAGGGCGGGCTGGGTCCTCCGCCGGTGCGAGCGCGCGCCCAAAACCACCATTCAGACCCAAAGTGGCTGGATTGGCACCTGTTTTGGGTAGTTCCCGTCTGATTCGTGTTTTGGAGGGCGGGTGCTGCTGGGAACCATTCAGACCCTAAGTGACGGTTTTGGCACCTGTTTTGAGCAGTTCCCGTCTGAATCGTGTTTTGGAGGGCGGGCTGGCAACCTGATTCAGACCCAAGGTGGCAGATTTGCCCGTTGTTTCTGCCAGTTTCCCTCTGAATGGTTTGACTGGCGGATGCTGCTGGGAACCATTCAGACCCTAAGTGACGGTTTTGGCACCTGTTTTGAGCAGTTCCCGTCTGAATCGTGTTTTGGAGGGCGGGCTGGCAACCTGATTCAGACCCAAGGTGGCTGAATTGGCACCTGTTTTGGGCAGTTTCCCTCTGAATGGTTTGGCCGGCGAATGCTGCTGGGAAGCGTTCAGACCCTAAGTGGCGGAAAACCCCCAATTTCTGCCACTTAGGGTCTGAATCATTTTTTGGGAGCGAATCCGGCCGCAGCCGGATTCGCCGCCCCACCCGAGTCCCAACCAACGCCGTCCCTGCGGGAGCTACCGCAGGAGCGGCCGCTAGCTAGTCGGGCAACCGCTCCCGCCGGAGCCCCTGGCGGACATCCGTGCTGAAAAGCACCTCACCGGGAGGGTTGGTGGTTTAGTGGGAGGAACCAAGCTCGCCCTCACTGCGTTGGGAAGCGCCGTGGCACTTCGGGTCTGAATGCCCGCAGAGGGGGTCACTTCGGGTCTGAATCCCCGCAGGGGGGTCACTTCGGGTCTGAATGCCTGCGTGTGACGTCCCACTTGGGGTCGGACTTGACGCCCTTCTCCACGAGTTTCGGATCGGCGGACAGTGGTGTGCGTAGTTTGGGCCAGCGTTTGTCGATCTTCCACCACGGCATGTTGCCCACGTAGCCGTCTATGGGTGGCGTGTCGGATTCGGGTTCGAAGCCGAGTTCGCGCGGGGTTTCGGGGATCATGTCGGTGAGGAAGTACTTGTCCTTGTCGTCGCAGTGATCCTTCACGAGGTTGCGGAATGCGCCCATCTCGAAGAACAGCGCGTTTGTGATCGGGTTGCGGCGGTGTTTGATGACTTTGTACAGCCAGTAGATGAACACGCCAATGTTGAACGCGAGCGCGAGGCCGGAGCTGAAAATGTTTGCGTTCGGATCCATCGTGGCGAAGTTGTGCATCGCGCCCGGTGGGGTGGATAGGTATGGGAACCAGTTGTAGAAACTGATCCAGAACACGAGCGTGAAGCAGCGGAACCAGATCCACTGGCCCTTCGCCCACGTGAACGCTGGGATTGTGCATGCCAGTAGCAGTGCGAGCGTGCAATACCACGTGTAGTCAGCCAACGCGTTGTACAAGAACGCGTGATTCCACAGGTCGTACGCGATGATCCACGGCCAAACCTGGTCAACCCAGAGCAGGCCTTGAACCTTCTTCTTTCCCTGCGAGGTGACGATAATCTTGCCCAGGCCGGTCACCGTGATGCAGTTCAGGAGGCCTGCGGCCGCGCTCATTAGGTTCCAGTATCCACCAATCGTGCGGAACCCGGTTGCCGGGTCGATACCGACGTTGGCGGCGGAGAAGTTAGCGGCGAGCGCCTGGTACCATTCGGTCGACAATAGGGGTGCGGTGATACCGCGCGCTTCGGGAAGCCCGGAGAGCATGTCGGCGGCGTGCGTGTCGTTGATTGTCTTCAAGCACTCCCAGTCTGCTGCGCACTGGTAGTACACGTCGGCCTGGAAGTAGATAACAACATCGCGAATGTTTGCTTCCATGATGTTGAAAACGAGGCCGATCCACAGTGCCACGCCAAACCAGAAGGCGTAGCGCCTGGCGGCCTGCGGGTTGCGTTTGCCGAAGACGAGGAGCGCTCCGGTCATGGTCGCGGTGATGACCATTAGTACGTATTTGCCAAAGGGGAACCATCCGAATACGGGTTCTCCGACTGTTGCCGCGTACGGCATCATGATGATGCCTCCAACGGTCCACAGGGCGAAGATCGTCCAGTTCCACCGTCGGTTTATCTCTGCGATAGCGATCTGCGCAAAGAATACGACAAGCCAGATTATCCATACCCGCAGAGGGCCTACCTCCCAAAGGAAGAGGGAATCCATTTTTCCGGCTTTCTATAAAACTGTATGGGTTAGAAAAGATTTGGGTGCTTCTTTACAAAAGCTAGTTTGAGTTTATAGACGCGGTGTTCGTTTCGTGGCAGAGTGGCTTTTGTGCAGAATACCGCGAAAAACCTGAACGGATATCCGCTCAATTTGAGGCTGAAATGAAAGATGCCTTTGGTAGTTTGAAGATTGTCCTATGAAATTATGCTCGATTTTTTGAGGTCGAGTTTACCTATACTTTGGCAGGTGATTGTTTTGGCTTCTTCGATGGGGAAGACAGTAGCGAAGGCCGCGGGCTTAGCGTCAGTGGCGGCGATGGGAGGAATGGTTTACTTCTCTCAGCTCAGCGGTAAGGGGACTAAGGCTGAGCAAGAGTGGGTCTATCCCGCGGACGACATTATCGACTTGAATTACAGTAATGGTCGGTCGTCAACGTACGCCATTGACATTGATGCGCCCGCATACGCGGTCTACCGTATTTTCAAGCAGATTGGTGTGCAGAAGTCGGGGTCGTTCTCGTCTGAATTCCTCGAGCGTGTCTTTGCCCGTCTGCCCTTCTACAACCATTACGAGATTCAGGAGGAGTATCAGACCCCCGACGCGATCGCACCTGGCGATGTTGCGGCGTTCGACTATCACGGTATGTCCATGGAGTGGGCTGACGTGGTTCCGGGCAAGTACTTGGTGCAGTGGGTGGACACGAAGAACCCGCCGGCCGCCCCGGGAGCGTACGCGTTCCGCTTCCCATTCATGAAGAATTATGCGGCAGCGTGGTGTTTCTACGTTGTCCCGTTGAAGGGCGAGCGTTGCCGCCTCATCAACCATTGGCGCATCGGCCTCGAACCGGACACTGCGTGGGCGAATGCGTTGAACTGGGTGAACATTGAACTGATCGGCGGTGTCATGGCGCACATGCAGAACATGTACGTGAAGCGCGTGGCAGAGTTCCGTAAGAAGGAACAGTGGCATTCGAAATTCATGCGTGGATTCCTAGGAGGACGGTTCTTTGGGTCTGAAACCCCTCCGAGCCGCTGGTCTGGTACGCCGCTGTTTGAAGAGACTCAAACCCAGTGGTTCCGCTATGGGCGTCAGGCGCCGGCAGTCGCCGAGATTCGTCCTCCTGTAACGGATAATCCGAATTGGCCGCCGACGGGTCCGGGAACTCCTTGGGCGGACACGGTTGATGAGGAGTACTTCGACGGCTGGTCTGAACCCGAGTTCAGCTGGGATGAGCAAATCCGCCAGAAGGTCGAGAAAACTTACCTGCCCGGCTGGGGCAAAAACCCTGAGGCTGCCAAGCGCGCAGCGGCCGCTGTTGCCGCTCAGTTCACCGCAGAACCGGCGGCTGGTGACTCCGTGCCTGACGGCGCGACCCTTGGAGAGGACGATTAGCCGTGTTACCGATGCAACCCACGCTGTTCTTCTTTGAGGCTGGCGAGTGGTGGGATTACGCGATGCTCGCCCTCGTAATCGCCGTATTGGCGTTCTTGGCGTGGCTCGCGGTTCGAAGCAAATGGGCAGCAATCGCACTGTTCATCGTGATCCCAGTGCTACTGACGATTTTCTGGTGGCCGTACTCCACAGAGGGCACCCAAAGCGCCGGCTGGTTCGCGATCGTGAAGCAGTACTCCGCCCTCCTCGGGTCACTGTCATTGGTCGCATTGCAGTACTTCCCGAAGCTGCGTCGAAACAAGGTGTACCTATTGATTCCGCCGCTCATTTTGGCGGTAAATATCATGGAGGCCGTGATTCGTGACTTCCAATGCTACGGAATCCACGGCACCGACCCGGTGAACGGACTGTGGACGTGGGGTGGCCCCTGGAACATCATGAACGGGATCGCCGGCATTTTGAACCTGCTGATGATCGCCGGTTGGGTGGGCATTTACGTGTCCAAGAAGGACAAGCACATCATTTGGGCGGACCTGACAATCTGGTGGATTATCGCGTACGACCTGTGGAACTTCGCTTACGTGTACAACTGTTTGTCGGATCGTGCGTGGTACTCCGGTGTCGCGCTGCTGGCGGCGTGTACGATTCCCGCGTTCATGAAGATGGGCCGCGGCGCGTGGATTCAATACCGCGCGTACACGCTGACGTTCTGGTCGGCGTTCGTGTTGACGTTCCCGCACTTCACGTACGACACGCAGTTCGCGCACGACCACAGTCACAACACGACCGCGATGTTCACGATCTCGTTGCTGGCACTGCTGTTCAATGCGGGCCTGTTCGTCTACCACGTGTGGCGGATCTGGACCACGAAGCGCAACCCGTTCAAGGCCGAGCTTTACGCCGACGCCTTCGACAACCCGCGCCTCATCGCAGAGACCGCCACCGACGAAGTCCAAGCCCGCATCGCCCACCGCATCGGCAAAACCCCGGAGGAAGCCGGCTTTACCACCGATCGCCACTACGACGTGACTCGCGTCAGTTAAATCCCCGAGGGCGGGCCTGGTGTCTGTTTCTCGGCACGGGTGGTGCGCCCCTCTCTCTCTCACACACACATAGTGATTGTGAGGGGAAGTGCCAGTCGCTGGCTACGTCGTGTAGGAGGACGGGCCTGGCGTCTGTTTCGTAGGAGTTGCCGTATCGGCCGGTTTCTCGTCGCCCGCACCCGCGGGTGTAGCCGGCGGGCGTGGTTGCTCTTGCTGAACTGTTCCCCCGGAAGTTGAACTGAGCATTCAGTTCCACTTCCGGGGGACTTGCTTGTCTAGAGCGGGGGGGGAGAGGAGGAATGCGGCCGCCGCTGCTGGCGGCCGTCCGTTTAATTATGATTCCGACCTAAAGTGGCAGTTTTACCCCTTGTTTCGGGTAGTTCCCCTCACGGTGGTTGACCGGGGTGGTGCTGCCGGGAACCATTCAGACCCTAAGTGGCAGTTTTACCCCCTGTTTTGGGTAGTTCCCGTCTGAATCGTGTTTTGGAGGGCGGGTTGTGTGCACCATTCAGACCCATAGTGGCGGTTTTACCCCTTGTTTTGGGTAGTTCCCGTCTGAATCGTGTTTTGGAGGGCGGGTTGTGTGCACCATTCAGACCCATAGTGGCGGTTTTACCCCTTGTTTTGGGTAGTTCCCGTCTGAATCGTGTTTTGGAGGGCGGGTTGTGTGCACCATTCAGACCCATAGTGGCGGTTTTACCCTTGGTTTCGGGTGGTTCCCTTCTGAATCATTTTGTGCGGCGCAATGGCTGCAAGCTGTTGGCAGTTTGGGTCTGAATCAGGTTGGAGGGAACCGAGTGGGGGGCGGCCGTTGTCGTTCTAAGCTTTTGTGCGCCTCTACTATGAGGCCAAATTCTTCAACCATTTTTCCTTGTGACACCAAGGAAAACCCAACACAAAATCAACAAAAAATGACCCATAAGCCGGCCTATAAGCCCGCTGTCAAGCTTCGCAACTGGGTAACACAATGGCCCGGCATTTCAACGGTTTCGCAACTGGGTAACACAAAGCCCCGGCGTTTCAACGGTTTCGCAACTGGGTAACACAAAGGCCCGGTATTTCAACGGTTTTGTTGAAATACCGGGCCTTAACTCGTAGCGGGGGCCAGATTTGAACTGACGACCTCCGGGTTATGAGCCCGGCGAGCTACCGAACTGCTCCACCCCGCGTCGGTGATTCCACTTTATGAGACCACCGTTCATAAATCAAACGAAAACCGGGTGCGATATATCACCGTGACCCATGTCGCGGCCGCGCGCACCGTCAAGCGCAGACCCCACGACAGTCGCGCCCTTACTCGGCCACCCGGTCGCCCCAGGCCATCTAGCGGCTCTGCGCGGACAGTCGTAGCCGGTCGGCGCCCTCGCTAGTAGGGTAAAGGCATGGATCTAGCCCTCATCGTCATTGCCGTCCTCGGGATCGCCGCCATCGGTTCCGTCGTGCAAAGTATCGCGGGTATGGGATTCGGCCTCGTTGCAACACCTGTTTTTGTGGCGTTATTTGGGCCTACTGAGGGCGTGCTTTGGGGCAACATCGTGGGGATGACAACCTCTGCTGCTTTGCTGTTCCAAAAGTGGCGTGACATCGACTGGAACGTTGCCATCCGGTTCACCGTGGCATCCATTCCCGTCATTTTCGCAACAGTATTCCTGACCAAGGACATTTCCCGCCCCGTGTTGAACGCGGTGATCGGCGCGATCATGCTTGTTATGGTTGCTTTTGCTGTCATGGCGCCGAAGCTCCCCAAAGTTGAGGGCCGCCTTCCCATGTACATTACGGGCGTACTCGGCGGGTTCCTATCCGCATCCGTGTCCCAGGCAGGCCCGGTCATGGCCGCGTACGCCAGGGCATCGCAGTGGCCGCAAAAGAACTTTGCCGCAACCCTACAGGTCTACTTCTTGGCGATGAACTTTGTGAATATTCCGCTGAAGCTCTCCGTCGGATTCGGGCCCAAAGATTCGACCATCGGTTGGGCCACGTTCATAGCGGCCCTCGTCGGAATTGGGGTTGGGACCGAGGTCGCCCGGCGCGTTGCTCAGCGAATCACCCCGAAACAAGCTCGCACTTTTGCCATGGCAATCGCAACCGTCGGCGCGTCCTGGGTTATCGTCCAAGGCATCACCGGACTAATCTCGTAGCCCGCCCCACACCCGCGGCGCCCCATTAGAGAACGCGTCCGCCCCGCGCACACCTGAAACTGGCCCACACCTGAAACCCGCCCACACCTGAAACCCGCCAGTACAGGGGCGGTAAACCGATCGCCCAGCCCAGCTCGCCCTCGTGTATAAAATGTCGGATTGAATTTTTTCGGCGCTGGTTTAGGCTATTTCACAGAGAAAATGGAAACCCCCTGGGGTATTGTGTGCTGAAAGAGCATAGGGAGGCCCAATGTCGAATGAGCACTCAACGCTATCCGTTTTGTCGGGACCGCAACCGCACGGTTTAGGGACCGGCTATAAAGCCGCTGACGTTGATAGGCGCAATGAGCGTCGCAAGCGTATTTTGATTGCGCTCGGGTGGGCGTTTGCGGTGCTCCTGTTCTTGGGGTTGCCGACGGATTTGATTCCGAACCCGATCTTTGGGCGTGAGGTCCCGATCCGCTGGTGGGAGTACCCGATCGTGGGTGCGACGGTGCTTCTCACGTTCTTTTGGTTTGCGATTCAGGCGCCTCCCATGGAGTTTCAAAAGAACGGCCGCCTGATTGGTGGCGTCACTTTGGCGCTGTTCGCGGTTGCGTGTCCGGTGTGTAACAAGGTGATTTTGTTGCTGCTTGGAACTGCGGGAGCGCTCGGCGTTTGGGCCCCCTTACAGCCCTACATTGCAGTGTTTTCGGTGGCGGCGCTAGGCCTCGCGCTTTACCTGCGTATCCGCACCGCGCGGCGCACGAATCCCGTTGATTCCGACACGGGCAACCAACTTCCCGCGTAGTCTGACATTCGCAGGCCGCATTCTCGCGCAATCCTTTTTCATTGCAAATGAGGGCGTGCTTGGACGCGCGTCAGAAAATGCTTATGCGTACGCGGTCGTGAACTCGTGGGCTTTGCGCACACTGGAAAGTGGCTTGAGCTTGGGTGCCTGCCTGAAAACGCCTACGCGCACGCGGCCGTGAACTCGCGGGCTTTGGTGCACACTGGAAAGTGGCTTGAGCTTGGGTGCCTGCCCGAAAATGCCTACGCGCACGCGGTCGTGAACTCGCGGGCTTTGGTGCACACTGGAAAGTGGCTCCAGCTTGGGCGCCTGGCCGAAAACAGCACGCCTCGAGCAGTAGTTCGAGTTCCCGCGCATGGGAAAGCAGCACGCGTCGAGCAGTAGTTCGAGTTCCCGCGCCTGGCCGAAAGAACCACGCGTCGAGAATCGCGCGCGGCGCACTGAGATGGCCGCTTCTGAGAGGATCGAAGATGACTTTGTTTGAACCGGTGAAGATCGGACGCTACACGGCTAAGAATCGCATTGTGATGGCGCCGATGACGCGTAATCGATCCGAAGTTGACGGCGTGCCAAACGATTTAAACGTGGAGTATTACCGGCTTCGCGCGGGCGTTGGCCTCATTATCACGGAGGGAACCCAGCCTTCCAAAGTCGGTCAAGCGTACATAAATACGCCGGGCCTTCACACCGCGGAGCAAGTTGAGGGTTGGCGTAAAGTTGCTGATGCCGTGCATTCCGAGGGCGGGCTTATTTTTGCTCAACTCATGCATGCGGGACGCATTGCACACCGTTTGACGACGGGTGGTTTGCAGCCGGTGTCAGCGTCGGCGACGACTCCGACGGGCCAGCTCATGACCGCTCAGGGGCGCGTCCCGTTTGAGGAGGCGCGCGCCCTCAATATCAATGAAATTCCGGACGTCGTGCAGGAATACGTGACGGCCGCGCAGAACGCTATTGCGGCCGGGCTGGATGGCGTTGAAATCCACGGTGCTAATGGCTATTTGATCCACCAGTTCCTCGCCCCGTCCACGAATCTGCGTGAGGATGAGTACGGTGGAAGCCCGCAGAATCGCGCTCGATTCGGTGTGGAAGTGGTTCGCGCCGTTGCGGCCGCTATTGGGGCGGACCGCGTGGGCGTTCGAATCTCGCCGAACACTGGCGCGCAGGGTGCGATCGAAGAGCCGGGCGCCGACTCTACCGCCACCTATGACGCCCTCCTTGACGGTGTTGAAGACCTTGCCCTGGCGTACCTTTCAGTCCTCGGAAATCCGGACGCCGCGCTCACCGCGCATCTGAAAGACCGTTGGAAGGGCGCGTTCGTCATGAACAACGGGTTCGAGACGATTACGCAGCTCGAGGACGCGCAAAAAATGGCGGATCTTGGCATGGACGCCATCGCCGTGGGGCGCATGCTGATTCCAAATCCCGACCTGGTTCAGCGTTGGCAGGATGGGTCTGAATTGCGCACTCCGAACCCGGACACCTTCTACCAGGGAGGCCGCGAAGGCTACCTAGACTTCTAATCGCGCACGAGGGCGTGCTTGGTTTAGCTGTTTCGTAGTGTTCGAGGGCGTGCTTGCATGCGCATCAGAAGTTGCTTACGCGCGGCCGGGCGTGATGTCGGGGCGTGCTTGCACGCGCGTTGGAAAACAGCGTGGGCAGGTTACAGGCCGCGCTTAGTTTAGCTTTTTCGTAGCGTTCGAGGGCGTGCGTCGGCTTTGAACTCGGGGTGCAGCCAGGCAACGAGGGCGGATGTGCCGACGGCGATGGTGCCGAGCAGGATCGCGGCGGTTGGACTCCAACCGTAGATCGTTGTGCCCGTTATGGGGGCGAAAACCCAGGTTAGGCCGCCAACGGCGGACAGGAGGCCGGCGACGGAGCCCTGCTCCTCGGGCCGCACCTTCAAACTTGCACCCGCGTTGTATCCGGGTCCCGCAAACCCCATGCCAACGCCGATAACTGCGACGCTCACAATCGTCGCCCAAAGCGGTAGCGGCAGGGCAATACTCGTCACGGCGAGCGTCACAATCACCAGGCCCACGCGTAGCAACTTGCGCGGCGGCCACGCCAATCGCGGCACCAGCACGAGCTGCGCAAACAGTGCGCCAACCGCCTGCCCGAGCATTGCTATACCCGTTGGCAACACGGCCTCGGCGGGTTCAATCGCGAAACGATCTTGGATGATGAACCCGATGCAAATCTGAATAATGCCCGCGGCGAAGAACATTCCAAACCCGGCGAACAGGTACGGTTGCACGCGTTTGTCGCGCGGCGAGAGTTTCGGCGGCTGCTTGATCTTCTTATCCGGCGCGGTTCGCGGAATCACCACGACTGCGATGATCAGCGCAATCCCGACACTTATCGGCGTCGCGTACACGGGAGCCATGAGCCACCACGCTGCCAGCAATCCTGAAAGGAGCGCTCCGACCATTGCCGCAATGTTGAACGCGGATCCGAAGGCCGCCATGCCGCGCACGCGGGACTGCTCGTCGGGAGTCAGCTCCGCGATCAACGCCTGGCCCGTCGGCGGCACCGCGGCCACAGCCGCACCGAAGAAGCCGCCTCTCGCCAGGATGATCCCAGCCGCCGCAACGCCCGCCGGAATCCACATGTTCGTTCGCGCATATGTCGTGAGGGCGAACAGCAGTCCGGCCGTGAGCGCTAACAGCAGCGCCGTCACGAGCACCGGTTTTCGACCCCACGACAGGGATGCCCTGCCCCAACGCTGACTCAGAAGCGTAACCATCACGGCCGCTAGGGATAGGGCGGCGCCCATATGCCACTCGGCTAACCCCATTGCGCGAGCCAGCGGAGCGATCGCCGCATTTAGTAAAAACTGCCCGATGTAGGTGAAGAAAACAATCGCGATAATCGCAGACAGCATACGTTTAACATTGGGCACCCTTAAAGCATACGAAGCGCTTCGCAAGAGTCCAAAACCGGTCAGCATTCGAGGGCGGGCCGCGGTTCGGCCCGGTTGTAGCCGCGCGTCTGGTCCGGGCCCCGCCGCTAGAGTCCAAAATGGTCGGGGCTAGAATGAGGACATGCCTATTCCTGAATTTGTAGTCGAACTTCGCAAGCGGATTGGTCATGCGCAGCTGTGGTTGTCCGGTGTTACCGCGGTGATCACGAATGAGGACGACACCCGGGTCCTGCTGGTAAAACGCGCTGACAACGGGGAGTGGACGCCCGTTACCGGCATCATCGACCCCGGTGAGCAGCCCGCCAACGCGGCCGCGCGTGAAGCGCTGGAGGAAGCGAACGTCCACGTCGAGCCGCTTCGCGTCATCTCGATCGATACCGTCGGCCCGGTCGTCTACGACAACGGGGATGTCACCAGGTACCTCGACATTTCTTTCCACATGCGTTACCTGGGTGGCGATCCGACCCCTGCCGATGGCGAAAACTCCGAGGTCAAGTGGTTCGACGTGAACGCCCTCCCGCCCATGAATGAACGTTTTACGACAACGGTTGCTCGCGCGCTCGCCGAGCCGCAACCGACCATCTTCGAGTTCGACGCGGCAGAAGTTGAACGAACCGCCGAACTTCCCGGCAAATAGTCCGAGTCGCCCCGCCGCAGGCAACCGGCGCTACGGAGCCCGGTCGTCGACAGTCCCCGCCCGAACGTGCGTCCGGGCCGCAAAACCGGTAAATAGGTATTGCTAGTTTGTAACACTTTGAACTAAATCCGGAAGTTTTCGTTTGAAGCTTCTAGGCTTGTAGCACCATCTACGAGAGGTCCTCATGATCGAGTTCCGCAACGTGACCAAACGCTTCCAGCGGACCAAGGAAGGCGCACTTCCCGCGGTCAGTCAGTTCACGCACACGATAGAGTCGCGCACAATCCACGTCCTCCTAGGGTCGTCGGGTTGTGGAAAAACTACGCTTTTGCGGATGGTTAACCGCATGGAGTCGCCCACCAGTGGGCAGATTTTGATCGACGGTGAGGACGTGGCGGACGCTGATGAGGTTCAGCTTCGCCGTTCCATTGGTTATGTAATGCAGGCTTCGGGCCTGCTGCCGCACCGCACTGTCATGGACAACGTGACTACCGTGTTGCGCCTGCAGGGCCAGTCGAAGAAGAAGGCGCACGAGCGCGGCATGGAAATGCTTGAACTCGTAGGGCTCTCGCCCGACTTGGCGAAGCGCTACCCCGCACACCTGTCGGGCGGTCAGGCGCAGCGTGTCGGTGTGGCCCGCGCGCTCGCGCCAAACCCCAACATCGTGCTGATGGATGAGCCTTTTGCCGCTGTCGACCCCGTCGTTCGCCGCCAGCTGCAAGAACTTGTGCTGGACCTGCAACGCGAGCTTGAAACCACCATTCTCTTCGTCACCCACGACGTCGATGAAGCGCTTCGAATCGCCGATGAGGTCGTAATCCTGACCCAGGGCGCGCAAATACAGCAACACGGCACGCCCTCGGAAATCTTGGCGAATCCCGCTAACGATTTTGTGGAGGAATTCTTGGGAGTGAGGGCGTCGCGCGACTTGTACGTTGGCGACGACAACATCGTGGTGGACTCCAGTGGGCGTCCTCTCGGAGCGCTCACAGGCACGCAGCCCGACGGTCCCGGCTTCACTGGCGCGGGGGAGGGCCCGAACCAATGACCTGGGTGATGGAAAACCTGGACGTCATAGGGTTCGCACTGTACGCGCACCTGTATTTGGCGGTGCCCGCAATATTTTTGAGCCTCCTCATTTCGGTGCCAATCGCGTACCTCGCGACGAAGCACCCGAAGAGCCGCGAAATCACCCTCACCTCAACCGGATTGTTATACGCGATCCCATCGTTGCCGCTGTTCGTCCTCATGCCCATCATGGTCGGAGTGCCCCTGCGCTCATCCACCAACGTGCACATCGTCCTCACGATCTACGGTTGCGCGCTCATGGTTCGCGCCGCCGCGGACGCGTTTGATTCCGTGGACAGGGACGTGCTCGAGGCCGCGCAGGCAACCGGATACGGGCCCGGACGGCTCCTGTTCGGCGTGCATCTGCCGCTCGCGGGCCCCGCGATTTTGGCCGGGCTGCGCGTCGTGTCGGTGTCGACGATCTCGCTGACAACGGTGGGCGCGGTCCTTGGCATCACGTCACTCGGGTCGCTGTTCACCGACGGGTTCCAGCGCGGCATCCTCCCTGAGATCATCACCGGCCTGGTCCTCACAATCGGCCTCGCCGTCATAATCGACGTCGTGATTTCCCTACTTGGAAACCTTGTGATGCCGTTCAACCGGACGCTTCGTAAAGCCGAGGGGGCGAGGGCGTGAACTATTTCCTCGAAGCCCTAACGTGGCTAGCCACCGGCGCCAACTGGGTCGGCCACGACGGTATTTGGATGCGACTGGTCGAACACGCGTGGTACTCGGTTCTGGGTGTCGCAATCTCGGCGATAATCGCGATTCCACTCGGCCTCTACATCGGGCATACGGGCCGCGGGCGCGGCATTGCGGTCGGTCTTACAGGCGGATTGAGGGCGCTACCAACACTCGGTATTTTGACGCTCGCGGGACTGTGGCTCGGCATTGGGCTTGGCGCCCCCATGATCGCGTTCGTAGTGCTAGCCACCCCGTCGATCCTGGCGGGAACCTACGCGGGCGTTGAATCGGTAAACCGCGACACTGTTGACGCCGCGCACGCGCAGGGTATGACGCCCTGGCAGGTCCTCACCAAAGTTGAGGTCCCCCTCGCCGCGCCGCTCATCATCGGCGGGCTCCGCTCCGCCATGCTTCAGGTGATTGCCACCGCGACGCTCGCGGCCTACGTGGGGGCGGGCGGTTTTGGCCGCTACCTGTTCCTAGGCCTGCGCACCCAGAACTATTCACTAATGGTGTCGGCCGCGCTGCTCGTAATCGCCCTCGCGATCATTTTTGAAATCATATTCGTAACCATCGCCCGCTCGGCGGCAAAAGCGACGGGTCTGCAACCAAAGGAAAGTGCTCATGCCTGAAGAAAGAACTCACTCGCGTCGTGGCTTCCTAAAAGCAGGGGGCCTGCTCGGTGTTGGGGCGATCGGCACTATGCTCACCGCGTGTTCCAACGCGGACCCGTTTAGAAACTCAGATGGAGGCTCCGACTCGTCCTCGGTCACTATCGGATCGTCCACCTACTATTCGGCAGAAATTATTGGCGAGATCTACGCCCAGCGCCTAGAAGCCGGGGGCTTTACCGCTATTCGACAGTTCCGCATCGGGCCGCGAGAAGTTTTCCTGCCCGAACTTGAGGCCGGCAATCTTGAACTGTTCCCTGAATACCTGGGGAACCTGATGCAATACTTTGCTCCGGATCACCCGGCGCGGACGAAAGAAGAGATTTACTCGGCACTGCCCGAGGTCCTGCCGGACACGATTCATCCGCTGGGGATGGCTCCCGCATCCGACCAGGATTCGTACAACGTCACCTCGCAGCTCGCGGAAGAATACGGCCTGAAGACGATTGGTGACCTTAAGAACCTGGGCAGGCCGGTCAGGATCGGTGCGAACTCCGAGGCGAAAGACCGCCCCTACGGTCAGCAGGGTTTGAAAGAACACTACGGTATTGACGCCCAATTCGTGCCGATCGAGGACTCCGGCGGTCCGCTAACCGTCAAAGCCCTGCAGGACGGTGACGTTGACGTTGCGGACATTTACACGTCCGACCCCGCGATCGAAAAGAACGGATTCGTAACCCTCGAGGACCCCGAATCATTAATCCTGCCGCAAAACATCATCGCGATCGGACACGGACGCCTGACCCTGCAGGCAGCTTCCATTGTCGAGGACGTGAACCGCAGACTCACGCAGTCCGCCCTGGTAGCGCTGAACGCGCGCTCCATCGACGAACAACTCTCCGCCAGCCGCATCGCCGAAGACTGGATCGCCCAAACCTGGTGACCACCCTCGTGCGCGGGTCTGGGGTTTGCGAACGGGGATGCGCGGTCGATCTGCCCCGCGGGCACTAAGATGCGCGGTCGAACTGCCCCGCGGGAGCGTACTTTCGCGGCCTGCGCGTGCTGCGACCGCGAATGCGTGCCGTAACGGGCGCGCCAGCGTGACCCTGGGGCCTGCCAGCTCGCCCTCGTGCGCGAACTACTTTTTTCGAACGTAGGTGGTGACGCGCCAACGGGCGTCGCCGGATTTTTCACGCCAGTCGGAGTCGGAACGCTCCTCGTCTACCTTCCAGTATTCGTCTAGGATTTTCGGCGCATAAACGGCGGGGCCACCGCCGGTGTCGGCCTCCATGTCGAGGTCGGTGATGACGAGCTCGTCGGCAATCGACATTGCCTGCTCGTACACGTTCGCGCCGCCGGCAATCCAGATTTTGCGTGAACTCCAACGCGCGAGCGCGAGGGCCTCCTCCAACGAGTGCACGACTTCCGCGCCCGGCGCCACGTAGTGTGGCTGCTCGGTCATGACAATATTCTTGCGGCCGGGAAGCGGCTTACCACCGAGTGCCTCCCATGATCCGCGGCCCATAATGACGGGGTTCCCCATCGTTTCATTCTTGAAGTGTTGGAAGTCAGCCGGCACGTTCCACACCATGTCGGTGCCGGTGCCTAACAGGCCGTTAGCGTCTTGCGCCCAGATCATCGCGATGGTCAATGCAACTCCTATGCAAATATTTTGGCCAAGGGACAGGTTTGTCAGACGGCAACTTTTGCCTTGATAGTTGGGTGATGGACGTAGTTTTCAACGACAATGTCGTCAAAAGAATATTCGAATAATGAGGGCGCCTTCTGCAACCGCAATTTCGGGAACGGGTAGGGCTCGCGCGCCAGTTGGGTTTTCACTTGCTCCATGTGGTTGGAGTAAATGTGGCAGTCGCCGCCCGTCCACACGAGCTCGCCGGGTTGCAGGCCCGCCTGCTGGGCGATCATGTGGGTGAGAAGCGCGTACGACGCGATATTAAACGGAACCCCTAAGAACAGGTCAGCTGACCGCTGGTAAATCTGGAGCGACAGCTTTCCATCCACCACGTACAGCTGGAAAAACGCGTGGCAAGGCGCCAAAGCCATCTTGTCTAACTCGGACACGTTCCACGCCGACACGAGCATTCGCCGCGAATCGGGGTCCTTTTTGACAAGTTCGAGGACGTCGCTTAGCTGATCGATGTGAGAGCCGTCAGGCGTGGGCCACGACCTCCACTGAACGCCGTACACAGGGCCGAGTTCACCGTCCTCATCGGCCCATTCATTCCAAATGCGAATACCGTTTTCTTGCAACCAACGCACGTTGGAATCACCGCGCAAAAACCACAGGAGTTCACCAATCACAGACTTAAGGTGCACTCGCTTCGTGGTGATAACGGGGAAGCCTTCGGACAGGTCGAAACGCAACTGGCGGCCAAACACCGACAGGGTACCCGTGCCCGTACGGTCACCCTTCTCGGCGCCGTTTTCCAGAACGTCCTTTAGCAGGTCCTCGTATTGCCTGTTGATCGTCACAGCCCGTCCTCCTGGAAACTATTCACTTAGCTCTTCAACCACTTCGACACCCTCAACGTCCACCGTGACAGGGAAGTCGAACTGGGCGGGAGGCTCACCCAAAGCCTCCTGAACGCCCTCAATCACGTTACCGGCCATGGAACGGCCAATCACCCATCCGAGGGCGGCGCCAATCCCGAACGGCATGAGGCGCCCAAACATTGCGGAAGCACCCTTCTTCGCGGCGCGCTTAGACGCCTGCTTCGCGAGAGTCCGGTTCACCTTCTGAATCGTTTGACGCTGAATGTCCGACGCGTAGCCCTTCAACGCGGTCAGCGTAGAGAACCCAAATTGGGACGACGCGATCTCCGCACCCTGCTCACCCATCAACGAACTGAGGACCAGCAGGCGGCGCTTATCCATATCATCCACCGGAACCCCGTAAATGTGGGCCATAGTGAGGACGTAATAGCCGGCCTCCGTGACGAAGCCAACCAGCTGCGCCGAAGACACCCCGAACGCCGCCATAGTTCCAAGACCCGGCACAGCAGCGGTAGCACCAGCCAAACCCGACGTGTTAGAAGCCAGACGGCGGAACTGTTTGGTAACAATCCTCGCCAACTGTTCAGGTGACGCGTCCGGATGCTCAACGCGAAGCTGATTCACCTTGTCATCAATCTTGTCGGCAGGTATCGAAATCATGACGTCAACAACATCTTGAATCGAGCTAGCCTCACGCAGACCCTGCACGGCCTCCTTCGCGGACGAAAAAGTGGAGCTAAGCGCCTTCGGAGTATTCTTTACGGATTTAAAAAGTCCCATAGCTTGAGGTTATCCCTCCGACGTTAAAATCAGGTCGTTCGGCATGCCCGCGTTCAAAGTGTGGCCAACGGTGCAGTGGCGGTCGATCGAACGACGCACGCGAGTTTCGAGCTTCTCACGCTCCTCATCAGAAAGGCCAGACATGTCAGTAACAATCTCAATAACCATGTTGAGATAGCGGTTCGTTTCCTTATCCCACTCGCCCTCAACACCAACCATCGCCTTGTAATCATCGCCGAGGGCGGCTGAGTAACGCGCATCCGAAGACGTCGCGTTACACCCCGCAAGCGCGACCTGGAGAAGCTCGCCCGGCGAGAACTCGCCCTCCGCGTGGCCAACCGGCACCGACGCGCCCTTCGAATTATGCGCCACGTACGAGCCCTTACCGACCCGCTCCAGCCACAGGGCCTCCTTCGTGCCCTCCGCCTCGTGCTTCTCTTCAGTCGCTTCCGTTGCCTGCGTTACATCTGTAGCCATTCGTCTGCCTTTCCTACGCGTTCTCTCCGGTTTGGTTGCTGTGGTTTGTAGTCTGGTTGCGCCTTGTTGCCTGGCTGCGCCTTGTGGCCTGGCTGTGCTTTGTGTTCTTGTTGGGCCGTGTTGCCTGGCTGGGCCGGGGCTAACCCTTTAGGGATTTGTGCCGCGCCCTCCTGGCTATGGGGCCTGTTTGCCTAGGCTAACCCTTTAAGTATTTGTGGGCCGCGGCCTCCTCGGCGCGCACAATCTTGTCGAGCTCCTGAACAGCCTGTTTTTCAAGCTTGCCGCCCATCAGTGGCACGCGCACCGTGACCATCCCGTCCAGCGTGCGAGTCACAGAGCCGCCCTCATCCACCAATTTCGACGTTGCTGCCAGTTTGACGGGCAGGTTTCCGGTGTTGAAAACCAGGATGCCGTCGCCGGTCTTTGTGTTCCACGTGTCGCTCATCGTCACGGTGATGCCGGCGCGAGGGATGAACCGGTCGACCATGTTCGGCAACTGGAGGTCTGCGGGTTTCGCGTGGATCTGCGTGATCACCGTGACCTGGTCTGCTGCGGGGCCGTCCTCCACCTTGATCGACTTGATTGTCACCGGAAGGCCGGCGAGACGCTGCCGCTGAAAGTCCTCCGACGTGAGCATCTTCAGCACCTCATCAAACGGCGCTGGGTACGTTGCTTGCGTGCGAAACTCCACGTGACTCCTCCCATACGAATGCAGGCATCGGCCTCCTAGCCCGACATCCTACCGCGCGCTAGTTACGCGCTTCCGGTCCCGTCGGCCAGGTGTTTTTGGGCCAGCCGCGCGCTGGTTGCACGCTTCCGGTCCCGTCAGCCAGACGTTCTTGGGCCAGCCGCGCGCTGGTTATGCGCTTCTAGTCCCGTCGGCCAGGCGTTCTTGGGCCAGCCGCGCGCTGGTTGCACGCTTCCGGTCCCGTCAGCTAGACGTTCGTTGCTAGTTTGGGCTAGCGACGCGCTGGTCTGGGCTAGCCGCGCGCTAGTCTGGCGCGTTGCCGGTGACCGGGCGTCATTCCAACAGCGTCCAAAAGCGTTAGCTTTTGACCGTGCGGTTTGCCAGCTCCGCCCTCCATTATCGCGCCAAATAAGCCAACCCGCATTGTGATGAATTTATTCCGAGGGCGTGCAGGGCCCACGGTTGGACGCCTGCCGGACGACGGGCAACGCGCGGGAGGTGCGGCTTACCCGGAACATCCTCACCGCACTCGCGGCATGGACACCGGCGTGCGGGAGGAGCTTTGCTTCCCCAGGCTGCGTCGTCCTCGCTACCGGTTCGTATTGGTACGCGCGGGAGGTGCGGATTTGGGGTGGGGAAAAGTAAAGTGGGGATATGCAGAGTCTGACTGAGCTGGCCCGCGCGGCTTCTAACTCGAATTTGCGGCATGAGGATTTGGATTGGTTGCACCTCATTTTGGCGGACTGGCAGGTCATTTCAGACCTGGCGGCGGCCGACTTGGTGATGTGGGTGAAGACGCACGACGGGCGGTTTCTCTGCGTTGCGCACGCGCGGCCGGCGACGGCGTCGACTGTGCACTTGGATGACGTGGTCGGCATGTATATTCAGCCGACGAGACAGCAGCCTCTGCAACAGGCTTTGGACACGCACGAAGTGATCCGGCCGGCGGCGGCAAGGTGGGCCGGCGCGTATTCGATGACTGAAGTTGTCATCCCCGTGGTGAGGGGCGGGCGCGCAATCGCTGTGATCACGCGGGAATCAAACCTGTCGGCGCCGCGGTTCCTGTCGGGGGCGGAGAACTGGACGCTCGACGCTGCGGACGTGCTTGCAGATATGATCGCGCGCGGAGAGTACCCGTATGATGCTACGCCGACCTCGGTCACGCACGGACAGCCACGCGTGATGGACGGGGCGCTTTTGCTTGACGCGGACGGGGTGGTGCGGGAGGCGACGCCGAACGCGATCTCGTGCCTTCGCCGGCTTGGGATCCGGCGGAATCCTGTTGGGCGCACGCTGAGTGAGGATGCGACCGCGCTGTTGAAGGAGTCTCAGCAGGTTGACGAGACTCTCGCTGTTGTTGTGATGGGTAAAGCGTCTTGGAGGGCGGAACTGGAGTCGGCGCGGGCAACGGTGACGCTGCGGGCTGTTCCTCTGTATGAAAGCGGGCAACGGTTGGGAGCCGTACTTCTAACGCGTGACGTGTCGGAGATGCGGCGGCGCGAACTTGAACTGATGACGAAGGACGCGACGATTCGCGAGATCCACCACCGCGTGAAGAACAATCTGCAAACCGTGTCGGCGCTGATTAGGTTGCAGGCGCGGCGGTCGGACAGTGAGGAAGTGCGCGCGGCGTTGACGGAGGCGGAGCGGCGCGTCACCACGATTGCGACAGTGCATGCCGCGCTTTCGCAGAACGTTGACGAGACGGTTGACTTTGATGAGGTCGGCAAACAGGTGCTGCATCTTGCCAGCGTGCTGGCGAAAACTAACCAGCAGGTTTCCGTCGAGGTGAGCGGCAAGTTCGGCAAGGTTGATGCCGACGCGGCGCAGGCATTGGCAACGGTGTTGACGGAGCTTGTGACGAACAGTGTCGAGCACGGCTACCGCGATTACGGCGGTGTCGTGCGGGTGGAGGCTTCCCGCAACGGCCACCGGCTGGACGTCACTGTGTCGGATGACGGGCTCGGGATTGATGAGGGGCGCGCAATGTCGGGCCTTGGCACGCAAATTGTGTCGACCGTGGTGGCCGGCGAACTTGCGGGCACTATCGACTGGGAGCGCCGCACCGCAGGGTCCGGCACCATTGTGCGCGTGCACGCGAACCTCGACGAGTAGTAGCCCCGGGACAGGTTCTGTCGCCGTGGGTTTCGGCTCATAATTGGGATTCAGACCCAAAGTGTCGGCCTGGTTGTCGGCGTACGCGTGATTCAGACCCGAAGTGTCGGTTTGGTTGTTGGCGTACGCGCGATTCAGACCCAAAGTGCCGGGTGGTGTGGCATCTGTGGGTGATTCAGACGGAATCTGCCCGTTTGGGTGCTGCTAATAATTGCGATTCAGACCCCAACTGTCGGTTTGGTTTCTGCCGAATTTTGATTCAGAGGGGATCTGCCGGAATTAGCTCCTGTTTTGGCCACTTTGGGTCTGAATGGTGTTTCTACGCGGGGCTGCTGAAAGTGATTCAGAGGGGGAGTGCCCGAATTGGCCCTTGTTTTGGGTAGTTAGGGTCTGAATGGTGTTTGAGGGCGTGCTTTGCGCGGCCATTGTGAGGGGAACTGCCCGAATTGGCCCTTGTTTTGGGTAGTTAGGGTCTGAATGGTGTTTGAGGGCGTGCTTTGCGCGGCCATTGTGAGGGGAACTGCCGGAATTAGGCCCTGTTTTGGCCACTTTGGGTCTGAATGGTGTTTCTACGCGGGGCTGCTGAAAGTGATTCAGAGGGGGAGTGCCGGAATTAGCCCCTGTTTTGGCCACTTTGGGTCTGAATCATTTTTTTGGGGGGTGTGAGGGCGGGCTGGGTTGGTCAGTTTGGGTCTGAATCACCTGTAGAGGGTCACCATCCCATACCGTGCGGTTGGGGGAGTGGTCAGTTTGGGTCTGAATCCCCCTGCGGCGGGGCTAGTTCACGGGCAAACCGGGGTTATATGGAAAAACCGCCGCCCCGCAGCCGCGGGGCGACGATTTTCGCTCTCCTATGAACCAACCTTGGTTGGGGTTTATCCCTTCACGGAGCCGGACATCAGGCCGCCGACAAAGTACTTGCCGAGCAGCACGTACACGATGAGCGTCGGCGCGGACGCGATGAGCGCGCCCGCCATGGATGCTCCGTAGTCCGCCATGATCGACCCGTGTGCCAGGTTGTTCAACGACAGGGTGACGGGGCCGGTCTCGGTGTTTGTTAGGAACAGTGCGAACAGGAAGTCGTTCCACGCGGATGTGAACTGCCAGATCAGCACGACGACGAAGCTCGGAATCGAGATCGGCAACACGACTGACGCGTACGTGCGGAGCATGCCCGCACCGTCAACGCGTGCCGCCTCAATCAGTTCTTGTGGCACTGACTCGTAGTAGTTCCTGAAAATCAGGGTTGTGATCGGAATACCGTACACGACGTGCGCGAGGATCAGCGTTGGAATACCGTTTGGCAACCCCATCGCGAGCACCATCTTCATCAACGGAATCATGACGGCCTGGTAGGGGATGAACATGCCGAACAGCAACAGCGTGAATACCACGTTCGCGCCCGGGAAGCGCCAGCGCGACAGTACGTAACCGTTCATCGACCCCAGGATTGCCGAAATGATCGACGATGGGATCACTAGCGTGAATGTGCGTGCCAGTGGGGCGGCGAGGGCGTCCCACGCTCGCTGCCAGTTCTCAAAATTCCAGACCTCAGGCAGGTACCACGTCCTCGTCGGATCTGCTTCGCCCGATCCTTTAAAGGACGTGACGATGAGGACGTACACGGGGATCAGTACGACTGCCAGGAAGAAGATCAGGATCGCGTACCGGATGGCCTTCGAAGCTGTACTTCCGTCGCCCTCATTCCGCTTTCTGTTTACGCGGAGTTTGCGTGTCTCTTGTGGTGTAGCAACTACAGACATGTCACTTCCTCTTCTTCGCATCGTGGATGAGGTAAGGCACGACCAGTACAGCAACGATCACTAGCAGGATCGTTCCGACGGCCGCCGCGTTCGCGTAGTCGCCTGACGTCATGAAGTTGTACATGTCGATGGCGGGAACCTTCGTGGAGTATGTCCTCTGGTCCGTGACTGCCATGATCAAGTCGAAGGACTTCAATGCCATGTGTCCGATGATGATGATCGCGGACAGTGCAACTGCTGAAAGCTGCGGGAAGATGATGTGGCGGTAGAGTTGCCATTCGCTCGCGCCGTCAACTCGTCCTGCTTCGCGTAGGTCGTCGCTGATTCCGCGGAATCCTGCCAAGAATAGTGCCATCACGTATCCCGACAATTGCCAGATTGCGGGGAGGGCGACCGCGAGTACGCCGAAGGTGATATTAGCTGTCCACGAGTTTTCTAGGAACCCTAAACCGAGCATCTGGAATAAGCGGTTTAGGCCCTTTGCTTGATCTCCGGTTCCCGGGTTTAGGAGCCACTTCCAAACAACACCCGAGGCGATGAACGAAACCGCCATTGGGAACAGGAAGACGGAACGGAAGAATCCTTCACCCTTAAGTGGACGCTCAAGTAGCCATGCCCAAATGAACCCGAGCAATAGGGTTCCCACTAGGAACGCGCCCGTGAATAGGAGGAGGTTCAGCAGGGAGTGCTGGAAGTCCGCGTCGCCGAACAGGAACTTATAGTTTTCAAACCCGATGAACGAGGTTTCCTTCGCCCCGTTGTACTGGGCGACCGTGTGAGCATCCGTCATGGATGTGAACGTGTTCGCCGCAATAAGTCCGTAGACGAAAATGCCGACGAGGATCAGGGAAGGTGAGATTAACAGGATGGGCGGCACATACCGGCGCCACTTCTGATTGTCGCCGCGCTGCTTCGAGGAGCTGCGCTGGGAGTCACTGCGTGTTTTCTTACTGGGACTAAGTCGCTGCTGCGCGGGACTTGGCCCTTCTTTATTCGCCATGTCAGTCCTTTCACAGTTGCGGGTGGTGGCCGCGCCACCACCCGCAACTGGATGAGCAACTAGTCAAAGCGCTAACTCTTCAAGATTTCGCGTGCCAGGCACGCCCTCACACATTGAATAGCGCCATTGCTAGTTTTGCTTGATCTGGATGCCTTTCCGTCTACTTCGTCATCGGCTCGGCGGCCTTGACAAGCTCAGCCTGGAAGCCGGCAACGTCAGAGGCGCCCTGCGCGAACTTCGCACACGCATCGTTCATCGCGTTCGAAACCGCAACCGGAGCTGCAGCACCGTGAGCGATAGAGGAAACGATGGTGTCCTCAGCGAAGGACTTCATAGCATCCTGCTGGTACTCGTCGAACTGGCCGATCTCCTCTTCGGTCAGGTCAGCGCGAGCCGGGATCGAACCCTTAACCGTGTTGAACGCGATCTGGCCGGGCTTGCCGGAGATCGACTGCAACCATGCCTTCGTGCCATCAACGTTCTTCGCACCAACGGGGAGCGTGAACGAGTCAGCCAGGAAGTCGAATACGCCCTCACTGCCCGGAACGGGGAATGCTACGTAGTCTTCGTTGTAGACCTTCTCCGACGCGTTGAACGCGGCAACTGCCCAGTCACCCATAACGTTGTATGCGGCTTCACCGTTGATAACCGGGTTCATTGCGGGCTCCCAGTCCTCATTCAAGTAGGACTTGTCAGCCAGGTCGATGATCTCACCGTAGTGTTCGAGGGCGGTGGTTACTTCTGCGCTGTCCCATCCGGTCGTGCCGTCGAACAGGCCGTTGTAAGCCTCGGGGCCCAGGTCGGCGATCAGGATGGACTCAAGCAGGTTCAGCTGCGTCCAAGCCATACCAACCGTGATCGGCACCTTGCCGGCTTCCTTGACCTTCTTCATGTCCGCGATCCAGCTTTCAACGTCAGCCGGCGGCGTGGTCGGGTCGATGCCTGCTTCCTCCAGGACAGCGTTGTTTGCCCAAACCACGTTAGCGCGGTGAATGTTGGTCGGGACCGAGTAGATCTTGCCGTCAACAGTTAGACGGTCGATCAGGGTTTCAGGGAACGCTTCGTTCAGCTGGAACTCGTCGTACAGAGCTGACACGTCCTCGATCTGCTGTGCCTCAATGTAGTCGGTGAGTTCTGCGCCAGCGTGAGCCTGGAACGTGTCCGGCGGGTTCTGGGCCGCAAGGTCAGCAGCTAGCTTCTGCTTAGCCTGCGAGCCGCCACCACCAGCGACCGCCGCGTTGTTGAACTTGAAATCGGGGTGCTCGGACTCGAATACCTCGACGAGGGCTTCGCGTCCTTCCTTCTCGGTGCCCGCTTCCCACCAGGTGACAACCGAAACTTCGGTGGCGCCACCTGCAGCCTCGGAACCTTCACCCTCCGGGGCTGATTCTTGAGATCCGCCACCACCGCACGCGGTGAGGATCAGGCTAACTGCAGCTACGCCTGCTAATGCTGAGATCCGCTTCATTGCTTCTCCTTGTAAATGACTAATAAGACCCTTACGAAAGTAACCTTTGTATAGGCCTGCTTCCACAATAGCGACCCGCGGGGACTGTGTAGAAAAAGTAGGCCAATCGTTACCTAGGTGTAACCTAACGCACTTTGAGACACGCGCGGCCGGCATGCGGGCGCGGCTGGCATGCGGGTGCGGCTGGATTGGGGGCGCGGCCGGATTGGGGTTGTTCTGGCCTCTGGTGGGCGGGGCGCGTTGGCCTCTGGTGGGCGTGGGTTGCTTTGGCCGCTCGTATGTGGGTGGTTGCTTTGGCCTCTGGTGGGCGGGGGGTGCTTTGGCCGCTCGTATGTGGGTGGTTGTGGTATCTCGTTTGTGTGGGCGGTATCGATTGGGCTGGTGTGGGTGTTGCGCTGGGGCTTTGTGCGCTCCCGGTCGCTCGCGGGCTGCTCTCGGGGCTGTTGGGTGGCGCTATAAATTGCGATTCAGACCCAAAGTGTCGGCCTCGTTTCTGGTGTACGCGTGATTCAGACCCAAAGTGTCGGGTGGTGTGGCATCTGTGGGTGATTCAGACGGAATCTGCCCATTTGGGTGCTGTTAATAATTGCGATTCAGACCCCAACTGCCGGTTTGGTTTCTGTCGAATTTTGATTCAGAGGGGAACTGTCAGAATTAGGCCCTGTTTTAGCCACTTTGGGTCTGAATAGTGTCTGTACGCGGGGCTGCTGAAAGTGATTCAGAGGGAGAGTGCCCGAATTGGGCCCTGTTTTGGGTAGTTTGGGTCTGAATGGTGTTTGAGGGCGTGCTTTGCGCGGCCATTGTGAGGGGAACTGCCCGAATTGACCCCTGTTTTAGGCACTTTGGGTCTCAATGGTGTTCCTACGGCGGGCTGCTGAAAGTGATTCAGAGGGAGAGTGCCCGAATTGGGCCCTGTTTTGGGTAGTTTGGGTCTGAATGGTGTTTGAGGGCGTGCTTTGCGCGGCCATTGTGAGGGGAACTGCCCGAATTGACCCCTGTTTTGGCCACTTTGGGTCTGAATCATTTTTTGGGGGTGTGAGGGCGGGCTGGGTTGGCCACTTTGGGTCTGAATCACCTGTAGAGGGTCACCAGCCCATACCGTGCGGTTGGGGGAGTGGTCAGTTTGGGTCTGAATCCCCCTGCGGCG
>JAUNLF010000026.1 GCA_030532405.1 Actinomycetaceae bacterium | reverse complement strand
CCACCAATCGGATCGTTGAAGCCGTAACCACCCAGCTGGCCGGTATCCTCCGGAAGGAACGCGTTCACCTGAATGCCAAGCGACCTATCCTGAGCGAAACCAGACTCCTGACTGCCCGGCAGATCCTGAGACTTCGTCTTCCCATTGCCGTACTCGGGCGCAGGCTTGCGAACCTTGCCGTCAATAACAACCTCGCCGGCCGCGTAACCCTTCTGACCAAACGCGGAAGCCGCTCCAATCACGCCCGGGCGGATACCCTGCAAAACGTAAGCGCGGCCCTCCTCCTCATGCGTCGAAGACTTAATGCGAATCCGGTCGCCGTTTTCAATACCGCGAGCGGCCGCATCGGACGCCGAAATCCACACGAAGTTCTCCGAACCAAGCTCGCGCAACCACGCCGAGTTTAGCGTGCGGTACGTGCCCTGCGTGCGAGCCTTCCAGTTCACCATCTGTAGCGGGAACTCATCGGATGCCGCGATCACCGTGCCGTCGGAGAAACGCGGCTCGCGCGCCACGGCGATACCCTCAAACGGCTTGCCGTTATCCATGCAGTCCTTCTGCGCAGCGGTCTTCGGGTCGTAGAACTGGCACATGCCCTCATAGCGGTACTTGAGCCACTTGCCGTCCGGCGAGTAACCATCCGCACGATCCGGAGCCGAACCGCTGAAACGCCCTCCACGATTCAAAATGGTCACAACCTTCGGCCACTCCTCCGGCCGCACAGCTGACTTCCACTTCTCCAAATCGAACGTGTCACCCAAGTACTTCTTACGCGTCGCCTCAAACAGCGCAATCTCCTCGGCCGAAGCATCGGGAACCGGCTTATCCTTCTGTAGATCGCCGTACGCAATGTTGCACGCCATCTTGATCCAGTAATCCGACGACTCATTGAAGTCGAAGCCCGGGCCAAACGCGTCTTTGCCAACACCCTTCAGGCCAAGCCCCTTCGCGATGTCGACGTAAACGTCTTCAACCGTGCGCGGCCCCTCGAACGCCCTCGTCGTCGGCTGCCCAAACTGGGTGCACGCGTACTGCTGCGACGGGTACACGCTTTCCTGACAGAACTTCTCCAGATAAGTGAGGTCAGGCAGGATGTAGTCGGCGAAACGGCCGGTGTCTGAAATCTCGATGTCGAACACGACCACGAGCGGCAGTTTCTCCTGATCCTTCAGCATGTCCGCAAGCTTGCCCGCGCCCGGAGAGGAGTTGAGCGGCGTGTGCCTGTTGATGAACAGCGCCTTCAGGAAGTAGGGGTAGCCCACGTACGCCGAGGGAATCACCTCGTGGCAAGCGTTACCCGTAAACATGCTCCAACGACGCTTCGCCGGGTAGCCATCCTCCTTGAAAAACGGGGTCTTCTCGTAGGTGACCTTCTCGCGGCTAATCGGGTAACCCCAACCCTTGTTACCACCCGGAACCTTCACGAGCTCCCACTTGCCGGTGGTCGTCGGGAAGTTCTTCTGCTTCGTGATGTGGCCGCCCTTCCAGTCATGGTTACCAATCAAGAAGTTCAGGTAGTTGATCGCACGAATCGTGTCGTAGCCGTTGTAGTGCATCGCGGGGCCGCGGTAGCTCATAATGCCCGCGCGCTTCCCGTGCGAAGTGAGGCCCTCAGCAACCTGCGCAACCTGGTCGGCTTCGAGGCCAGACTCCTCAGCCCACTCCTGCCAAGTCTTTTCTTCCAACCGCTCCCGGTAGAGCGTGAAGACAGTCTTCAGGTGCTTGCCGTCCACAACCCCGTCGAACTCAAGATCCGCAAGCTCGGAGGTCTCATCAGCGATCCTCGGTTCGCCGTTCACCATGCACATCGGCATCGGGTCGGCAGTTGCCGGATCCTCCGGAGCCTCCGCCTGCCCCATCGCCCAAGCGTTGATCTTCGGCCTCTTGTTGTCCTTATCGTCAACCCAAACCAAATGGGTAGCATCCGACCAAGTCGGCTCGCCAATCGCCTCCGCAGCGGCCTTCGACGGAGCACGCAAATACTGCTCGTCGTAGCGCTTGTGATCCACAATCCAACGGCCAAGCGCGAATGCCAGCTCAATGTCTTTGCCGGGCTTGACGGGCATCCACACGTCAGCCTTCTCAGCAGTCTTCGACATGCGCGGGTCAATCACCACGAGCTTCATGCCACGCTCGCGAGCCGCACCAATACGCGGAGCCATCCACGTCGGGCCCTTCTGAGCGGTCGTCGGCTCAGTGCCCCATACGATCATGTACTCGCAGTAGTCAATGTCCATGTACATGCGCTTGAACTTCGTAGTCGGGTGGGTGTGCACGTTGCCCTGCACGCCACTCATGCCACAAGTTCCACCGTGGTTGAACTGGTTGATCGTACCGAACGTGTTGTTCGCGAGGCGCTGACCAATGAGGGGCTGGCGCTCACCGCACAGCACAGCCAACTGGTTCGACTTCGGCCCCATCATCGGCTTCTTCGGGTCGAGTAGCTTATCGCCCCACGTCGCCTCAAACTCCTCCTGGGAAAGCTCGCCGGCCTTCACCTTCTCGAAGTCGGCCATCACCGGCTCTTCCGGCGCGAACGCGTACCAGTTCTTGAGGCCTTCGGTGCCGATATCCTCAGCGCCCTCCAGGATTTCCTTAATCGCCTGATCCCAAGAAATCGTCTGCCACTCATCAGATCCGCGACCACCAACGCGCTTCAGCGGCTGCGTGACCCTGAAATTGTCGTGCACAATCTGAATACCGGACTGCCCCTTCAAGCAGGCAATGCCTCCCGAGCGGGATTTGGCGTCGCGAGCCATATCGCCCAGGCCAAACACGGCCTCCTCCGGATTCGTATCGTAGGGAATCGGCCCTTGAGGCTGGGTATTAAGCGGCGAATACGGGTTGCCAGCAATCTTTCGCACCAGCGCCGTGGCTTCCGTATTGCCCGGCTCCGTGAGGCGAACCTTGATCGTGCAGTACGCGTTGCACTGCATGCACATCGAATAGATGACGTCCTGCGCGGTGTAGGCGTCGGTTTCTTCCCCCGTGCCATGGGTTTCGCCAAGGCCGTGGCGCGACTGTCCGTTAATGAAGGTAGAGCCAAGAGCGAGGGCTCCAACTACGGCTGCGCTGCCGCCCACAAAATGTCGCCGGCTGATTCCACGGGGTTCTTCCGTCTGTTCTGATTTTTCAGCACTCATTTTTAATCTCTTTTCAAATAAGTCTTTCACCAGTGACGAGTCGAGCCTCTTACTTCGAGAGGGCGGGCGACAGGTCTTTTTCTGAGCTGTTGATTGCCGGGAAAAGCAGCACAGCGGAGTAGTAAATCAGCGCGAAAGCGGTGAACAGGAAGATCGTGATCAGCCACTCGTGGATGGTCGGTTCGAAACTTCCCGCGTTATAGCCGTCTAGCAAAGGACGAATCTGCGGGGGCACCACAATGTTGTAGCGCACTGCCACCAGGCCGACGAGGGCGAAAACTGCTCCCCACAGGGAGAACCGCGGCTTATCGGAGCCGCCCTTGGCGAGTAGTGCGAATGCGACCACAATGCCGAGCAGGAGCTCCACAATCCAGAAAGTCCACCAAGTCGGACCGGTAGTCATCCACTTAAGCACAGCCATCTCGTCTTGCTCAGCGCTCATAACCGGAACGAAGAACTCGAAGAACAGCATGAGTGCGTCCGCAGCCAAGCCCCACATGAGTGCGCGGCTAAGGAAAGACTGTGTTTCGGCGTGCCTGGCTCTGCCGTTGATCTTGCTGTGAAGCAGGTGAAGGAACAGGAGCGTGGCGGCTCCAGCTACGAGCGCAGAAACCGTGAACTTCACGGGCAGGAACGAGCCGTACCACATCGGGCGAGTCTCGTTGGTAGAGAAAATCATCGCCTCCGTACCCAAAACACCAAGAAGGGTAACCGCGGTGTTCACCATGGCGAGGATCTTCAAAAGGTTCCGCGACTTTTGCGGCGTCTTCGTTAGGTTGCGGGCGAGGCGAATGTCGGTGACCAGCATGATCACGTCAAGCACGATGTAGACGAGGAAGAAGCGGACTTCCCACGACAGGGCTGAGGTCCAGTGGAAGTACAGGAAGGTGTTGAGGATTCGATCCCAGCGGCCGATATCCAAGCCAATGAACACGCCGCCGATCGCGACACCCAAAATCGAGACCAGCAGGCCGATACGGCGAACCGGCTCCACGGCTTTAACGTCGAGGCCGTAAGACAGGGCCGAGATCAGGAAGGAGCCGGCCGAAATACCCACGAAATAGATGTAGAACACCACCCACAGGCCCCAGGGCACGAGGTTGTTAACATCCGTGGTTGAGGTGAGGCCATAGGCTAGGCGCATCACCAGCGGAACAGCAGTAACACCCAAGACGACGAGGGCGATGATGTAGAACAGCCTCTCGCCCCGCGACAGCCTGCCTAGCAGACCCGCCTTTTGAGCATCCTCAGCGGCTAGTCGGTTCCTTGTTGATTCAGTCTTTTTTGAAGCGATTTTCTGCGTCATGGAAGCCTCACTTCAAGTAGTAAACGCGCGGTTCAGTGCCCGCACCTTCTTTGAGGCGGAAAGCCCTATCCGACCTGGCAAGGCGTGAAACGAGCGAGTCGGGGTCGTTCAAATCACCGAAGTAGCGGGCGTCACCAATACAGGTTTCACAGCACGCCGGCTCTTCACCGCGGTTGATGCGATGCTCGCAGAAGTTGCATTTGCGCACGGTACCGATCGGAGCTTTCATCCAAGTTCCGCGCTCTCCGCGGTCAATCCCGAACTCGGCGGCAGTCACCTCATTGGCGCCCTGCATTTCCATCTCGTAGCTTTCGCCGAAGTCTAGGGAGCGCGCGTTGTACGGGCAGGCCGTCATGCACAGGCGGCAGCCAATACAGCGGTCGGCGTCGATAACGACGATGCCGTTTTCCTTCTTGTAGGTTGCTCCCACGGGGCAAACCTCAACGCAAGGCGGGTTGTCGCACTGCATGCAAGGGCGCGGCACGTTCATGCGCTTCACGTTGGGGTAGGTTCCTACCTCTGTTTCCAACACGACGTTGTAGGAAACTCCAGGCGGCGTACGGTTTTCAGCTTTACACGCCACCGTGCACGAGTCGCAGCCCACGCACTTTTGAAGGTCGATCACCATGCCCCAACGCGGGGTGTAGCCATCTTTTTTGGAGTTGGGATTATTCTCTCCATTAATATTTTCAGTCATTGGAAAGCTCCGTCTTCGCATACTCTCCGGACGTTTTTTACAAGGTCAAGCTAACACGGCTTTTCGGTGATGAACGTGGAGAAAAAGGCGGCAGAGCGCGAACCTGTACAAAACCTGTTCTTTTTCTGTAAATTTCGTGTTCACATTTAGGACGAATTAGCACACGATTTACGCAACACCCTCCCTATTTTAGAAAACAGGTGATTGACAAAATATGAACATGTTTCAAAAATGGCGACGGCCGTCCTTGCATCCGCGCCAAATCGGTAAGCGCTGACGGAGTTTTTAGAGCTGAGTGGTTTGATACGACTGCGGAGTACCTGCGAGCGTTGCTGACAAAGCCCCTCGGGCCGAGTAGTTCCGCACGACTGCGGAGTACCTGCGAGCGTTGCCGACAAAGCCCCTCGGGCCGAGTAGTTCCGCACGACTGCGGAGTACCTGCGAGCGTTGCCGACGAAACCCCTCGGGCCGAACGGTTCAACTGCTACCTCAAGGTGCCCGTGTCCGATACGCTCAAAAGGACTAGGCAACGCAGGTGTGGCCCGCTCTTGATTGGTAAGCAGGAGGAAACATGACTGCATTGTGGGGAATCCTCGCGGTTGTTCTTCTGGTTGCCCTGCTGTTTGCCTTGTTTAAGAGGGTTCGCCCGGTTTGGGTGAAGCTACTGCTGATCGTCGTGATCTTGCTTGGCCTGGGCTTTTCGTTGTTCAAGTTCGTTTTCCCGATGAATGAGGGCCCCTCCCCGACTGGACCGTACGCGGTCCGCACCGAGAGGGTGTTTTATACTCACCAGACGGCTATCCCCCAGATGGCGACTGCTGGCAGCAACCGGGAAGTGCCAGTTTCCTTATGGCTGCCCGAGGGCACCGGGGGCGAGCACGCCCTCGTCATCTTTTCGCACGGGTCTTTTGGCATTGAGGAGTCCAACCCGTCGCTGTTTAACGACCTCGCTTCGAATGGGTATGTGGTGGCTAGTTTGGGGCATCCGCATCATTCGTTTACGACGACATTGTCGGATGGGACGAGGGCGAACTTGGATTGGGGTTTCTTCCAAGAGGTGGTCGGATCCAAGGGGGCTGAGGACGCCTCCGCGCTTTTTGCGGAGTTTAACAAGTGGAAGAGCGTTCGCGTGGAGGATATTTCGTTTGCGCTCGACAGTTTGTTGGCCGATGAGAACTATGCGGGCGCTATTGATGAGGGGCAGGTTTTCTTGGCAGGGCACTCGTTGGGAGGTAGCGCGGCATTAGAGGTAGGCCGTGCTCGTAGCGGTGACGTGCAGGGGGTTATCGCCCTCGAGTCCCCATATTTTGGGGACATCACTGGGGTTGAAGGCAACAGGTTTGTGTTTACGGACGAGGAATACCCGGTTCCGGTTCTGCACTTTTATTCGGATGCGCTGTGGGGGAAGCTCGAGGAGATTACGACGTACGAAATGAATCAGCGGCTGCTTGAAGCGGGCGATGACAGGTTCGTCAACGTTCACGTTGAGGGTAGCGGGCATATTGGGTTGTCGGAGTTGTCGCTGTCTTCCCCACTTTTAACAAACCTATTTGACGAGGGGCTGAACACGAGGGACGCGTTCGAACGCGTCTCGCAGATTAACGCCGCGACACTGGACTTCCTGGACGCTCACACAAAGTAGCGGCGGGGGTGCGGGGTCTGCGGACGTGTTTGCCGACTGTTCATGAATGCGGATTAGAGTAAGTACCGAGTCTGGCGGGTGACGCCCTCCGGACTTTTAAAAACTAATGATTCCGGTGAGGGGTCGTGGAAAGGCGCCGCATGAGCAACGAATCCAGGAAGAAATCTTTGCAGGGTGTAAGCCGCGAAGATTTGCGAGACGCGGTGCAGAACGTGCCGGCGTCGGGTAAGAAGCGGAGTATTTACGCGGTTGCGGGTGTTGCGACTCTGGGGTCGCTCCTGTTCGGGTACGACACGGGCGTAATCTCTGGGGCATTTCCGTACATGGTCATGCCGTTGGGTGCGGCTGGTTTGCAGTTGACCGCATTTCAAGAGGGCGCGATTGGTGGAACGTTACTGATAGGCGCGGCTTTTGGTGCCTTATTCGGATCGCGGCTTTCGGATAGGTATGGACGCCGCCACAACTTGATGTTGCTCGCCATCCTGTTTTTTGTTGGAGGCGTTGGAACGGCTCTCGCCCCGAACGTGTGGGCCTTGTACGGGTTCCGCGCGATCCTTGGTCTTGCTGTTGGTGGTGCTTCTGCGACTGTTCCCGTGTACCTTGCGGAAACCGCGCCGAAGCGGATTCGTGGCTCTATAGTTGCCGTTGATCAGTTGATGATTGTTTCTGGGCAGCTTCTGGCTTTTACGATGAATGCGGTAATTAACGCGATGCATGGCGGTCCGCAGATCACAATCGAGGACGATCCTTCGGGCAGGTTTGCGCCTGGCACTTACGATTATGGGGCTTTGACTTCGCTACAAGACGCGCACGGTGGGTCGATGAGTCCCGACCAGTTCCAGGAGTTTCTAAGCCAACTCGTCGTCGCATCAGGAAATGGGACTGCGTGGCGTTACATGCTCGTCCTCGCAACGATTCCTGCGATCGCGTTGTGGATTGGAATGCGTTTGATGCCGGAGTCTGCGCGTTGGTATGTCTACAACGAGCGCCTGTACGACGCTGTCGGCGCCCTTAAACGTATTCGTGACCCGCAAAAGGATGGGCCGATAGAGCAAGAGCTAGCCGAAATGATTGATTCGCGTCAAAATGCGAATGAGGGCGGGCTTGGGGCGCGCACTTTGCGAGATGTGATGCGCGAACCGTGGCTCAGGAAGCTCATGTTTATCGGTATTTTCCTGGCTGTCGTTAACCAAACGACTGGTGTTAACACCGTGATGTACTATGCGCCGAAAGTGCTTGAGTACGCGGGCATGTCTACCTCGGCGTCGATCACAGCGCAGGTGGCGAACGGCGTGATGAGTGTTATTGGCTCCGTGATGGGGATCTTGCTGATTCTGCGGTTTAAGCGTCGGCAGCTTCTTATTTTTGATGTGACCGGTGTTGGGATTACTTTGCTGATGATTGCGGGAACGTTCCAGTTCGCGATTGCTCCGCACATGTCGGATGGGACGGTGCCGCCCGCGTGGGCATCGTATTTCATTCTCGCTTTGATGGGCGTGTTTATGCTGATTGTGCAGTCCACTAATGGAACGGTTGTGTGGACAATGATGGGTGAAATGTTCCCCGCTGACGTGCGCGGCGTTATGAACGGTACGGCAATCTTTTGCATGTGGATCGCGAACGCGATTATCACGTGGACTTTCCCGACCATGATGGAGTCACTTGGTGGTGGTATGACCTACACGATTTACGGAGTGTTGAACCTCGTTATCGCGGTGGTCCTGTTCAAGATTATGCCCGAGACTTCTGGCAAGTCCCTTGAGCAAATCGAGCGAGACTTGAAAGCTCAGTACTCCTAAAACACGCATTCTGCGGTGCTTGGCTGGCGCGGGCGCGAGATATCCCGCGCGCCCCAACGCAAGACTCCTCGCGCAACACACACTTCAAAAAAGCTACTTTTACAACGTACGGCTGACGCGTTACACAACCAGTGCAATCAACGTGCAGAATACGTACATCGTAAGAACCCAAAAAAGAGTATGTATGGTTCCTTAGCCAAAAAGGGATTTCACGAGGACGCGAATCAAAACGAGGCCGTGAATCGAGACTTCGAAAAAACGCGTACCAAAATGCGCACGGCAAGCCTTGGCGAAACAAACGGAACTCACAAACGCAGAGCGTGATCGGGTAACGCGACATTGTCCACCAGAACGGAACTAGACAAGAATCTGGACTCTAGTTTCGTATTATCTTTGGTAGTACCATGAGTAATACGAAAACAGTCTTCCTGGGAGGGAACAGTGATAGTTCACCCGAACGCGCTAAAACACGGGTTAACGACTGAGCAGGTGCAGGCCGCCTGGGAAAACTACCTGATTGGGGCCGTACGCGTTCCTGGCGAACTAGAAGTGCGTATCGGTTTAACACCTGACGGGATGGAAGTTGAACTGGTTGGCACACTGCTCGCGGACGGGCAATAGCTTATCTTTCACGCTATGAGTCCACCGACTAAGAAAGTTCGCAACGAGATTTACAAGGCATTAAGGAGAAGACGATGAGCGAATACAAGCTAGCTAATGGCACCATAATCACCGACGCTGACATAGACCAGATTCGCAAAGAGTTTGAGTCTGAATCCTGGACCGGTCGCTTAGAACGCATCCACCACGGACCCGCAGCTATCGCAGATGACGATCTTATAACCGTGACTGTAAAGTTCCCCAAATCCATGGTCGCGGCCATCGACGAACAAGCCAATAACCGGTCCGAATTCATTCGCAAAGCCGTAGCCTCCTGCCTCTAAAACAGGTATCCCTAAAACCTTCACGAGGACGCTAGACAGCTCGCAGAGCCGAGAAGACAGCGCGTCCCGAAATACGGGACAATACAGTGCAAAACACGAAAAAACGGGGGCACGTTTAAGGGAAAGAAAGAGAAAAATCAGAGCCGCCTGCGGGAATCGAACCCGCGACCTATTCATTAC
>JAUNLF010000025.1 GCA_030532405.1 Actinomycetaceae bacterium | reverse complement strand
TAAAAAACAGCCCACGACACGCCGGTAATAGACACACTTTTTGTCCTATAACCCCCTTCTATCTCAAATATTGAAACAACTACTTAATTACTTGTAGTCGCTCCAGTCGTCCTCGTCGGTTGCCGGGGGAATATCCCCGTACGGATCTTCTTTTTCGCCGCGTTCAGCAGCGAGTTCGCGTTGCAGAGCCTCGAAGTCGGTGTCAGGCGTGGTGTACTTCAGCCTGCGAGCGACTTTGGTTTGCTTGGCCTTCTGACGGCCGCGCCCCATTGGCGTCGACCCCCTCCACTTTTCATTGGGGAACCCTCAACGGGTGTCCCGCGCCTTCTTGGTCTTTCAAGCGCCTATTGTAGCTAAAATTCGAAGAATTATCCTACCTAGGCGCAGTATGAGTCGAAATGAAGGCCGCGCATTCAACCGTTTAACCGGTCAAAAGCTTAAGTTTTTAGCGGCCTATTCGACTACGTTTTAAGTTCGCTGAGTTACTTGCGAAGCTTCATGATGCCGGCAACGACAGCAACAACGGATGCTACCGAAGCGACGCGCGCCAGAGCTCCGGGCTCGCCCTTCGTTGCGGCCTTGAGGTCGTCCACTACACCCTGGCCGAACTTCGTGGCATTGTCGCCAGCCTTTTCGGCGACGGCCTTCGCCTGCGTACGCGGATCAAGACGGCCGGTGAGTTCATCTACGGTGGACTGCATTGCTAGTCGAGTGCGCTGAATTTCGGCCTCGATCTCTTCAACACTGCGCGGCTTATCGCTCACTTTCCCAATCCCTTCTTGGCAGCAGCCACGTTTAGCTTCATATTGACCTGGGGCTCCGGCTTGTCCTTCATGCCCTTCTTGAGCAGGATAGCGCCGACGGCCGCGAGGATAATAACAATGAGAAGCAGGATACCAGCGGTGATGAGCGACGCCGCCCAATCGGCCATGCTGGTTGCCAGCGCAAGCTCGATGGTGTGGAAGACCCAGCCCAGGAGGTACAGTGCGAAAACGCCTGCTACTGCGAGCATTCCGCCGCCTGCGCCAGCCTTCTTTGCCAGAGCTGTGGCCTTCACCTTCGTGAGCTCGATCTCGCCGCGAATCAGGGTGGAAATCTGGTTCGAAAGCTCTCCAAAGAGCTCACCAATCGACGTATTGGGGCGCGACTGCGTCGTCTCCACAACAGTCATGGGCTGAGCCGGTGTGGATTTATCGGCTGCCATCATCAACTCCTCGGTATGGATCTTCAATTGAGCGTCGAACATTCGGCGCCCTCACTGGCACAAATGTGCGAAGTGATATAGAACGTACGTTGCTAGTCTGTCACGAACTGGGCTTTATCGCGCTATTAATAGATATCGTTTAGGTCAAACTCACAGGAAAAACGGCTACTCTGACACGATTGCATCCAAAATGGGTTGCCTTGCGGCGCGCCAGGCGGGTCCGATTGCCGCAACGATTCCGATTAGCACGGCGCCGACCAGCATGATTGCGAGTGTTCCCCATGGGATTGACAGCACGTTTATACCCACGTCGGACGTGTAGCGAACCAACGCGACTGAAATGCCGAGTCCGACAACCATTCCGATGATCGTGCCGTAAACGCTTGTGAGGATTGCTTCGATCAAAATGGTGCCAGCCATTTGTGGCCTGGATGTTCCGATTGCGCGCATGAGGGCGATCTCGGTTGTACGCTCACTGACGGCGAGGCCGAGGGTGTTGACGATGCCGAGGATTGCTACGGCAATAGATAGGGCGAGTAGCGCGTACAAGATGGCGAGTACGGTGTCGATCACTCCGGCCATTTCTGACTTCATGTCGTCTTTAGAGTACGCGGCTAGGGTCGGAAGGTCCGTTAGCTCGACGCGAATGTTTTCCTGAACCGTTTCGATCGCGGCGCCCTCGTCCACGAAAATGACGACCATGCCGCGTCCGGAAGTTTCAAGGCCGAGCTCTTCAACGGTTTCAGGCGTGATGAGGGAGGTGGGGGTGAGGAGCATGGCCTCGTGAATACCGCCCACGGTGACTTCTTGGGGGCCGAAGTTTCCAACGATGGTGACCGTGTCCCCAACGGTTAGCTCGAGGCGCTCCGCAATCGGTTTAGACACGACGATTTCGCCGCGATTTAGCGACTCTAGCTCGCCGGTAACGACCGGAGTGTCGAAGTCGACTCCAAGGCGCGTCGGATTCACCACGGTGAACGGCATCGGTTGGGCGGCGTCGTCGAGCTGAACCAGAGCGAAAGACTCATCGTAATCAGCGTTCACCGAAGCCACGCCCTCAGCCTGTTTAATAAGCTCGACGGTTTCGTCCGAAATTTCCTCCCCGGGCGTTACGGACCCGACCATGAGGTCGGCGTGAAGCTGACTTTCGATGGCTTCTTCGGTGGACGCCTGCACGGATGATGCGAGGACGGTTCCCAGGGATACCAGTCCCATTCCGATTATGAGGGCGCCCGCGGTTGCGGCGGTGCGGCGCGGATTGCGAACGGTGTTGCCGGCACCGACGCGCAGGACCACTGACGACATTTTGCGTAGCGGCCACGCGAGGGCTCCAACGATTCCAGTCACGAGTGCGGGGGAGGCGACGAGCGCGCCGATGACAACCAGTCCGGAGCCCACACCGAGCGCGGTGCCCGCGTAGTCGACGACCCTTTCGGCCCCTAAATAGATTCCAATGATGCCGATTATTACGAGGGCGATCCCGGCAAGTGCGCGGGGTGCAAGGGGTGCTTCGCGGACTCCGGAGACCTCTCGCATCGCCTCTACGGGTGGGGTTTGCGCGGCGGCGCGGGCGGGTAGGATCGCGCCGATGAACGTTACAAGCGTGCCTACGATAAGCGAGATAACGATGACGCTTGGCGGCAGTGACGTGGTTACGGAGGCCGCCATTCCGAACTGCAACAGCGCCCACGATGCCAGTGCTAGCAGGCCAATACCGAGCAGCAGGCCGATGCCGGATCCGACCAGGCCGATGACCAAGGCTTGCACCGCGACTTGGAAGAAGATTTGACCCGGTGACGCGCCGACCGCGCGCAGGTAGGCGAACTCTTTTTGGCGGGCCTTCACGGCCATGTGGAACGTGTTTCCAATGATGAATGTGGATACGCCGAGAGCGAGGATTACGAACACCAGCAAGAACGTGGTTATAAAGCCCAGCGTTTCGCCCACGCTGTCCGCGTTTTCTTCGAGAACTTCCTCTGTGGTGCGAACCGTGTAGTCGCCACCAACGCTGGAGCTGATCCGGTCGATGATCGGCTGTAGCTGGTCGCCCTCGCGCGTCTGCACGGCAATCGCGGAAACCATGACCGGCTCATCCGCGAATCCAAGTAGTGTTTCTTGATCCAGCGCGGTGATGTTCAAGATCGCGACTTCGTTTTCAAAGGCGATAGTCGACACGATGGTCGCACTGTGGCGCTCGCCAGCGATCAGAAACTCAATCTGGTCACCAACCTTGAACCCGTAGCGCTCCAGAGCTGCGCCCTCAAACGCGATTTCATTAATGCCCGTCGGGGTGGGGCCGTTAATGGTCCACGGCCAAAAACCATCCAGCGTGTTGATCGCGACGGTGCTGACGCCGATGCCGGTGATGGGTGAGCCGTCCTCATCGAGGATCGTGATCTGCTCTGTAAAAACGGGTTCGGCCGCTTCGACGCCAACCACGCCGCGAACGTCTTCGACGAGTTCCGCGGGGATTTGCGCGCGCGAGTTCGAGTTTTCCGTTAACAGTTGGCCTTCAACTTGAATGGTTCCCGAGGTCGAGGACGCGAAAGATTGGACGAACGTTTCTTCAAGATCCGCGCGCAACGCCAAGGTTCCCGACAGGAACGCAACGCCGAGCACCACGGACAAAATGGTGAGGATGAAACGCGTGAAGTGTGCCCACACGTCCCGCAGGGCTAGCTTAATCACGCGCGATCCTCCGAATCGGAGTCTTTCGTTTCCGCATCAGCTTGGGCTTGCTTCGAGTCGCGCTCCCACAAGTCCAGGTTTTCCTTACGGACGATAGGGATTTGGCCGGTTAGTTGCAGGTCGTCTTCTGGAATCACGGAGCCTGGCAGGGTTCGCAAAATACTTTGCGCCTTTTTGATGACCTTCGCCGTTTCGGGGTCCAGGCCGCCGGCCGGTGCCATTCGGCGTAGCGCCTCGTCTAGGGTTTCGCCGGGGCGCGGGCCGTACGCTTCGATGATTTCTTGTTCGCGCAGGTCTTGCGCGTTTTCGCGCCGTGTTTCTTGTGCGTGTTGAGGGCGTTCGTCGCGCGGCGTTTCCTTGGGCCGTAGCGGCTTCTCACGACCTGTTACGCCGGGGTCTTCGCCCGCGAGCTCTTGTGCGTCAGCGCTGGCCTGCCCGCCGGTGGTCGCAGCCGCCGGAGGCAGCGCGCTCGCGGTGGGCGCGGCATCGCCCTCGGAAATGGAAGGTACGGAAGGGGAGGTTTCGGGGACAGCTTCGGCGTTGTTGGCGGTGGGCGCGCCGGTGTCGCCGAGTTCGCGCAGGGCGTCGAGGATTAGGTCGCGTTCGGGATCGCGAAGTTCAGCGACGACCTGGCCGTCAACCAGGAACAGGACGCGGTCCGCCCACGACGCGGCGGACGGGTCGTGCGTCACCATCACCACGGTTTGCCCAAGGTCATCCACGGCTTCGCGAAGGAAACGCAACACCTGTTCGCCCGACTTTGAGTCGAGGTTACCCGTCGGCTCGTCTGCAAAAACTACCGCGGGTTCAGTGACCAGGGCTCGCGCGCACGCGACGCGCTGCTGCTGGCCGCCGGATAGCTCCGCGGGGCGGTGCGAAAGCCGGTCGCGCAGCCCTACCGCGTCCACAACCTGGTCGAACCGCTCTTTTGACACCTTGCGTTTAGCGATGTCGGCGGGCAGGGTGATGTTTTCTTCCGCGGTCAGCGTCGGGATCAGGTTGAAAGCTTGAAAAATGAATCCGATCCGGTCGCGGCGAAGCTTCGTGAGTTTGCGTTCCGACAGGTCGGACACGACGATGTCGTCGAGCTTAACTTCGCCCTCCGAAATCGAATCCAAGCCCGCCAAACAGTGCATTAGCGTTGACTTGCCAGAGCCGGACGGGCCCATGATCGCCGTGAACTCGCCGCGCCCTAACTGCACGTTAACCGCGTCGAGTGCCTTTACCGCAGTGTCACCTTTTCCGTAGATTTTTGTCAGGTTTGAAGCGCGAACGACGGCATCAGAGGGCGTGGACACGGGCTGTAGAACACTCATGGTCTTATTGTCGTCGATGAATCGCGAAAATGCAGGTTACTTCGGGGCCGCGCCGCGCCGTGCGGCAACCTTTTTGTCCGTATGGTCCCATTTTCATGCCGCGCGGGTCGATGGCCCGAGGGCGTGCTTTGCGCGGGAAACAGTGAAGCCCCCGGCGAACACTTGTTCATCCAGGGGCTTGCCTGTGCCTCCGACCGGCGTCGATCCGGTGACCTTTCGATTTTCAGTCGAACGCTCTACCAACTGAGCTACAGAGGCCCGAGTGTTAACAATCCGCGAATCCGTGGACTATCTTCACTCTGCGACCCCGACCGGACTTGAACCGGCGACCTCCGCCGTGACAGGGCGGCGCGCTAACCAACTGCGCTACGGGGCCTTGGTGCGACGTCAATACTACCTATCTTTTTAGTCCCCTAGCAAATCAATGTGAGGATCCGGGGTGTGAACATGGTCTCGCAAAAGAAAAACGCCCCGAAGGGCGCTTGAACTATTCAAAAAAATGGCGACCCCGACCGGACTTGAACCGGCGACCTCCGCCGTGACAGGGCGGCGCGCTAACCAACTGCGCTACGGGGCCATGGTACCCCCAACGGGATTCGAACCCGTGCCGCCGCCGTGAAAGGGCGGTGTCCTAGGCCGCTAGACGATGGGGGCCCAGTGTCAAACCATGCCGAACCGGCGCGATCAGACTTTGAAAATCATACGTGACTTGCAGGCGGTTTGCCAAACCTCTGCTTGTGAAGCTACTCACCGGCAGTGGATTAAAACCCGTCGCCTGCGCGGCCTGTGGGTGCCCGTAGTGTTGCGGACAAATCGGCATATCGAGGCGACATTTACCCCTGATAGTGCCTACGCTTAGGGCATGGATAATACCGAGGAAGTCGTACAAGAAGCCTTCAACGTACTCCAACTGTTGGCGGGCGTTGCGATCGGTGCGGGCATCTCGTTGCTCATCGCGATTGTCGCGTGGATAGCTCTGCGTATAGTCACTCGCCGCAACCCGAGCTTCCACATGCTTACCCGGCGTATTAAGATCCCATTCTTTGCGTTGTTCCTCATGGCTGGCGCGTGGGTCGGCCTCAATTATATGGACCAGGTGTTAACGACCGACGCGGTCACTTGGATTCCACCCTTGCAGCACACGCTTTTGATAATCACGATCGTGATGGTCGGTTGGTTAATGTACGCGGGCGCATACATTATTGAGGACGTAGCTGACCAGCGCCAAAACCAGACGGGTTCCAGGCGTCTTGCTACGCAAGCTCAAATGTTGCGGCGCACGGTGCAGCTTGCCGTTGTGATCCTGGCTTCTGTTGCTGTTACGCTCACGTTTCCTGCCGCGCGAGTGGCGATGGGCTCGATCTTGGCTTCGGCCGGCGTGATCTCACTGGTTGCAGGCATTGCTGCGCAAGACTCCCTTTCCAACACGTTCGCAGGCATGCAGATCACCTTCACCGACGCTTTGCGAGTGGGGGATGTCGTCCTCGTTGACGGCCATTTCGGAACGGTTGAAGAAATTACTCTCACGTACGTTGTGCTACGCATTTGGGACGATCGACGCGTGATCGTCCCGTCCACCCAGTTCACGCAAACAACTTTCGAAAACTGGACCAGGTTGCACTCCAAGCTTTCGGGAACCATCGAGCTGAAACTCGACTGGCGCGCCCCCGTCGGCATGATCCGAAACGAAGTGGACCGCCTCTTGTCCGAGACTGACCTTTGGGATCACCGCTCCTCCAGCGTGCAGGTTACGAACTCCTCGGAAGACTGGATGCTCGTGCGCGTGGTTGTTACCGCGAAAACCTCCGGCGACCTGTGGGACCTGCAGTGCTACATGCGCGAGCACCTCATCGAATGGGTCGTCACCAACGCGCCCTACGCGCTGGCGCGTAACCGCTACCAGCAAGAAGAAATCGTAGAGGTCAACTTCGACCGTTCCGAGCAAGAAATCGCCGCCCTCGCGGACGAACTACGCGAGATCGAAGCAATCAAAGAAGGCGCGGATACCGGCGAAGAAAATAATCAACCTCCCGAGTCCAAAGAAGAAGCGCGGCTGCGGGCCGCCAAACGCCGCGCCGGCAAGGTTCGCCGCCAGCGTCTGCGCGACCGCAAAGTCAAACCGCTCCCTCACATTGAAGACCAGTCCACGCGCGTACTGTCACCCGACGAAGTCCTAGCGATTCAGGATATGCGCCAGAAAGCCACGTCCTCATCGAGTGAGAAAGACGCGGAAAACTCCAAAACTGATTCGAAAACCACCTCGCAAGTAAGCGACCGGATGTATTCGGGCAGTGAAGAGGCCGAAAAACGCTCGCGGCTACTTGACGGCCCGGGCGAAGAAGCGCAACGCCAACGCGGCGAAACCCAAACGCTACGAGCGCTACGTTTGGGCGAAATATCGCCAGAAGTGGCAGCCGAACGCCTGGGCGGCGATGATGAAGCACAGGCTAAGGTCAAGGAAGAACTCGATCGGATCTCGAAGAAGGATTAGACATGACTGATCAACCACGCATCGACACCAACGCGGCCGCGCGCACGCAAGCCCAGTGGCGCGAAATCTTGGACCCGATGGAGTACCACGTCCTACGCGAGGGTGGCACGGAACGCCCCGGCACCGGCGCGCTACTGCACGAGGACCGCGAAGGCATCTACCGTTGCCGCGCCTGCGGGGCCGAGCTGTTCCGCTCCAAGACCAAGTTTGATGCCGGCTGCGGGTGGCCGTCATTTTACGAGGCCGAGGACGCCGCCGTGCGCTACCTTGAAGACACGTCCCACGGGATGGTTCGCGCCGAGGTTCGCTGCGCCAACTGCGATTCACACCTGGGCCACAAGTTTGCCGACGCGCCGCAAACCCCGACCGGGCAGCGCTACTGCATGAACTCCGTGTCGCTCACTTTCGAAGAAGCCTAAGAAGGGCCCGTGCGCATAGTTTCTTGGAACACGCAGTACGGCACCACCAATTCGCTCAGCGAACTAGGCGCGGGTAGGCACAGCGAACCTGAGTTTCGCGACGCGCTCAGACAGATCGCCGCCCTGGAGCCGGACGTCGTTGCATTCCAGGAGGTCGAGCGGGGCCAAGGTCGATCCGCGCGCATGGATCAGCCCCGCATTATCGCGCAAGAACTCAAGGCGGCCGGGATGGCGTGGACCGCGTTTGCGCCCTCGTATATGGGATGGGGTAGCGGCCTGCGATTGTATCCGGATCCGGATGTGCGACAGGCCTGGCCGGCGTTCGGCGTGATGCTAGCCATGCGTGAGCAGCCGCGCGCGTGGAAGATCGCGAGGCTGGGTAAAGCCCCGATCAGGTGGGTTTCGCGCGGCCCTAAAGTGTGGCAGGGCAAGCCCGCGTTCGGGGAGACGCGGGTGCTCCTGGCCGCCGTGCACGCCCGTGGCGAAGTATTTGGCACCACCCACCTCGAAATCCACCCCGACACCGCGAAATCGCAGGCCCGCCGCGCATTCAACCTGCTGGCAAGCCTCGGCCATCCTGTCACGTTAATAGGCGACTTCAACCTGTCGCCCGCCGCAGTCGCGGATGCGCTCGACTGCAACGCCACACTAGACGTGGGGCTCGGCTCCGACCTCAACCACCTCGAACCCGGCCGCACAAACATCTCCGCAACAACATTCCCCGCGGCGCTGCCCCGCGCAAACATGGACCAAGCCGTAATAGACCCCGGAAAATCAACAGTTCCCATCCTCGGCGCAGGCGCCCTCCAACTATCAATTTCAGACCACGCCGCACTGGTCGTCGAAACCGGCGACATAACTCAGGTGGCACGCGAGGCACCTGCACCGATAACGTACCTACACGAAATGGAATCTTGACGATACGGAAAAGCCACCCACCCCTAAATGCGTAAACCAAGAAACGAAGTAGTAGCCCCCGCGCTTTATGTCGCGTTCGGAATCACCCAGTACACGGGTGCGGCGCTCGCGGTAGTCCTATTTACCGTCATGGCGCCAACTACCGTTGCGTGGTGGCGAATCGCGATTTCCGCGGTGGTCCTACTGGCGTGGCGCAGGCCGTGGCGCGGCGGCCTAACCATGAAAGAAATGGGGACATCCGCATTTTTCGGCATCGTAATGGCGGGCATGAATATGGCATTTTACGAGGCCGTGGCTCGCCTCGACCTGGGTGTCGCCGTCTCGCTGGAGTTCCTGGGGCCCGTAGCGGTTGCCGTACTCGGAAGTAAGGCGTGGACATCGCGGGTGGCGGCGTTGATAGCGCTCGTGGGTGTCGTGCTGATTTCTGGATTCGGCGTGAATCTTTCAAACCCGCAAATCGGGTGGGGAATCTTCTGGGCACTACTGGCAGGAGCCCTATGGGCCGGATACATCGTGATCGGCCAAAGAATCGCGACCACCAGGTCCGGGTTGACCTCGCTATCCGTGGGGTCCATAGTCGGCGCGGTAGTCTACTTTCCACTCGCGATCCCAGACTTCGTGGTTGCGTTTGAAAGCTTCAACATGTTCGCAACAGTCGTGGGCGTCGCCCTGCTATCCACAGTCATCCCATACTCGATCGACCAAATCGTCATGGGACGCCTTGACGCCCCAACACTCGCATTACTCACCGCGCTACTTCCCGCAACCTCAGCAATCGTTGGCGCCGTAATCCTGCGACAGTTCCCCGAAACGCCCTCAATCATCGGACTAATCTGCGTGTCAATCGCGGTCTGGCTCGCGTCCAGACCGGAACCGATCCGCCCTCCAAAACGAAAATAAACGCCCAATTGTCCACGCAATCGCTCAAAATGTCAGTTTTTATGACGTATTCGGCTCAAAAGACGTCAAAAACTGTGAATCGAGACGCCTCACGGCCCTCAAGTAGCGCGGGTGCATCAAAGCTGAAAAACTCTAAACGTTAGGACTGTGTCCGCCTCGGCGCAGTTTGTCGCTTGAAAGGACAGTTACATGGGCACGATCATCTGGTACATCGTCGTAGGTGCAATCATCGGTGCGCTGGCACGCCTCTTCATGAAGGGCGAGCAGCCGATGGGCATCGTTTGGACTATCATCCTGGGTGCGCTTGGTGCAGGCATCGGTGGCTGGATCGCCGCCGCAATCGGACTTGGCACCGTATTCGAGTGGATCATCTCCATCCTGGTTGCGATGGGTCTGATCTCGCTTTACCTCAGCATCCAGAACAAGAAGTAAATCTTAACCAGCAACCAAAACTACGCGAGGCGAGGGGTACGCTGCCCCTCGCCTTCGCATTCGGTCATTTTTGAAACTGAACCAAATGCAGATAAACTTGACCGAGCGGGCCTATAGCTCAATTGGCAGAGCAACGGACTTTTAATCCGTGGGTTCCGGGT
>JAUNLF010000011.1 GCA_030532405.1 Actinomycetaceae bacterium | reverse complement strand
GTGGGCCCAGAGGGACTCGAACCCCCGACATCCACGGTGTAAACGTGGCGCTCTAGCCAACTGAGCTATAGGCCCAAACTCCCTGAGGAAGTTTGTACGCCGATCAGCATACACACAACTGGGAGCAGATTTCATCTCGCCAACGACTTTTTGACAAACAGTGGCGAGATTCTCATTCCTCCTGCGCTACTGTCTGGGTGGAGCAACCAGGCGCATACCCGCCCAATGGCTGTTCACCGTAGTCGCAGAGGTCGAGTTCATGCCCGCAACTTTAGCTGCCTCATCCACATTCTCCGGAGGAACATGGTTACTAGAACCCGACTTCGGAGTCAGAACCCACACGACACCCCCATCGTCCAGGTTCGCGCCCGCGTCCAATAGCACATCCGCTAAGTCTTCTTCTTCAGCATCATCTGATCGCCACCAGATGATCACGCCATCAATCAAATCGGTGTAATCAACGTCAACCAGCTCTTCGCCAGTCGCTTCTTCAATAGCGGCACGCAGATCTTCGTCCACGTCCTCGTCCCAATAAAATTCTTGGACGACTTGACCGCTTGTAAAGCCGAGGCTCCCTTGCGCCTTCGGATCCGCCTTTCGGGAATCTGTATATGATGTCACGCGCCCTAGTGTACCGAAAAATAGGCGCAATGCCGGTATAAAACCAGCATTATGTGGGCTGGCCGAATCTGAATGCAATTTTGAGCCCACATGCCAGACAGATAAGCCTGTGTATTTCGTAACACGGACGGTCACAAAATAGGGTTAGCGGGTGCAATTTCGGTTAGGAACGTAGATGATAGGAAGGTATGCACGACGAAGTGCGGTCCTATCCGGACCGCCTGAGAGAAATGAGGATTCGTGGCTGAAAAAGACCGTCGCCCCGTAGTCAACGGCATATTGAGCCAAGTACCAGACAACGACCCGCAGGAAACTGAGGAGTGGCTGGAATCTCTCGATGGCCTCATCGAAGAAAAGGGCCGTCCGCGCGCCCGTTACGTACTGCTTCACATGCTCAACGAAGCACGCCGCAACGACGTACAGATTCCGCTAGAGCTGACAACGCCTTACATCAACACAATCCCCGTAGAGCAGGAACCCTACTTCCCCGGAGACGAACCCACCGAGCGTCAATACCGACGCTGGATGCGTTGGAACGCCGCCGTCCAAGTAACCCGTGCACAGCGCCCCGGAGTCGGCGTTGGCGGCCACCTTTCCTCCTACGCATCAGTAGCCACCCTTTACGAGGTCGGCTTCAACCACTTCTTCCGCGGCAAAGACCACCCCGGCGGCGGTGACCACGTATTCTTCCAAGGTCACTCCTCCCCCGGCGTTTACGCACGCGGATTCCTAGAGGGACGCTTCACCGAAGAAGAAATGGACGGCTTCCGCCAACAGGTCTCCACCGAAAACGGCCTCCCGTCCTACCCTCACCCGCGTCAACTCCCCCAGTTCTGGGAGTACCCCACCGTTTCCATGGGTCTCGGCCCCGCTGAAGCCATCTACCAAGCATGGTTCGACAAGTACCTGCACATGCGCGGCATCAAAGACACCTCGCAGCAACGCACCTGGGCATTCCTCGGCGACGGCGAAATGGACGAGCCCGAATCGCGCGGCATGCTCCAACTAGCCGCCCAACAGGGCCTCGACAACCTAACCTTCGTTGTCAACGCCAACCTACAGCGCCTGGACGGCCCCGTCCGCGGTAACGGCAAGATCATCCAGGAACTCGAAGCCTTCTTCCGCGGCGCCGGCTGGAACGTCATCAAGGTCGTATGGGGACGCGGCTGGGATCGTCTACTAGAGGCCGACAAGGACGGCGCTTTGGTAAACATCATGAACGAAACCCTCGACGGTGACTACCAGACGTTCAAGGCAAACGACGGCGCGTACGTGCGCGAACACTTCTTTGGCCGCGACCCGCGCACCAAGGAAATGGTCAAGAACTGGACCGACGACGAAATCTGGGACCTGCGCCGCGGCGGCCACGACTACCGCAAGGTCTACGCAGCCTACAAGCAGGCGACCGAGCACACCGGCCAGCCGACCGTCATCCTCGCACACACCATTAAGGGCTACGCCCTCGGCACCCACTTCGCAGGTCGTAACGCGACCCACCAGATGAAGAAGCTAACCGTCGAAGACCTCAAGGGCCTACGCGACCTGCTACGCATCCCGATTTCCGATGAGGAACTCGAAAAGGACCCGTACCTGCCGCCCTACTACAAGCCGGCAGACGACGATCCAGCGCTCCAATACATGCTTGAGCGTCGCCGCAAGCTCGGCGGTTTCCTCCCGTCGCGCCACCAGGACGACCCGCAGCTACCGATGCCCGCCGAAAAGCCGTTCAAGGCTCTCGCTAAGGGTTCGGGACACCAGGAAGTAGCTACCACCATGGCCCTGGTCCGCCTGCTAAAGGACCTCATGAAGGATAAGGAAATCGGCAAGCACGTCGTTCCGATCATCCCCGACGAGGCGCGCACTTTCGGCCTCGACGCCGTATTCCCCACCGCGAAGATCTTCAACATTCACGGCCAAAACTACACCGCTGTGGATGCGGAGCTCATGCTCTCCTACAAGGAATCGCAGCAGGGTCAACTACTCCACACGGGTATTAACGAGGCCGGATCCGCGGCCGCCATGCAGGTTGTTGGCACGTCCTACGCGACGCACAACATCCCGATGATCCCGTTCTACCTGTTCTACTCGATGTTCGGCTTCCAGCGCACCGGCGACCAGTTCTGGGCCGCTGGCGACCAGCTGACACGCGGCTTCGTGATCGGCGCAACCGCCGGTAAGACCACGCTGGCCGGTGAGGGCCTGCAGCACATGGACGGTCACTCCCCGATCCTGGCTGCCACCAACCCCGCCATGGTCATCTACGATCCCGCGTACGCGTACGAAATCCCGTACATCATCCGCGACGGTATCGAGCGCATGTACGGTGCGAACGAGTCTGGCCGTGACCGCAACGTCATGTACTACCTGACCGTTTACAACGAGCCCATGCACCAGCCCGCAGAGCCAGAAAACCTTGACGTTGAAGGCCTCTTGAAGGGCATTTACAAGGTTGACGACCTTGAGGGCGATGGGCCTACCGTTAAGCTCCTGGCCTCCGGTGTTGGTGTGCCGTGGGCGCGTGAAGCCCGCCGACTGCTACGCGAAGACTGGGGCGTCAACGCCGCTGTCTACTCGGTAACCTCTTGGAACCAGCTACGCCGCGACGGCATGGAAGCTGACGAGCACAACTTCCTCAAGCCTGAGGAAGAGCCCAAGAAGGCTTACCTGACCAGCGTCCTAGAGCAGATCGACGGACCGACCGTTGCGACCTCCGACTTTGAACACATGGTTCAAGACCAGATCCGCAAGTGGGTACCGGGCGAGTACTACACGCTCGGCGCTGACGGATTCGGATTCTCCGACACCCGTCCGGCAGCCCGCCGCCACCTGAAGATCGACGCGGAATCCATGGTTGTCCGCGCACTGCAAGGCCTCGTTGAAGCCGGCCAGATGGACCGCTCGGTCATCAAGCAGGCAATCGACAAGTACGACCTGTTCAACCCGAACGCCGGCACTTCCGGTGGCACGGGTGGCGAGGCGTAAAGCCTAAAGAATTAGTTTGGCTCCGGTGGGAAACCACCGGAGCCAAACTAATTCAACCCAGTTACTAACTAAGCGGGCCGCCCTAACTTGAACGCTTAGGCGTCGGGCTTGTCGGGTAGGCCGCGCTCGCCCTCTTTCCAAATCTTGCCCGCGTAACGTGGATTCAGAAGGTTTTCAACGGACAGGATCTTGTCCACTTCTTCACGTGAGAGCAGGCCGCGCTCAACAATCAGGTCGGACACCTTTTGACCGGTTCGGGTAGCTTCCTTGCCGATCAAATCACCGTTACGGTGGCCGATGATCTCGTTAAAGTAGGTCACGATACCGACCGAACCGAGTACCTGTTCGCGGCAAACTTCCTCGTTCGCGGTAATGCCCGTGATGCAGTTATCCGCGAGCGTCACCGTCGCGTTTGCGAGTAGTTCCATGGATTCGAACATGGCCTGCGCGATGACGGGTTCCATGACGTTTAGCTGAAGCTGGCCGGCCTCTGCCGCCATCGTCACGGTAACGTCGTTGCCGATCACCTTGAAGCAAACCTGGTTTACAACCTCGGGAATCACGGGGTTAACCTTTGCGGGCATGATCGAGGATCCGGCCTGCATTGCGGGCAGGTTGATCTCTCCGAGTCCGGTGCGCGGACCCGACGATAGTAGCCGCAAGTCGTTTGAAATCTTTGAAATCTTGCTGGCCAACCGCTTTAGCGCATTGTGGACCGTGACCAACGCGCCCGTGTCGGAGGTCGCCTCGATCAGGTTAGGCGCGGGCACGAACGGCAGGCCGGTAACGTTTGCGAGCTCTTCAACCGCAACTTCGGCGTAACCGTCCGGCGTGTTCAGCCTGGTTCCAATCGCCGTTGCGCCAAGGTTCACTTCCAGCAGGTTATTCGCCGCCGTTTCGATCTTGCTCATATCTTCGGCGATGGTAACCGCGAAAGCCTCAAACTCTTGCCCGAGCGTCATGGGGACAGCATCTTGCAGCTGGGTTCGACCCATCTTAATGACGCCATCAAACTCTTTGGCCTTAACCCGCAGGGCTGCAACAAGGTGCTCAACGGCCTTACTCAAGTCAATCAGCTGGCGGTAAATAGCCAAGCGGAATCCGGTCGGGTAGGCATCGTTCGTCGACTGTGACTTATTGACGTCATCGTTCGGGTTGATGATGTCGTACCGGCCCTTTTCGTATCCGAGGATCTCCAAAGCTAGATTCGCAAGCACCTCGTTCGTGTTCATATTGACAGAAGTGCCCGCACCACCTTGGAACACGTCCGTGGGCCACTGATCCAAGCAAACGTCTTCTTCAAGGATCTTTTCGCAAGCTGCCTCAATGGCGCGCGCCTTGTCTTCCGGGAGGACGTGAAGACGACGGTTAGCCCTAGCGGATGCCCGTTTCACCTGCACCATTGCTTTGATGAAGTTCGGATAGTGATCAAGCCTGGTGGTTGAAATCTTGAAGTTCTCGATCGCCCTTAGCGTGTGAATGCCCCAGTAGACATCCGCGGGAACTTCCCTTTCACCTAGTAGATCAACCTCTGTGCGCGTCCTCATCGCATCATCCTTTCGTCTGGTCTTCTGACGATCATATAAGTTTCTTTACTTTGAGTACGCTCTGTCTCGCATAACTGCCGCTACCGCTGCAAGTGGGATGTCCGCGGGGCACACCTTTGCGCATTCACCGTATAGGGAGCACGGGCCAAAGTTCGCGTCCAGAACCGCCACCATTGCGCGCGCCCGCTTGCGGCGTTGGCGTCCCGGAATCTGGAGGGCTGCCAGGTGTGACAGTTTTGCGCCCACGAACAGGTTTGCCGAACCGTTGGGGCAGGCGGCAACGCAGGCTCCGCACCCGATGCACGCGGCCATGTCGAGGGCGTGTTCGGCCACGTCGTGTGTGTTCCCCACTTCGTCGGCATCCGGCGCGGTCCCCGTGTCGGTCTCGGAGTATCCTCCGGCCATCAGAAGTGCGTCCAGGGAGGAGCGGTCAACCATCAGGTCTTTAATCACCGGATATTGCCGTGCGCGGAAGGGTTCCAGGGTTACGACTTCGCCCTCACTGCGGTTGCCGACGCGCTGGTGACACGCGGGCAGGTTGTCAGATTCCCCGTGCGGGCGGCCGTTCACGAGCAGCCCGCACGCCCCGCAGATTCCCTCCCTGCAGTCGGAGTCGAACGCGATGGGTTCCTTGCCCGCCCTCATACGCTGCGCGTTTAAATGATCCAACAATTCCAGCCACGACATCGTGGGGTCGGCGTCAACTTCGTAGGTTCGATACGTTCCTGCGGCGTCCGGTCTGGATTGGCGCCACACTTTCAGTTTGAGTTTCACTTGTAGCTCCTAGTCGCCGGTTGGACGGCCTCGAAATGTAGCGGTTCGCGGTGTTCAACGAACGTGGGGTCGGCCTGCCAGTTGGACGTATTCCACGCTGTTGTGAACATCCATTCGTCATCGCGGCGCATGGCTTCGCCCTCGATTGAATATTCTTCGCGGTAATGGGCGCCGCAGGATTCTTCCCGATGGAGGGCGTCCACGCACATGGTTTGCGCGAGCTCCAGGTAGTCTTCAACGCGCAGTGCCATCTCGAGGTCTTGGTTTACTTGCAGTTGCGATCCGGTGACGCGTAGTCGGTCGCGGTAGGTTCGGCGAAGTTCGTCGATCTTCTTGATGCCTTCACGCAGGCTGGCTGCGGATCGGGAGACACCGCAGTGCCGGTACATGATCTCGCCGAGCTCGGTGTGAATGTCGATTGCGGGGGTGTCGCCACTGGAGTTCTTTAGGGACACGATGCGCGACTTTGCGCAGCTGAGCGTGTATTTGGCGATGTCCGAGTCTTCCGCGGGCCTTTGCGTTCCCAGGATGCCAGCCAAGTAGTCTGCAACAACGTGTGGGATCACGAAGAATCCGTCCACGCATGCCGATAGCAGTGAGTTTGCGCCCAGACGGTTTGCACCGTGGTAAGCATACGATGCCTCCCCCGCGACGAACAGGCCCGGGATCGTAGACATCAGGTTGTAGTCCACCCACAGCCCACCCATCGTGAAGTGCGCGCCAGGCGCGATCCGCATCGGGGTTTTCCGCGGGTCCTCCCCCGTCGAGTCGTAGTACATGTCAAACAAGTTGCCGTACCGCTCGTTCAATATGTCGACGCCCAGCCTGTCCAGAGCATCGCGGAAATCGAGGTTCACCGCGTTTCGTTTCGGACCCACCCCGTGGCCGGCTTCGATTTGTTCGCGCGCGGCCCGCGACGCCACGTCACGCGGCGTTAGGTTTCCGAACGCGGGATACTTGCGCTCCAGGTAGTAGTCGCGCTCGTCCTCGGGAATGTCATTTGCAGGCCTGTCATCCCCGGCCCGCTTTGGCACCCATATTCGCCCGTCATTTCGCAGCGATTCGGACATGAGCGTGGTCTTAGATTGCCACGGCGACTGCACTGGTAACGCGGTTGGGTGGAACTGGATAAACGAGGTGTTCGCGATTGCGGCGCCGCGCTTGTGGGCACGCCAGGCAGCCGACGCGTTCGAGTTCTTTGCCAGCGTCGAGTACCTGTAAACATTGCCGTATCCGCCGGTTGCGAGGACGACCGCGTCCGCCGTTATCGCGCGCAGTTCGCCGGTAACTAGGCTCCGAACGACCACGCCGACGGCTCGCCCGCCGTCTACGATCAGGTCGAGCATTTCGTGGCGGATCCACAGCTCGACATTGCCGGCCGCAACCTGGCGGAGCAACGCCTGGTGGGCGGCGATCTGAAGCTGCTGGCCCGTCTGGCCGCGCGAGTAGAACGTCCTCGACACTTGAACGCCGCCAAACGAACGGTTGGCAAGCGCGCCGTCGTATTCGCGGGCAAACGGGACGCCGATCGCGCTCATGTGGTCGATTACGCGGGAGGATTCTTCAGCCAGCCGCCACGCTTCGGATTCGCGTGCGCGAAAGTCGCCTCCTTTGACGGTGTCGACTACGAAGCGCAACAGGCCGTCGCCGTCCACGCGTTTGCCTCGCGCCGCGTTGATCCCGCCCTGCGCGGCCACCGAGTGCGCCCTGCGCGGCGAGTCGTGATACGAAACCGACGTGACCTTGAAGCCCAGTTCCGCCAGTGAGGACGCCGCCCCCGCCCCGGCTAAGCCCGTACCGATTACCAGCACGTGGAACTTGCGGCGGTTTGACGGCGACACCAGGCGTAGCCTCTGTTTGTGTTCGCCCCAACGCTCTTTTGGAGAACTCGCCTCGGGCACCTTACCGTCCAGATCGTGCCCTCTTAGGATTTCCATGTCACACAACTCCTAGATTTGCACTGAGCACGACGGCGGCGTCGCCAACCAGAATCAGTACCGCGGTTGCCATCGCGATTATGCGCGCCCATTTTCGTCCCGTTTCTGAGGTCGTTCCGAGGTCGTTAATTGCAAGCTCGATCCCGTGGGTTAAGTGGATTGCAAGGGCCAGAAGCATGAATAGGTAAAAGCCTGCCATGACCGGCCGGTCCAGCGAGGCCACCAGGTTCGCTGCCGCGTGGAACTGCGGGTCGGGGTGCTGGAACTGGCTGGGCGCCACGAGTTTGCCAACTGTTAAATCCAAAATGTGCAGGACCACGAAAAGTAGTAGCACCGCTCCGGTGGGTAGCATCAGTTTTGCCAGCCACCCTTTGCGGTGGCGCACGCGGGCGTTTCCACTGTTACCGCGTGACCGCGCCCAAACCATGAGGGCCGCGATAACGTGGATTGCTAAACACGCGCCCAGCACGAGCCGCGCGAGCCACAAGAGTCCTTCGTATGGCAATAGTGGCGTGAACGCTTCGCGAAGCCACTGAGAGTAGGCGTTGTATTCTTGCGCTGAACTGAAAATTTTAAGATTGCCAAGCATGTGGACAAGCACGAACGCGGCCATGATTAGCCCGGTGATCGCCATGGCGGTCTTTAGTTGCCAGTTCGCGATTCTGACCGTTTTTGCGTTTGGTTGCCAAATGCGCCCGTGAACCGTCATAGCAAGTCCCCTTTTTTGATCGACGCATGAATAATTCTATGAGATCTATCCCACAGTTTGCGTCGATTGACGGATGCCCAGGGCGGGCGACTCAGCCTGGGTTTTTAACCACGGCCGCTGGGCATTTAACCACGTTGGCTTTGCCTGACAAGTGCAATGAGGTCCGCGAGCGTTGCCGCATCCTCCACCTCGGAGTCCTTCAAAGTGACCCGCAAGTCCTGTTCGATGCTCGCAACTACCGCGTAACGTCCGATCGCATCCAGGTCGAAGTCGCCTTCTAGCGTTAAGTCCGACCGGAAGTCCTCCGCGGGCACATTCGATTCTGCAAGCAGGGCGACAACCACCGCTTCTTGCACGGGGTCGTCTTTTTCTACCCCGTCCCCCGCGCCTGTAGCGGGGTTTTCAGATTCGGATGACGAGGGCGAGCCTGCTTCTGCCCGCCCAGCAGGGTCCTGCCCGTCTGTGTCCTGCCCGGCGGCGTCCGCGTCACCGGGTTGTTCTTCGGGCAACTCCAGGCCGAGCATTTCTGCGATTGAGATACCCAACTTCGTCCTCCTAGATTGAAATGACGCTAACCGACCCGGTGCAACCAGCGGACGGGTACGCCATCGCCAGCGTAGCGGAAGGGTTCTAGCTCGTCATCCCACGCTTGGCCAAGAGCCAGGTCGAGTCGGTCTTGCAAGGTGGCAAGGTCGGTGCTGGAACTCATGGCCGCGCGGATGCGGTCCTCTGGAATCAGCATGTTGCCCGAAGCATCCATGGGTGCGTGGAAGATCCCCAGGTCGGGGGTGTGGCACCAGCGGGCGCCGTCCGAGCCACGGACGGGTTCTTCGGTGATCTCGTAGCGCAGGTGTTCCCATCCGCGCAGGGCGGAAGCCAGTTGCGCGCCCGTGCCAACGGGGCCAACCCAGGAGAACTCGGTCCTCATCATTCCGTGGGCGGCCGGCTGCTGGGTCCATTCAAAGCGCACATCTTGGTCCAGTACCGCCGCGACATTCCACTCCACGTGAGGGCACAGCGCCGGCGGACTTGAGTGCACAAAAAGTACACCGCGGGTAAAGCTCCCGGTCATTGTCTGCCTCCTTTTAGCTTGAGGTTCGTCTTCCCCTACGTCCGCAAGCTGTGGAGTTGTTCGACCGATCCAGCGGTGTCTTGCTTCTATTTTGCCCGATGGGCGCTTAAAAGACTAGTTGCCCAGCCGAAGCTGGGCAACTAGTAGTGCTTACATGAGTTCGCGGACCTTACGCAGCGCCTTCTTGCGGGTCGCGCGGTCCAGGCGGTCCAGGTACAGCATGCCTTCCAGGTGGTCGGTCTCGTGCTGTAGCGCGCGGGCCATTAGCTCCTCGCCCTCGACGACGACTTTCTTGCCGTCCAGGTCGATGCCTTCAACGCGGGCGTACCACGCGCGTTCGGTTGGGAACCACAAGCCCGGCACAGACAGGCAGCCTTCGTCGCCGTCTTGGTATTCGTCCTCGGATACTTCAACAAGTTTGGGGTTGAGGACGTAACCGATCTCGCCGTCAATGTTCCACGAAAAGGCGCGCAAGCTGACACCAATCTGGGGTGCTGCGAGGCCCGCGCGGCCTTCTTCGTCAACGTTTTCTAGCAGGTCTTCGACCAGGTTTTTAACGTGGTCGTCAATGTCGGTAATCCAGTCGCACTCGGTTCTGAGCACCGGATCCCCGATAACTCGAATTTCGCGGTGGGTCATCGGCTTGATCCCCTGTTCTGTTCTAGTTCTTCGATAAGTGCGGCTTCAGCTTCTGCGACCTTGAGTTCGCGTGAAGTTCCGGCGCGACGGTCGCGCAGTTCCACGACGCCTTCCTTTAGGCCGCGGCCAACCACCAGCACGTAAGGCATGCCGAGTAGCTCCGCGTCTGCGAACTTAACGCCCGCCGAGACCTTCGGACGGTCGTCGAACAGCACTTCGAAGCCCGCATCGGATGCCGCCTGGGCGAGCTGCTTTGCGGTCTGCGCGATTTCCTCGCCCTTTCCGGCGGCAACTACCTGTAGGTGGAAGGGCGCTACGATCATTGGCCACGATAGTCCGAGGTCGTCGTGGTGGCTCTCTACCATTGCGGCTACAACGCGCGACACGCCCAGGCCGTAGGAGCCCATGGTGACAACCTGCGATTTGCCGTTTTGGTCCAGTACCTTCAGGTCCAGGGCTTCAGCGTACTTGCGGCCGAGCTGGAAGATGTGTCCGATTTCGATGCCGCGGGCAAGTTCTAGCGGGCCGGAGCCGTCGGGTGCCGGGTCGCCTTCCTTGATTTCGGCGGCCTCGATCGTGCCGTCGGCAGTGAAGTCGCGGCCCATCACCAGGTTGTAAACGTGGTGGTCAACCTTGTTGCCACCGGCAATCCAGGAGGTGCCTTCAACTACGCGCGGATCTACCAGGAACCGGATGGAACCTTGCGGGTTGCCGTCCTCGTCAATGTAACGCTTGTCGGAGTTAGGACCGCAAACCTCCGGGCCGAGGTAGCCGGGCACGAGTTCGGGGTGCTTTGCGAGGTCTTCCGGCGTTGCCAGCTCGACTTCGGCGGGGGCGAATGCGGCCTCAAGGCGCTTCTCGTCTACGTCACGGTCGCCCGGAATACCAATGTTTACAACTTCGCGCGTTCCGTCCGGGTGGGTCAGCGTGACCACGAAGGACTTCAGCATGTCGGCCGCGGTCCAGGGGCGGTCTTCGCGCGGGTACATCTCGTTAGACAGGTCAACCAGGCTGGCGATCGTCGAGGCGCCCGGCGTGGAGCGGAGCTCCTTTGCCGGCACGTCGGAGGCGTCCACGGGGTCGGGAACTACCGTGGTGACAGCTTCAGCGTTCGCCGCGTAGCCACCCGGGGAACGCACGAACGTGTCCTCACCCATCGGGTTGGGGTACAAGAACTCTTCGGAGCGTGAACCACCCATCGCACCCGACTGCGCCTCGCAGATCGCAAAGGGCAGGCCGAGCTTGTCAAAGATGCGCTGGTACGCTTCGCGGTGCAGGTCGTAGGACTTGTCCAACCCCTCGTCGTCAATGTCGAAGCTGTAGGAGTCCTTCATGACGAACTCGCGTCCACGAATAACGCCGGCACGAGGGCGTGCTTCGTCGCGGTACTTCGTCTGGATCTGGTAAAGGATCAGCGGAAGTTCCTTGTACGAGGAGTACATGTCTTTCACGACCAACGTGAACATTTCCTCATGGGTCGGCGCGAGCAGGTAGTCAGCGGCCTTGCGGTCTTTCAACCTGAACAGGTTCGGACCGTATTCTTCCCACCGGTTCGTCTTCTCGTACGGCTCGCGCGGCAACAGCGCCGGGAAGTGCAGCTCCTGCGCACCAATCGCAGCCATTTCCTCACGCACAACCTGTTCGATATTGCGCAGTACCTTCAGTCCAAGTGGCAACCAGGTGTAGATACCCGGAGCTACACGGCGAACATAGCCCGCCCTCACTAGCAACTTGTGACTGGCAACTTCAGCGTCTGCGGGATCCTCGCGAAGAGTCCGCAGAAAAAACTCAGACATGTTTGTAAGCACGTCTACCAGCCTAATAGTTCTAGGGAATAAGTGAAAACCTATACTGAAGTTCGGTCGCCGACGCGCACCGGTCCCGCCCTCGCACAAACACCGCTAGCGTCCCGCGTTCGCCCAGGCCGCGCGGCGAGGTTCTGCGCGCAGCGTTAGATTTCCTCGCGCGCCTCGATGAACGCGTTGATCGCCAGATCCAGATCCGCCCGCGTCAATGCCGCGGACATTTGCGTGCGAATCCGAGCCTTGCCCTTTGGCACGACGGGGTACGAGAACGCCCTCACGTACACGCCTTTAGCTAAAATCAGGTCGGCCATTTTCGCGGCGACCTTCGCGTCGCCAACCATGACGGGCACGATGGCGTGCTCTGATTCGGGGATGTCGAATCCCGCTTCGGTCATCTTTGTGCGGAAGTAGCGCGTGTTTTCGTTCAGTTGTTTAATCAGGTCCGAGGACGTCTTTAGCATCTGTAGGGTCTTCAGTGCCGCGCCCGCGATGGCCGGTGCCAGGGAGTTTGAGAACAGGTAGGGCCGCGAGCGTTGGCGCAGTAGCTCCACGATTTCTTTGCGCGCGCACGTGTAGCCACCGGAGGCTCCGCCAAGGCCCTTGCCGAGTGTTCCGGTGATGATGTCGACTTTGTCGCGCACTCCGAATAGTTCGGGTGTGCCCGCCCCGGTCTCGCCGGTGAAGCCAACCGCGTGCGAGTCGTCCACCATGACGAGGGCGTCGTACTTTTCAGCCAGCTCACAAATCTTCGGCAGGGGCGCAATGTAGCCGTCCATCGAGAACACGCCGTCCGTTGCGATAAGGCGGGTGCGCGCGTCCTGGGAGTCTTTCAGACACTGCTCGAGTTCGTCCATGTCGCGGTTTTTGAAGCGGAAGCGCCGCGCTTTAGACAGGCGAACACCGTCGATGATCGAAGCGTGGTTCAACTCATCGGAGATGATCGCGTCCTCGCTCTGGCACAGGACCTCGAAAAGTCCCCCGTTTGCGTCAAAACAGGACGAGTACAAAATCGTGTCCCAGTTTTCAGGGTCGTCGGGGTGGAAGAATTTCGTGAGGGCGTCTTCTAGCTCGGTGTGCAGCGTCTGCGTGCCGCAGATGAAACGCACCGACGCCATGCCAAAGCCCCACTCGTCGAGGGCATTCTTGGCGGCCTCAATCAATTCCGGTGAGTCCGCGAGCCCCAGGTAGTTGTTTGCGCACAGGTTCAAAACCTTGCGCCCGTCGGTAAGTTCAACGTATGCGCTTTGCGGGCTCGCCAGGGCGGCCTCGTCCTTGTAAAGCCCGTCGTCTTTAATAGAGTCAACTTCTTCTTTGAAGCGATCCATAGAAACCATTAGTTTTTCCTTAAGGTTACTCGTCCCAAGCCATGATCACTTTACCGCTGCGACCGTCCCCGGCGACCTCGAATGCTCGCTTGAAATCGGTGTAGTGGAAGCGGTCGGTAATCACGCCCGAGATGTCCAATCCGGATTGCAAAAGCGCGGACATTGCGTACCACGTTTCAAAAATGCGCCTGCCCGTTACGCCCTTGATTGTGAGCATGTTGAAGATGACTGTGGACATGTCGAGGCTAACGTTTGCCGTTGGCGTTCCAAGCGCCGCGATGCGTCCGCCGTGCGTCATGTGATCAATCATCGAAGTGAGGGCGGCCGCGGACCCGGACATTTCCAGGCCGACGTCGAAGCCTTCGACCATGTTGATTTGGCCGTAAAAGTCGCGCAAACGCTCTTTCGAGACGTTCACGGTGTGCTCGATGCCGAGGCTGCGTGCAAGTTCAAGGCGTTCCTCGGATAGGTCGGTCAGCACCACGTGGCGGGCGCCCTGGAAGTTAGCAACCAGTGCCGCCATGATCCCAATGGGCCCCGCACCCGATACCAAGACGTCCTCGGCAAGCGTATTGAACTGCAAGGCGGTGTGGACGGCGTTTCCGAACGGGTCAAAAATGGCGGCCACGTCCTTGGACAGGTTCGGGTTGTGGTGGATCCAAACGTTGGAGGCCGGCATCGCGAAGTACTCGGCAAACACGCCGTCAACGTCGTACCCGATCCCCCGCGTGTTAATGCACAGGTGGCGTTTGCCGGCCAGGCACGCCCGGCAGCGACCGCACACGTAGTGGCCCTCGCCGGACACGAAGTCGCCGACCTTCACGCCCTCAACTTCGGAGCCGACCTCAACAACCTCACCGGAGAACTCATGCCCAACAATGCGCGGCGACTCCACGCGCTTTTGCGCCCACGGATCCCACTTATCGATGTGAACATCCGTTCCGCAAATACCCGTTCGAAGTATGCGTACGAGGACGTCGTTGGGTCCAACTTTCGGCATCGGGACATCGGTAAGCTCTAGTCCCGGTCCCGCTTCAGTTTTAACTAGAGCCTTCACGCTTTGTCCTTTGCTAGGCGATAACGTCTACCTGACCACTGCCTTCTTCCAGCCCCATGTCTTCTGCGATCTGGTTCGCATACTTGATGAGGGTGGGCACAATCTGGCCTTCGGGAACAGTCTCAACGACCTTACCCTTAATGAAGATCTGGCCCTTGCCGTTACCCGATGCAACACCAAGGTCAGCTTCGCGAGCTTCACCCGGGCCGTTCACAACGCAACCCATAACCGCTACGCGGAGCGGAACAGTGAGGTCTTGCAGGCCTTCGGTTACCTCGTTAGCCAGCGAGAACACGTCTACCTGGGCGCGGCCACACGACGGGCACGACACGATTTCTAGGGTGCGTTCCTTCAGGCCGAGCGACTGCAGGATTTCGATGCCGACCTTCACTTCTTCGACCGGCGGGGCAGACAGGGACACGCGGATCGTGTCACCAATGCCTTGACGCAGCAGGGCGCCGAAAGCGGTTGCCGACTTGATCGTGCCCTGGAACTGCGGGCCCGCCTCGGTTACACCCAGGTGTAGCGGCCAGTCACCAGCTTCAGACAGGATCTCGTAAGCGCGGATCATGGTTACCGGATCGTGGTGCTTAACCGAAATCTTAAAGTCGTGGAAGTCGTGCTCTTCGAACAGGGAGGCCTCCCACATTGCCGACTCCGCGAGCGCCTCGGGCGTTGCCGAACCGTGCTTCTTCAGCAAGCGCGGGTCCAGTGAACCGGCGTTAACGCCAATACGCAAAGACACACCGGCATCGGAAGCAGCCTTGGTGATGTCCTTAACCTGGTCGTCAAACTTGCGGATGTTACCGGGGTTCACGCGAACAGCTGCGCAACCGGCCTCGATCGCTTTGAACACGTAACGCGGCTGGAAGTGAATATCCGCGATAACCGGGATGGTTGACTGACGCGCAATGATCGGCAGTGCTTCCGCATCGTCCGCGGACGGCACCGCGACGCGCACAATGTCACAGCCCGCGGCCGTGAGTTCTGCGATCTGCTGCAAGGTGGCACCAATATCGGTGGTCTTGGTGGTCGTCATCGACTGTACGCTAATCGGCGATCCACCACCGACCGGAACATCACCCACGTGAATCAGCCGCGTCTTTTTACGCGGGAACGGAGGTTTCTTAACTTCAGGCATTCCAAGAGCTATTTCAGTCACGATGACGTGTCTCCCAGTTAAATCGGTTGATTGATTCTCTATGTTCTACAGTAGGCTAATCGGGTCGAAAATGTCGGCCGCAATCAGCAAAATTGTCATGGCTAACAGCAAGACGAACACCACTTGCGTAAGCGGCACGAGCCGCGCGGTGTCGGCCGGGCCCGGGTCGGGCCTGCCGGTAACCCGGTTGAACGTTCGGCGAAGTCCTTCCCAAATCGCGCCGGCAACGTGTCCGCCGTCAAGGGGTGGCAGTGGGATCAAGTTGAATACGAATAACGCCATGTTTAGCGACGCCCACAGGCTAAGGAGCATGATGGCCCGATCTGTAATCGTAATGCCGTCTCCCTGGGACGAAACTTCACCCGCGATGCGGCCCACTCCAACGATTGAAAGAACTGAGTTCGGATCGCGCGGCTGATCGGTAAACAACTGTTCGCCAACGTTCCACACGGCTTGAGGTAGCGCAAGAATAATCTTTGCCGTTCCCGCGAACGTCTGCCACGAGATACTCGCAACGTCGTCAATGCCGCCGCGAACGGGCGCTATCTGCGATTGGATCCCCGCCACGGGACGGCCGTCAAAGTCGACGGCTGCGACCTCGAAGTTTTTCACCTGTCCGTCACGTTCAACGGCGACGGGAACCGATTCGGTCCCGGCCTCGTTGATAGCGGCAACAACGTCGTCCCACGAGTTTGTCTGCACACCGTTCCACGCCACCACGGTGTCGCCACCGCGAAGTCCCGCCTCGTACGCGGGAGATGCCGGGGCGTCCTCGGTACAACTATTTGACTGCGTGCCAATGCACTGCGGCACGTTCGCAAGCGTCGTCGTGGGGGTGTTAATGCCAAATCCCATAATGATTACCGCGAAAATAACGATCGACATTAGAAGGTTGACGACAGGTCCGCCGAGCATCACGGTCAGCTTCTTTGGCACGGATAGCTTGTAGAAAGCCTGGTGTTCCTTACCCGGCGGTAACTCGGCGAGCGACGCTTGACGCGCCTCTTCGGCATACGTGATTTGGCCCTTGCGGTTAACCAGGGGCGTGCCTTCGGGCGCCGGCCCGAACATTCCCGCCAGGCGAACGTAGCCGCCCAGGAGGATCGCCTTCACGCCGTACTCAGTGTCGCCAACCTGCTTGGAGTAGATCGTCGGCCCAAAACCAACCATGTACTGCGGGACGTAGACGCCGAACTTTTTCGCCGGAATCATGTGTCCAAGTTCGTGCAGTGCCACCGAAATCATCAGCGCGATGATCGTCAGTATTATGCCGATCAGGTAGTTCACCTGGCGGATCCTCCAATTAGTTCGCGGGTTCTTCTCACCGCCCAGTTTTGAACAGCAAGAATATCTTCGAGGGCGGGCTCACGCACACCCTCATGTTCGTTAACGACTTTTGCAACGGTGTCTACGATAGCCAGGTACGGCAGTCTTTGCTTGATGAAGGCGTCGACGCACACTTCGTTGGCGGCGTTCATGACCGCGGGGTGTGTGGGCGAGGACGCGACTGCGTGGCGCGCGAGATTCAACGCCGGGAACGTTTCGTTGTCGACGGGTTCGAAGTCCCAGCTGGACGGGTTGCTCCATTCGACGGGCGCTTCGATGTCATCCCAACGGTCGGGCCACGAAAGTGACAGCGCGATTGGCAGGTGCATGTCCGGCGGTGAAGCTTGGACAATGGTCGCGCCGTCACGGAAGGTGACCATCGAGTGCACGATCGACTGCGGGTGGACGACCGCCTGGATGTCCTGCGGGTCGATGTCGAATAGGACGTTAGCTTCGATCAGCTCCAGACCCTTATTCATGAGGGTGGATGAGTTGATCGTCACCACCGGGCCCATGTCCCACGTGGGGTGGTTGAGGGCCTGCTGCGGTGTGATGTCGTGCAGGTCCGCGCGAGTTTTGCCGCGGAAGGGACCGCCGGAGGCCGTGAGCACCAGGTGAGCGACCTCGGACTTTCCGGTGATCTTTTGGGAAGTTAAGCCTTTTTCGTGCTTGCCACTGGCCAGGCACTGGGCGATGGCGGAGTGTTCTGAATCTACCGGCACCACTTGGCCGGGACGTTGCAGGGCGGCGCGGACAAGGGGCGCACCCACTACCAGGGACTCTTTGTTGGCAAGCGCCAGCGTCGCGCCCGACTCCAGCGCGGCTAACGTGGGTTCCAAGCCCACTCCCCCGGTGATGCCGTTCAACACCACGCCGTCGCTATCTAGCATTCCAGCAGCCTGCGATACCGCGTCTGGACCAACCAGAAGTTCAGCGTCGATCCCGCGCTCTTTCATCGCCTGTGCAACCGCGTGTTCATCGCCGGATGCCAAGGCAATAACGCGGGGTTTAAACTCTTCGGCCTGGTCTAGCAGCAGATTCACGTTGGATCCGCCGGCCGCCAAGGCTTCGACCTCCAACATGTTTGCATGCTGGCGAACAATATCCAGGGCCTGCGTGCCTATCGAACCTGTGGATCCTAAAAGGGAAAGAGGGCGGGGCATGGTTACTCCACGGACAGAAGGATCTCTACAACGCGCGCAAGATAGGCGTCTACGGTTCCTTCTACGTACGCGTCTTCACCCTTCGCGGGCGGGAAGGTTACGCGGCGAACGTCGTCGGCGCGAAGAAGCTCCTCATCGTCAAAGAAGCGGGCCAACCGGTCAAGAAATGCATCCACATCTTTGATTCTGTAACCGGGCTCGCCGGGCTCCGGGTGGGCAAAACGCTCCCCAACCGGGCGGATCAGACGCGGATAGAGGGTGGTTGCACGGTCAGCAACGTGGTCGAGCCACGCTTCCTCACCGTTTACCGCCACGTGAGCCGAACGGTCGCGCGACACGAACGCCGCTTCCAAACGGTCGAGGGCCGCATCAACGGCTACCGGGTCGTAGCCGCCGCGCTTCAGCGGAAACATTGCGCGGCGCACCTGCTCCGAAGAGAACTCGGACGCGGGCACACCGCCCTCGTACGCCTCGCGGGCATGATCAAAGAACTCATCCACTTCCGCCTGGCTGTAGCCCTTTTGATAAAACCTAGAGGTTGGGAAAAAGTCACTCACCGCTCGATTCCTCCTCTTTCGCCACGGAGGTTGCCAACTGTCCGCATGCGCCGTCAATATCTGATCCACGTGTATCACGAATAGTTGTAACGATACCCGCCTTCCGCAGTGTTTCGACGAATTCGCGTTGCGCGCGCGCCGTTGACGCGGTCCAAATTGAACCCGGAGTCGGGTTCAGAGGAATCGGGTTCACGTGCGCCCAACCGTGACCGCGCTTGTTCAACTCATCCGCCAGCAGCTGCGCGCGCCAGGGGTGGTCGTTCATGTCTTTGATCAGGGCGTACTCGATAGACACGCGCCGCCCCGTTTTCACGAAGTAGCGGCGAGCGGCATCGAGCAGTTCGCCAACCTTCCAGCGCGAGTTAATCGGGATCAACTCGTCACGCAGCTCATCGTCCGGGGCGTGCAGTGAAACGGCTAGTGTTACCGGGAAACCCAGGTCTGCCAGTTTGTCGATTGCGGGCACGAGGCCGACCGTGGACACGGTAATGTTTCGCGCGGACAGGCCAAACCCGTGGGGCGGCTCCTCAATCATGCGGTGCAGTGAGTTAATGATCGCGCGGTAGTTAGCAAGCGGCTCACCCATGCCCATGAACACGATGTTCGAAAGATGCGTGGGGCCGCCCTCCAAATCGCCACGTTCGCACGCTAATGCGGCTTCGCGAACCTGCTCGATAATCTCGGCGGTGGACAGGTTACGGGTTAGGCCCATTTGGCCGGTTGCGCAAAACGGGCACGCCATGCCGCAACCCGCCTGGCTCGAGATACAAAGCGTCGTGCGGTTCGGGTAGCGCATGAGTACCGACTCGACGCGCGCACCATCAAACAACTGCCACAGGTGCTTCAGTGTTTTGCCGTCATCCGTCTCTAGAGTGTGCACTTTTTCGATAAGGGGCGGCATGAGGGACTGCTCAACCTGGTCAACCATAGATTTGGGCAGGTCGGGCATGTTAGCAGGGTCGGAAATATGCCGTTGGAAGTAGTGGCGCGACAGCTGGTCGGCACGGAACTTCGGCAGACCCGCATCGACCAGGACCTGTTGGCGCTGGGCGAAATCCAAGTCCGCCAAGTGCGCCGGCGGCTTCCCCCTACGCCTAGGCGCAAACGACAGGATCGGCTTCGCGTCGGGGGTAAGTGCCCCTTCGGGCGCCTGGTCGGTAGGCATAACCTGCCGGCCGCCCCGCCCTCGCCGAGTCGACCTCACATCGTCTTTCAAAACCTTGGAATCTTCACGCTTTACCACGGAATAGCCACCTTCAATATGAAATAAACGACCGGAGCGACCATCAGCAACGAATCGAGCCTATCCATCAAACCTCCGTGCCCGGGAAGCAGGTTGGACATGTCCTTTAACCCCACGTCGCGTTTAATCAATGATTCCACGAGGTCGCCCGTGGTTGCCGCAATGGTTGTAAGGATCGCCATTGGGATGCCCCACCACCAGGAGCCTCCCAGCCAAATCATTGTGCCAATCCCAACGGCAACGGATAGCAGGAGGGAGCCGGCAAAACCTTCCCACGACTTCTTTGGAGAAATCTTCGGAGCCATCGGGTGCTTACCCCACATGATTCCAAACGCCCAACCCCCCAGGTCGTTTGCAACACTCAGCGCAATCCACGTGATAACTGCGGCAACCCCGTGCGGAGAGTTCAGTATCAGCACCACGAACGACGCCAGCAGCGGCACGTAAATTAGCGAGAATGTCGTCACCGTTATGTCGGGGATCGTCTGAATCGTGGGGCCGTCAAGCAGCTTCCAAACCGCGACCGCAACGACCGTCAGCGTGAGGGCGCCAAGCACGGCCTCAAGTCCTAAAAATCTGGCGCTAACCACCATGCCGATGCCGCCCACCCACGCGGGGGCCAGAATCAGTTCGCGGTTTTGCCTGGCGAACGCGCCGGCAAGCTCCCAAAGAGCTAAAACTACCGCAACTACGATCACTACCATGAACGCGGTGTCGGACAGCAGTAGCGTCACCAAAGCGAGGGCCGCCAGACCCACCCCTACACTAATCGCGGCGGGAAGGTTGCGACCCGCCCGCCCCGATGAAGGTAGAGGCTGATGGTTTTCTGTAGGTCCCGGATGGGTAATTCTTCGTAAATCCAAAGTCAGCCTTTGAAGTTTGCCTGCGCTTGCCTTTTCTGCCGTCTTTAGACGGTCATCAGCTCAGTTTCCTTGGTTTCAAGCACGCTGTCGACGGTCGCCACAAACTTCTTGGTGAGTTCTTCAAGCTGCTTTTCTGCGCGCTCAACCTCATCTTCGCCGGCTTCGCCGTCCTTCTTGATGCGCTCCAGCTCTTCCTTGGCCTTGCGACGCTCGTTGCGGATAGAAATGCGGCCTTCTTCGGCGCGCGAGCGCGCCTGCTTGACGTAGTCTTTGCGTCGTTCTTCCGTGAGGGCGGGCAGGGTGCAGCGGATGACATTGCCGTCGTCGGTCGGGTTGACACCCAGATCGGCCTCGCGGATCGCGGCGATAATGTTTTGCACGGAACCGCGGTCGTAGGGGCTGATGAGGACCATGCGGGCCTCGGGGATCTGGATTGAAGCTAGCTGCTGTAGTGGCGTTGCGGCCCCGTAGTACTCAACGAGGAGGGAGTTGAACATTTCGGGGTTTGCACGGCCGGTGCGGATGTTGCCGAATTCCTTCTTCGTTGCGGAAACGGCCTTTTCCATACCGTCTTCGGCTTCTAGTAGAGCATCCTCGATCATTTGTTAGTTCTCCTCTTTATTTTCGTCGTTTGCCACCAAGGTACCGATTTTCTGTCCAAGAAGCGCGGCGGTGACGTTGCCCGGTTCGCTCATGCCGAACACGCGCATGTTTAGATTATTGTCTTTACACAGTGAGAACGCTGCCGCATCCACAACTTTGAGGCCGCGAGCGAGCGCATCTTGGTATGTTACGAAGTCAAGTCTTTCAGCGTCGGGGTTTGTGCGCGGGTCTGCCGTGTAAATCCCGTCAACACCGTTCTTTGCGACAAGTAGCTCGCTGCAACGTGTCTCTAAAGCGCGCTGTGCGGACACGGTGTCTGTCGAGAAGTAGGGCAGGCCGGCGCCCGCGCCGAACACTACGACGCGACCTTTTTCTAGGTGGCGGATTGCTTTGAGCGGAATGTAGGGTTCTGCAACTTGACGCATCGAGATTGCGGACTGTACGCGCGTGGTTACGCCTTCTTGTTCCAGGAAGTCTTGCAGTGCGAGGGCGTTCATCACGGTTCCTAGCATGCCCATGTAGTCCGCGCGTGCACGGTCGAGGCCGTGCTGGGATAGTTCTGCGCCTCGGAAGAAGTTTCCGCCACCCACAACGACTGCTACTTGGACGCCCTCGGCAACGGCTGCCGCGATTTGTGATGCGATCGCTGAAACTACTGCGGGGTCGAGTCCGATGGAACCTCCACCGAAGACTTCACCGGATAGTTTTAGTAGAACGCGCCTGGGCTGGTTGGGCTGTTCAGTCATTGAGGTTGCCTTCCGAGAGCTTGGTTTGACCCGGCTGGTTTGAAGCCGGTCGCGGTATATAGTTTAGCGCGAGTTGACGTGTGGCCCCGCCCTTGCAAGAAGGACGAGGCCACAGTGTCAGATTTTGTTAGGCGCCAACCTGGAAACGAACGTAGTTCGTAACCTCAGCGTTGTTGGCCTTTAGAACTTCACCGACAGTCTTGGACGGATCGCGAGCGAAGTCCTGGTCGACCAGGCAGTTGTCAGCGTAGAACGCGTTCATGCGGCCCTCAACGATCTTCGGAACAATGTGCTCCGGCTTGCCCTCAGAGAGGGTGAGCTTGGTGAGGGTTGCGCGTTCCTTCTCTAGGTCCTCTTCCGGAACGGAGTTGCGGTCGAGGTATGCCGGGGAGAACGCGGCAATGTGCATTGCAACATCGTAGGCGAGTTCGGAGCCGGCCTCGTTAGTTGCAACAAGCACGCCAACCTGTGCGGGCAGGTCCGCGGAGGTCTGGTGCAGGTAGAGCTCGACGTGGTCGGCTTCAACGCGAGAGACGTTGCCGATCTCGATCTTTTCGCCAATGACTGCGCCCATGTTGTTGACGAGGTCCTGTACGGTCTCGTCACCAACGGTAGCTGCGAGGAGTTCCTCAACGGTCGTTGCCTTGGAGGCAACCGCGGCGTCGAGAACCTGGTCTGCGAAGTCAATGAACTTCTCGTTCTTCGCAACGAAGTCGGTCTCAGCGTTTGCTTCTACCATGACGCCGACCTTCGAGTCGACGACCTTGCCAGCTACGAGGCCTGCGGATGCGGTGCGGCCTTCACGCTTGGACAGGGACTTCAGGCCGGAGAGGCGGATGATTTCAAGCGCCTTTTCCTTGTCGCCGTCAGCTTCGTCGAGTGCCTTCTTAACGTCCATCATGCCGGCGCCGGTCTGCTCGCGCAGAGCCTTAACGTCAGCTGCAGTGTAGTTCGCCATGTATTCCTACTTTCAAAGGGTTGGTGAACAGGTTAGGCCTGCTCGGCTTCCTTGGACTCTTCAGCCTTCGCCTCTTCGGCTGCGGGCTGCTCGGTCTTAGCTTCTTCAGCTACGCCTTCTTCAGCGGCAGCTTCGGCCGGCTTGTCTGCGGCGTCACCCTCAGCGTTTTCGAGGAGTTCGCGCTCCCACTCAGCCATCGGCTCAGCTTCGGGAGTGTTCTCTTCACCGGTGCGCTGGCGGCGCTCAGAGCGGGCCATCAGGCCGGCGGCGCAAGCGTCAGCAACAACGCGGGTGAGCAGTGCAACGGCGCGGATCGCGTCATCGTTGCCCGGGATGCCGTAGTCAACTTCGTCGGGGTCACAGTTGGTGTCGAGGATTGCGACGACGGGGATGTTGAGCTTCTGCGCCTCAGCGATCGCGAGGTGCTCCTTCTTCGTGTCAACAATCCAAACAGCGGACGGTAGCTTAACCATGTCGCGGATACCGCCGAGCGAACGCTGAAGCTTGTTCTTCTCGCGCTCCATCATTAGCAGTTCCTTCTTGGTGCGGCCGGAGCCAGCTACGTCCTCGAAGTCGATCTGCTCAAGTTCCTTCATGCGCTGGAGGCGCTTGGAAACGGTGGAGAAGTTGGTGAGCATGCCGCCGAGCCAACGGTGGTTCACGTAGGGCATGCCGACGCGCTCGGCCTGCTCCTCAATGGCTTCCTGGGCCTGCTTCTTGGTGCCAACGAACAGGATGTTGCCACCGTGTGCGACCATTTCCTTGACAAAGTCGTACGCCTTGTCAATGTCTGCGATGGTCTTCTGCAGGTCAATGATGTAAATGCCGTTGCGCTCGGTCAGAATGAAGCGCTTCATCTTCGGGTTCCAGCGACGGGTCTGGTGTCCGAAGTGGACACCGCTTTCCAGAAGCTGGCGCATGGTCACAACTGCCATGTTTTCGTATCCTTTCGGTGCGTGAGCACCAAAATAAGGAGTAGCCCTCCCCTTCGCCTCCATTCGGTTGCGTCGGAGTGTCTACTCGGGTTTCAGTTCTTTGCCTTTTCGGCCCTAGCGTCCGGGAGCCAACACCCCGCGGTCTGGCGCGAGACTGAAGCTGGCGTTCCCCGCTTACGCGGTATCGGACGCGCGATAGTCACCTGTGAAGGTGCCGCGTCGATTCTAGCGAAAACGCGGCCGTTTTGGTACTTAGAGAAGATTTTTTAACGTCGCATGTTTCCTGTTTCACAGTCGGCCGAAAGTCTGTGATTTAGGCGGCCGCTCTTTCCCGCTTTATTTGGCATGAACTCCCGCGACTAGAAGTTACTAAACGTCTTTAGCGCCCCATTGATGTTTGACGGTGATTTGGTGGTTTACTCCCTGTTGTTGTCTGATCAAGAACCCCCAGGCGGTGGGTCGCTTTTGTGTCCCCAGCCAGCTGGCGTGGGGGGCTTTGATTTTTGAGGGCGTGCATAGGTTGGCCGTATGAAGACTCGTAAAGCGTTGCCTATCTTGCTGTTTTTGTGCGCTGTAATGCTGGCACCAGCCCTAGCTGGGGTTCCGGCCGATGCTTCGAGCGAACGCTGGATTCCGCCCGTAGATTTTCCTGTGGAGTTGGGACGGCAGTTCGACCCTCCGCAAAAGCGGTGGCTTCCAGGCCATCGCGGTGTCGACATATGCCCCGGCGTGGGAGCGCAGGTTCGAGCGCCGCGGGCGGGAACCGTAATATACGCGGGTAAGCTTGCCGATCGAAACGTCGTGTCGATACGTCACAGTGATGGGCTTAGCTCCACGTTTGAGCCGCTCGATCCCGCTGTTCGAAAGGGCTCCGTGGTGTCCGCCGGGTCCGTGGTTGGAACTGTTGAATCTGGCCACGACGGCGACTGCTTGCACTGGGGAGTAAAAGTAAACCGGGACCTGTACTTGAATCCACTCAGCCTGCTGCTCGGCCAGGCGGTGCTCAAGCCCTGGGATGGGCTTGCCTCATGATTGCAGACAACCGGCTTGCATCCACGTGCGTATAACGCTGCGTGGTCTGCAACGACGAGTGTCCCAGCAAATCCTGAACCGCCCGCAAGTCTGCACCCCCTTGAAGCATGTGGGTAGCTGCCGAGTGTCGAAGTCCGTGCGGAGAAATCACAGGCACACCAGCCAGCGAGCACGCCCTTTCTAATCTTTCTCGAACAGTGCGCTGATCGATTCGCGCCCCGCGGACGCCAAGAAACAGTGCTTGCCCAGATTTTTCATTCACGAGGGCGGGCCTGCCCGACTCCACCCAAACGCGCAGGGCATCGTGGGCGGGCAGGCCGTACGGGACTACGCGCTCTTTACTGCCCTTGCCAAGCACTCGGATCGTCCGGTCAGCGGCGTTCAGGTGCGACAAGTTAAGGCCTACGAGTTCGCCAACGCGGATGCCGCACGAATACATAAGTTCAGTGATCGCCAGGTCACGCACATCCGCCGGGTCGCCCTGACCCGCCCTAGCCTGCAGGTAGTCGAACAGCACACCAACTTGTTCAGTACTCAAAGTGTCGGGAAGCACCTGGTCCACCGATGCTGCTTTCAGCTTCAGCGTGGGATCCACATCAACCAGACCTTCGCGCGTCATCCACTGACCAAACAGTCTGGCACTTGCCGCGTAGCGCGCAATGGAGGAGCGAGCATCGCCCTCGCGAACCTTTGATGCAATCCACGCGCGAAATGCCCGCGGTGTTAACTCTTTGGAATCGAACTCGGATTCGCCAAGCATGAACTGTAGCGCCGAATCAATATCCGACATGTACGCGCGAACCGAATGCGCCGACATGCCGCGGCTGTGCGTCAAGTAGTGCTCCCAACGCGACAAAACATCGCTCGCGGATCCGTGCAGTTCCATTGGCCTCCCTCCACCTCATCAGGGCCGCGCAATACCGCGCCGCCAAGACACTGGATCGCCTGCCTCCAAAGCGTGCGAGTCAGCGTACGCGTTTGAACTCGCCGGCTTCGAATGCAACATAGCCCTTGAGGATCAGTGTAGCCAACGCGGTCTCGACCTCCTCGACGCTAATTCCCCCAACGCGGGCAATTGACTGGGCGGTAGCTGACAATTTTGCGGGCATAGCGTCGTAAACGCGCCTAAGGTTTATGGGCATTGCGTCCGGATCGTCCTTCGCGGGGATGTCAAAAAGCGCGTCACCAATATCGGATATGAGTTCGAGGACGTCCTCGGTGGACGTAACCAGCGTGACGCCGTCGCGAATCACCTGGTGGCATCCGCTGGACAGGTGCGAGTTAACTGAGCCCGGGAACGCGCCGACCGGGCGGTTCAACTCGCGCGCGTGGCGGATAGTTGTAAGTGCGCCCGACCTGCTGGACGCTTCCACGACGACGCTTGCGTCCGCGAGCGCCGCGATCAGCCGGTTTCGACCCAAGAATCGCCAGCGCGCAGGTCGCCATGCGGGTGGCACCTCAGAGACGATCGCACCGTTTTCTAAGATTTTTTGAAACATGGGCTCATTCGACATTGGATACAGGTTCGCAACTCCCCCGGCCATGACCGCGACCGTGTGGCCCTCCGACATGGCGCCCTTGTGAGCGGCCGTGTCTATGCCAAAGGCGCCTCCGGAGACGATAGAAATCCCCTTGCGGGCCAAGTTGAACGCTAAATCGCGCGCAATCGAATTGCCCGTGTTCGATGACGCCCGCGCACCAACGATAGCGACGCGCGGCAAGTCTTGTAAGTCTCCGCGCACCCACAGCGCTGCGGGTGCCTGCAAACCCAGGTCGTCGAGCTTTTTTGGCCACTGCGGATGCTCCGGATACAACACGACGCCGTCCAATGCTTCAAGCTCGGCCAGATCGCGATGCACGTCCAGGTCGGCTACGCGAGGCATCCAACGTTTTAGTGCTTTAATCCACGGGCGCGGCCGCCCTTGCAAATCGTGGGTCAGATCCGCGGGCAACGTTGCCGGGTCGGGTTTTGAAAGTAGCCATTCGAGGGCGGGAGCGCTCCCCATGGTTTCACGCAACTGGGCGGCAGCCTCGTCCCCCGGTTCCACGATTGCGCTCCAGGCGCAGGCAACCTCTAAGGGCGAGTCCAGGTTAAGCGATTGCATCGAGAACTCCGTTTCTAAACTTAATGGCATCTTGTAGCTCTGGTATTCCGACAATGTCTTGATCGCGAAGGTCAGCCAAAGTGCGAGCAACGCGCAGGACGCGGTCTGCGCCGCGCATACTCAGGGCGCCGTCAATGATCTGGTTTCGAATTCCGTTTCGAACAGCTTTAGAGATACCCGCTTCGTCAGATTTCAAAGCTCGTGCGGGGATGTGCGCGTTGATTGACCACGGCATTTGCGCCCACCGTTTAGCAGCCCGTGCTCTGGCATCAGTGACTAGCTTTAACGCTTCTTCGGACGAATACTTTGCAGGCTCCTCCAGTTCGGCCGGCGAGGGCGTCATCATCGTGATTTGCAGGTCAACGCGGTCCAACAGTGGCCCCGACAGTCGGTTCACGTAACGTCTTTGTTGCATTGAAGAACACGTGCACGCCTTTCGTCGGCTGTAAAAGTGTCCGCACGGGCACGGGTTAGTCGCCAGAACCAGTTGGAACCGCGCCGGATACTGCACGTGGTGGCGGGCGCGCTGCAGGTTAACTATTCCTGACTCAAGGGGCTGGCGCAGGGCGTCAAGCACGGCCGGTGCGAACTCGGCGGCCTCGTCCAGCAGTAGCACGCCCGCGTGTGCGCGCGATATTGCCCCCGGACGCGGAATCCCCGATCCCCCACCGATTATTGCCGCCATAGTTGCACTGTGGTGCGGAGACTCAATAGGCGGGGTTCGCATCAGCCCACTTGTCGGATCGAACGTTCCACTAATCGAGTGGATCGCGGTGACCTCGATGGCTTCCTCATCGGACAGGGGTGGCAAGATTGTTGGGAGCCTGCTTGCCAGCATCGTTTTCCCAGACCCGGGTTCACCAACCATCATCATGTTGTGTCCGCCCGCAGCCGCTATCAGCAAAGCTTCGGTGGCTAATGCCTGACCGCGAACATCCAGCAGATCCAAAGAAGACGCCCCGAAGCCGCGTGACCCGGGCGAGCCTGAACCGCCTCCGCCATCACCGTGGCCACCTGTGGCAGCCTCGCCCTCGAACACGTCTGAAGTGCCTGCCGCCTCGGTGACTGTAACGCCCTCGGAAACTGTGTTTATTGGCGGCAACATCGGCAGGCCGGCCAGGAGGCGACCGCCAAAGTGGGCCACGAGGTCGCGAAGGTGCGTGAATCCAAGGACTTCTATGCCGGGAAGCAAGGTGGCTTCAGCCAGGGAGTCGCGGGCAACAACGACTTTTTGGAAGCCCGCCGCGCGAACTCCCATGACGGCCGGCAAAACTCCGCGGATTGGACGCAACGACCCATCCAACCCCAGTTCGGCCATGAAGACGATACCGTCAACAGCCGCGGGGGAAAGCACTCCGCGAGCGGCCAGCAGCCCCACGGCGATCGCAAGATCAAACGCCGACCCCATCTTCGGAATACCAGCCGGCGACAGGTTGATGGTGACGCGGTGTTCAAACCAGTCGATGCCGCAGGTCTGCAGTGCGGCGCGGACGCGATCTCTGGATTCGCGCACCGACGCGTCCGGCATGCCAACCAGGTTAAACGACACCAGCCCGGAGCCGACGTGGGTTTCAACCTGGATAACATGCGCCGTGATCCCCGTGAGCGCAACGGCATGCGTGCGTACAAGTATTGGCCTCACAGCAGGCTCCTGCGGTGTTCGATCTGCGCCAGGCCGCCGTTTACTTCCACGACGATCGCGTCCAGGTAGACACTTTGGTAGCTTCCGGCTTCAACGAGCCAGTTCGCCGCCCCGCGTCGCAACCGTTCCGCTTTTGACGCGGTGATCGACTCCCACGCACTGCCCGCGGAGTTCGACTTCCTCGTCTTCACCTCCACGAACACGATCCCCCGCTCGGGGTCGCGCGCAACGATGTCTAGTTCAATCCCTTTGCGCCGGTAGTTCCGATCAATGATCTGCCAGCCCTGGTCTTCTAAGAATGCTGTCGCGAGTTCTTCCCCAACTTGTCCCAGCCGGTGTTTTGTAGCCATTCGTGACCTCCTTGAGCCACATTTTGGCCACCAAAAGAGCCTGCCTCGCACGCGTGCAAAGCAGGCTGGGGATTAAAGGGAAGAGGGCGAGCTGGGGAAAACTCGCCCTCGAACGCTAAAACGACGATCGAGCGCGGTACGGGCAACAGGTTCCGAAAACGCCGCGCCGAAGCGCCCTCGAAAACTTAAGGAAGCTCAAGTTCAGACTTGGAGAGCTCCTCGATATTGATATCCTTGAACGTCATAATGCGAACAGACTTTACAAACCTAGAAGAGCGGTAAATATCCCACACCCACGCGTCTTGCAGGCGAAGTTCAAAGAACACGTCACTGCCGACCGGGTGCACCTGGACGTCAACTTGGTTGCAAAGGTAGAAGCGCCGCTCGGTTTCAACTACGTACGAGAACAGGTTGATCACGTCGCGATACTCGCGGAACAGATCTAGCTCAAGGTTGTTTTCGTAGCCTTCAATATCAGGGTTCACAGATCAATCATGCCTTCACATTAGATGTTGTTGTCAACTGGGATTAGGCGCCAGGTTTGTCGATGATACGCGCTCACACCTAAACGTACCAGGGCGTCCCGATGGCCAGACGACGCGTATCCCTTATTAGACGCCCACCCGTAGCCGGGGTCGGGCAGGGTTTCCATCAGGTGGTCGCGCGAAACTTTCGCAACGATTGACGCGGCCGACACCACCGAGCACGTCGCATCCGCCTTCACCAGCGTCTTCACGCGCGGCGATCCAACCGCCTCAAACAGCCCAGAATCGACCTGCGCATCAAACAAGTCCGGCTTCGGAGTCAGCCAGTCATGCGAGCCATCCAAAAGCACAACGGACGCGGGCACGCCCTCCAAAACCAATGTTCGAAGCGCCCGCAAACCCGCCTTTCGCAACGCGCCCGTAATTCCAAACCGGTCAACTTCCGCTGCGGACGCCATTCCAACCGCGCACGGCCACGCCCATTTAGCCGCGAGCGACACCAGTTCTTCACGCCGATTTGCCGTCAAGTATTTTGAATCCGCGAGGGCGTGGCTGGGTTCAGTTCCGGGTGAAACGCACGCGCCCACAGCTACGGGGCCGGCAAGAGCACCGCGCCCGACCTCGTCCATGCCAACGACGGTGCCGTATTTCGCCAAGGCGCGTTCAACCTCGGTGGTGGATATGCGTGCGGAAGGTTTCAAGGTTTCAAAAAAGTTATTTGACTGCGTCGAACGGGTCGTTAGAAGTCGGATTACCCCAGTGGTTCACCGGCCAGGTAATCCAAAAAACTCGGCCAACAACATCATCTTGATTAATAAAAGCGGAGGGCGCGTCCTCAAGGTGAACGCGCGAATCCGCGGAACGGTTGCGGTTGTCCCCCATGACCCACAGGTGGCCCTCGGGAACAGTGACCTCAAAAGGAATGCGCGTATTGTCAGCACCGGGAGCCAGGTACGGCTCCGAAATGGGCACGCCATTTACCTGAATCTTGCCTTCGGGATCACAGCACGACACCGTGTCCCCACCAACGCCAATCACGCGTTTAACCAAGTGCTGCTCACCGGACGCGGGCCGCAACCCCGTAAACGTAAGAGCACGGTCAACCACCTTACTAACGCCGCGCTTTTCTTCCGGAGGTGGCAACCACCCCTCGGCGTCCCGAAACACGACAACGTCTCCGCGTTCAATGTCGAAAAAGCGTGGAGTCAACCTAGACACCACAACGTTGTCGCCAATCTGCAGCGTCTCTTCCATAGAGCTAGACGGAATCCAAAACGCCTGCATCAAGAACGCCCTCACAAACGAAGACAACGCCAAAGCCAGGACGATTATCATCGTCCACTCAAAAAAACGGCTCCCCCGCACGCGCCTAGTTCGGCGGCGAATAGTGCGATCCGCTTCTTTTGAAGGCATACGAGCCACGTGCCTAGGTGGCCCCGCGCGGTGTCTTGGAGGCTTACTGCGCTTGCGCAGAAAAGCTTCGTGTGGGTAGGTATCCGACATGTATCTCCTGTTCCTAACCCATTTTAAAGCTACGCACGCAAAATCGCGGAAGATGCAAAAACATGCCCCGGGTGCCAGCCAACCACTTCTGGTGGCTTAGCGCCCGGGGCATGAGAAGAGTTATTAGTTCTCGCGCTTCTCGCGGACCTTCGCGGCCTTGCCGTGACGGTCACGCAGGTAGTACAGCTTCGCGCGGCGAACACGACCGCGGCTTACGACCTCGATGGAGTCTACCGTGGGTGCGTGTAGCGGGAAGGTACGCTCAACGCCAACACCGAAGGAAACCTTACGAACAGTGAAGGTCTCGCGAATGCCTTCGCCGTGACGACGAATGACAATGCCCTGGAAAACCTGAATACGAGTGCGATTACCTTCGGTAACCTTTACGTTTACCTTGACGGTATCGCCCGCCTTGAACTGCGGAATATCATCGCGCTTTACAGCTGCGTCAACTGCATCAAGCTTCTGCATTTCTTCTCCCAAACAGCACTGCCGCAGGTCAGAACCGTTGCATAAAGCGGCCAAAGGCCGCCGACAACCTCATTGGAACCCGGCGTAGGTGGCCCCCTGCGGCAGGTTACACCGCCGTTTCCAACCGCTCCATTGTGCCACAATCACTCTCAGCGGTCGAGGTCGCCCCCTGCCGGCATCGCGTTAAGTTACGAAACTCACCCTCGCAAGGTGCGAACCATTACGACGTCCTCGTTCGGTATGCCCGCCACGTCGAACGTGCGCCTGCCCGCGGTTTTAAAGTCGTGGCGGCGGTAGAACTTGCGCGCCCGCTTGTTGTGCACGTTGGTTCCAAGCACCGCCTGCGTTCCAAACGCGTGCGGCTCGGCGTCCGCGAGGGCGGCCTCCATTATTGCCCCCGACAGGCCGGATCCGCGCCACTTCGCGAGCGTGTACACCTTCGACACATACGTGGGTGCGGGTTCGATGAGTTCTGCTGGAATGTCGTCTGGATACTCGCCCTCTTCGAATAGTTCAATCATCGCGTAGGCCGCTATTTCACCGTGGAAATCAGCGACCATTACGCGGTGGCGCGGACTGTCAATCCAACCTGAAATCACGGCCTCAGACAGATTATTTTCAACGTGTTCGCGAATCGCTTCGACGGTTACATCCGGAGGGCACGCGTCCGGGAACGTCACCTCCGCAACGCGCGCAATTCCCGCCACGTCGTTTTGGGTTGCCGGGCGTATCGTCACGCGATCCCACCTGGCCGCATCCCTTGGGGCCAACCAACCAAATCGGGCCAGTACTTCCCTATCAAAAATAGAAAGGGTGCTCGGGTCAGTTTTATTTATGAGGTCGGGACGCACGCGCGCGGTGCGCTCCAGCGACTTACCTCGCCGCCACTGTTCGATTGCAGCGTGGTTGCCGCCTTGCAGAACTTCGGGCACTTCCAGGCCGCGCCACTTCGGTGGCCTCGTGTACGCCGGATACTCAACCACGTTGCCTTCGAAAGACTCTTCCGTGAGTGACTCCGGATTCCCCATGAAACCATCCAACAACCGCGAGATTGCTTCCACGAGGACGACCGCGGCAACCTCACCGCCATTTAGCACGTACTCACCAATGGAGTACTCAAAGACCTCCACATCGGGGACGGACCTGTAGTGGTCCACGACGCGCTGGTCGATACCCTCGTAGCGACCGCAGGCAATGACAATCTGGTCGGCTCGCGCCAAGTCGCGCACATCGTTTTGCAAAAGTGGCTTGCCCGACGGAGTCGGCACTGCGAGCACGACACGGCCGGTATCACCGATAACATCGTCGAGTGCCTTACCCCAAATGTCGGGGCGCATAACCATACCGGCACCACCACCGTACGGAGTGTCATCAACAGTTCGGTGACGATCCTGAGTCCAATCTCGAAGATCGTGCACCGCGATCTGCAAAGCCCCCGACTCCTTCGCCTTCCCCATCAAAGACAGGTCGAGGACGTCAAAAAACTTCGGGAAAATCGAAACTAAATCAAAGCGCACCGGCTTACGCCTCCTCATCGTCAAACAGGCCGCCCGGAGGATCAACCAAAATCACTCCGGCTTCCTCATCGACCTCAGGAACGATCTGCTCCACGAAAGGAACCAGCACCTCACGCCCATTGAAATCAACTACCAGCAGGTCTTGCGCATCACCAAGAATGAGGTCGCGAACCACACCCAGGTCCTCACCGGACTCCGTTTGAACGCGCATGCCCTCAAGCTCGTGGGCATACCAAGCGTCGTCCTCGTCCTCAATATCATCAGAATCGGCAATCAACTTAACGCCGCGGATTGCCTCCGCACCCGTACGATCCTTGACCTCTTCAAAACGGACAACCAGGCGCCCCTTGTGCACGCGAATCGTTGCAACAGTAAGCGGCCCACGCCCGGCAGGCTGCGTGCGCAATTCCGCCCCGGGATAAATACGCTCTTCGGGGACGTCAGTACGCAAGTTCAGGTACACCTCGCCCTTCAACGCGTGGGCAGATCCAACCTCGGCTACTACAACATCCATGAAAACCTCCACTGGTATGACTCGAGGCGGTGTGGCAAAAGCCAACACCGCCTCAAAATCTTAAAGGGTTAATCCCGATCCGTGTCGATGACGTCAACTCGAACGGGGCCACGGGTGGAAAGAGCCGACATGACTGCGCGAAGCGCGCGAGCCGTGCGACCATTACGCCCGATGACGCGGCCCAAGTCGTCTGGGTTGACGCGGACTTCTAAAAGCTGCCCGCGACGCTGAGAACGACTCGTAACTTCAACATCGTCAGGATTGTCCACGATTCCACTGACCAGGTGTTCAAGAGCGTCAGCTAACATACTTAGGCTTCCTCAGACTCTTCTGCAGCTTCCTCAGCCGGAGCTTCAGCAGCGGCGGCTTCTTCTTCAGCCTTCTTAGCCTCTTCCTCAGCCTTCTTAGCTGCGGCGGCTTCAGCTTCTGCCTTCTGCTTGGCTTCAGCAATAGCGGCCTTGCGCTTGATTGCCTCTTCCTCAGCAGCCTTGACAGCCTTAGCTGCGGCCTCTTCATCCTTGGATGCGTACTTGACGCGGGAAACCGGGTTCTCAACGCCCATGTGGGCCGCGAGGTCGCCGGTCAGCTTCAGCAGGTTACGAACCTGGCCGGACGGCTGTGCGCCAACACCGAGCCAGTACTGCGCGCGGTCGCCCTTGATAGAAATGTGCGAAGGGGTGCGCGTCGGATCGTACGTGCCGATCTCTTCGATGACGCGGCCATCGCGCTTCTTACGCTGGTCGACTACCACAACACGGTAGAAAGGTGCGTGGGTCTTGCCCATGCGCTTCAGTCGAATACGAACTGCCACTTTAGTGGTCACTCCTTGGTTTATTGAGGTGGATTTAAACCGCTATTGGGGGTCAACACAAATAGTGGTAGAAATCCTGGACGCGAAGAACAACGATAGAGAGGGGTTCGAAGTCTTCGAGTACAACGCTCCATTGTGCCAGAAATAGCTGGCAAAAGTGAAGCCTAACGGGTTTGCCTCACCTGTTTTAGCGCGTGTTATTGCTCACGTGAGACTATTGTTCCAACTAGACGTCTGGAAGGCTGATGATATGAGCATCGAACTGCATCCTTTGGAAAGCCAGCCGCGACTTAGCGGATTAGACCCCGAGCAGCAGCGCACGCTAGAGCGCGCAGACCTTTGCCACGAGCTTGCATTGATGTGCCGGGCCGCGTGTCAAAGCGTTGCGGACTACCTGACTGTTTCGCGCACCGCCCTCGACGAATCAACAACGCAAATCAAGTCAAACGTTCACGACCCTGTCACGCCTTACGATCAGGCAACCGAGCGCGCCCTGTCGCAGATCCTGGGGTCGTTCATTCCCGGCTCGCGAATTTTAGGGGAGGAGCACGGGGAGGAAATCTTGCCGGGCGGGCAGGCTTTTGATTTACCAGACGAGGTCGAAGCTCCCGAGCCGGACTTCCACGTTGACGCGCGCTCTTTAGCTTCGCGCGTGCGCTGGATTGTGGACCCGATCGACGGTACGTCAAACTTCGCGGCGGGGCTTACCTACTTTGCAACTTCGATTGCGGCCGAATTGGACGGGGAGGTCGTGGCTGCGGCCATGACGGCTCCCGCGCACGGCGAAACCTACTGGGCCAACGAGGACGAAGGCTGGCTCGAGGTGGGCGGCAACTTCTACAAGCTCGCCTCCGGCGGCCTGCAAAAGGAGGAGGAAGCCGTGGTACTCACCTACTTCCCCACCACCTCCCAGCTGGAAACAGACCCCGAGTTGGCCGCGGAAGGCTACGCGCAGATTGCGCACGCATTCCGCGCGGTCAGGAGGCCGGGAGCCGCCGCCCTCGACCTGGCACAGGTCGCGGCCGGACGCGCGGGCGCCCTATTTGCCGCCACGTTGAAGCCGTGGGACGTTGCCGCCGGAGTACACCTAGTGCTAGTCAGCGGCGGAACCATTGCCGACCGCGCGCTCGGCACCGACCTTCCCGCCGGCCTGCGACCCGCGGTTGCCGCCGCGGGCGCCGGACTCGAAATCCCAACGCTCATGAATATCCTGGACAGCGTCGAAGCGCAGGCGACCCGGGAATAGTCCCCTGATTTCCGGCCACCCGCGGGTAAGTAGTTTGCGAGATAGCCCGGGCGTCCCAAGGGCGCCCGGGTTTGGCATCACTGCCCGGCAGGTCTAGCGCTGCTGGCCGCGGTAGTAGACCGCGGTCGGGGTGGCGAGTACGCCGATGTCTTCGCGCGGGTCGCGGTCAAACACGACCAGGTCGGCGTCCGCCCCGTCGGATAGGCCGGGCGCACCCAGGAACTCGCGCGCCCTCCATGTCGCAAGATCCAAAATGTCGCTTGCGCTAAGGCCCATCGACGTCCACATTTGAAGTTCGCGGGCCATCTGACCGTGGCTTTGGTAGCCGCCCGAATCAGTGCCGGGCAACAGCTGGACGCCGGCATCCAAGAACCGCTGTAGCGTGTCCTCGTGCGCGGCCCACAGTTTCGCCATCGTCGACGCGTACACCGGGTATTTTGCGCCCGCCGCTTTCGAGAACTGCGGGAACAGTGCAACCTGCATGAGCGTTGGCGTCACAGCAATCCCGAGCCTGGCAGCCTCGACAATGTGGTCTGGCGTCATGCCCGTGCCGTGCTCTATGCAGTCGACCCCGGCCTCCAAAAGGTCATCAATAGCTTTGCGGCTGAAGGTGTGCACGGTGACGCGGGCGCCCGCCTCGTGCGCGGCGGCAACGCCCTCTTTCAGGGCGGAGGCAGACCACAGCGGGTCCAAATCCGAATCCACACCGTTTGCGCGGTCGATCCAGTCCCCCACGATCTTCACCCAACCGTCACCCACGCGCGCCTGCGCGGCCATTGCCTCGGGCAGGTCCCGATCTTCGATTTCGAGGGCGTACCCGCGTATGTACCGCTTTGGCTTCGCAATGTGGCGGCCGGCTCGCAAGATGGTAAGACCGTCCGCGCGACCGCTGATCCACGAGTTGTCTCCGGGAATCCCGCAGTCGCGCACTAACAGCACTCCGCTGTCACGGTCGGCGTGAGCTTGAGCGAGCATCTCTTCGCCCTCCACAGCGCCGGTCTTCGCCATGCCAATGTGACAGTGGACGTCCACCAGGCCGGGGATAATCCAACGGTCCCCCACGCCCGCAGCGGTTGCAGGATCGCCCTTTGATACGAGGAAAATTTTGCCGTCCCTGATTTCGAACTCGCCGTAAATCCAGCGGTGCGGCTGGCTTACGGAAGCCGACGCGTTCACGGGTCCGGTGAGGATATGGGAAGACTCCCCGAAAACCGGGGAGTCTGAAGCCCACAGGGCAAAACCTTCTAGGCGCGTCACCTGGCGCCACCAAAGCCGCCGAGCATGCGCTTCACGTCGTCCGGCAGGTCGTCCATGGTCGGGCGCGGAGCGTCTTGCGGAACTCCGAACGCAGAGCCCTTCTGATGCTCCTTCGGAAGCATCGCCTTTAGCTCCTGCTGGCGGCGCTTCGCCGGGTTGCCGGACACGCCGGACTTTGAACGCTTCTTGTTCTTCTTGGGCTGGCGGGCCTTCGACCTCTTACCACCGCCGGCCAGGTTTCCAAACCCGGGCATACCACCCATGCCGGGCATTCCACCGCCGGAGCCCATGCGCTTCATCATTTCCTTAGCGGCTTCAAAACGCTTGACGAGGCCGTTGACCTCCGCGACCGTCGTACCCGAACCCATCGCGATACGACGCCTGCGCGAACCGTCCAGGATCTTCACGTTTTCACGTTCCGCCGGCGTCATCGAACGCACGATCGCTTCGATGCGGTTAACTTCGCGCTCATCAAAGTTTTCAAGCTGCTCGCGCATCTGCCCGATTCCGGGCATCATGCCTAGCAGTTTCTTCATCGACCCGAGTTTGCGGATCTGTTGCAGCTGGCTCAGGAAGTCATCCAGCGTCAGGTCACCCGACATCGCCTTCGCGGCGACCTCTTCGGCCTCGGCCTGGTCGATCTTCTTTTCCGCCTGCTCGATAAGGGTGAGGATGTCACCCATGTCCAGGATTCGGCCAGCCATGCGGTCGGGGTGGAACCGCTCAAAGTCTTCTAGGCCCTCACCGGTGGAGGCAAACAGGATCGGCTGGCCCGTAACCCCGCGCACCGACAGCGCGGCACCACCGCGAGCGTCACCGTCGAGCTTCGACAGGACGACACCCGTGAAGCCGACACCGTCGCGGAACGCAACCGAAGTTTGAACCGCGTCTTGACCGACCATCGCGTCAAGCACGAACAGGATTTCGTGAGGGTTAACAGCGTCGCGAATGTTTCGCGCCTGCTCCATCATTTCCTCGTCGACACCCAGTCGGCCCGCAGTATCGACGATTACGAGGTCGTAGCCGTTCTCGATAGCGTGGTTGAGGCCGGTGCGAGCCACGTGCACCGGGTCGCCCACACCGTTGCCCGGCTCCGGTGCCCACACGTCAACACCGGCGCGCTGGCCTAAAACCTCAAGCTGGGTTACAGCGTTTGGGCGCTGGAGGTCGGAAGCAACTAGCAGGACGCGCTTGCCCTCTTCCGTCATCCAGTGGCCCAGCTTGCCCGCAAGCGTGGTCTTACCAGCACCCTGCAGACCGGCAAGCATGAACACCGTGGGGCCGCGGTGCGCGAAGTTCAGTTCGCGCGTTTCCCCACCGAGCACGTCAACCAGCTCGTCGTGTACAACCCGCACAACCTGCTGGCCGGGATTCAGACCCTTAGTTACGGTTACACCGCGAGCCTTTTCCCGGATCGTCCTCGTAAATTGACGAACAACTGGTAGCGAGACGTCCGCGTCCAGCAGTGCTCGACGAATGTCCGAAGCGGTTGCGTCAATGTCAGCGTCGGTGATGATTCCTTTGCCGCGCAGTTGGCGGAAGGAATCTGTTAGTCGATCAGATAGGTTTTGAAACACTGTTTGGTCGTTCCTGTGGGCTTAACTTAACAACTATTACCTTAACCGATGGAACTATCAGCCAACGATTGCGTTAACGAAGTCTACGGGATTAAACGGGGCGAGGTCGTCGGCGCCTTCTCCGAGGCCAACCAGTTTGACGGGGACGCCGAGCTGGCGTTGGACGGAGACTACGATGCCGCCCTTCGCGGACCCGTCGAGTTTTGTGAGGACGACGCCGGTCACGTCGACAACTTGCGCGAAGACTTCCGCCTGTCGCAAGCCGTTCTGGCCCGTCGTGGCGTCGAGTACCAGCAGGGTTTCCGCGATCGGGCACTGCTTTTCCATGACGCGCTTTACCTTGCCAAGCTCATCCATCAGGGTGGACTTGTTTTGCAGGCGGCCAGCCGTGTCAACCAGGACGATGTCAACGCCCTGTTCACGCCCGGTTTTGACAGCGTCGAATGCGACGGAGGCCGGATCGGCGCCCTCTACGTCGGATGCAATTGTTTCAACGCCGACGCGGTTGCCCCACGTCGTGAGTTGTTCGGCTGCGGCCGCGCGGAACGTGTCGGCGGCGCCAAGGATTACGGACTTGTCTTCTGCAACCAGCAGGCGGGCGAGCTTACCCACCGTGGTGGTCTTGCCGGTGCCGTTCACGCCGACCATTAGAACAACGGCGGGGTTGTGGCCCTCTTCGGTGTCGACGCGGTCTAGGTTCAAGGAGCGGTCCATGTCGGGGTTTACTACCTTGAGTAGCTCTTGACGGAGCAGTTCGCGAACCTGTTCGGGGTCGGAAGTGTCGTGGACCTTCACCTGGGTGCGCAGGTTTTCCATGACTTCCTCGGTCGCATCCAGACCCAGGTCGGCCATGAGCAGGGTGTCTTCGAGGTCTTCCCAGTCTTCCTCGGACAGGTCACCGCGCGACAAGATGGCCAGCAGGGCGGATCCGATTCGGCCCGAACCGGCCAGGCGTGAGCGCAGGCGCTGCATGCGGCTCGGCGCGGATTCGGGCTCATCGAGTTGTTCCTCAATGTCCGGTTCAGCTTCTAGCGTGGATCCTTCTTCGAGCTCGGCCTCTTCAGGGCCGGCCTCCACCTGGTCGGTGGTGTCCGTGTGGTCTGGTTCTAGCGGCTGATCCTCTTCGCCCGCCGGCGCTACTTCACCTTCGCTCGGCTCTACCGCGCCTTCGGGCGCAGGTGCTGGCTCCGCGGTTTCGGGTTCTCCGGCGGTCTGCTCGGGGGCGCCCTCACTGCGTTCAATCTCGCGCTTAGGTTCGGCGGGCGGCAGCTCGGGCTTTCGCGACTTGGAAATTCCAACGCCGATGCCAATGATGGCGAGTACGGCGATGACAACCGAGATTATGCCCGGTGTCGTTGACAAGAAATCAAGAAATACGTCCATGCCCTAATGATTACGCACATTAGGGCGGTTGACCAATGCCAGTGTTACTTCTTGGTCGATTCGTGACGTTGATCAAACGCGGGAAGCTCGTCGGCCCGCAGGTACGCGGAGCCCTGTCGGCTTTCTTCTTTCAGTACCTCTTGTAGCGAGGACGTGCGCGGCTCAACGAACGGGGGTTCGCGATCTTCAGCGTTGTTCTTTTTCCACTCGCTCGTGGTTTCGGAAATGTGGATTTGCCAGTCGGAAACCGAGCGCCTAGTTACAAGCAAGATGATCAACACGCCCACCGCCAGTGCAACTATGGCAGTCAGCGTGACAAGCATGAAGAACGCGGGTTGAAGCACCCTTACAGGTTTACAGATTTCGAGAGTTTTTCAAGCGTGGACACGGGCGGTTATAGGTTTGTGATCATGACCTATGACACGGCGTCTTTGTCTTCCATGCGTGCCTGTTTCGTGTCGCTTAGTTTGGAGGAAATCACTTGTGTGACTCCCCCGCGCATTGTCACGCCGTAGAGGGCGTCAGCTATTTTCATTGTGCGTTTTTGGTGCGTGATGATGATCAGCTGAGAGTCTTGCTGTAGTTCCTTGAAGATGGTTAGCAGGCGTGACAGGTTGACGTCGTCGAGCGCCGCCTCAACCTCGTCGAGTACGTAGAACGGTGACGGCCTCGCTTTGAAAATTGCGACTAGGAGTGCGAGTGCGGCGAGAGATCGTTCACCACCGGATAGCAGGGATAGTCGCGTGATTTTCTTTCCAGCTGGCCTGGCTTCGATTTCAACACCGGTTTCCAGCATTTTTTCCGGGTCCGTGAGGACGAGCTTGCCCGATCCTCCGGGGAATAGTGTCGCAAACACGTGGTTGAACGCTTCTTGCGTGTCCAAGAATGCTTGGGTGAAGACTTCTTCGACGCGCTCGTCGACTTCGTCGACAATATTTAGCAGGTCGTTCTTGGACTCTACGAGGTCGCGCAGCTGGTCGGCTAGGAACTGGTGGCGTTTGGATAGCGCGTCGTGTTCTTCGAGCGCGAGCGGGTTGATTTTACCTAGCCGGTCGAGCGCGCGCTCCGCTTTGGCGAGCCGTTTTTCTTGCTCGGCGCGAACGTACGGGTAGGGGTCGTCGGCCTCGACAAGGTTGTGGGGCCCGTATTTTTCGAGTAGTTCGGGCACTTCGAGGCCGAGCTCATTGAACGCCGTGGTGGTGACGTGTTCGAATCGCAGTTGCACTTCTTGCAGTGCGATCACGTCGCGGTGTACGGCGTCCGTGATTTCTAGTAGTTGTGCGCGCAGGTCGTCAACTTCACGCCTGGCCGCAGCCGCGGCTTCTGACGCTTCGGTGCGTTCACTTTCGGCTTCCCGAAGTTCGCTGGCCGCCTGTTCCAGCGCGGTTTCCGCAACGTGGATTGGAATCTCAACGCGGGCGTGCGCGTCGGTTAGGCGCGTAAGTTCGCGTTTGCGGGCGGCTTCTTTTCGTTCGTATTCTTCGAGGTCGGCCCTCGCGCGCGCAAGTTGCTGACGCAGGCTACGCGCCCGGTCCCGCGCCCGGTGGGACTGTTCTTCTAGGGTGCGAATATCCAGGCGAGTTTGCGTCTCTAGCGCCCGCGCCTCACGCGCCGATTCCTCTAGTTTGTCGGCTTCCTCGCGTGCTTGCGCGGGGTTTTCCACAGCGGGTAGCGCCTCGGCCCCCGCTTGTTTTGCGCGCGCCTCATCAAGTCGGGTGCGCGCACGCTCAATGCCGTCTTCGACTTTTTGAAGCGCAGAGCGCAGGCGCTGTTCTTCACCTTCCGCGGAGCGCAACTTCGACGTCGCCCGCGCGCGTACCTCCATGCGTTTTGCACGTTCAGAGTCCGCTTGGCGCAGGGCGACAAGCTGACGGTTTGCCGCGACCAGGGCCTCATCGTAGGCCTTCCTGGCTTTCGCGAGCTTTTCGGACACCGCACGCAGGTGCGCATCGGCCTCATCGGCCTTTTTACGCGCGTGCTCATAGTCCGCGTGGCGCGCGAGCACCGATGAGTGTTCTCCGCCCGAAGTTCGCGCGGACACCGGCGTCAAAATATCACCCTGCCGCGTTACCGCCTGCGTTACCAAAGGATTTTTGAGGGCGTCCAAGGCATCGGAGGCGGTTTCACACACGACAGCGCCGGCGAGCAACGCCCTCATGATCGATTCAACTTCAGTGGAAAACTCCACGACATCCAACGCGGAGGTAAAGCCGGTTATTTCCACATCTTTGGCGGCCCCGCTAGACGCGGTGACCATGCGGCGTTGCCCGGTGTCGCTAAAGAGTTTGGAGGCCGCCTCTAAAGAGGTGACCACAGCGGCGTCCGCAAAGGGTTCAAGCAGCGCGGTCACGGCGTTTTCCCACCCCGACTGGGCGGACACGAACTGCGCGAGCGATCCCTTAACTTCGGGGTGTTCACCGTTTAGCAGTTCCGCGGTGGCGTCGGCCGGTTCCAAAGACTGGGCCAGAGTGTCGCGCCGGCTTGTCCAGGTGGCGCGGGCTGCTTCGGCCTCGCGTTCTTCATTGAGCAACTGGTCAACCAGGTCCCGCGCGTCATCGCGCGTTTTCGTTGCCTGCTCGTGCGCTTTTGCGGCCTCATCGTCCGGGGATTCTTCGGCCATCCCCTCCATCTCAGCGCGGGCGTTTAACGTGCGTTGCTCGGCTTGGGAGACAGCTTCTCGCATACGTTCGACTTCGGACAGCGCGGATTGCAAGGATTGCTCGGCGGCATTTACGTCGCCGATTAGGCGGGCAATGTGTTCGCGCCGGTTTGAATGCTCCGCTTCCAGGTGGCGGACCTTCTCCCCCGCTTTACGCGCCCGGGCTTCGGCGTCCTCCCGCGCCTTCACTGCCTGCGCTAAGCGTGCGCCGGATTCCTCGACCTCTCGCAGTAGCTTCGCATCCTCTTCGCCAGCTTGCTGGGATCGTTCGTCGAGTTGCACGATGTCAACGCGGGGCGCTGCCACCGGGTGCGAAGCGCTTCGAATCCTTTCGGCGGACACGGACGACAGTGTCATCAGCGATGCGTGCACCGAAGATAGCTCTTGCCACAAACGCGTCAGGTGCTGGGTTCTGGGGGTGCCCTTGCGGGCAAGTTCTTCAGCATCTGCCAACCGGCCCTGCGCTGCTTGTAGCGCTTTGTTTAACGCGTCTTTGCGAGCTTCGGCCGCGCTTCCCGACGCTTTGCCGGCCTCCAGTCGTTCCTTGAGGTTCTGCACGTCGTCGGCCAGGATGCGCGCGCGGGCGTCGCGCACGTCAGCTTGAATGACGGCGGCTTTGCGGGCAGTTTCAGCCTGACGGGCAAGAGGGCGAAGTTGGCGTTGAATCTCGTTGGTTAGATCGCGAACTCGAACTAGGTTCGCCTCCATGGAGTCAAGTTTTCGCAAGGCGCGTTCCTTGCGCTTTCGGTGCTTCAAAACGCCGGCGGCTTCTTCGATGAATCCGCGGCGTTCTTCGGGGCCCGCCCCCAAGATGGCGTCGAGTTGGCCCTGCCCGACGATAACGTGCATTTGGCGGCCCATACCCGTATCGGACAGTAGCTCTTGAATGTCCAGCAGACGCACCTGCGTACCGTTGATTGAGTACTCGGATCCGCCGCCGCGAAACAATGTTCGCGAGATCGTCACTTCGGAGTAGTCGATCGGTAGCGCCCCATCGGTGTTATCGATGGTTAACGACACCTGGGCGCGCCCCAGCGGAGCGCGCCCAGAAGTTCCGGCGAAGATGACGTCAGCCATCTGACCGCCGCGAAGATTTTTGGCACCCTGCTCACCCATAACCCAGGCGAGAGCGTCCACAACATTTGACTTGCCCGAACCGTTTGGACCCACGACACACGTGATGCCGGGTTCAAGGTTCATCGTGGTAGTCGACGCAAACGACTTGAAACCACGCAAAGTCAAGGTTTTTAGGTGCACGCCTTAGAGTTTAGGCGAAAACAGGGAAGGATCGTTATTCTTTCCAAACGAGTTCGGGGAACCACAGTGCGATCTCGCGATCGGCAGATGCCGGCGAGTCCGAACCGTGAACAATGTTCTCCACGTTGCCGGTGCCCCAGTCGCGACCGAGGTCGCCACGGATCGTACCGGGTGCTGCAAGAGTCGGGTTGGTGTTGCCCATGAGGTTGCGAACGCCCTCGATTACACGGTCGCCTTCAACGACGATTGCAACGACCAGGTCGGAGCTCATGTATGCTACGAGGTCCTTGTAGAAGTGCTTTTCCTTGTGCTCGATGTAATGCTCGGCAAGCAAGTCTTCGCTGGCCATCTTGATCTTTAGGCCCTTGAGCTTGTAGCCCTTAGCCTCGATGCGGCGAATAACCTCGCCGGTAAGGCCGCGCTCGTAGCCGTCCGGCTTTACGAGTACGAGGGTGTGCTCCTTGTTTGCATCAAGCTGATCCGGTGTAGGCATTAGCCTTCCTTTCAATTGACATCCGTGTCCGGTTTTGATTCTACGCCAATTTATCTCGATATGAAGAGAAAGCTTCTAGGTCTCCCCTAGGGTTGTTCTTCTAGCTTTGCGATCAAAGCGGTTACCGCTTCTTGAGCCTGCGGCCCGGTCGCCCTGATTTGTACGGTTTCGCCCTGGCGGGCGCCAAGTGCCATGAGCGACAAGACGGAGTCCGCCGCGATTTCGTTGATCGTTACCTCCGCGTCAAAGTCTGACACGAAGCGTGCGACCAGGGCGGCGGGCCGGGCGTGTAGCCCGTCGGGGTCCGCGAGCGTTGCTTCGCCCTCGGCCACCTGGGAATCATCACCGCTTGCGTTCGGGGCTGACCCGTTGGGTGATCCCCAAGACGCGCCGGCACCGGTGGCGGCGGCAACCACTTCTTCTGCGCTCTTGTCCTGCTGGGCGGCAACGGCGGCCGCGACAGCGCCTTCTACGAGCGGCCCGTCAGCAAAGTAGGCGGGCTCGTCCTCGAGGAAATCAAGAACGGATTCGACAGTTAGGGTCGCCGACCCCAGGTCCGTGAGGATCACGACGGGACCGTCTTCGAGTAGTTCACCAACAGTTTTGTCGACGAGGTCGTACGAGGTGCCGATTCCTCCGTCGGCAGTGCCACCGGCCGGCTTGATGACGACTTCTGGCGCCATTTGCGCGGCGACTTCGGCAACGCCTTCGGCGAGTTTTTTGGAGTGCGAGACGATTACCAGGCTAACTTTAGCCATTAAGCGCCTCCACGGCTTGCTCAATCAGGATCGCGGAGGACACGGCGCCGGGGTCGAGGTGGCCGATGGAGCGCTCCCCCAGGTAGGACGCGCGCCCCTTGGTTGCCTTCATGGGTTCGGTTGCGTTTGCGCCCTCGCGTCCCGCGGCCGCGGCGGCACGTAGAGCGTCGGCTGCGCTTTCGCCTCGGTCAGCGGCTTCGCGAGCTGCTTTGGCGGCCGGAGCCCACGCGTCAACCATGGTCTTTTCACCCTCGACTGCTTTGCCACGCGCCTGGATGCCACCGAGTGCGGCTTCGAAAAGGTCGGCTAGTTCAGCGGCGCCGAGCTCGGCCTTGCCGTCCGCTGCTTTAGCGGCTCGCAGGTAGGCGGTGCCGTACAGAGGTCCGGCCGCGCCTCCAACGGTGGACATGAGGGTTTTGGCGACTAGTTTCAATGCCGTCTGAATGTCTGCGGGCTCGTCTTTTTCCACGGCTTTGCGCACTGCGGTGAAGCCGCGGTCCATGTTTTCACCGTGGTCGCCGTCGCCGATTTTGCGGTCGAGGTCAATGAGTTCGATCCGCGCGTCCGCGATTGCCTGCTGACTGTTTGTTATCCAGGCCAGAACCCACCGGGTGTCTAGGCTCATGACGGTTACATCCCCTTCCGGTACGCGGCGGTGTTGACCGGCGCGTCAAATAGTTCGAGCATGTCGCCTTGTAACCGTAGCAGTGTGAGCGACGCACCGGGCATTTCTAGGCTGGTTACATAGTTTCCAACTAGCGTTCGCACGGCGTTGATACCGTCGGCTTTGAGCAGTTCTTGGACCTTCCGGTTAACAATGTACAGTTCCGAAAGTGGCGTTCCGCCCATTCCGTTTACGAGGACGAGCACGTCATCTCCCGATTCGAAGGGCAGGTCTTCTTTGACCTTGCTGTACAGTTCTTCGGTTAGTTCGTCCGCGGTTTTCATCTCTGTGCGACGGTAGCCGGGTTCGCCGTGAATGCCGATACCCATTTCAACTTCCGTATCCCCCAGGTCAAACGAGGGTTGTCCAGCGTGCGGGACCGTGCACGGGCCGAGGGCGAGGCCCATCGACCTCATATTGTCATTTACTGCTTGTGCAATGTCGGTGACTTGTTGCAGGGAGTCTCCGCGTTCTGCGGCGGCACCGGCAATCTTTTCAACGAGCATGGTTCCAGCCACGCCCCGCCTGCCGGCGGTGTAGAGGGAGTCTTCAACTGCAACATCGTCGTTGACGATTACGGACGTGACTTCAATGTCGTCCATTTCAGCCATTTCCGCGGCTGTTTCAAAGTTGAGGACGTCGCCCGTGTAGTTCTTGATGATGTGGAGGACGCCGGCGCCGCGGTCCACAGCCTTGGTTGCTTCTTCGATGGGCTCTGGCGTGGGTGAAGTGAAGACCGCCCCGGGCACGGCTGCGTCGAGCATTCCGTAGCCGACGAAACCGCCGTGTAGTGGCTCGTGGCCAGACCCTCCGCCGGAGATGATCGCAACTTTGCCTTCACCCTTGGGCTCGGCGCGGACAATGTAGGTGGGATCGAAGGTGACCTTAACGATGTCCGGGTAGGCCAGTGCAAAGCCTTCCAGTGATTCATTTACGACGTTGTGCACATCATTGACAAGCTTTTTCACGTTGCATCCTCCAGAACGCTTATTGGCGAACACTTTGTACCACGCCAATTGTGACACGGAAAAGCGACCTGCACCACAAGATATGAGGATGCAGGTCGCTTCTTCCGGTTGCGCGTCAAAGTTGCACAGTAAGTTGAGTCTTAGGTTCTACTTCCGATCGTCCCGGACAATCAGTTCGCGCGCGTGGCCGGCTAGTACGACGGAGCCACAGATGACAACACCGTTGGATCCGGCTGGATCGTTGCCGAGTTCCGCGCGTTCCACGGCCTTATCAATCGCGTCAAGCAGCTGCGGTTCAACAAACACGCGGTCTTCGCCGAACACATCCCGCGCGATTTCAGCGAGTTCCTCAACCTTCATCGCGCGCGGCGTATTCATCGACGTGATAACGATGTCTTCCACAACCGGTTCCAGCTCCGATAGTGTCGCCTCCACGTCTTTATCAGCCATCGCGGAGTACACTGCCGCGATATTCGTGTAGTCGAATGACTCGGTCAGTGCCGTCGCTAGTGCGTGCGCACCGTGCGGATTGTGCGCCGAATCAATGACGATTGAGGGCGAGGAGCGCACCACTTCGAGCCTGCCCGGTGATGTCGCTGTCGCGAAGCCTTCTTCAACAATGGCGGGCTCGATCGAGCGGCCGCCGTTGAAGGCTTCCATGGCGGCAAGCGCGAGCACCGCGTTATCGGCCTGGTGCGGCCCGAGCAGGGGCAAGAAGATGTCGTTGTACTGCGCGGCCGGAGTCTGCACCGAGATCACCTGTCCGCCCACGGCGAGCTTGCGATCCAATAGGTGCAGGTCCTCGCCCACAACGCGCAAGACAGCCCCGACCTCGTCGGCCTTGGACCGGATGATTTCCATGACTTCCGGCTCCTGCGCGGCGCTGATTACGAAGCTGTCCGGCTTGATAATGCCGACCTTCTCGCGGGCGATGTCGACAAGCGATGAGCCCAGCCACTTCTCGTGGTCATGCGCGATTGGGCCGATCACGGCCACGTCCGCGTCCACCACGTTGGTAGCGTCCCACTGCCCGCCCATGCCGACCTCGATCACTGCGGCATCTACGGGCACGTCGGCAAACGCCGCGAGCGCCGTGACCGTCAGGACTTCGAAGAACGACATTTGCGGATTGTCGTGGCGTTTTGAATGTTCGTCCACGAGGGCGAGGTAGGGTGCGACGTCCTCGTATGCTTCCACGAAGGCGGCTTCACTCACGGGGGCGTCATTGACGCTAATGCGCTCGCGCATCGTGTTTAGGTGCGGGCTCGTGTAGCGCCCAACCTTGCGCCCCGACGCCATGAGTAGCGACGCGATCATGCGAGCCGTCGACGTTTTACCGTTCGTTCCCGTCAGGTGAACACTGCGGTAAGTGCGCTGGGGCTCGCCCAGCAGGTCCATCGCCATGGCGACGCGCTCAAGGCTTGGCTGCACCTTGTGCTCGGGCACGCGGCCAAGGATCTGGTGTTCGATCTGCTCGTAGCGCGCACCGGTGGCCGCCTCGGATGGCGCGGGCGGGAAACCAAAGCCGCCCTTGTCGGAATCAAAATCATCCGAAGAGTCCAAGCCGCCAGCCTCATCGAGGTCGTCCGCAAGCGCTTTTTCCAAATCCTCGTCGGGCATCATGTTCATCTGCCCCATGATGGATTTGAGGTCGCCCGAGACGTCCTTATTCATAGCGTCTTCGACGATGCTGGCCGGAGTGGCCTCCCCGTCTTGTTCGGGGAGGTCGTCCGGGTTTAGCGACTCGGGTTGCAACCCAAACGGGTCGAACTCGTTTTCGGGGTTAGTCACTGAATCTTCTCCACAGAAACCTCAAGCTGGTCGGCGCCGCCTTCAACGGTCATCTCCAGCGCGAGGGTCTCGTTCTTGATCATGTCCGCGTGGGCTTGAAGCGCGCTCACGCGGTCATCGCTCGTACGCAAAGTTAGCTTGATGCGGTCAGCGACGTGCAGGCCGGCCGACTTGCGCTCATCTTGCACGGAGCGGACGGCGTCGCGAGCGTAGCCTTCAGCTTCAAGCTCATCGTCGATCGTGGTGTCCAAAACAATGAACGAACCCGAAGACAGGACGGTTGCGGACTGGCCTTCCTCAGCCTCAACCTTCGTAGTCAGCGTGAACTGATCCAGGCCAAGGCGGACGGGCTCGCCGTCAACTTCCACGTCAAGGAACACGCACGTGTCACCCTCAAGCTTCCACTTGCCCTGCTTTTGAGCTGCGAACAGCTTGGAAGTCAGGCGGCGGATCTCGGGGTCAAACTCGCGCGGGTTCAGCTTCAGTTCCTGGGTCACCTTCAGGCCGGACTCCGACGGGGTCTGCACGGTCACGGTCTTCACGTTGATTTCCGATGCGATCAGGTCAACGTAGGCTTCCAAGTCGCGGGCACGCTCCGACACGACCGTCAGGTTGCGTAGCGGCTGGCGCACGCGAATCTGCTCGGTCTTGCGCAGCGAGTGCGCTGCGGAAACCACGCGGCGAACCTCATCCATTGTGGCAACCAGTTCGTCGTCAGCCCACGCGTCACCAAGCTCGGGGTAGTCCGCAAGGTGTACGGATTCCCCGCCCGTCAGGCCACGCCAGATTTCTTCGGTAACCATCGGCAAGAGCGGTGCGGCAACGCGCATCAGAACTTCCAGCGCCGTGTACAAAGTGTCGAAGGCATTCTCGTCCTCATCCCAGAAACGCTGGCGCGAAGTACGCACGTACCAGTTCGTGAGCAGGTCCAGGTATTCGCGGACCAGGTTCGTAGCGTTCGCAATGTCGTAGACGTCCTGCGATTCCTCAACCGCAACGGCAAGGTCGCGCGTGCGTGCTAGCAGGTAGCGGTCCATGACCGGAAGCTTCGCTACGGCCTCGGGATCATCCATGGGGATGGGCTTTGCCAGGTAGCCCTCCCCGTTATTTGCAGTGCCCGCGTACAGCGAGAAGAAGTACCAGGCGTTCCACAGCGGCAAGATGATCTGGCGAACCGTGTCGCGAATTCCGGCCTCGGTAACGATTAGGTTTCCACCGCGAACAACCGTCGAAGACATGAGGAACCAGCGCATCGCGTCGGACCCGTACTCTTCGAACACGCGGTTCACGTCCGGGTAGTTGCGAAGCGACTTGGACATCTTACGACCATCATCGCCAAGGACAATGCCGTGCGAAACTACGGACGTGAACGCCGGACGGTCAAACAGTGCTGTGGACAGCACGTGCATCGTGTAGAACCAGCCGCGAGTTTGACCAATGTACTCGACGATAAAGTCACCCGGGAAGTGGTCCTCGAACCAATCCTGATTCTCAAACGGGTAGTGAACCTGAGCAAACGACATGGAGCCGGACTCAAACCAGCAGTCCAAAACGTCGGGGATGCGGCGCATCATCGACTTGCCGGTGGGATCGTCCGGGTTCGGGCGAACCAGGGTGTCGATCCACGGGCGGTGCAGGTCTTTAACGGGCTGGCCGAAGTCCTTCTCCATCTGCTCCAGCGACCCGTACACGTCTACGCGCGGGTACTCGGGGTTATCCGACTTCCACACGGGAATCGGCGCACCCCAGAAGCGGTTACGCGAGATCGACCAGTCGCGAGCGCCCTCAAGCCACTTTCCGAACTGGCCGTCCTTGACGTGCTCGGGAACCCAAGTGATCTGCTGGTTCAGCTCGACCATGCGGTCGCGGAACTTCGTGACCTCCACAAACCAAGACGACACGGCCTTGTAGATAAGCGGCTTGCGGCAGCGCCAACAGTGCGGGTAGGAGTGCACGTAGGACTGCTGGCGAACCAGTACCGCACGCTCGTTTTCCGGGCGGCGAGCAAGCGGGCCCGTCCCGTCACGCAGGTCGACAATGATCGGCTTGTTCGCGTCGAACACCTGCAGACCCTCGTAGTCCTTCACTTCCGCGGTGAAACGCGCACCCGCGTCCACGGGAACCACGGTCTTGATGCCGTTCTCGTGGCTGATGTTGGCGTCATCTTCACCGAAAGCAGGCGCGATGTGGACCAGGCCGGTACCGTCCTCGGTGGTCACAAAGTCGCCGGCGATGATGTGGAATGCGTTCGGGCCGGGAACGTCCTCGTCGTTGATGAAGTAATCAAAGATCGGGGCGTACGCGCGGCCAACAAGTTCGGAGCCCTTGTACTCGGCGACGACCTCGGGTTCTTCACCGAGTTCACGCTCGTAAGATTCCAGTAGCGCCTTTGCGAGGATGACCTGTTCCCCTGCCAGGTCGCCCTCGGAAGGCTTGACGGTTACGTAGTCGATGTCGGGGCCAACGGCGACCGCGAGGTTCGACGGGAGCGTCCACGGCGTTGTCGTCCAGATCAGCGCGAGCTCACCGGTTTCGAGGCGCAGACCTACCGTTACCGTGTTGTCCTGGCGGTCCTGGTAGACGTCGTCATCCATCGACAGCTCGTGGTTCGAAAGTGGCGTCTGGTCGTTCCAACAGTACGGCAACACGCGGTAGCCCTCGTACGCGAAGCCCTTGTCGTACAGGGTTTTGAACGCCCAGATGACGGACTCCATGAAGTCCATGTCGAGCGTCTTGTAGTCATTCTTGAAGTCGACCCAGCGGGCCTGGCGGGTTACGTAGTCTTCCCACTCCCCCGTGTATTTGAGGACGGAGCTGCGACACGCATCGTTGAACGCGCCGATACCCATACCGTTTGGCCCGTCGATTTCTTCCTTGGTTTCAATGCCGAGGATGCGTTCGGCTTCCAACTCGGCGGGCAGGCCGTGCGTGTCCCATCCGAAGCGGCGCTCTACGTGGCGGCCTTTCATTGCCTGGTAGCGGCCCACGATGTCTTTGACGTAGCCGGTTAGCAGGTGGCCGTAGTGCGGGAGTCCGTTTGCGAACGGAGGACCGTCGTAGAACACGAACTCGTTTGAGCCGTTCTCCCCGCGCGGACGCTGCTCGATGGACTTTTTGAAAGTATCGTTTTCTTTCCAGTATTTGAGGATGTCCTCTTCGAGCGTGGGGAAAGAAGGGGATGCAACGACATCACCGTCACGGTGAAGGGGATAGTGCTTGCTCATATATTCCGTCCTCATTTTCACATTCTCGAGGACGTTTCCACACCCGGTTGGGTGAGGTGCGCGGTACCACCTCGCTTGCCGGTTTCCCGGCCGCTTAAGAACTGCTGTGACGGGCTTACCCGTTTGGTTCTACTAGGCGAACTGTTCGCTTGGAGGCGTCTGGGACGCTTCCAGGCGAAGTTCGCTGTTCTTCCAAAGGCTCATCGGTGATACCCGGATACCCGGCCGATTCAACGCCATTTGGGCCCTAGTGTAGCCCTCTTAGTGTCAAGATTCGATCCCGAAAACAGTGGGGTCAATCTCAGTTGCGCACTGCACTGCGGATGCGAAAGCGGCCCGACTCTTTTCAAGTCAGGCCGCTCGATCCGGGTGGCTGACGGGACTCGAACCCGCGACGTCCTGGACCACAACCAGGTGCTCTACCAGCTGAACTACAGCCACCATCATTGCCTTAGCAACGGTAGATAACTTTACCAGCTTATTTATAGGTAGCAAAACCCACGCAAGTTGCGTCAGCCACACAAAGGTTGCGACTACTCGTCGCGCGTTAGAAGCCTCTAGTTCGGCTTACCAGTGTGCGCGAACGGAGATCGCGTCAGCGAAGTTCTTAAGCGCGTCCGGCGAGGAGTCCAGGTACAGCTGGGCGTCGACCAGGCCGACCTCCATAACCATGAAGGAGCCTTCACCGTCGGGAACAATATCCACGCGGTTGAACAGGAACTGCTCGTCACGACCCAGGCGTTCCTTCACGTAGGCGTGAAGTGCCGAGCGAATCTGCTCGCCCCAACGCCACTCATCAGCGGTTGCTTCGCGAGCCTGCACCAAGGTTTCGTGCATGGATTCGTCGGTAACCTGCGACGGGTGCAGCATTGCCTTCTTCTCAACGGAGTGCGATACGAGGCCGTTGAAGAACACCAGGGTGATCTCACCGTGCTTATCAATCGCTTCTTGGTAGCGCTGGAGCATGACGGAGCGGCCCGCGCCCAACAGATCCATGACGTGCCCAACAGCAGCGCGGCGCGACGCCGGCTCAACTGCCGTGTAGCGGCCAATGTCACGCAGGCCCGACGAAACGGCGGGCTTAATAACGAAGTCTTGTAGCGCGGGGAACCGAGAGTGAACGCGGTGCTTGGACAGGTTGTCTTCAACTTCCAGCCAAGTGGTTGGAATGATCGGCAGGCCGTACTTCTCGTTCAGCACCTTCAAGTAGTGCTTGTCCGAGTTCCAGTCGAGAATGTCAGGGTGGTTCAGAATACGAGGAACGGAGTTTGCCCAGTTCAAGAACTCCTCGCGACGAGTCGCGTAGTCAGATACTGAACGCACAATAACCAGGCCGGCTTCCTCCCAGTCTACGTCCGGATCGTCCCAGCGCTTGATCTGGGGATCACAGTCGCGTTCTGCGAGTGCATCCAAAATCCCCTCCTCATCGGAGTAGAGATTCGGCATGTCGGCTGATGTTACAAGTGTCACGCGTGGCTTCATAGTTGATACTTTAGCCAAATTTGCAGGCGATCGCCGCGACGTTCATAAAGCTGTGGGCTTTAGCGCAATCCTGCCGGGCGTGATAGTGCGTTTTCAATCAAATGTGTGATCAACTCCGAATACCGTTTGCCGCTGGCCTCCCACATTGCGGGATACATCGACCACGGGGTGAAGCCGGGCATCGTGTTCACCTCGTTCACGATCACGGCATCGGCGTCCTCGTCGTAGAAGAAATCAACCCTTGCTAGCCCTTCGCATCCAAGGACTTCGAACACTTGGACTGCGACCTGCTGGATGCGTTCTTGAACCTGCGGATCAATCTTTGCCGGCGTGGTTAGCGTGACCGCGTCGTGGGCTTGATACTTCGTTTCGTAGTCGTAGAAGCCATCGTTTGTTTCCACCGAGATTTCGCCGCAAACTGATGCGCGCGGCAGTTCGTCAACGCCGAAGTCTAAAACGCCGCACTCGATTTCCCGGCCGTTCACCGCGGCCTCGACAACTACGCGCGGATCGTACTTGCGGGCAAGTTCTAACGCGGCTTCTAGGTCGTCAGGATTCTCTACGTGGCTGATTCCAAGCGAAGATCCGGCGCGGGCCGGCTTCACATACACGTTATCGCCTACACTTCGTGCCATTTGCAGTGCGCGCGAGCGGTCCAGCTTCCACTGCCTGTCGGTAATCAGCGTCCAGTGTCCAACCGAAATGCCAGCACCTTGCAATAGCGACTTTGTGAGGTGCTTATCCATGCAGGCAGCCGACGCCGCTACACCGCATCCGACGTACTTCACATCGGACATCTCGAGCAGGCCCTGGACCGTTCCGTCTTCACCAAACGCGCCGTGTAGCAACGGGAAGACGACGTCCACTTCACCCAAATCAGTGGCGTCGATTGTCTCGCCAACAACAGTTCTTTCCACGAGGGCGCCACTACCCGCCCACATGGTGATCGACGAATCTTTAGCTTCGATCACCGCGCCTTGGCCATCCACCATCTCGAACAGTTCGGCCTTGTCCGGCACCCTAACCCACTGGCCCTGCGGGGTAATACCAATCGCAATCACGTCGTAGCGATCCCGATCGATCGCAGCCATTACGCTGGCAGCAGTTGCGCAAGATACCTGGTGTTCGCCGCTACGCCCTCCGAAAATAAGGGCGACGCGCGGTTTCGATAAGCTCGAAGTTTCAGTCATGGCTTCGACTTTACTTCATACACGCCCCGGCAGTTTTCAGGCGTGCGGGTAGCGGACAAAAAGTGCGCAACGAGTCAGCCGTGCGCGGCGCGGGCGCGCGGTCTAGGTGAGCGCCCCTGGGTGAGAGACCCGGACTGGGCGCCCTTGGTGAGCGACACGACTGCAACGATTAGCGAAGCGCTACAAGCACGATCCCTAGTGCTGATGAGATGTCGGACTAGACCAGGCGGATACGCCATCCGTCGCGTTTGCGTGGGCGGCCTAGCAGGAGTTTGCCGATATCCTCCACGGAGGCGCCCTCGTTGATAACCGAAGACACGGCCTTTGAGATCGGCATGTCAACACCGAGTTTTTCAGCTTGCCTGACCAGTGGACCGGCGGTGGCGGCGCCCTCAACTACGCCAACGGAAAGGGCGTACGCTTCGTCTAAACTCATGCCCTGGCCCACGCGGTAACCGAACGAGAAGTTGCGCGACAGTTTTGATGAACACGTAGCAATAAGGTCCCCCATGCCGGCGAGGCCGGAGAACGTGTCCGGATGCGCGCCAAGCGCAATACCGAACCGCGTCATTTCCGCCAGGCCGCGAGTTATCAGCGTGGTGCGCGTGTTAGATCCCCAACCCATACCTTCCGCGGCACCAACCGCAACGGCGATCACGTTCTTGGTAGCGCCTGCAACCTCCACGCCAGTTAAGTCCGTTGATACGTAAGGGCGGAAGTAAGGGTTGTGGCACGCCTGCGCGATCTCGGCAGCCAAGTCCTCATTGTTAGCCGCAACCACGGTGGCGGTCGGATGCTTCTCGATGATCTCGCGAGACAGGTTCGGACCCGACAGGGCGGCGATTCTGTAAAGTTCGACCGAGGCGGCCTCAGAAATGATATTGGTGACGAGTTTTAAACTGTCACGCTCAAGGCCCTTCGACAGAGAGAGGATTGGCGTTTCGGGTGAAATCAGGTCTCTAAAGGGTGTTAGCGTTTCGCGGATAACCTGCGTCGGCAACACGACGACAATCAAGTCGACGCCTGTCGTAACTGCGGACCGATCGGTGGTCGCGGTAATCTGGGGAGACAACCGAATACCCGGCAAATAACGCTGATTCGAACCGGACTGGATTTGCGCGACCGTTTCAACGCTGCGCCCCCACATGATCACGTCTCGACCAGCATCCGCTAAAACTTGAGCGAATGTGGTACCCCAAGCCCCGGTTCCAATAATTCCAACCCGCTGAATAGACATACACCGACTTTACCCCACGCCACTGCCTTGCACATTTGCCACACAGGCCCACGTACGGTTTGAACAAATGATTAGGAGATCAAATGCGCAGCCCGCGACTACTGCACGCCGGTATTGCCCTCACGTTGGCGGCAACCCTTGGACTAGCTGGTTGTAGCACCGGGGAGCCGCAAACCGAACAGGCGCCCACCGAGCCCATAACTACCGCATCCAACGCAGAGTCCGAGCCCACCGAGCCAGAAACGACCGAAACCGACTCCGCGGCGTCCGAGACGCAAGACGAAGCCTCCCCTACTACGGCCAACGAGACCGCCTCCATCGAACCCGACATCGACGTGGCGTGGATAACCGGAAAGTCAGAAATCTGGGACGAGGCCGGCACCTCACTGCTGGCATCGGACTTCCGCGTCGGCCTACACGACGGCTACTACCGCGTTGTCGTTGAATTTGTGGGTGAGGGCGAGCCTGGCTGGACTATCGAGTGGGTTGAGGAGTCCACTGAGATCGCTCGCGGTGAGCCGCTGCCCATCCCGCAGGGGAATGTTCTGGACGTCATGATTCACGGCGCCGGATGGCCCGTGGTCAAGGGCGCACCCGAGTACTTCTATAACGGGCCGGCCGACAAGCGTATCGACGAGAACGTTATCGCGTGGTTTGACGGCGCGTTTGAGGCCGATACGCACGTCGCGATCTCCGCGGATAAAGTTCGCGCGTACAGGGTGTTCACCCTGGAGTCACCGAAGCGCCTTGTGATCGACCTCAAGCGTTAGGCGACGGCGGGTAGGCCTCTAGTTTGGGGTCCCAGAGGGTTTCGGGAGCCTTCTCGCCGCGCAACTCCTCAACCATACGGACGATGGTTTCCTCCATGCGGCGAGTTGCTTCAACGACGGCTTCGCGGTCGTTTTCGTCTTGATTCAAATCCGACAGGTCGATAGGCGGCCCGGCCGTAACCCACGTGTCGCGGCGACGCAGCGGCAAAGAGTTACGCCACCTGTGCATGATCTTCTCGCCACCCCAGTGCGCCACTGGGATCACGGGCGCACCTGTAGACAGGGCGAGCCTTGCCGCCCCCGTCTTAAACTTCATCGGCCACTTGTCCGGATCGCGCGTTAGCGTACCTTCGGGGAAGATAGCGATCGATTCGCCCTCGGAAATCGCAATTTTTGCGCCCTTTAACGCGTCCGTTGCCTTCGAAGAACCACGGAATACGGGAACCATTTTTGCGCCGTTGAGGACGTGCTTTAAAAGCGGCACCCTAAACAAGCTGTCTTTGGCGAGCACGCGCACCGCGTGGCCCGGGTCGACGATGAAGTGAGCGACGACGATGATGTCGTACTCCGTCACGTGGTTCATGATGAGGATGAAGGGCTCATCCTTTGGCAGGTTCTCGCGGCCCTTCCAGTGCGGACGTGTGGTTAGTTTTGCGAGCGGTCGCAGTACTTCCAGTGCGACTTTGTAGATTCCCGTGGGTGGTTTGCTCACCGGTTATGCCCTCTCGACGTTGGCTCCAAGCCTGCCGAGCTTGGTTAGGAAGTGTTCGTAGCCGCGCGCAATCACGTCGATGCCGTGAACGATTGATTCACCTTCGGCTCCAAGAGCTGCGATCAGGTACGAGAATCCTCCGCGCAGGTCCGGAACCCAGATTTCAGCGCCGTGGAGCGGCGTTGGCCCCGAGATTACGGCCGAATGGTAGAAGTTCCGCTGGCCGAAACGACACGGGGTGCCGCCGAGGCACTCGCGGTAAATCTGGATTTGGGCACCCATTTGGTTTAGTGCCTTTGTAAAGCCGAGTCGGTTTTCGTACACCGTTTCGTGCACGATCGACAGGCCCGTGGCCTGGGTTAGTGCGACCACCAGGGGCTGCTGCCAGTCGGTCATGAAGCCGGGGTGAACGTTGGTTTCCAGCACGATCGACTGCAGCTCGCCGCCGGGGTGGAAGAAGCGAATGCCGGCGTCGTCAATCTCGAACTCGCCGCCAACCTTGCGGAACGTGTTCAAGAAAGTGGTCATGTCGGGCTGGTGTGCACCACGCACGTAAATATCACCGCGGGTTGCAAGTGCCGCGGACGCCCACGATGCCGCCTCAATGCGATCCGGGAGGGCGGTGTGGGTGAAGCCCTTGAGTTCTTTAACGCCCTCAATGCGAATGGTGCGGTCGGTGTCGACCGATAGGTTTGCACCCATCTTTTGGAGGACGTTGATCAGGTCCATGATTTCAGGCTCGATTGCGGCACCGGTGAGTTCGGTGATGCCTTCAGCCATGACGGCGGTGAGCAGGGTCTGCTCGGTCGCGCCCACAGACGGGTACGGCAGGTTAATCTTGGTGCCGCGCAGCCCCTGGGGTGCGGTGATGTGGATGCCGCCCTCTTGCTTGTCCACAATCGCACCAAACGAGCGCAGTGCATTCAAGTGCATGTCGATCGGGCGGCCACCGATGTTGCATCCACCCAGGTCAGGAATGAATGCTTCGCCGAGGCGGTGTAGTAGCGGGCCACACAGCAGGATCGGGATGCGCGAAGATCCGGCCATAGCCTGCACTTCAGCCACATGAGCAGTTTCAACGTTAGAGGGGTCCAGGTCGAGCACGCCCGCGCCCTGGTCGAAGTTGATTTGAACGCCGTGCAGGCCCAGCAGGCCCGAAACCACGTCCACGTCGCGAATCAGTGGAACGTTACGAAGTTTAGAGGGCGTCGTTCCCAGCAAACTTGCGACCATGGCTTTCGGAACAAAGTTCTTTGCCCCTCGCACGGTTATGTCACCTTGCAGCGGCTTACCGCCTTGCACACGAATAATCGAGTCCATGGTTGCCTTTCGCTCCGAAATTTAAAGTGCAGGTAAGGTCATTTACCTTACCTGCACTACTTTAGCGCCTGACCCCCAGTTGGGCGCCGGGTAACGCGTCACTGTGCCCAAGTTCGCGACGCACGGAAGGCGCGAACTCACTCGCGCAGCGCCGCTACCGCGAGCGACGCTGTTACCGCACCGGAGTTTTCGCGCACGGGCGTCACAGCTATTGTTTGGCCGGTAGTGTTTGCGGTTTCCAGCCGGGGCGTCCGCCCTCGAACGCTTCAATCGCGTCTTCGCCCTGCAGGGTGAGCGAAATGTCGTCCAGCCCTTCCAGGATTCGCCAACGCGTGTAGTCGTCGATTTCGAACGTGGTTTGGAACGATCCGCAAACTACTGTTTTTTCGACGAGGTCAACGGTGATTTCGACGCCCGGATCGGCTTCCATGAGCTTCCACAGGGTTTGCGCGTCGTCCTCGGAAATGACGCCTGCAACCAGGCCTTGTTTGCCGGCGTTGCCGCGGAAAATGTCGGCAAACTTCGGTGCCAATACGACGCGGAAACCGTAGTCGTGCAGTGCCCACACCGCGTGTTCGCGGGAGGATCCGGTACCAAAATCAGGGCCGGCAACAAGCACGGAACCGCCCTTGTACGCGTCTTGGTTAAGTATGAACTCGGGGTTTTTACGCCAGGATGCAAAGAGGGCGTCGTCGAACCCCGTGCGGGTGATGCGCTTTAGGTAAACGGCCGGGATGATCTGGTCGGTGTCGACATTGGATCGGCGCAGGGGAACGCCAACGCCCGTGTGCGAAGTGAACTTTTCCATGGTGGCTCCTCCTACTTTCCTTCTGCCGTGTTCGATTGTTCGTCAGCGCCGAAAGTGTCGGCGTCCAGGTCTGCGGGGCTGGCCAGGTGGCCGGCGATCGCGGTTGCCGCGGCAACTACCGGAGACACCAGGTGCGTCCGTCCTCCCTTGCCTTGGCGGCCTTCAAAGTTGCGGTTTGAGGTTGACGCGCAGCGCTCCCCCGGCGCCAGCTGGTCGGGGTTCATGCCCAGGCACATTGAACAGCCGGCGTTGCGCCACTCGGCCCCAAAGTCTAGGAAAATCTTGTCGAGCCCTTCGGCCTCCGCATCCATCTTTACGCGCGTGGATCCGGGAACTACGAGCATCCGCACGCCCTTGGCCAGCTTCTTGCCCTTGATAATGTTCGCGGCGGCGCGCAGGTCTTCCAGGCGACCATTCGTGCACGACCCGAGGAATACGGCGTCGACTTTAATGTCCCGCATCGGCGTTCCGGGTTGCAAGTCCATGTATTCGAGGGCGGACTTAGCGGCTTCCTTGGCGGCGTCGTCGGTGAAGTCTTCCGGGCTGGGGACGGATCCGGACAACGGGAGGCCCTGGCCGGGGTTCGTCCCCCACGTGACGAACGGTTCGATGTCTTCGGCGTTCAGGATCACTTCGGCGTCGAACTCGGCGTCAGCGTCGGTTTGCAAGGACTTCCAGTACTCGACGGCGCGATCCCAGTCGTCTCCTTCGGGGGCGTGAGGGCGGCCCTTCAGGTAGGCGAAAGTAGTGTCGTCGGGTGCAACCATGCCCGCGCGGGCTCCGGCCTCAATCGACATGTTGCAAATCGTCATGCGGCCTTCCATGGAAAGTTCGCGGATTGCTTGCCCGCGGTACTCCAGGATGTAGCCCTGCCCGCCGCCGGTACCGATTTTAGCGATGACGGCCAAGATGATGTCTTTTGCGGTTGACCCCTTAGGCAGTGAACCGTTCACCGTGATCGCCATGGTCTTAAACGGTTTCAGCGGCAGGGTCTGCGTGGCGAGTACGTGCTCCACCTCGGACGTGCCGATACCAAACGCGATTGAGCCGAACGCGCCGTGAGTCGACGTGTGACTGTCACCGCACACAACCGTCATGCCCGGCTGTGTCAGCCCGAGCTGCGGGCCAACCACGTGAACGATGCCCTGCTGCGCGTCACCGAGCGAATGCAGGCGCACACCGAACTCTTCGGCATTTTTGCGAAGCGTGTTAATCTGCGTCCTCGACGTCAAATCAATAATCGGCTTGTCAATATTGACGGTAGGTACGTTGTGGTCTTCAACAGCGATAGTGAGGTCGGGGCGGCGCACCTTGCGGCCCGCGAGGCGCAGCCCCTCGAATGCTTGGGGGCTAGTGACCTCGTGTACTAGATGCAGGTCGATGTATAGGAGGTCGGGTGAACCCGCTTCTCCTGCTCTGACAACGTGATCGGCCCAAACTTTTTCGGCCATGGTCTTGCCCATTGCAACTCCTTTCCTGCATCTTGAGGCACAAGCGGCCGGTTGCCGCAAATGTGGGTCCACACCGCGTTCTCGGTGCAATTACTGGACTCCTGATTACAGAAAACCTATTTTTCAAAGACCGCGATTTGCCATCTCACCGGTTGAGATGGCAATATCATGTCATGGACGAGAAAACAGGCACCAGTGGTGTAGGTGTATTAGACAAAGCATCGTTAGTGCTGTCTGCCTTAGAGGCTGGACCGGCAACGTTGGCGCAGTTGGTTGCGACAACTCATTTGGCCCGCCCAACAGCGCATCGCCTTGCAGTCGCTCTTGAGTTCCACAGGTTTGTGGCTCGCGACATGCAAGGCCGTTTTATTTTGGGGCCGCGGCTTTCCGAACTTGCGTCGGCTGCGGGCGAAGACCGCCTGCTTGCGTCCGCCACCCCGGTTCTGATCGCGCTTCGCGATCACACTAAGGAGTCCACTCAGCTTTACCGCCGCCAGGGTGACCAGCGCATTTGTGTTGCGGCCGCTGAGCGTCAAATGGGTTTGCGCGACTCGATCCCCGTAGGCGCAACGCTTTCGATGAAGGCCGGCTCCGCCGCCCAGGTGTTGCTCGCATGGGAGGAGCCCGACCGGTTGCACCGCGGCCTGTACGGCGCGTCGTTTAACGCGACAATGCTGTCGGCTGTTCGCCGCCGCGGTTGGGCGCAGTCGGTGTCCGAGCGTGAGGTCGGCGTCGCGTCGGTTTCGGCCCCTGTTCGCGGGCCGGGTGGAAAGGTTCTTGCGGCCGTGTCGATTTCGGGTCCGGTTGAGCGCATGGGTCGCCAGCCTGGCCGTCAGCACGGCCCTTCGGTTGTGGCAGCGGCAAACCGCTTGTCGGAGTTCCTGCGTCGAGCCGAAGAGATGGGTCTTTAAGACAGCGTTGGCCGGGCTAGCCGCCCGGCCATTTCGCTACGTTTGAAGCCGGGCTGGGGGTTCGTGTGCGTATCGCACTTGTGTCCGATTGCTACGCTCCGCGCGTTGGGGGTATTGAAACCCAGGTGCGCAACTTGGGTCAGGCCCTGCACGCTGCGGGCCATAATGTCACCGTCATTACGGCGACCCCGAGTGGTGATGAGCGCGGTGACCACGTCGAGTGGGACGGCGGCGTCCTCGTGCGCAGATTAACTGCGCGCATCCCGTTTGACCTGCCTGTGAATCCGTTTGCCGGCGACGCGTTGCGTAGCGACTTGCCGGGTTTTGACGTCGTCCATATTCACACCGGTATCGTTTCGCAGTTTGCTCGCCTCGCCACGGATGCCTGCATTGACCGCGGTATTCCGGCGATTGTGACGTGGCATTCGCACCTAGCGGACGCCACGTGGTGGTACGGATTCGCCAATCCGCTGCGCAGTTGGGCCGAGTCAGGAATCGTCCTCACCGCCGTGTCAAGTGCCGCCGCTAGGGCTGTGCAGAAGTCCGCACTGCGCGACATAGAAGTTGGCGTACTGCCAAACCTCATTCACGACGAGCCGTGGAAGTCCAGTCGTAGCCGCGCCCTGTCGCGTATTAATGCTAGTTTCAAAAATTCCGTTCATGAGGGCGAGGCTGCCCGTGGCGAGTTGCCGTTGCGGGTAGTGACCGCCACCAGGTTGGCGCCGCGCAAGAGGGTTGTGCCGCTGGCAAACCTCAGCCTTGAGGCCGCGCGCAGGGGCGGCAATCTTGAGGTTTCTGTTTTCGGTGACGGATCTGAACGCGGCCGACTGCAAGCGCTCATCCGGGAGGGGGCACCCGTTGTTTTGCGGGGCAAGGTCGGGCCAAACACTCTGGCCAAGCACTACGCCGAGGCCGACCTGTTCGTCTCCCCCGTTCCCAAAGAAGCGTTCGGCATAGCCGCCCTGGAGGCCCGCGCCTGCGGCCTGCCCGTCATCTACCGTCGCGGCGCCGGCATCGAAGAGTTCATCACCCACGGCTTCGACGGCCTCGAAGTAGGCGACGATCAAGAGATGGCCGCCGCACTCACCATGCTTAGTAAGCATCCCGATCGGCTACGCACCATGCGCCAAAACGCCCTCACAAATCCAATAAAACACACGTGGGATCAAGGGCTTGAAACGTACTTGGACCTGTACGCGCAGGTCGCGTCCGCCAAATAACGGCTCGGTAGCAGTTAGGGCGGGTAACAAAAAAGCGCCCCACCGGGCGCAAAGTTCGAAGTGGCACCCCCAACCGGATTTGAACCGGTGTCGCCGCCGTGAGAGGGCGGTGTCCTAGGC
>JAUNLF010000024.1 GCA_030532405.1 Actinomycetaceae bacterium | reverse complement strand
CTGGCCATCTATGACGACCCAGGTGAATGAGTCTTCTGGGTTTCCGACTACGGCGCCAAAGAAGTGCTTAGGGCGGTTCTGCGAGATCAACTCTTCAATGTCATCGAAAAGTCGCTCACAGTTCTTGATCGTCCAGTCGTAGTTTCGCTGGTAAACAGGGATTACGAGTTTCTTTTCGGAGCCATCAAATACCTTGTGGATATCGACTACGTTGCCCTTCATCAGGTAAGCGTCTCCTTTGGCGACAGCGAGCTAGATTAGTTATTAACAGAGTACTAGCAGGTGCGGACAATCCATCTACAAGGAGGTCCACTAAGAATCGGGTGGTTAGTTGAAGCTCGAGTATCGCGGCAGTTCTGCCAGCGTATTGGAGCGTCGCTCAACTTCTAAACGATTGTCCAAACGTACTCTCGGAGGCGTCTTTAGCTGCTATCAGCGTCGCTCGACGTTCACAGGGCCGGTTGATTGACGCGCAAACAAATCGCACGGAATGAGCAAATGCTCCCTCTCGCCGCTGGGTGTCTCTATCTCGTCAAGGATTAAATCCACCAAAGCGCGGCCGATAGCTTCAAAATTTTGCGTGACGGTTGTTAACGGTGGAATGGCGAAGTCAGACAAAGCAATGTTGTCAAAACCCGCAACGGATACGTCTTCAGGGACTCGTAAAGAATGGTCGTGTAGAGCTCTCATGGCTCCGAATGCCATCTCATCATTTGCAGAGAAAATTGCGGTGAAGTTTGCCTCTCGAAGTAGGCGAATGGTTGCCTGATAGCCAGAGCGCGCACTCCAATCACCGTACGCTATTGGGCCAAGTGGTAGGCCAGCTTTCCCGAGGTACTTCTGCCAGATCAACTGTCGAGTATTAGCAGACCCTGAATCTGTTGGCCCCGCAATGTGCGCTATTCGACGATGACCAAGGTCAAACAGGTGCTGCATTATCAACCCAGTTCCCTGCACCTGGTCGGCAGCCACCGATGGAAAACTATCGACAAACCTCGAATCAGAAACAACAGTCGGAATATTCCGAGGTAACGTGGAAGGCATCTGTCCCGAACCAGCCTGAACAATAATCAGACCGTCAATAGACTGGTTGCTAAAGTAGGCACCCGCCTTAGCTAGGTCGTCCGTCTCTGGATGCGATACTTGTCGAAGAGTGACCGAATATCCCCTCTCCTCCGCCGCCGCGGCAATTCCTGCGGTGATCATGTTCTCGCCGGTGCGCATCAAATTCTGTGTAATCACTCCAATCGCTCGAAACTTCCCAGAGCGCAATGCTCTGGCGGCGCGATTAGGAACATACCCGAGTTGCTCCATTGCGAGTAGTACTCGATCTCTCGTGCTCTCCCTAACATTTGGGGCCTGACGAGCAACTCTTGAAACCGTCTGGGCTGATACACCCGCGAGGCGTGCAACATCTTGAATTGAAGGCTTGTTTGAAGGTTGAGAGATGGGGAGCATAGCTCAATTCTAGCAGACGATAATGGCGTGTGGTTGATTACGTAAACAATCTCGAATCATGATTTTGTTTGCGCGCTCCATCTCGCCTGGCTACGCGTTTTCCTTGATAAGGCGCTATCTGTTGTTAAATCGTTACATTAAATTTACGGCTAGAGTTGCTCGGTCGTGTCAGAATGCTAACGTTAATATCCAGGGATTGGCCCCTGACTGTTTGCAGTAGTCCATTTGGATATGTGTCAACACTGTTAGCCAACTAAGAACATGATTAGGAGTTCAATGATGAAAACCTTGAGACGAATCGTGGCGACCGGCGTCGTGCTGGCCGCAGGTCTAACCCTTACCGCCTGTGGATCTGGAGCCTCCCCATCGGAGGGTGAAGATGGCGGCCAGGCTCTTACGGTCTGGGCGTGGGATCCCGCTTTCAACATCTACGCGTTAAAGGAAGCAGAAAAGATATACCAGCAGGAACATCCTGACTTTTCGCTGAACATTGTCGAGACGCCGTGGGACGACCTCCAGCCGAAAATCACGACTATCGCGCAGTCAATGCAATATGATCAGCTCCCCGACATCTTTTTGATGCAGAACTACTCCTTCCAAAAGAACGTAGTTAACTATCCTGAGCTGTTCGAAACAGTAGATTCGGATGTAGTTGACTTCTCTTACTTCCCCGAATCGGTAGTGGCTGAGTCTAGCTACGAGGGCGAGCACTATGGCGTGCCCTTCGATTCCGGTACGGGTATTTCTGCACTGCGAACTGACATTCTTGCGGAAGCTGGCTACACGATCGAAGACTTCACTGACATCACTTGGGACCAGTACATCGAGCAAGGCAAAGTCGTGCTCGAAAAAACCGGCAAACCCCTGATGTCCACCATGTCGGGTAATTCTGACCTTGCGATGATGATGCTCGTGTCTGCTGGTGAGAGCATGTTTGACGAAAACGGCAATCCGAAGATTGCAGACAACCCCGCGCTAACGGAAGTGGCTCGCGTCTACACGGAGCTCATCGATTCAGGCGTGCTAATGCTCGTAAACTCTTGGGATGAGTACATTGGTTCTTTCATCAATGGCAGCGTAGCCGGAACCATTAACGGCGTCTGGATCTCTGCAAGTATCCAGGAGGGAAAGGATCAGGCTGGAAACTGGGCAATCACGAACGTGCCGTCGCTCGACAACGTTCCTGGAGCTACGAACTACACCTCTAACGGTGGGTCGTCGTGGGCTATCAGTTCGAACGCAAACAAGGAACTTGCGCAAGACTTCCTCGCAACTACCTTCGCAGGCTCTGTCGAGCTGTACGATACGATCCTCTCCAGCGCTGGTGCAATTGCAAACTGGATGCCGGCAGGCGAATCCGAAGCGTACGCAGAACCCCAGGAGTTCTTCGGCGGTCAGGCTATCTACGCAGACGTAGTTGAGTTTGCGCCGAATGTTCCCACGTCCCTAAAGGGCATTTATCACACCGAAGCTCGTGACGCAGTGAACACCGCGCTGGTCAAGATCGCGTCTGGCGCCGACGCTAAGACAGCGTTCCAAGAAGCGCAGGAGAACGTCGAGTTCGCAATGGGGTAATAACCCTAAAGTGGGGCCGGAAGGCTACGTCTTTCGGCCCCACTTCAAAGCCCATCCAATTTAAAACCGAAGCGTCGCAGAATAGAACAGTGAGGTTACTATGCAGTCGACGGTAAGTCGCTCAGGCAAGCGGCTACAGAAAACACTAACTAGTTGGTCATTCATTATCCCGGCCGCATTGCTGATCTTCATAATGAACTTTTGGCCCATGTTCGAAGCCCTCCTCCTGTCATTCAAGACAGGAAAAGGCGCGCGCCTAAATTTTGCTGAACCTCTGTGGTACAACTATCAGCGTCTCCTCAATGATGAAATCTTCATGATGACGTTGAAGAACACCGTCATTTATTTAGTCATTCAAGTGCCAGTCATGCTGTTATTTGCACTTATTCTGGCAGTTGTCCTAAACCAGCAAAATCTGAAGTTCAAGGCCTTCTGGCGAACCGCTATCTTCCTGCCAGCCGCAGTTTCGCTCGTCTCCTACTCGCTCGTCTTTAGAACGCTGTTTGCCGCTGACGGCTTTGTGAACGAGCTGTTAGTTTCCTGGAATCTCATCGACAGTCCTATTAACTGGCTCGGTCAAGCCGGTACGGCGCGTATGGTCATCATCCTCGGTCTGCTATGGCGTTGGACTGGTTACAACATGATTTTCTACCTCGCGGGCCTCCAAAATATTGACCCCTCCACAATCGAAGCTGCCCGTATCGACGGTGCGGGATCGATCAAGACTTTCTGGTACGTAATCGTTCCGCAGCTGAAACCGATCATTCTTCTCACGGCAATCATGTCGACCAACGGCACGCTCCAACTCTTCGATGAGTCATGGAACCTCACCAAGGGTGGCCCTGCCTACGCAACCATGACCATGTCCCACTACCTATACGAGCTTTCATTCCAGAAAAACCCGAACTTCGGATATGCGTCCGCCCTGTCGTACGTGATCCTGATCCTCGTTGCTGTTCTCGCGCTCATCCAAATTAAGGCCGGTGATAGTCGTGACTAAAAGATTCCGTGAAGCACCAAAATACCTGTTCCTCGCAGTCATCTCGATCTTCTCAATCTTCCCCCTCTACTTCATGGCAGTCTCCGCTACCAACACGAGCCAGGACGTACTCTCAACCAAACTCACGCCCGGCTCCAACTTCATTACAAACCTCGAAGGCCTCCTACAAAGCCAAGACCTCGGCAGCGCAATGTGGCACTCCAGCGTCAACGCTATCCTCACCACGGTGCTTGCTCTAATAATCACCTCAATTGCCGGCTACTCATTCGAGATCTACCACTCGCCAACTAAAGACCGACTCATGGCCATCCTCCTAATTGCCATGATGATCCCCCTCGCGGCAACAATGATCCCCCTATTCCGCCTCTTCGCACGAGTCGGAATGGTGAACTCCACGTGGGCCGTCGTGCTACCCGCGGTCGCGGCGCCGTTCCTTATCCTCCTCTTCCGGCAATCCACGCGATCGTTTCCGCACGAAATCCTCGAAGCAGCGCGGATTGACGGTCTTGGCGAACTCGCAATCTTCACCCGCATCTACGTGCCAACTATGCGCTCTACGTACGCGGCCGCGGCAGTTATCACATTCATGACCGCATGGAACAACTTCCTGTGGCCAAAAGTTATCCTCGTCGACAACGCGTACCAAACCATGCCGATGCTCGTATCCAACCTATCTGCCGGATACGTAACCGACTACGGCGTACTCATGCTCGCAGTCCTGATCGCCACACTACCCGCGGTCGTCGTATTCCTCGTCCTACAGCGATCCTTCGCGAACGGTGTAACCGGAGCAATCAAATGACACAATCAAACACATTCAATCCGACCGTCCTCGCCGACCCCGGCTCATTTGCCCTAAATCGCCTACCCGTCCACTCAGACCACGGGTGGTTCGCTAGTGAGGAGGAGGCGAACGCAAAACACTCCGCCCTAACTACTCCACTAGACGGCGTGTGGAAATACCATCACGCGCAACGGCCCACCAACGTCCCAGAAGGGCTCGAGAACCCGGAAACGGATATCACCGCCTGGGACGACATTCAAGTACCCTCACACATCCAACTTAGCGGCTACGACAAACCGCAATACGTGAACAAGCAGTACCCCTGGGACGGTCATGAAAACCTCAATCCTGGCGAGATTCCCACTCTGTTCAACCCAGTCTCGACCTACGCACGGGATGTGCAGTTCCCTAAGATCGAACAGGGGGAATCACTGCGCTTCATTGCGGAAGGCGCAGAATCGGCACTGGCCCTATGGGTCGACGGAGACTTCATTGGTTACGCTACCGATTCCTTCCTACCTTCCGAGTTTGACGTCACCTCCTACGCCGACGGCGCGAAGCACCGAATCGTGTGTCGCGTATGGAAATGGAGCTCCGGCTCCTGGCTCGAAAGCCAAGACTTCATGCGCTTCTCCGGCCTCTTCCGCTCGGTGCGCCTCACCAAAGTGCCGCGCACACACATCGAAGACATCCGCGTGAGCGTGCACCTCCTCGAAGACCACAGCAGCGCTCAGATCAGTCTCGACCTGAGTGGGCGCGGCCTCGAAAACGGAACCGTACAGGCAAGCCTGGAAGGCGTGGGCGACTTCGCCAAAGACGGCAACAAACTCACCATCACCGTGCAGGGCCCGCACCTTTGGAGCGCCGAAGACCCGCACCTGTACAACGCGCGAATCCTCGTCAAAAACAGCGACGGAACCCTCGACGAAGTCATCGACCAGCGCATCGGCATCCGCAACGTCTCAATTGATAGCGGAATCCTCCTCATCAACGGAAAACGCGCACTACTCAAAGGCGTGAACCGCCACGACTTCAGCCTAAACGGGCGCGTGCCGAACCCCGAACTGATCAGACGCGACCTCATCGAACTAAAACGCCTCGGCGTAAACGCAATCCGCACAAGCCACTACCCAAACCCAAAGATCTTCTACGAGCTCGCCGACGAACTCGGCTTCTACGTGATCGACGAGGCATCAATAGAAACCCACGCCATGTGGGAGCGGGTCATCCGCGGCCTCGACACGATCGAAGAAGCCTTCCCGGGCGACCGCGAGGAGTGGCGGCCTGCAGTTTCAGACCGCGTGACCTCCATGGTTCGCCGCGACAAAAACCACCCGAGCGTGGTTATGTGGTCGCTCGGCAATGAGTCTCTTGGAGGCACTGTGCTTCGAGACGTCGCAAACGAAGTGAGGGCGCTCGACTCGCGCCCGATCCACTACGAAGGCGTGTACTGGGACTCGCGCTACCTCGAGACCTCCGACGTGTACTCGCAGATGTACACGAGCGCCGCCGACGTAGAGAAGTTCTTGCAAACCCACAGCGACAAGCCGTTCATCCTCTGCGAGTTCGCGCACGCGATGGGCAACTCTTTCGGCGCGGTCGACAAATACATGGACCTTTCCAAAAAAGAACCGCACTTCCAGGGCCTGTTCGTGTGGGACTTCGCCGACCAAGCACTCATCGCAAAAGACGAGTACGGCCGCGAGTTCCTCGGCTACGGCGGCGATTTTGGCGAGCCGACGCACGACGCCGACTTTTCCGGCAACGGCCTCTTCTTCGCCGACCACACACCTAAACCGCAGACTGCCGCACTCAAGGCGCTGTACAGCCCCCTCGCCATTGAGATTGATGAGGGAGGCTTCCGCGTTCGCAACGACTACGAGGTGACGGATACGTCGCAGCTGGTGTGCGAGCTGAGTTTAGAGCGCGAAGGGGTGCTACTTGCAACTGCGCAGGTAGAGGTGGAGCTCGCGCCGGGGGAGACCGGGGAGTACCCGCTACCGTTTGTGCTACCGCAGCAGAGTGGGGAGTACGCGATTGATGTTAGCTTCACGCTTCGCGCACCTACCGCCTGGGCGCCGGCCGGCTTCGAGGTCGCGCGTGAGCAACACGTGTTCCGCGTAGCGGAGGCCGCGAATCCGCACGCCTCGGTATTCGAGCAGGCAAACCCAGTTGGTGTGAGCGAAGTGCCAGACGGCCTGACCCTAGTCGACTCCACGAACAATATTGGTGTGCGCGGCGAAGGCTTCGAGGTGATCTTCTCGCGCAGCGCCGGCGGCATCCAGGCGTACATGGTCGGCCCGCACGGAGCGCGCGCCCGCCAAGTGCTACGCGGCCTGCCGAGCGTAAACATGTGGCACGCACCCACCTCCAACGAACGAGGCTGGAACGCCCCCATGCAGGATGCGCAGTGGCTGGTTGCCTCAAGGTACTCAAAGATCCGCGGAGGTACCGAACCGTTCACCGTCACCGTGACCGAACGCAGCGTGAATGTTTCGTGGACGCTCGACCTCGCCTCCTCACCCGCCTCCACATGCGACATGGAAGCGAAAGTGTTCGCCGATTCAACGCTCGTACTTCGCGCGCGTTTGAACCCCGGGGAGGGGCTTGCCGACCCGCCCGAGTTCGGCTTCCTCATCCCGGTTGACCCCTCGCTCACGCAGGTCAACTGGTACGGGGAGGGGCCGGGCGAAGCGGCGGTAGACCGCCGTCAGGGCGCGTTCCTCGGCCGGTATGCGGCGGACGTGCGCGAAATGCTCACGCCCTACCTGCGGCCGCAGGAAGCCGGTTCACGAACGGGGGTTAGGTGGGCTCGCCTCACTGACGAATCCGGCTTCGGGATCGAGCTGTTCGCCGCGCAGCCCATGGAATTCTCAGCATTGCCTGCAAGCCCATTCGAGATTGAGAACGCCATGCACATTGATGAGCTAGGCCCTCACCGCCGAACTTGGTTGCGTCCCGCCCTCATGAGGAGGGGAGTTGGAGGTGACGATTCTTGGGGAGCCAAGACGCATGAGGAGTATCTTCTGCGAACAGGCCCGCTCGAGTTCTCCGTTGCAATGCGTGCGATTAAAGGAGGCGAGTAACGGCTAGGGAGCCTCAAAGAGCCCGGTCTTTTAAGGCCGGGCTCTTACCATCTTCTGTGGAGGCGAGCGCTAAAACGGCAGGAACTGCAATGCGACACCGCCGAGCGCCGACAGTGCCACCACCATCCACGGTGCGAGCCTCCACTGAACTAACAGCAGGAAGCCAACGATTGCGAGCACAAACGCGCCCGGCCCAGTAATCGCCGTCGTAAACACGGGGTCATAAAGCGCGGCCAACAAAATCCCCACTACAGCCGCATTCGCACCCCTCATCAGCGCATGCACCTTTGGATATTCGCGCACCGAATTCCAAAACGGCAACACACCAACAAGAAGGAGGAACCCGGGCAAGAAGATCGCGAGCAAACCAACCAGCGCCCCAACCACACCGCCAGAACCTGCCGAAGACACAGCACCCAGATACGCGGCAAACGTAAACAACGGCCCCGGCACCGCCTGAGCCGCACCATAACCAGCTAGAAATTGCTCATAGGTAACCCAACCCGCATCCGCAGTACCCGCCTGGAGCAGCGGTAGCACAACGTGCCCGCCACCAAACACCAGCGAACCGGCGCGGAAGAACGTGCCAAATACCGCCAGATTTCCACTACCGCGCACGCCCTCAAGTACGAAAACAAGAACCAGCAAAACCGCAAAAACCACCAAACTGACAACACCCACGGTTTTGGACACGGGGAACAATAATGCAGGGGACTTCTCGTCCGTGCCCCCGCGCAAAAATGCGAGTCCGGCAAGGCCGCCCACTACAATCGCGACAACCTGGCCGCCAACCCCCGCCCACAACAACACCACGGCCGCTGCAACAACAGCGATGCTCGCGCGCTGCCTATCGGGGGTGAGCGACTTCGCCATACCCCACACCGCCTGCGCCACAATCGCGACGGCGACAATCTTTAGGCCGGCGAGCACGCCCTCCCCAATCGGGCCCGTGAAAAACGAAGCCCCGTACGCGAACAACACGAGCGCAACCGCCGACGGCAACGTGAACGCGACAAACGCGGCCAACGCGCCCCAAAAACCCGCGCGATACATGCCAAGGCCAAACCCGACCTGCGAAGACGCGGGGCCGGGCAGGAACTGGCTGAGCGCAACAAGGTCGGCATACTGGCGCTCCGAAAGCCACTTGCGACGCTCCACTAGCTCCGCACGGAAATACCCCAAATGCGCGACAGGCCCACCAAACGACGTGAGACCAAGCTTGCCAAACACGCGGAACACCTCCGCGGCAGACCCGCGCGAAGGCATTTGCGCGGTCGGGGCGGGTTCACGAACTGACTCGGCCATGAGGCTCCTTGGTTTGTCCACAACAATCTTCAGAGCAGACGCTATGCCATCGAGTTGAACGTACAGCGCCACATGGTGAACAACAACTTAAGTGCAGGTGTCTGGCAGGTGTCCACCCTTGGTGCGTCGACCTCGAACCCGTAGGACGCAACTATCGTTTTTGGTACACGCCCTTGCGCCAGAACTTCGGTTCGCACGTGACGTTTACACCCAAGTTGCGGAAGATGCCTTCATCAACTGACCCCAAAATCGTAGTCGTGTGAACATCGCAGCCGCGTAAGGCTTGCAATTGTTCGAGGGCGCGATGGGCGTACTCGTCAGTATTCGCGGACACCGACAGGGCGATCAAAACCTCATCCGTATGCAGGCGAGGGTTTCGCGAACCCAAGTGCTCCGTCTTAAGAGTCTGTATCGGCTCAATAGACTCAGGCGCAAGTAAGTGAACGTCGCGCGGGATGCCGGCGAGTAGCTTCAACGCGTTCAAAAGCATCGCCGCCGACGGGCCCAACAAGGCGGAAGTCTTACCAGTTACGATCTGTCCATCGTGCAGTTGTATAGCAGTTCCAGGATTCTTGGTTTTACGCTCAATCTGCAGTGCCGGCTTCACCACCGGGCGGTACGTGCGATCAATCCCGAGCTTGCCCATGATAATCGCGATCCGATTGGACTCCAACGGCTCGGTGCCGTACCGCTTTTCATTCACCAACGCTTTGTAGAAACGCCTGATAACTTCCTGCTTCGCGGCCTCTTGGCAAACCTCGTCATCGCTGATACAAAAGCCCACCATGTTTACGCCCATGTCCGTGGGGGACTGGTAGGGCGATTCGCCCATCAGCCGCTCCAACAACGCAGACAGCAGCGGGAACACTTCCAGATCGCGATTGTAGTTAACCGCCTGCTTGCCATACGCCGCCAAGTGGAAGTGGTCAATCATATTGACATCATCCAAGTCCGCGGTAGCGGCCTCATACGCCATATTCACAGGATGATCTAGCGGCAGATTCCAAATCGGGAAGGTCTCGAACTTCGCGTAGCCCGCCTGCCTGCCGTGTTGAAACTCGTGGTAAATCTGCGACAAGCACGTAGCGAGCTTTCCAGATCCGGGCCCGGGGGCGGTCACTAAAATGACGTCCCGACTGGTCTCCACAAAGTCGTTCTTCCCAAACCCCCTGCTCGAAACAATGTGCTCCGTGTCAGCGGGGTAGCCCTTAATAGTGCGGTGTCGCGCAACCTTCAAACCAAGCTTCTCCAGCCGGTTGCGAAACGCCTTCGCCTCGCGATTATCCTCATCCATCTGCGTCAGCACAACGTTTTCGACCAGGAACCCGCGCTCGCGGAAGATGTCGATCAGCCTAAGAGCGTCCTCATCGTATGGAATCCCGGTATCGGCGCGGACCTTTTGCCTGGCAAGGTCTTTCGCGTTAAGGGTGACGATGATTTCAATGTCATCCTTGAAGGTCTCCAGCATCGCGATTTTGTTATCCGCAGTAAAGCCGGGCAGTACGCGCGCAGCATGATGATCGTCGAAGAGCTTCCCGCCCATCTCCAAGTAAAGTTTGCCGCCAATTTCGCGGCGTCGTTCGTTAATGTGCTTCGACTGGAGTTCAATGTATCGCTCGCGATCGAACCCAACGGAGTGGGGCATCGGGGACCTCTCTTCTATAGCGCGGTGGTGAATAGCCGCCGAAGGAATCACCGAATACCAATAATAAGCCATTTAGGGCCGTTTCTTGAAGATGATTGAGGGCGTGAAACTAAAGTGCCAACGGTCTGGGTGCCAGTGGGGTGTGTTCGGCGTTACACCTGAAATGACGCGGAAAAGTAAGTGTGGTTAGGGTCACCGCTCAGGGATTTGACCCGGCTATACCTGACGAGTAAAGTTTCATTTCGTTGCCCCGCGGAAGCGAAGCGAAACGGAGCAACAAAATCTACAAACTGAACGTTCTGATCTTGACAAAAGAAAAGAAATCAGTAATATAGATTGTCCGTCCAGGTTGTAAAACCGAAGCGGAAAACACCTCAGACAGACCGAGGAACATAATCGGAAAGTCTTTGTGTGGGTGTTGTTTGTGAACTCGATAGTGTGTTTTTTGTTTTGTCCTTTTGTT
>JAUNLF010000004.1:235926-240344 GCA_030532405.1 Actinomycetaceae bacterium | reverse complement strand
CGAAAAAGGGCCGCACCCGAAAAACTCGGATGCGGCCCTGAAGCTTTGCTAGTAGCTGGCTTGTCTACTAGTTGTTCTTCTGCTGCTGTTCGGCTTCTTCGATCTGGCGGCGAACGTCGTCCATGTCAAGGTCCTTGATCTGGCCGATGATGTCGTCAAGTGCTGCGCCCTGCAGTACGCCGGAGTGGCGGAATACTGCGATGCCCTGGCGGAATGCCATGAGGGTCGGGATCGAAGAGATCTGCGCGGCGGCTGCGAGCTGCTGCTCAGCCTCGGTGTCTACCTTGCCGAATACGACGTCCTCGTGACGCTCGGAGGCCTCGTCGTAGATCGGGGCGAACATGCGACACGGAGCGCACCAGCCTGCCCAGAAATCGACCAGAACGATCTCGTTTTCTTCGATGGTCGAGCCGAACTTGTCGAAGGTCAAGTCAGTAGTTGCCATTTTGGAAGTTCCCTCCCGGGTTGTCAGTTTTGCTATCCAACAACCTCAACCGTTGCTATCGCTTGCTTATTCCCTTGAGTCTAAGTGAAATGGCTCACCTAGTTTGCCTGGAGTTCCTTGGCGACGAGTTCCGCGATCTGAATCGTGTTCAGTGCGGCGCCCTTTCGCAGGTTGTCTCCAGCGACGACGAGGACGAGTCCGCGGTTGTCGTCGACTGCCTGGTCTTGACGGATGCGCCCGACGAGGGTTTCGTCAACGCCGGCTGCGGCGAGGGGCGTGGGGACGTCTGCGAGTTTCACGCCGGGGGCGTCGGCCAGTAGTTCCTTGGCGCGTTCGGGGGTGATCTCGCGGTTAAACTCGGCGTGAATGGTTAGCGTGTGCCCGGTGAATACGGGGACGCGCACGCACGTGGCGGACACCTTCAGGGTGGGGATGCCGAGGATCTTGCGGGACTCGTTGCGAAGCTTTTGTTCTTCGTCGGTCTCGAGCGAACCGTCGTCGACCATGTTTCCAGCCATCGCCACCACGTTGAACGCGATGGGGGCAACGTAGGTTTTCGGTTCGGGAAGCTCTAGCGCTGCCCCGTCGGTTACGAGCGCGTTCAAGTCCTGGCTAACTGCGGCCTTAGTCTGTTCGATCAGTTCGTTAACGCCGGCAAGGCCCGAGCCTGATACGGCCTGGTAGGACGATGCGGTTAGGCGCTTTAGGCCGGCCTCATCGTGAAGGACTTTCAGTGAAGGCATTGCAGCCATCGTCGTGCAGTTCGGGTTCGCAATGATTCCGCGCGGGCGTGACTTAATGTCGTCCGGGTTCGCCTCGGTGACGACTAGCGGTACGTCCGGGTCTTTGCGCCACGCGGAAGAGTTGTCAACTACGACCGCACCCGCTTCGGCGAACTTGGGTGCGTATTCGCGCGACGCGGTAGCGCCCGCGGAGAACACAGCGATATCGATGCCGGAGTAGTCGGCGTTCGCTACGTCCTCAACAATGATTTTCTTGCCACGGTAGTCAAGTTCTGTTCCTGCGGAACGTGCTGAGGAGAAGAAACGCACGTTCGTGGCGGGGAAGTCGCGCTGGGCGAGAATGTCGCGCATTACGCGGCCGACCTGGCCGGTTGCGCCTACTACTGCGAGGGTTAGTTCTTTGGTCATCGTCCGGTTCCTCCGTAAACTACGGCTTCTGATTCTGTGGAATCGAGGCCAAACGCCGAGTGGACGGCGCGGACCGCGTTATCTAGGTCGTCTAGTTTGGTGACTACGGAAATGCGAATTTCCGAGGTTGAAATCATGTCAATGTTGATGCCCGCGTTTGACAGTGCGCCGAACAGTTTCGCGGAAACGCCGGGGTTGGTGCGCATACCTGCGCCGATGAGCGACAGGATGCCAATGTTCGGGTTGTAACGCACGTCCGTGAAGTCGAGTTCTTCGCGGGCAGCTTCGATGGCTTGTAGCGTTTTTTCGGCGTCGTCTTGCGGAAGCGTGAACGTGATGTTTGCGCGGCCCGAGCCGGAGGTCGGCACGTTCTGGACGATCATGTCGATGTTCGCACCGGCGGACGCGACGATTTCGAACAGGCGTGATGCTTTGCCGGGCGTGTCTGCGATGCCGACGATCGTGATCTTGTCCTGGCTACGGTCGTGGGCGATACCGGAAATGACGGGTGCTTCCACTTTGTCCTCCTGGTTGGTAGCGAGCGCGGCGTCGGGTACGAGGCCTTTAAGTTCTGGGTTTGCGGGCGCGTTTGAGATCCACGTGCCGTCCTTTGTGGAGAACGATGAACGCACGTGGAGGGGCACGTTGTAGCGGCGTGCGAATTCGACTGCGCGTAGGTGCAGGATTTTAGCGCCGTGGGCGGCGAGTTCTAGGGTTTCTTCTTGGCGTAGTTGGCGTACGCGGCGCGCGGTGGGCACGATTCGTGGGTCCGCGGTGTATAGGCCGTCAACGTCCGTGTAGATTTCGCATACGTCGGCGTTGAGGGCGGCTGCGAGCGCTACGGCGGTGGTGTCGGATCCGCCGCGGCCGAGCGTGGTGACGTCGTCGTCTGAGGAGATTCCTTGGAATCCGGCGACGATGGCGACTTGGCCTTCGCGGATTGAGCGGGCGACGCGTTCGGGGACCATGCCTGTGATTTGGGCTTTGCCGAAGTGTTTGTCGGTTTGGACGCCGGCTTGTGCGCCCGTGTAGGACACGGCGGGTACGCCCATCGCGTTGATTGCCATTGCGAGTAGTGACATGGAGATGCGTTCGCCTGCGGATAGGAGCATGTCCATTTCGCGGTCGGGCGCTTGGTTGGTTAGTTGTCCGGCGAGGTCGAGTAGGTCGTCGGTGGTGTCTCCCATTGCGGAGACGACGACTACGACGTTGTGGCCAGCGTTGCGCGTGTTTACGATTCGCTTTGCGACGCGCTTCATTGCGTCTGCATCCGATACGGATGATCCGCCATATTTTTGCACGATAAGCGCCACGTGGCCTCCTGTTTGCTAGTTTCCGGTGTGCCTTTTTGTTGTCGGCGTGCTTTGTCCAGTTTCGGTGCCCGTGTGGGGGTTTTGTAACTGGCTGCAGGTTTGCGTTTTTGGCTGCCGATACGTCCCCAAGTGTAAAGGCTTGCTTGTGTGCGTGTATTTTTGATCCACGAAGCGAACGTCTAGGAAGGCTGGTTTTGCCTGGTTTCTTGCGGTTTTTGTGAGTTTTGGTGGGTTTGTTGTAGTAAAAGTCACGTAAAGGCTAGTTAGTTTTCGATGATTCGGCGACCTTCGAAGGCGCGTCCTAGTGTGACTTCGTCTGCGTATTCGAGGTCGCCTCCGACGGGTAGTCCGAGGGCGAGGCGGGATGCGGGGACGCTCAGGGTGTCTAACATTCGCGACAGGTAGGTGGCGGTTGCTTCGCCCTCAATGTTGGGGTCGGTGGCGATGATGATTTCTTTGACTTCGTTGTTGGATAGGCGGGTCATGAGTTGGCGGATGCGTAGTTGGTCGGGGCCGATGCCTCGGATGGGGTCGATTGCGCCGCCGAGGACGTGGTAGAGGCCGCGGTAGGATCCGGTTCGTTCGATGACTTCGACGTCTTTGGCTTCTTCGACGACGCAGATGATGGTTTGGTCGCGCCTGGGGTCTTGGCAGATGTGGCAGATTTCCCCTTCGGCAATGTTGCCGCAGATGTCGCAGAAGCGAACTTTTTCTTTGACGACTTGCAGGGCGTGCGCGAGTCGGAGCACGTCTTCTTTGTCAGCGCTAAGGAGGTGGAATGCGATTCGTTGTGCGGATTTGGGTCCGATTCCGGGGAGCGCGCCGAGTTCGTCAATGAGGTCTTGGACTGCACCTTCGTACAAGGCTAGTTATTTCCTTCGTTCGTTTCTTCGATGATTCTTGCGCCGAACATTTTTTCGACTAGGGGTAATCCTACGAGGTTCATGTTCTCCGCGTCCTGGTCATCCAGTCGAGCGCCGCCTTCGAATGCTTGCGCGCTGTCGTCAAAGGTTTCGGCTTGCGGTTGGTTTGTTTGGGCGTCACCTTCTGAGGTGCCCATTTCCGGCTGGCTTCTTTGGGCACCGCTTTCGAAGGTGCCTGCTTCCGACTGGTTTCTTCGAGCGCCGCCTTCGAAGGTTTGGAGTTTAACGCCGCCCCGCGGCGATTCGTGTGTTTCTTCGGTGATGTTTTGGGCGAGTTCTTCGCGCGTTTCGCGGTCGTGTTGCGTGGTTGCCGCCTGCGGCGTGTTTCCCTGTGGGGCGTAACGGTCCGCTTCGGGGGTCTTCGCTACTTCCGTCGTGTTGGAGGGCGTGGCTGAATATTGCCTGGCCTGCCGGTCAGGCCCACTCTCCCACTGAGTGCGCTGGTTCGCGTTACTCCCCGACTCTGTTTCCGGACGGAGATTCCGATTCCATGCGGACTCTTGCTGGGGTTTACTCTCCCGCTGGCGTTGCTGCTGCGACGCTTGCGATTGCTGCGGCTTGTTCTCCCACTGGCGTTGCTGCGACG